>CAJQPP010000061.1 GCA_905480235.1 uncultured Pirellulaceae bacterium
CCGTCCGTCTGACCAAACGACGTTGCAGCGCGCCCGAACACGGTTTGTTTATCAAGAACTATTTGTGCTGCAATTGGCTTTGGCCATGCGGCGTGCCAAATTGCGAGCCGAGGAGAACGCGCCGGAATTACCGCTCGATGCTAAAATTCACGCGCGGATTTTACGCCGTTTTCCTTTTGAGCTTTCCGATTCACAAAAATGTGCGGCTGGAGAAATTGCCCGGGACATGGCGCAAAAAATTCCCATGAATCGTCTCTTGCACGGAGAGGTTGGTAGCGGCAAGACGGCGGTTGCTTCGTTCGCGATGTTGTTAGCCGTGGCGCATGGAAAACAGGCTGTCTTGATGGCCCCCACGGAACTGTTGGCCCGCCAGCATGTGCGATCCCTGGAGGAATGGCTAAAAAATGGCCGAGTCAAAGTCGCACTCTGGACGGGCAGTCAAACGTCAGCCGAACGAGCGGTTTTGGCAGATGACATTAGCAGCGCTCGGATTCAATTGGTGGTTGGCACCCATGCGCTTTTATCGTCAGGCCCGCCCTTTGCTGATTTGGGGTTGGTCGTGATTGACGAACAACACAAATTTGGGGTCCGGCAAAGAAGTGCATTAAGAGCCGCTTCTGGAAACAACCCTCATTATCTCGTGATGACCGCAACGCCCATTCCGCGGACCATTGCGATGACGGCATTTGGTGATTTGGATGTGTCCACACTCGAAAAACCGACGGCTCGCCAACAACCCGTTAACACCTACTTGGGTAACGAGGAATCCCGCGAAAGCTGGTGGGAGTTTGTCCGCAAAAAATTGCGTGAAGGCCGTCAGGCATTCGTGGTAGCGCCCCTGGTGCAGTCAGACGATGACTCGGCGGTATCGAGTGCTGAGGCGCTACTGGAACAACTAGCTAATGGTCCCTTGGAGGAATTTCGGATCGACCTGTTACACGGTCGCCAGAAATCGGCGGAGAAAGATGCGGTCATGTTGGGTTTTCAACGCGGCTTAACTCAGGTGTTGGTCGCGACCAGTGTGATTGAGGTAGGTATCAATGTCCCCAACGCTACTGTGATGACCATTGAATCCGCAGAACGATTTGGGCTGTCTCAACTGCATCAGTTGAGAGGACGCGTGAATCGGGGAGAGTATGCGGGCTACGTGTGTGTGTTTCCCTCCACCGAAGAGGGGTCACCCCATGAGCGGTTGCAGTCTTTTGTGGAAAGCCAGAATGGTTTCGAGTTAGCAGAAAAGGATTTCGAGCTTCGCGGACCAGGTAATCTTTTCGGTACTCAGCAGCATGGCATGCCACCGTTGCGTATAGCCGACCTGCTGAGGGATGGGCAATGGTTGCAGGATGCCCGCAGCGACGCCCGAATGGTCATTGACGGCGACCCAAGCTTGCAAGCTGAAGCCTTCCTCAAGTTGCGGCAAATGATCATCGCCCGCTACGGAGACTCGCTCGAGCTTAGCGATGTGGGATAGATCGAGGCCCGCGAAACAGGTGGCGTCCTAAGTTTGGATCAGCGTTGGCCTCTTATACGACGAGTTCTTCAACCGGTCGCCCAATCTTCCATTTCGAGAAATCGTTTTCATCCCTGAGAACTTCTCGATAGATGGTGTCTCGCTCAACCGGCTTTCTACCCGCTTCCACGATGAGTTCCTTGATGCGATCGATGGTCAAAATCTGAGGTGTTGTCGCACCGGCATCGTGGTAGATCAATTCGTGGCGTACGGTTCCATCAAGATCATCAGCTCCGTAAGCCAACGCTGTCTGCGCCGTGCCGATCCCCAACATGATCCAATAGGCTTTGATGTGGGGAATGTTGTCCAGCATCAAACGGCTGATGGCGATCGTTCGCAGGTCCATCAAAGACGTCGGTTTCTCGATGTGAGATAGTCCGGTATTCTCTGGATGGAATGCGAGCGGGATGAAAGTTTGAAAGCCACCCGTTTCATCCTGTAGGGTCCGCAACCGATCCAGGTGGTCGATACGGTGCATGGCATTTTCGATGTGGCCGTACAGCATCGTGCAGTTAGTTTTGATACCCATCTCATGGCTGGTGCGGTGAATCTCAAACCACTTATCGGTGCTGGCTTTGTGTTCGCAGATCTTGTCGCGGACTTCCGGGTGGAATATCTCTGCACCGCCGCCCGGTAAGCTCCCCAATCCCGATTGACGCAGACGCTGCATGACATCTTTGATGTCGGTCTTCAGAAGTTGTTCGAACCAACTGATTTCTACTGCAGTCCAAGCCTTAAGATGCAAGGCAGGGTAAGCCTTGTGCAGAATTTGCAGGATGTTGTCGTACCATTCGAACTTTTTCAAGTGATGCAAGCCACCGACAATGTGCATCTCGGTGCAACCGTTTGCGACGGCTTCGCCACCCCGTTCGATGATTTGCTCATCGCTCATGAGGTAACTTTTCGATGACTTGAGATCGGACCGGAAAGCACAGAAAACACAACGGTAGATGCAAACATTGGTCGGGTTAAGGTGCGTGTTGATGTTGTAATACGCAACATTGCCGTTGATCCGCTCGCGCACCAAGTTGGCGAGTTGTCCCAAATCGTTGAGCGGGATCTCGGGATCGTACATCAAAATCCCGTCGTCGACGGAAAGCCGCTCGCCTGCTTCGACTTTGTTACGAATTTCCTTCAGTCGGGGGTGCGTTGTCAGGATCACTTTATTTCCAACCTTATCAAGCAATTTTGTGAACGGAGCCGCTCTCGGGCCTCGATGATAAACGGAGTCGGCTCTGGGGTCCATGAGAAGATATTCCCCACTGGGAGTAACCGCCGGGGATTTCCGGATTTAACCTATCCTCCCACCCAAATAAATGCGTGAAAAGTCTGTGGAAACCTTACGAAAACCCTCGGGACCACTGCAGGAAGGCCGGGCAGTCAGGCCCAACAGAAATGAGCTGCCGGTACCCTTCTTGTTCTCGGCGTGAATTCTCGCATTTCAGGCGTTATAATTAATTAGCCGTTAAAATGGTTAGCAATCGACAGGCAACGCGAAAAAGCCAAGTTTGAAGGTGAACTGGCGATTTTGTGCCAACTCGTAGGCGGGAGCATCTTGAAAATGAATTTCAATCATTGGTTGAGCTTGGTGGGATTGGGCATCGTGGGTGGCATGCTGTTCACTCCCTTTACAGAGGGCGAGAACTCCCATCCGGCTAAATCGACCGTTCCAGAGACGAGGGAATCGGCTCTGGAGCAAGCCATGCCAGCGGTTGATGTGCGTTTTGCACAAGATTCCGACGAAGTACCCGATTTCCAACGCCACGTGGGGCCATTATTGGGACGCCTTGGTTGCAATGGCCGTTCTTGCCATGGGTCGTTTCAAGGCCAAGGAGGACTTCAGTTATCCTTGTTCGGATACGATTTTGAGAAAGACCATCAGGCATTGAGCGCCGATGGAACCTACCGAGTCGATTTGGAAGACCCGGAAGGCAGTCTGATTCTCACCAAGCCGACGGATCCCGAAGATCATGGAGGCGGCCAGCGGTTTTCGGACGACAGTTGGCAATACCGTTTGATCAAGAATTGGATCTCGGGCGGAGCCGAGGATCTAAAATCAAACGTGCGGTTGAGCGAATTGAAGGTCTTTCCATCTGACATTCTCTCCAAGCCTCAGCAAATTGATCAGCTCAGTGTGATTGCCAAATGGAGCGATGGAACGGAAGAGGATGTTACGCCATTATCGCGGTTCCAATCCAATAATCCGCAAGTTGCTTCCATCGATAAAAATGGCGAGATAATCGGAGGCGATCGCGGAGACACACACTTGATCGTGTTTTACGACAACGAGGTTGTGAGTGTCCCGGTGATTTCTTCGGTGAACCATTCACTACCGACTCCGAAAATGCCATTTGCCAAACCCACGGCGATCGATCATTTGGTGATGGACAAACTGGATCGCTTGGGGATCCAACCCTCACCGACCGTCGGCGATCTTGCTTTTCTCCGACGTGTCAGTCTGGATATTGCAGGCACCCTGCCCTCGCCAGCGGAAATTCGTGCCTTTTTGGCTGACAACGCGGTCGATAAAAGGGCCCGCAAAATTGATGAGCTTTTGGAAACCGATGCTTACGCCGCTTGGTGGACGACTTTTTTGGGGGATATGACGGGTAACAGTTCGCGACAGCTCACCAATGTTGCTTATGAGGACATGGCTGCAAAAGGTTGGTACCGTTGGCTTCACCAGCGAGTAAAAGAAAACGTGCCGTACGACGAGATTGTGCGGGGTATCGTGTTGTCGAAAAGCCGAACCGATGGCGAAAGCCTCACGGAATACAGCACCCGCATGTCGGCCGACTACCAAGACGCGAAAGCGGATCGGTTCGCTGACAGTCCGACCATGCCTTACTATTGGATGCGTCGTGAGTTTCAGACGAGTGACACGTTAGCGATCAGTTTTGCCCATTCTTTCCTTGGCGTTCGCATTCAATGCGCCCAGTGCCACAAACATCCTTTTGATCAATGGACACAGGATGATTTCAAGCAATTCGCCAGATTCTTTTCTGGCGTCTCTATCAAACAGCCACAGCGAGCTGTCTCGGGAGAAAAGGAAGAGCTGCAGGCGATCTACGAAAAGCTTGAAATTGATCCGACTAAAGTACGCGGCGGAAATTTGCGCAGGCAACTCAGTCAAAAAGCTCGCCAGGGCGAGATCGTGCCCTTTGCCGAATTAAATGTTGGCCCACCCAGAAAAAGCCGCGATGAATTAAAAGCAGAGCAGGAGTCCATGAAACAGGCCATGGAGCAAAAGCAGACTGTGGCGGACCCGGATGACGAAATGATGGGGGGGAATGCAGACGCCAAAAAAGAGCCCCCAAAGAACGCGAAAAACAAGAAGAAACTCACTCGGGCAGAACGACGTGAACTGCAACGGAAGCAGCAAGCGAGGCGCCGTGCGCAACAAAGGCGAAACCGCTTCTACTCAGACGCTATTCTGTTGGGAGGGTCCGGTGTCGCCCTAAGTGATTTTACCGATGCGCGGGTGCCGGCAATGAATTGGCTGGCTCATGAAGAAAATCCGTATTTTGCCAAGGCAATCGTGAATCGGGTTTGGGCACGGTATTTTGGCATCGGTATTGTGGAACCGGCCGACGACTTAAACCTCGCCAACCCTCCCAGTAACGGGCCGCTGCTGGATTATTTAGCAGATGGTTTTGTCGAAAATGAATACGACTTGAAATGGTTGCACCGCGAAATCGCCAATAGCCATATCTACCAGCTTTCTTGGGAAACCAATCCATCCAACGAGCATGACCGGCGAAATTTCAGCCATGCACTCCCGCGGAGACTTGCGGCAGAAGTCGTCTACGATGCCATTACGATGGCCACTTCAAGTGACGAAAAAGCAGCGACCTTCCAAAGTCAAATGGATAACCGAGCAATCGCAATTCCCGGAACGGTAAGCCAGCAAAATCGTCGCCGAGGCGGCAATACCATGAACTTTGCCATGAAGCTGTTTGGGAAATCGAACCGTGATAGCTCTTGCGATTGCGATCGCTCTGCCCAGACAAGTCTGGTGCAGTCCGTATTTATGAAAAACGACCGTCATATTTTCGAGCAAATCAGACATCAGGATGGCTGGTTGGAAAATTTGACGGGGGGATCCGAGAGCTCCCAAGTTGCTAGGACGCAGGCCAAAGAACTCGCGCGGGCAAAATCCAAACTGAAGAATCAGCAAAAAGCATTTCGGAAGGCTAAAAATAAGGACAATCTCAAAGAGTTGAATCGCCTGAAACGTCGAATGAAAATGGTGGAATCGCAGATCGCGACGATTCAACAATCCATCTCCAAAGGAAAGCGGGAGCGTGAGCAAGAACTTAAAAAAGATGAAGTGATCACGGAGGCTTGGTTGCGGACGGTAAGCCGCTTTCCCACCGAAGCTGAGTTGGTTCGCTGCCGAACTTATTTTGAGAACGATCCCGACAAAGTGAACGCTTTAACGGGCGTGATGTGGGCTCTGATCAACACCAAGGAATTTATTGTAAATCACTAATCGAGCTCAGCTCGAACCTGTCCTTTCCGTGTTATGAAGGGAGGACAGTTGCTAATAAACGCAGGATTAAAAGAAAAGGACTAGCATGGCACGGCATCAACAATGTGATGGTATGACACGCCGTGACGCGATCAGGGTAGGCATGATTGGGTCAGCAGCCGGTTTGAGTATCAGTCAATTTTCACAACTGGCGCAAGCGGGAGCGATTAACGAGCGGGCGAGTGGTAAAGCCGCCATATTTGTAGAACTGGTCGGCGGACCTTCGCATCTAGATACTTTCGATTTAAAGCCACAGGGTCCTAGCGAAATCCGTGGGCCTTTTGCAGCCATCAAAACCAATGTGCCAGGCGTGGAGATTTGTGAGCACTTACCGCAATTAGCTAAGTCGGCTGATAAGTTTGCCATTCTGCGGGGGGTCTCCCATTCGTTGGGAGCGCATCCTTTGGGGCAACGATTTGTTTTTACGGGTAACCGTCCAACTCCATCATTGGAATACCCGTCACTCGGATCCGTGGCCGCTCACGAATTGAAATCCGATCAAGATATCCCGGGTTATGTCGCGATTCCGAAAGAGAATGCCGGTCCAGGGCACTTGGGGGTTCGCTACGCTCCTCTAGCGACTAATGCCACCCCACGGGCAGGTCAACCCTTCGGTGTACGCGGCATCGCGTTGAGCGGTGGTTTGACTTTGGAGGAAATCAGCAAACGACAAGGTTTGCTGCGGGAGCTTGATACCAAGTTTAACGCCATCAAGGAGGGGGACGATTTAATCAGTGGCTTGGACCAATTTTCTCAACAAGCGTTCGACATGATTACGTCCAAGCGTACACGCTTGGCATTCGATATTCGTCGTGAATCCGCTGCCTATCAACAATTGTTTGGCGAGGATGAATTTAGCCAAAGCTGTCTTTTGGCGACACGACTGGTGGAATCGGGTGTTCGTTTTGTGACCGTCACCCTAGGCGGATGGGATACCCATTCAGATAACTTTACGAAGCTCAAAGATAATTTATTGCCGAAACTCGATGCCGGTTTATCGGGTTTGTTCGTGGGCTTGGAAGAAAAAGGTCTGTTGGACTCGACCACGGTTTACGTCACGGGAGAGTTTGGCCGAACTCCAAAAATCAATACGCGTTCCGCGGAAGGCGGACGGGATCATTACCCTCGATGCATGTTCATGATGATGGGTGGCGGGGGTATCAAAGGAGGGCAGGTTCTCGGCGAAAGTGACGAAAAAGCTGCTGGTCCCAAGCATGAGGGTTTCAAACCAGAGGATGTGGCAGCGTCGTTTTTTCACTCTCTGGGAATTGACCACCAAAAAGAGTTTCAGACCAATATCGGACGCCCCGTTCATATTGTGCGCGACGGCACCGTGATTCCCGACCTGTTTGCCTAAGAGGTCGAGCCGCTTTCTGACGCGGAGAATTTAATATGCAAAAAGGTAACCAAATGGCGCAAAACAGAACGGCCGCCCGGAAACCAAGCTCAAAAGATTAATGGGGTAACCAAACAGGCTGCCGGCAAATCGCACTGCGATAGATTGCCGGTCGGCCAGTTGATTCAGAGTTTTCTTAAGATGTTTTCCCAGGGCACTGTTCCAGAATTCGTACATCTTCGTCGCGAGAATCCGCAGACAGCGGCTTAAAGGAGCATTGGACAAAGCGGTTTGAGGGGCCCTGTTCGCCGCGCCGATGCATATCGCACAGTCTACCGGGTAAAATGATCCGCGTTTTCCACGTAAGTTGCTCAAATTCTGCTCGCCCTCGATAGTTTGTCGGCGGGAAGCTTGGCCGGGCGGTCCCGGTGCTGCGGGGCCAAAATTGCTGTCGCGGGTGGCTAGCGAAATTATTGCGGCCCATTTGAAACAAATGCCCTTCCCCGAATCTAACGCTATCGGCTAGGGTCCAGCGGATTTTTTCAACGTTGAACCCCACTCCAAATGCGCGTAGGCCTTTCGCATGATGGATTTTCAGATCAAAAAGACGAGTCGCCATTGCCATGCGACCGAACGCGACCTTAAACCGGGAGAGCTGTTTTTCTCTGACTTGGTTCAGGAGGAGGATGGGTTGATCCGTCGCGATTTTTGCGAGGAAGCATGGCAGGGGCCGGATGAACATTCGATTGGTTGGTGGAAAGCCAAGATACCTAATATAGAAGGTGGCCGCGTTTATTGGGCCCCCCGAGATGTATTGTTGGCGTACTTTGATTCACTTGTGGAAAAGCCCGACTATCAACCGACGGTCTATGTCATGGCGTTGTTGTTGGTAAGGAAAAGGATCCTGCAATTGATTGACTCCGAAACCAATGAAGCAGGTGAGTTTCTGGAGTTGAAATTTGCTAAGGAGAATCGGACATACAAGATCCCGGTGGTCGAGTTGTCTGCGGAGCAAGTCACAAACATCCAGCAGGATTTGGGTGAGCAACTTTTTACGGATCAGCCACCCGATTAATGGTGTGGTCGATGGCAGGAATTTAAGCAAATGCAAATGAAATCTCCCAAGTGGATTAGCGTTACCCTGATTGCCATAGCGCTGGCGATGAGTGGGTGCCAGTCGCCACGCTGGTTTAAGCCTGCGGCTCCTGCCATTCCAGTGGCATTACAAGCGGCTCCGACTGCCGATGCCGTGGTAGCCACCATCCAGCGAAATACACAGGGAATTCGACAGTTGAATTCCAATGTGAAGGTCGTGATGGATGGTATGCCGGCCTCAGCCACTGGCACGTTGTTGATTGAGCGGCCTAATCGACTGAGGATGAAAGTGGGCGTCTTGGGGATGACCAATTCGGGAATTGATATCGGCAGTAATGAGGAGCGATTTTGGATATTTAACAAATCCTCTTTCGGAGGTTCCCGTCCAACGATCTTTTTCGCCCGGCATCAGGAATATGCCAATAGTCCCATGCATCAAACGATTCAGTTGCGACCTCAGTGGTTTATGGATGCGATGGGATTGGTGCAGTTTGATCCCGCAGAAAAAATTGAGGGACCATTTAACAAAAACGGCAACTTGGAATTGATTGCGACCCTGCCAACACCCTCTGGAGAGACGCATCGAATCTTGACCATCGATCCCAAAACCGGAGTGGTGTTACAGCAAGCACTGTACGATTCGCAGAACCGTTTACTCGGTTGGGCGAGATCCAGTAAGCATCGATACTACGAGGAACAGAATGTTACCCTGCCTCAACACATTGAATTAAATACGGTAGGGCCAAACGGACAGCAGACCAAAATTGCCGTCCAAATTCAAAGCAGTACGATCAACTCTTTGTACGTTGATCCACAAATAACCTGGTCCATGCCGCAACCGGGCGACGTCCCAGTGGTCGATTTGACGAAGATTGACCCCTCCTCTTTCCAGACCTCTGTTCGACCACCGCCGGGGACAGGGTATGAGGCCATAGAAGAATCACGAGCCAAGCCGGCGCGGTTGGGACGGCTTCAAGGGTTCAATCTATTTTCGAGATAGCGACCGACTAGGTCTTGCTTTCGGGAGGTGTCGCATTGCCTAACGTAATGCGGCGGGTTATCACCACCATCCAAGTCTCGAAATCCAGCCGATCATCTCTCTCCCGCAGCAACTGAAATTGATCGGTTTTGAGGCGATCAAAGACACCAATGGCTAAGCGTTGCTGGTCGGATGGTTGCCAATTTCTCGACGCCTGTGTTTCCATCTGCTGAATCGTCTTCACCACCACAGGTAAAAAACGGTCAACAAAATGTTGCCAGGCAAAGGGTTGCTCCTCGAGGCATGATTGAATCAACTTTTGGTTATCGGATTTCACGTCCATGGCACTCTAATTAGCAATTTGCGGGGTGAATAAATGGAGAAAAGTGGCCAAGTTCGCGTCATCTGGACGCCTATCAGCCGCCGGATTTCCCAAAAGGCAGGCTTTAACTCTCCTCAGTTTAGAGGTCTCGTTTTCCGCTGACAACTTGCTGGCGACATGTTTCGGTCGCCAAAAAGCGGGTAAAACTTGACACTTTTTTTATTGCGGGCTACGATTTGTCGGCCTTACTGGCGGTAATTCTAGATTGTCACCGGAAGGGCGTTCGCTGGCTAAACACTTTGTGACGTTTGGCCGATACACAAAGAGATGGTTTTCATTTGTCATTTCGAAGGACACCTGTATGACTCATGTCGTGACCAAGCCTTGTGATGGCTGCCGATATACTGACTGCGTTGTGGTTTGCCCCGTAGAGTGTTTCTACGAAGGCGAGACCATGCTTTACATCCACCCAGAAGAATGCATCGACTGCGAAGCATGTGTTCCTGAGTGCCCTGTAGAAGCAATTTTCCATGAGGACGATGTCCCCGAGGAATGGCAAAGCTATGTCGAATTAAATGCAGTTCAATCTCCCGAGTGCGAAAACATCACGGAAAGAAAAGAACCTCTGTCAGACAAATAACTGACACGTGAGTATTAAAAAACAACACCCCGTCGGTTTTCGGCGGGGTTTTTTTATGTCGTGATCGCTCCCGAGCGATCGTTCATGTCGGCAACCCTCGATCCGGTACGAAGTACTCCATCGCGTCACCTGAAGAGATCGCTTGGCTTTGGATCGAAAATTGGTTGGATAGTCTAAACGTACACAGATTTGAGTTGCCGCGAAAACCACCTGCAAAACGACGGATTTATCGCGGTTCAATTCGCGAACCTGTGCGAATGACTACCCAAGGTGCAGGTCGGGTCGGCGGATTATTTTGAGCGTAGGTTTTGATCAAAGCGTGACGCGAATCCCGGGTGCTTTAGTTCCTTTTGCAAGGAGTCCGGGGGAAACCCGCGCAGAAATCTTAAGGTTTTTTGGAGCGTTACCGGCTGGCAAATGTTACGTCGATCGGTTTCTACTGCCCGATCTGGCGTCCCGCTGGTTGGACCACTTCGATAGGCCGCTTTTTTCCTTGGGTGTCCACGGCGTGCGGTACGCCGTTTTCGACGAGCAGTCCCTCACCTTCTCCGGGCTTTGACCATTTTACATCAATGCCTAGGAGTCGCTCTTTCTGGTCGAGCCACCCGATGTCATTGACGACGGTGTGACCAACCACGATGTGTTTTACAGCGTTGCGTTTGAGAAGTGCGTCAAGTTGTACGTCGGTTGGCTTGCCGCCCCAGTTGGCAGCGTGTTGGTCGAAGTAGCCTCGGTACCACATTGGCCCCTGTAGGTGCCACATGAGATGCTGCTCAAGGTCGGCGGTCCCTCCCGACCAGGCTGGAGGGCCGATGGTGGCCCTGATCTGTTCGTTGATCACATCGGGCGTAAGGCCCAACGCGTCTAGTGCCGGCGAGTAGCCGGCATGCACGAACATGTAATCACCGATCCGCAGGATCGTGTTCCGGCTTCGAAACCATTGTCCCAATTCGGTGTTCGGACCGAACAGGGCTTCGTAGGGGATCCCCAGCCTACGGCTGATGACTTGATACTTTGGATGGATGTAGCGAAGGTCTCCCGCCATGACCATTGCCTCGTGGTTGCCCAGCACATAGTGGACGCGTCCACCGGCAGCCTCCGCCTCTCGTTCCAGCCGATGGATGAGCCAAAGGATCTCTGTTACCTGGGTGCCGCGGTCGACGATATCGCCGTCAAAGACGAGATGTCCGTCACCCCATGCCCACCGTCCCTCCGCGTCGATCACTCCGTTGCCTTTGAGGAATTCAAGGCACGCCCGGTAGTTCCCTTCGAGGTCGCTGATCGCGAGTAGACGTTTTGGCATGGGCCACGTCGACGCGGGTGGTTTGGGGAGATTCGGATCCAAGTGGATCATTGGGACATCGACGCTTGGAGTAGGTACATTTCTTGGCCCGCTAATGTCGTTGACCACCGAGCGGATTATCTCTCCGTTTTTGTGGCTAATGAGGATTGCGGTCTTGGCGTCTTGCCAGAAGACGTACGGGCCGTCATCGAAGATCTGGTCGTCCACTCCGATGGGGGCAGAGGCTTCCTGCGCGGTAAGAGCGGTGGATGATCCCGCGACCCAAACGGTGGCGCAGAAAATAAAGAGGGCGATCCGATTCATCGTTTTAATTTCGGGAGGCTGTGTTTGAACAAGAATGGCGGCTCGAGTTAACGCCAGAGTCAATTGAGGTTTATTATCCAGACACTTCCCGCGCCGCAAGAATTGTATCAACCCCCAATGGGTTTTGCCAACAAACAGATTTCTTTTTGTTGGGAAGCGAAAAAATCAGGCGTCACAAAGGTCATTTAAATGCGTCGTGAATGAAATACCGATTTTACTTGCAATCGGTATTTCATTCGGTTTACGATGACGTCCAGAGTTAAGTTCCCGGATCGTTTGCGTGACGGGATGAACGGCGAATGGATGCCCGCTGTAAAAAAAGGAATGGGATCATGATTCATTACACCTGTGATCGATGCAAGAAAGCAATCAATACCGATTTAGATTTTCGGTATGAGGTAAATATTGTCACCCAAGTGGTGCTGGATGGCCCTGATGTCGCCGGCGGAGAGGTCGATCACGATCATCTCAGCGAAGTCGATGAAATGTTGCAACGCATCGATGAAGCTGAGTGCGAGCAATTGTGTGAGGATCTTTATCAAGCTCGGCGCTTCGATATGTGCGTTAGCTGCTTCATGAAATATAAGCAGAATCCGTTGGGTGAAACTCCCCAGCAGCAGGTGGAATTTAGCGAGAATTAGTTCGCGTGGTTCTCGATTTCTTCGGCTTTCCGCGGTTTGGGCTCACAAATCCCCGGAATTGAAATGCTTTCTGGCAATGCGATTTTTGATAGCCTTTGGGGCTGGCTGGCTAGGAATACGCCTTGGATGTTGCGGTTGTCCCTTGAGGACGAAAAACAGGCTTGCTAGAATTCCCGGTCTCATTAACACAAGCCTCTAATTAGAACCATTGAACATGAAAATTGCAGTCATTGCCGGAGACGGAACAGGCCCCGAAGTTACTTCTGAGGCACTTAAGGTTCTGAAAGCCGCTTCTGAACTTGACGGTTTTACCTACGAACTGACCGACTTGGATTGGGGCAGCGAGCGGTACATGAGAACGGGTGAGATTTTACCCGAGGGTGCGGTGGAGACGCTGCAAGCTCACGACGCAATTTATCTGGGAGCGGTCGGGCATCCCGACGTGACTCCCGGGCTGATTGAAAAAGGACTTTTGTTGACACTGCGATTCAAGCTGGATCAATACATTAATCTGCGACCCGTCAAGCTGTATCCCGGAGTGGAAACACCGCTGGCAGGAAAGGGACCTGCGGATATCGATTTTGTGGTCGTGCGGGAAAATACGGAAGACCTCTACGCCGGGATCGGTGGCTTTTTGAAAAAGGGCACGCCCGACGAAGTCGCAACGCAAACGGCGATCTATTCACGCAAGGGTTGCGAACGCTGGTTGCGCTGGGCGTTCGAGTACACGCAAAAGCGAAATAATCCGAAAGGGAAGCGATTGACGTTGGTCGCAAAAAATAATGTGCTCACCTACGGTCATGATTTGGTGTGGCGAACGTTTCAGGAAGTGGCCGGTGACTATCCTGATGTGGAGGCCGATTACAATCATGTAGATGCCTGCTGCATGTGGATGGTGAAGAACCCCGAGTACTACGATGTGATTGCCACGACCAACATGTTCGGCGATATCATCACGGATTTGGGAGCAATCATTCAGGGAGGCATGGGGGTCGCAGCCGGTGGTAACATTAACCCCGATGAAGGCGGTACAAGCATGTACGAATGCATGGGGGGCAGTGCTCCCAAGTATACCGGCCAAAATGTTATCAACCCGATTGCTGCTATCGGAGCGATGGCCATGTTATTGGAGCATTCGGGCCAAGCGGCATCCGGTGAACGCGTGCTGGCCGCCATTCAGCATGTGACGGGAAGCAAGATGCAAAGCCAGGCAGCCGGGAAAATGGGCTTCAGTACCACCGAAGTCGGCGATTTGGTGGTCGATGCAATGGCCAATGAAACGACTGAGGCATAGAACCCAGAGCGTTTTGATTTCTTGCCAAAAATAACTTCATTTCAATCTTTCGAGCCAGCGCTTGACTGGATCGCTTTATGCAAGATGAACGTCAATTCGCAGAGCGATTAAAGCAAAACGGTTTTGCCACAGGTTGCTCCAAACGAGGGCGACTATTGCGTTTGGATGGTCGTGAAACGACAGCTCATTTGGAATTCGAGTTGCTACAGCAGGTCGTCCAATGTTCGGCACTGCGAGAGCTGTACCTACCTCATTCCCGTGAAATGCTGAATTTACTGGTGCCGGAACTGGTGGGTTTGGAAGCTCTCAAGGTCCTGGACCTTGAGGGTTCGGATTTTAACGACGCGTCGGTCTTGCAGTTGGTGGGTCACCCGAAATTGCAGGTTTTGAATGTCCGTTCCACCCAAGTAACCGCGGACTGTGTCGCTGAACTGCGCAAGGCCATGATTGGTACCAGAATCATCTTTTGAACGCCGCGTGGGTGTCGTTTCCCAGTTTTTCTTTTTTTCCTGAAAGATTTCTCCACGACGGAACATTTCCTTCCATCGAGTGTAAGAAATTTGCGGGCTGTCTTGTTTTTGGCATCCTGCTTGGGTGAGTGAAAAAAAGGAGCATCTCATGTTTAACAATCAAATCCACATCATTGTCAGTAGTGCATTTTTGGCCCTCGTGATCTTGGCCGGTCAAATCAACGCGCAACCCGGTAGAACGGGGGATGCACAACCTGTGCCCAAGACTCGTGTGGCACCTGCCGTTGCCCCGCCCGGGTACGGAGGAGTCCCGCGATTGGGCTTTATGGGACAAATCATTTCAGGTTATGGAATGCGTGTCATGCGGACCAATTATGGATCACCGGCTGATAGAGCGGGTTTAGAAGGGGGCGATATTATTATCAGCATCAATGGACGCCGTATTCGCAATCAATACGATTACAATGATGCCCTTCGGCAAGCTGCCCTGTACAACGCCGGGTACGTTTCTATGTCGGTTAGAAATATTCGATACGATACTGGCTTGTCGAGCAGAGAGTTTGTGCGTGTCTCAACGCGACTATCAGAATATGCCGTTCCGGCCAGGGGTGTTGAGCCTGCAGTCGCGGCCTATTCGGAAAAAGGGAGACGCGTTGGTTCCACCGTTATTTCCGGTAAAGCTCGGATTCTAAACGACAAGCAAGGCGGTGCGGTTTCGAAGATAAAGATGGCAACTCCACAACCATTGGTTCGTAAGGACAGGCCTCGCGAAAGCGTTAAGAAATAACCCGTATGGCGGAACTGTTTCTTTGAGTCCGAGCTACTCTTTCCACAAAACCTCCCATTGGGTTTTGTGGTTTTTTTTGACTTTCAGTCGGGTTTCTCATCTTGGGCGGGATTGAAGCTGCGTTGGATTCGTAACCAATGCTTCACCTGACGGGAAGACCAAACTAGTAGGATCAAGCCGCCCATGGCAATAAGACTGAGTACCGTCAGCGATCGTTGATCGGTGTCGTGATCGGATATTAGAACGATCCAGGCAATGGAAATAATGGGAACTGCCATCGCCAAAACGTGGTAAAAGCCGAACCATTTTGTAAAGCGGGTATGCTCCGAAGTCCAGTCGAGTTCACCATCTCGATCTAATGCCAATCTTAATAATCGAGGTTGCCATACATAAAGCGCACACAGTGAAACTATCCAAAAGACATAAGCGCCTGTAATTAAACCAGCAATGAAATGGCTGCCGACGAAATCAAATATCATTTTTGGATTCATTTCGAATCCGGATACCAAAAATATCGTTGGAAAAAGAAAGCCTGCCAAAGTCCATTCCCAGACATTCATGATGCACAGGTAATGACCTAGCCTGAGGTTTCGTCGAATGGCTTTGTTAATGGCTGACGTTTGGATCGGCAGACTGTATTTCTGAGCTTTCAAACAGTCAGTGATGGGGCGAGTCAGCAAGTAGATCAATACGCCCGCGAGTGAAAAAAAACTGACGTTAATAATTAGCATGCTGTCTCGGAAAAGCCCAGGTTTTCCAGCGGTACCTCGGGCTTCTTGGGGTACGGAGATGTCCAGGTTGTAAGTGGAGATGAACAATACCGCCGCAGCACTAATTCCCATGGTGATGAGGGAAACCGTCCAAAACGGAGTCGCGTTAATCAGCCGATTGATCAAGCCGATGCGAGGCTTAAAGAGCGATTTTTCATCGGGGTTACAAGCCCATGACAGATTGTGCTGAAGGGCCTCTCCATTGGGAAATCGATCTTCGGGTGGCCCTGCCAAGCACCGCTCAATAGAGGAGACAAGAATGCTGGAAGAATTTTTGACTTTCTCTTTCGCAGATGCAGGCATGCCATTCCGCCGGTCATGGATCATTTGTTGCATCGATCCCGCCCAATCACCGCTTGGGGTTGAATTCTCGAACGGTCGACAGCCAGCGAGCAATTCAAATAACAAGATGCCCACCGAAAAAATATCGCTGCGACCATTCAATTCGTCAGGCGTACGTTCAAAGTCCGGGTTACAGGCTTCCAATTGTTCGGGTGACATGTAGGCCAAGGAACCCCCGAAATAGGCGGCGGGAGAAACGCCGTCTAGTTTGGAGCAAAAACTGATGTTGAAATCAACCAGCTTCACGTGGCATTCGTTATCGAGCAGGACATTGGCGGGTTTAAGATCCCGGTGCAGAATGTTCTGTTCATGCGCGTAGTCAAGTGCCTGCGCGATCTCCACACCAATTTGGCTAACGACTTGGTCCCAATTGAAATTCGATAAACGTCGTCGGTTTTCCGATTTGATGGGTATCGTCTCACCTCGCACGTTCAATAAATGGTCCACGGCTTGGACTAGGTGTTTACCCGATAATTCCTCGCCGGCAGCCAAACGTTTGGCTTCTGCAAACGCCTCCTGCAAAGTACCGCCGGCAATGTGTTGCATGTAAAGCAAGCGAATGGGAGGATCGGAAATGACGCGTTGATCGTAAACGCAAACAATGTGGGGATGATCCATTTGCGCCAAGGTTTGATGTTCGTGCCCGGCCGCCGCGGAGATCTTTAGGGCGACCAACCTTTGCATGGAGTTTTGCCGCGCTAGAAATACCGTTGCGAAAGCCCCTTTTCCTAAACGGGTCAGCAAATCAAAATCATCGACTCGATCTCCGACGTCAAATTCAATGATCGAATTCGGTTTGAGTAATGAAGTTTGGTTGGGTTCCGTGCTCTCTATGAGGCGGCTTACCGAGCTAAATTCACGAGGGAATCGTGTTTGATATTCTTCCGTGGTGACATCCTGGTTCGTGCGATTACGGATTTGAAATTCGGTAAAAACCAAATCGGCGGGCAGATTGCCGTGTTGGCTGATTTGCGGGAACTCGTCGCGGTACTGTTCCAGTGGTTTCCAAATCGCCGGACTTTCTGCACGGTATTGCATGTCGAGTTTGCTTAACTCAATGAGTGCGATGTTCCGTAAGATCTCGTTTCCCGTTGGAATGAATTGTGATAAAGGAAGCGTTGGGGACGTGGGCGAGTCTGCGAGGTTCGTGGGGGCTTCCGGATCGATCGCCGCCCCGGATTCCCAAGCCGCTGAGAATGCTCGCAGGCATGTGGATAGTCGCTCCCACGATTGATCGCTGAATTCCAAATTGTCGGTCGGTTCAGGCATTGATGGGAGGCTCGCTGGGTAGGTGAGTCCTTCAAATACGCAGGCACAGAAATGTTGAGAGAGTTGGTAACAAGC
>CAJQPP010000062.1 GCA_905480235.1 uncultured Pirellulaceae bacterium
GAAGCTTGTGAAAACGATGACCATGAAAAATTTCAACATGCCGGTTCTCAATATTGAAATTGAATGGAAGGGGATGGGTTTTTAAGGAGCATTAGTTTGAATTTACTTCGCTCCATTTCAAGGAGAATGGTAACGCGTCGACGGACGGGTCTCAAAACTCTCGGGCCTGTTCGACTTGTTTTTCAACATCCTTTTCGTTGACTTGACTTGCGACCTCAAATCCCACTGCGGTTAACGAAAACTCATTCATTAGTTGATGCATTACTAACCCTTGGCAACACAATTGCCGAAAGCCTTCAAGAAAACGGATGGTCTGTTGGGGGTCTCCCGATATACGAAACTCGCGCCGATGTGATTCTGGCATTTCGACGCATATGGCTAGGTAACGCTCTTCTGGTTCAAAAGCATTCTTGTCGCCCCGAATGCTGATCGAGCCGGTCTTGCTGGCAAGTTTAAGGATCGCTTTAGCTTCCATCGACAACGCAGCTAAATCAGTGAGTGCCGGATCACTTTGACGATCGGCCAGCACTTCACTGGATAGTCTTGCGAGTGCCGAGATGGTTGGAACACCATTGGTTAGATCCTCCCAAACGAGGCTTTCTAGCGGTCGGTTGTTGGTGAGATTTCTTTGTAACATCGTTGGTTTCTCGGCAAAGTGCCTGTTGTGAGGAACGCATTGTCAATAATTCTTAGCTTTTTTGCAATTCTCTGCCAACAATTTGGAACGACAGGTCCATGGCAATCGTCAGAACGTAGATTAAATAATAGGAGAACGGTCGGGCTAGAAAGCGTGGCAAACGCCCGCCTTGGTCAAAAAAAGCCGAATTGAGCCTGGTGCTTGTTCAATTGGGGTATCCTCGATTGAGACCGTCTCTCCGGTCCGGAGAAGCACCGAGGATGCTTGTTTTCACCAAGGCCTACCGCTGGATTCCATCTCCACCCAAATCCCAGATCCCCACTCAATTTTTTTGTTGTGCAAAAAAGGTTGTTCCATGAACCGTCTAATGATTCTTGGCTTTATCTCAGCATTGATGTTTGCCCAACCATGGGAAATATCTCAGGCTCAAGAAATTGGATTTGTTGAGACCTTTGCGCTCTCCGGCGATCGCGATTCGGCGCTCAAGGAACTGGTACCGGGCACGGATATTTATTATTTGTTTCATTGCCTGCATTATCAAAATACTGAGCAATTCGAGCAAGCGGAAAAGATGATGCGCGCCTGGAAATCACGGCATGGCGATAGTACGCAACTCCGTGAAATGCAGCATCGCCAGTCTTTATTAACCTACCCAGGGAATGCTCAGGAAACGATTGACTATTTGGTCAAGAATTTAGATGTTCGATTAAATCACCAAAAGAAAAAAACCTCGACCAAGTCAGGTCTACCCTCCCAGTTAGATTCTAATCTGATTCGTTTCGATCGGTTGAGTCGTCGCGCGCTGCAGAAAAGCGACACGAGCCGGTTTGAAGATAATGCACTGCGAGCAATCGCGAACCAACCGCTGAGCGACGCTCAACTAAGGGACTTGCTGAAACGACTGTCTCATCCCGCCGTGCCTGATTTACCGGCCCTGATCGCCAAAGATCTCAAAAACAAAAATGCGAGTGGGTTTGGCAGTTACAAAGTCCATGGCATGTTGCTTCGCGAACAATTGGATGAATTAGTTAATCTGCTTCCTAACTTGCGTAATCAAGAACCTTTTATAAGCATTTATCTTTCAAAATTGTTGCCCAACAATGACGTGTCTTTACAGTTGGATCGGGAAGAGTTCGCGAAATATCTTGAAAGACTTTGGGGTTTTATTTCTGAGCTAGAGCCCGTGCATAATTCCCTCAAGGCTAACGTGCTGTACCAGCGTCTCAAGCTGGATCGTTCGCTGGGAGTCTACGATAAAGAACGATTTGTCGAATATCTGCAACTGCCCCGCCAAATGCCTTATGTGCGCAATAGTTTGCTCAAACAAATTCCATCGAATCAGCACGTAGCTAACCTGCAAAAACGTTGCGCGGATTTGCCAGCGGTGGTGAATGATGAAGACTTGGTGCGTGACTACTTACACCATTTCCTGGTGGATGCGGATGGGTACGCGGAATTTTCAAGCTGGGTGAGAGAAGCCTATTTAAAAGAACGCTTTGCCGAAGCGAAAATTACGGCGGGTTTGGGAGACGCCGAACAATGGGTGTCTTGGTTGTCGCCGGTAAAGTATCAGCAGTTAATGAAACGGGTGGATATCGAGTTTGCTCCAACGAACTCCCGAAACTTCAAATTGAATGACCCAGTTGAGATCAAACTGACGACCAAAAATGTCAGTAACTTGATCGTCAAAATCTTTGAAGTGAATACCGGCAATTTTTACCGCAACCAATTCGATCAAATTAGCACCAGTATCAACCTGGATGGACTCGTTCCGAATTGGCAACGCACGTTTGATTATCAAGAAGCGGGTGCGCGGCGGATTGAGCGAACGTTCAAATTCGATGAAATCGATCATCGAGGCGTGTTTGTTGTCGATTTCATCGGCAATGGCAAAAGCAGTCGCATGCTGATTCGCAAGGGCAAGCTAACCCATATTATGGAAATGACCGCGGCCGGCCATGAGTTTTTGATCTTTGACGAGGCCCGCAATCCCGTGAAAGACGCTTCCCTGTGGGTCGCAGGTACTCAGTACGAACCCGATCAGGAGGGACGCTTTCTCGTACCGTTTTCGAACCAACCTAAACGGGAATCCGTGATTATCGAACGCGATGGATTTAGCGTGTCGGCGAAATTCAGACACGAATCAGAATCGTGGAAACTGAAAGCAGGGTTGTATGTTGAC
Organism: uncultured Pirellulaceae bacterium; assembly: GCA_905480235.1. Lineage (GTDB taxonomy): Bacteria > Planctomycetota > Planctomycetia > Pirellulales > Pirellulaceae > CAJQPP01. The sequence continues at coordinate 2,820 of CAJQPP010000062.1, forward strand.
CGAGAATCACTCCGCCGCGGTGGTAATGCGGAGATCTTAGTTCGGCCTCAATTATTAGTTAATGGGAATCCGGCACCGATTGGACTTTTGGAGAAGCCGCGTTTGATTGTGCGTTCGACAGATCTTGACGGAATTCAAAGCACCAAGGAATTTACGGAGATTTCTTTAGCGGAAGAGCGTGAATCAATCTTTGAAATCATGGTGCCAGCGAGACTGAAGAAACTTGATTTGGAACTGCGAGGCTCGATTGAGAAAATTAGCCAGGGTAAATCCCAAGCTTTGCTGGCCACGCAATCCTACTCACTAAACGGCATCGACCTGTCAGAATCTTTAGAAACGGTACACCTGCGGAAAAGTGAAAGTGGGTTCACGCTGTCATTGCTTGGTAAATCAGGTGAGTTCCGCCCTTCGCAATCGATGTTGGTGAAATTGAAGCACCGTCTGTTTCGGGATAGAGTTTCTGTAAATCTGCAATCGGATGAAATGGGGCAGGTTCAACTCGGTGAGCTGGTTGATATTGAAACGATAGAAGTGACGCCCAATGGAAATACGACGCGCAGTTGGGTGTTACCACGATCCCAACAAACTCAATACGCCACATTGCATGCCTCGTCGAATGAAACGGTTACGCTTCCGTTTGACGGCGCTGATGCGGCCGACAGTTTTGCTTTAATGGAAGTTCGAGGCAGTCGATATGTGAGAGATTTATCTTCGAAAATTACTGTGGGCAACGGCTTAGTTTCCATTACGTCGCTGCCTGTCGGTGATTACGGATTGTTAAATCTTCGTTCTGGTTCTCGCCAAAAAATACTTGTGACCGAAGGAAAGTTAAACGGTACTTTTTTGATGGGTAAACACCGCACTTTGGAAATGCGGGCGGATCGGCCTCTGCACGTAACAGAAATAGGTGTGACGAAAGAGAAAGTTAAAATTCAATTAGGTGGGGAGACGAAATTCGCCCGAGTGCACGTTATCGCCAATCGTTTTCTACCGCGTTTCGATTGGTTTTCAGAGATGGCGCGGGTACGCGATATGGAACCATTGTCTATTCGAGACGGAATTCAACAGAGCAGTTACATTGAAGGACGAACGCTTGGGGAAGAATATCAATACATTCTGGAGCGGCAATTCCAGAAAAAGTTCCCAGGGAATTTACTTACCCGTCCTTCGCTTTTACTCAACCCCTGGGCTTTGAAGTCCACAGAAAATGAAAGGCAGGACATATCTGATGGAGATGATTTTGGGGGCAGCCCTTCAGCACCAGCAGATTCTGCCATGCGGGCTGGAGCGGGGCGAAAGCAAGCGCAGGGAATGAATGACTTTGCCAATCTCGATTTTCTAGAGGAAGGCTCCGTTGTGCTGACGAACCTGGCTGCAGACGAAGCAGGCCTCTTGGAGATTGACCGGTCGTTATTGGGCGAAAAACAGGCAATACATGTAATCGTTGAGGATCAATTTCAGACCATCTATAAGACGGTGTCGCTGACAGAATCTCCATTGCGGAATCTCGATTTGCGATTGGCAGATGCTCTGAATCCTACCCAACATTTTGCGCAGCAAAAAAGGTATGAGTTGCTGAGGGCAAACGAAGATTTTGAGCTGACTCGCAGTGCGTCTGCCAAGTTTCGACAATACGATGATTTGGCAGATATTCATCGCTACTTTGTGGCATTGACGGGTGACGCCAAATTAATTGAATTCGGTTTCTTGGTAAATTGGCCGCAGCTTTCTGAGGAAGAGAAACTGCGACAATACAAAAAATACGCATGTCACGAATTACATTTTTTCCTCATGAAGAAGGACCCTGCATATTTTGAATCTGTCGTTCGGCCTTATTTGGCGAACAAGTTTCAGCGAACATTTATGGATGAATTTCTACTCGATAACGCACTGGATTCATGGGCCCGACCGTGGGATTTTGAGCAATTGAATACGGTGGAACAAATCCTTTTCAGTCGCCGGATGAATCAGTATCGAATTCGATTAGAGCAGCTACTCAAAGATGACTATGAACAAAACCCCACCAGTCGGCGACAGTTCAATCGACTTTTTGATTTCGCGGTAGCCAATAATTCAATGGATATGGATGGGGCAATACCTGTCAACGCACCCAGTTCAATGAAAAGATCAGCCTCGAGGGGCCGCGTTAGATCGAAGGGGCGTAGCTTTAGCGCTGAGGAAAAATTAACGGAGTCAGCACAGCAGGAAGTTGCTGCCAGTGATGGTATTCGTAATTCGCTTGGTAAAGTGCAAGATAAAATTGCAGGTTTGGATTCCAAACGCGAGACGGGGGAAAGGTTCTTTTTAAGCGACGAGGTGAAGCGGGACCGTTCACGGTTGCGACAATATTATCAACGGACCCAGCCAACCCAAGAGTGGGTTGAAAATAACTACTATCAGGTGACGGCCAAGAAGCAGACATCCGATCTCATGCGAATCAATCGATTTTGGAGAGATTACGCTCTGCATTCAGACGATGAACCGTTTCTATCCCCTTATTTTGCTGAGAGCTCCCGAAACTTCTCTGAAATGATGTTTGCTTTGGCCGTGCTTGATTTGCCTTTCGTCGCGGAGAAACACTCCGTGTCCTTTGAGGATAATCAAATGAAACTGGTACCAGCAAACGACTTGATTGCTTTTTACGAGCAAGTCAGTCCTTCCGATTTGGAAAAGGGAGATACTAACGTTCTGATCAGTGAGAATTTCTTTCGCGCCAACGACCGTTACCGCGTTGTGGAAGGAAAGAAACAAGAGAATTTTGTGCGAGAGGAATTTTTGCCGCACGTGCTTTACGGTGGGCAAATTGTCATGACCAATCCCACCTCTACCCCTCAGGGAATTGACTTGTTGGTGCAGATCCCAGAGGGAGCGTTACCAGCAAAGGGTGGGGATTTTACGAAAACCACTCAATTAGATTTGGCCGCTTTTAGCACACAAACCATGGAGTATTTTTTCTATTTTCCAACCGCCGGTGATTATTCTCATTTCCCTGCCCACCTATCCATTAATGCTAAAACCATCGCGGCGGCTGAGGCAATGCGTTTCAATGTCGTGGAAGAACTATCGCAGGTTGATACTCAATCTTGGGCTTGGCTATCACAGAATGGAACTGAGCAACAGGTTTTGGAGTACTTGGCATCTGAAAACCTGCAAGCCGTGGATCTAAGTCAGATTGCTTTTCGCATGAAGGAAGCCAAGTTCTTCCGTCAAGTGCTGGATCTGTTAACCGAGAGGTTTTCTTATGACGGTACTTTATGGTCATACGCTTTGATGCATCGTGACGAACTCGGAATCAACGAGTACTTGCAACATCGCAATGGCTTTGTCGAAGCCTGCGGAGCATTTTTGGAATCTCCGCTGTTGACTATACGGCCTGTGCTGAGAAATCAATATGAGCATCGTGAGTATTGGCCATTAGTCAATGCGAGGGTGCATCGTCTTGGCAGTAAACAGATGATTTTGAACAACGCCATTTGGCAGCAATATCATCGGTTATTGGAGATTGTTGCCCGGCAAGATGTGCCGGGAAATACGGAGCAGTTAGCGATCACGCATTACCTGTTATTGCAGGATCGAATCGAAGAGGCGTTGGCGCGGTTCGCATTGGTCGATCCATCCACATTGGCATCACGCCTGCAATACGATTACTGTGCTGCCTATCTTGCGATGTACGAAGAGAATCCGCAACTGGCGCAGGAAATCTCGAGCAAATATTTGGACTATCCGATCAAGCGTTGGCGCGACTTATTTACGGGTATCGACGCCCAAGTAAAAGAAATTCAGGGAAACCCATCGGTCGTGGTCAACGAACGCGATGCACAACAACGGCATAACCAAGCCGTCAGTGAGTTATCAACTTACGAGTTTGTAGTGGAGTCCCTTAAGACCAAGATTCGTTATCAAAATTTGAAGCAAATTACCATTAACTATTATCAAATGGATGTGGAATTGCTCTTTAGTCGAAACCCATTTGTGAAACAAAAGGATGATAGTTTCGCTTTGATCAAACCCAACTTCAGCCAAACCGTGGAATTGCCCAATGATCAAAATACTTTGGAGGTCGACCTGCCCAAACAGTTCCGTACAAGTAATGTTTTGGTCGAGGTGATCGGAAACGGGAAAACGGATCGCCAAGCCTATTACGCGAATTCCATGAATCTTCAGGTCATCGAGCCCTTTGGTCAACTAAAAGTCACGAATGCGAATTCCAATAAACTGCTATCCAAAGTTTACGTCAAGGTTTATGCTCGTATGAAAGACGGAAGCGTCCAGTTTTATAAGGACGGATACACCGATTTGCGAGGTCGCTTTGACTACGCATCACTCAGCAACCAAAGCTTGAGTACGGTGGAGCGATTCGCGGTTCTGGTCGTCAGTCCGGATTTTGGTGCGATCGTGCGGGAAGCGGGTGTACCCAAGGAATAGCCGTGGGGACGGTGGCGAATTCGACCTGCTTTCCGAGAATGGAAGCCTGGCCGCATTCGTTTGACGCATCATCACGGGTTGTGGCATTTGAGATTTATACTTTTTTTACCTGATCGCATCACGGCAAATGAATATCGAAGAGCCCTCGACGGAAGAACCGACGATCCGACTGGATCATTTTTTGCAAGGGTGCGGTGTCGAGACGGGTGGCCAAGCCAAGCAGTTGATTCAAAGCGGGAATGTGCTTGTGAACGGCGAGGTGGAAACGCGGCGTCGCAAAAAACTGAAAGCTGGCGATGAGGTTGACCTGGCAGGCGACGTCTTCGTGGTGGCCGCAGCAGATGACGACAGCCCAGTACCCTGACCCGATTCAGCCCGGTTTTATTTTTTGAAACGCAGGAAGTAATTTTCGTTGAGACCGGGAATAGCGGTTTCCTCTACGAATGAGAAGCCTGTCTCTTCAATTTCCTTGCGGACCACTTCTTTCCCGGCGCGAACGTGTCCCAATATCCAGTCCCTGGACTTGCCTGGGACGCGTTCAAAATCCACAACGATTAACTCACCACCCGGTCTAAGTGCGTTGTAAATGGATTGGGTGGTCGAATCCGGGTATTCAAAATGATGGTAGGTGTCACACACATAAGCCACATCAATCGATTCGGGTGGCAGGTCTACGGAATTTTCACGGCACAATACGTTGGTGATATTGGCTGTTCCCAAACTGTTTGCTTTGTCTTTGATATGGGCGAGAAATTTTGGCGAAATATCTACAGCGAAGATCCAGCCTGAATCTCCAACTTGTTCCGCAAAAAGATGGGTGTAGAGTCCGGTCCCCGCTCCCACATCTGCGACCCGGTTTCCCGCTTTCAGGTCGAGGGCACGCAGAATTTCTTTTCGAGCCGCATAGACTTCCCGGTTATCGATTTCGAATCGCTTGACGAATGCTGCCACATCCATATCTGGATCCAGGAAGCTGGCGTTTATGCTTTTCCCACCCGATTTTTCGGTTTTCTTTTGCGCCTCTTTTCGCTCGATGTATTCCCGCGCTTTTTGTTCGTACTCGGTGTTTCTAAGACCGATAGTTTTAGCTTCTTTGGCTGCGGTTTCCAGATCGACACCCTCGTCGAGGACCCGACGAGCCATCCACACCCCGCCAACTCGATTAGCGGATCCGCAGTGGAATAATGTCGGTTGGTCGGAATTATCAAGGAGGTCCCGTACTTTATCGAAAACGTCATCGGTTAGATCTTCAGGGGCCCGGAATGGCACCACAATGAATTCTAAATCAGCGTCGTCGAGGGCCTTTTTCTGATTCCAGTCAATTTCCCCGTTGGTGCGTAGTGAGATTACGCGGGTGATCCCGGCCGCTTTGATTTTTGCAATATCCTGCGGGCCAAATTGGCCGGCAAGAAAGAGCTCGCCACAGCGATGAACATTCCGTGTTTCGCCAAGCTCCGCTTTTTCCACGGGCTTGGCTGCGACCTTTGCTTTGACTTCCTGGCCGCAGCAATAGTTTTGCGAGAGGGCGAAAGCGATTGTCAGGGACGATAGCAAAATTGACTGAATGTTCATGATCCCGTTCTATACAGAAGACAAAAAAGATGATGATCAGTGTAGCAACCTGATGAGCAAGACTGGAGCGCGTCGTCGAAAAAAAGTGTTTCGTGAATCGTCTTACGTTGCCGCACGAACCTACAGGATCATCCCAGATCCATGGTGTCCCCAGGGGCCGGAATCATCACGTTACGGATCCCGGATTCCCGCAATCTTTCGGCGAAGCGACTGGCGGGCTCCAGTTCGCAATGCACCAAGGCAACATTTTTCAGGTGCCCCGATTTTGCTAATCCTTGGGTCCATTCCAGCAGCCCATCGGAATCGGCGTGACCGCTTGAAGCTTCCAGTTTCATAACCCTGGCTTTCACTTCGTGCGGTTCACCGTAGATGCGAACTTCTTTGTTGCCCTCGAGGATGCGACGTCCCAAGGTATGGGGAGCTTGGTAGCCCGTGAAAAGGATGGTGGTCGAAGGGTTTTCAATATTGTTTTTTAAATGGTGCAGGATGCGACCACCTTCGCACATGCCGGAAGCACTGATGATGATGCAAGGTTTTTTGTAGTGGTTCAATTCTTTTGAGTCTTCCACTTTTCGAATGTAGTGCAAGTTGCGAAATCCGAGTGGATCCTGGTCTTCCTCTTTTAGTAATTGCTCGATGAATGCCTCATTCAGGCATTCCACATGTTCGCGAAACACAGTGGTTGCGTTGACTGCCAGAGGGCTGTCAACGAAAACTTGAAAAGGCGGAAGCTTCCCCGCTTCGTGAATGCAATTAAGACGATAGATAATTTCTTGAGTGCGTCCCACCGAAAAGGCGGGGATAATTAATTTCCCGCCGGCAGCATAGGTTTCATTTGCTGCGCGAGTCAGCATCGCTTCGGCATCGCCACCCATTTTGTGAACACGGTCGCCGTAAGTGGCCTCCATGATCAAGTAATCGGCGTTCTCGACAATCTCAGGGTCTCGCAAGATGGGAACTTCAGACCGTCCGAGGTCGCCGCTGAAAACCAAGCGGAACGGTTCTCCCGAATCGGGGGTGAAATCGAGGCAAACAATAGCTGCCCCGAGCATATGCCCAGCGAAGTAATAGGTGCAAACGACTCCCGGGATGGGCTCAAACGGTACGCCAAAATCTTGACTGCGCATGCGTTTGATCGTAAGCAGCGCGTCTTTCTGTTCGTACAGCGGTTCGAAAGGCTTTTGACCGTTTTTCTTCCGTTTTTTGTTGACGTATTTGACGTCCGATTCCTGGATCTTTGCAGAGTCAAGCAACATGTGAACCGCTAGGTCGCGGCTGGCGGTTGTTGCATGGATAGGGCCGGTGAAACCGTTTCTTACCAAAGAGGGTAGATTGCCGCTGTGGTCGATATGGGCATGAGATAGGACCACGGCGTCAATGGATGCGGCTTCGAAAGGAAGCTCACGATTTTTCCGAAAAGCTTCCTTTCGTCGACCTTGGAAAATCCCGCAATCCAGCAGCAAGCGTTTCCCTTGAAAGTCAATTAAGTGTTTGGAGCCCGTGACCGTTTGGGCGGCTCCCCAGAATTCGACCTTCATGGGTTGTTACCGTTGTTGGAGTGGGAATCGTATTCATCTGTCGGCGCGCCCGCTGGTTCGGGCAGCATCGACGCTTCCTAAACCTTGACTCTTTCGATGTAGTCGCCAGTGCGTGCATCGATTTTGATTTTATCACCCATGTTGATAAACGCGGGCGCGACGAACTCAGCTCCAGTTTCTACTTTGACCGGTTTGGTGACGTTGGTCGCGGTGTCCCCTCTTGCTCCCGGCTCACAAAATTCCACGGTCAAGATGACGTGATTGGGCGGTGTTAGCGTGACTGGCAGGCCGTTAAAAAGATAGACACTGCATTCCAGACCGTCCGTCAGGTATTTCCAGTCGTCCCCGACTTGCTCTTTGGACAATTCGTAATTTTCATACGTCTCTTTATGCATGAATACGTACGTTTCCCCCTGTTTGTAAGAGAAGGTAACATCGGTTTCCTCGACATCTGCCGCTTCCAGCGCGTCGTTTGCCTTGTAGGTGCGGCTGAGAACGGTGCCACGGATCAGATTTTTCATTTTGCACTTATAAAGTGCATTGCCCTTACCGGGTTTGCGAAATTCAAAATCGACGATCACGTATGGCTCGCCTTCAATTTGAACCTTGAGTCCCTTGCGAAATTCGCTAGGTTTGTACGTGCCCATTGGAATATTCCTGATGATTTGACTTGATAGCTTTTGCTAAACCGGCACCCAGAGTGCCTCCCAAAAATGAATATTGTAGCGTTAGAACCCGAATCTGTCCGCACCCGTCCCCCCTCTTGGCAGGCGATTGTGAAATCCGCGATTCGCGATTCCGGTCAATTGCTGCAGCGATTGGATTTAGCCGGTCATCTTCCCGGTTCGCCCACGGAAGAAAAGAATTTTCCGACTTTTGTCCCCGAGACATGGTTGCGCCGTATCCAACCGGGGGATCCGCAGGATCCACTGTTGTTGCAGGTACTCCCACGCTTGGCAGAAGATGCCGTCGTTCCTGGGTTCGTTACCGATGCGGTAGGTGATCTTGAAGCCGAGCAAGCCCCCGGGCTGATTCAAAAATACCATGGCAGGGCGCTGTTAATTACCAGCGGTGCCTGTGCTGTTCATTGTCGATATTGCTTTCGTCGACATTATCCCTACGGCCAGGCTCCCGTATCAATGCCTCAATTTGATGATGCCTTAGAGGTTGTTAGGCAAGACACTCAGATCGATGAGGTGATCTTGAGCGGTGGCGACCCATTAATGATGGTGGACAATAAACTGCAGCAGCTCATCGAAATGATCGAGGCCATTGAGCATGTTCGTCGTTTGAGGATTCACACCCGCTTACCCGTGCTGATCCCCCAGCGGGTGACTTCCGGTCTGGTGGGTATGCTCAAAAAAACCCGACTGGCAAAAATCGTCGTTCTTCATATCAACCATCCTCAGGAAATTGACGCGGACGTGCGGCAAGCGATGCTCCAGCTTGTAGAGTGCCACGCATTACTGCTGAATCAGGCGGTCTTATTAAAAGGAGTCAACGATGATCTGGAAACTCTTATTACGTTAAGTAAGCAATTGGTGGATAGCCATTGCCAACCCTACTATTTGCATCAATTGGATCGCGTTGCCGGGGTGGCCCACTTTGAAGTCCCGGAAGCGGAGGGATGCAAGCTGATTGAGCAAATGCGCGGCAGGTTGCCCGGATACGCGGTTCCCCGATATGTGCGGGAATCCCCCGGCGAGTCTTCTAAGACTGTGATTGTTTAACGCCGTTTGAAAGCTGTTCCGCAGCGCCTGTTTTCACCCCTTGGCTGAGGATGACCTGCGAGCTCTTGCGAAGACTAACTAAAAATATGTGTCAGGTACTCTAGTGCTTGTCCCATTTGTAAAGCGGCATCGGGGCTGGCAGGGCATTGGACGGAGATGTAGCCCAGATAGTTCTTTTCTTCCAGCTTGGCCAACAGCGGCGGAAGGTCAACGGAGCCACGTCCCAAGGGAACCTCGATGGTGTCGCTTCGTGACAAATCTCTCACGGCGTCGCGGGCGCGGAAATACGCCACGTTTTCTGCCAAGCAATCCATGGCAGGTTGCACGTCGTGGCGGTTGAGCATGAGTTCGGCTGGGTCGAAGTCAATTTGCAACGCACCGGGGCTAAGGGATTTAATTAAATCCGCTAATACCGGCCCCTCATCATCGCCTGTACGGGCTGCAAAAACGGCGCCGGTATGACTGGAGTGACGCCCTAGATCCTCCAATGCCTGGATGAGATGGGGGTAGGCAGAGGAGTCGCTGCTGGGGATCTTGCCAATGCGATTGCTCACAACTTGGCACCCCAAGTCCCAGGCCATGGTCATGGTGGCTTTGGTGGCATCCACCCGTTGCTCTAAATCCTCTATCGTCGAATAACCACGACGCGAAGGGAAGTTTACGCAGCAAACGGAAAGTTGGTAATCCGTCAGCAGTTTCTTGATTTGGCGTACGCCCGTACGAGAAAGTTCCGCGGCTTTTATCTCTGTTCGAGCATTTATTTCAACCGCATCCGCCCCCATTTCGGCGGCTCGGACCAATGCTTTTTTGAACGGCAGACCCAAGCTTTCCAGTCGAATTCCTTTACGCAGCTTTAACACAATAAAATTCTCTTTTGAACAATGCCCGACCTCATCCAACCCGCTTATCGTAGCAGTGCCGGAGGTGAGATATCCCAATCTTAAAACGACGCAATCTACCACGGTGACCGTCAGTCGTATGATCTGTTATTCTATCGTCAGATTGAAAGTCCGACAGTCGCACAACGGATTGGATCATGATTACTGTTTCCGATGTCAACCAATTTATGCTTGAGTTCGCGCCACTGGCTTTGGCCGAGGATTGGGATAATGTGGGGCTGTTGGTGGGCGATCCGGATTCTGCCGTTAGTCGCGTGATGACTTGCCTCACGATCACGCCTGACAGTGCCAAGGAAGCGATTGCCAGGCAAGCGGACCTAATCGTGACTCATCACCCGTTGCCATTTCGCCCATTAAAGCGATTAACGACAGAGCAGACTTCTGGTCGTCTCCTGTTGGAATTGATTAAGGCTGGCATTGCCGTCATCAGTCCCCATACAGCGTTCGACTCTGCATTGAATGGTATTAATGCCCAGCTGGCAAAATGCTTCAAGCTATCCAATCCGAGACCTTTAATTCCTGCGGAAAACTCGGCCGAATTAGGTGCCGGAAGAATCGCCGAAGCTGCGTCTGGAACGACACTAAAAACTTTACTGGACCAAGCAAAGTCAGAGTTCGCGCTGCCACAAATTCGGTTTGTAGGTTCGCCTGATTCGCCAGTTCATTTAGTTGGGCTGTGTTGTGGTAGTGGCGGGTCTTTTCTGCAAACGGCTATCCAATCGAAGTGCGATACACTGATTACCGGGGAGGCTCAGTTTCATACTTGCTTGGAGGCAAAAGCCAATGAAGTTTCGCTGCTGCTTTTGGGACACCACACCAGCGAGCGATTTGCGGTGCAGGAATTGGCCCGTTTGTTGAGCCAGCATTTCGCTAAGTTGGATGTTTGGGTAAGCGAAGAGGAAGAAGACCCCATCAGCATTGGTTAGTGTTTTGGATGGTTTACGGTATAACGTTGTCGGGAAAGCGGAGCAAAATCGCACAGCGGCTGTCTGCATTCGAAGATCGTGTAGCTGGCAATTTTGGTAGGGATGATAGTGTCCAGCTTCGCTTTTCTAAGCAGAATCGCCTGATTTGACGGTATTCTGACTCCAGTTAAAATAT
>CAJQPP010000063.1 GCA_905480235.1 uncultured Pirellulaceae bacterium
TTTCTCGACAGGGAAGGTACTCTGGTTGAGCCCTCCCAACCCAATGCATTGAAATTCGAACGCTTTATTTTTGATTTGTTACCCCAAGCTCAGCAAGCGATTGTGGTCGAGGTGGATCCGCAGGAAGCGTTTTCTCCAGTCAAAAATGGCCCTGCTGAAAAATCGAATACCGCTCTCACTGCCCAACAGGCAATGATCTCACAGGCGACGCGCGTATTGGCTGACATCGGTGTGACGGTCGCCGATGGAGTGGCGGTTGAATTGGATCCCGCGTTGGCTATGGAGCGCGAGCAATTGGAATATGTGCTGCAAGGTAATAAACACATCGTTGAACCAACTTATTTTCAGTAGCCCGAGAGGGTTTTGTTTCCTTATACGCCCCAGTTTGCTTTAGCAGGGACATTTCGAAAGGCAGGATAATTGATGCTCTATGCGACCATTATGGCAGGCGGATCCGGAACACGTTTCTGGCCCGCCAGTCGCCGCCAGCGACCCAAGCAATTGTTGAATTTGGTTGGCGATGGCTCCATGCTGCAATCCACCGTAGCTCGCTTAAATGGGCTTTGTGATAACGCTCACGTTTTGATTTTGACGAATGAGCGATTAGTGGATGCCACGCGCAGCCAAGTCCCGGCTTTGGGGTTGGACTCGATTATTGGCGAGCCTTGCAAACGTGATACAGCGCCCTGTATTGGCCTGGCGGCTAGTCTTATTGTCGAACGTGATCCCGATGCTTCGATGTTGGTGATGCCGGCTGACCACGTCATTCAGCAAGTCGATAAATTCCATGCGGCCGTCCAATCTGCTGAGGCATTGTTGGAGGAAGATCCTGAACGCGTTATTACGTTTGGTATCAAACCGACCTATCCCGCACAAGCCTTTGGTTACATTCAGCGTGGGGAGGAGATAAACGAAGGAGCTTGGAAGGTTAAGCAATTTCGTGAAAAACCCGATCAGGAAACCGCTCAGCAGTTTCTCGAGTCAGGTGAGTTTTATTGGAACGCGGGGATTTTTCTCTGGAAAGCTTCCACGATCCTCAGAGCCCTAGAGGAATTTGAACCAACAATGTACGGGCACATTGATGCGATTCGGAATGCTTTGGGTAGACCCGACTTTCAAGAAGTTTTTGTTGAACATTTTTCGGCTATCCAAGGGACTTCCATTGATTACGCAGTCATGGAACGTTACGGCAACGTGTGTGTCTTGGAAGCACCCTTTGATTGGGATGATGTGGGGAATTGGACGGCGGTGCCGCGACTTAGTGGCGTAGATGCTGCAGGAAATGCGACCATGGGTAAGCAATTGTGCATCGATACACGCGACTCAGTCGTTCGCAGTACCGAAGACCACTTGGTCGTCACTCTCGGGATGCAGGATTGCATTGTGATTCATACACCGGATGCCACGCTGGTTGCAGATAAACGCGATGAATCTGCGATTAAAAAAGTAGTTGCTGAATTAGAAGCATGCGAATGGGATGAGTTCCTTTAACAAAGTTTGGGCGTTGCCAACGAACGCCCAGCTGGAGATAATCCACTTATGAGATATGTCTTATTGCTTTCGACGTTGTTGCTGATTGCTTGCAACCAAAATTTCATTTACGCGCAAGACAGTACATTGAAAAAAGCCGAATCCTATTTTAATCTCCCTACAAAAACGATGGGAGGAAAGCAGGTATGGACGGACTTTGTTCACCTGCGCGGCTATCGTATTCAGCAAAACGTAATGACGAAGCATTACCGTTTACTGGATCCTAAAGATGTGCGATTGGCTTGGGGGAACATGCAAGGGTGCACCGAGGAGTTGCAGAAAATCGCGGAACAAAAAGAGCTGCAGCCCGTTTCTGGTCGAGTCCTGATTGTTTTGCATGGACTTATCCGGTCGCGTGGAGGCATGCAATCGATTGCCGATTATGTCGCTGAAGAGACTGATATCACAGTTATCAACATGAGTTATGCCAGTGCGCGAACGAGTATCGATCGGCATGCCGCCGCATTGGCAAGTGTGGTTAGCCATTTACCGGAGGCCACAGAAATAGATTTTTTGGCGCACAGCATGGGAAATATCGTCATCCGTTATTACCTGGGTCAGTTGGCGACAAAAGAAGATCCACGGTTTCGTCGCATGGTTATGTTGGCACCGCCCAATAAAGGATCGCGTCTAGCTCGATTGATGCAAGACAATTTACTGTTTAAGACTTTTTGGGGCGTCAGTGGGCAGGAGCTTTCCCGGCATTGGGAGGTACTCGAATCCAAGTTGTGTGAACCCGAATTTGAATTTGGGATTATTGCTGGCATGCGTCCCGAAAGTTCATCGCTGGACAATCCTCTGTTTGGTGAAAAGAATGACTTGGTTGTGAGCGTCGAGGAGACCCGTTTACCCGGAGCTGCGGATTTCATTCAAATGGACCTGCTGCATAGCACCATGATGAACGATGATCGTGTCAAACAGGCAACGACATCGTTTCTGGAAAACGGGTTCTTTCGCTCTGCAGCGGAAAGAGAGCCGATCCCGGCAAAAAACCAGGTGCGGACCCAAAGACCACATCGGTAAGATTCGCATCTTTTGGGAAACCGCCCCTAAGCTTGGTGTTTTTTGAGGACTGCATCATTCCAGATAATAATCAAAATCATGAAGCTACATCGCCTACCGGATTTCCAGCGCAAGGCCGGTTGGCGGGCGTCGATTACGGGACCGTGCGGATAGGAATCGCGATTAGTGACGCTGATCAAACGATTGCCAGTCCACTCGATAATTACAATCGTCGAAACCCTCGATTGGACGATCAGTATTTCCAGGAACTCGCGACGCAAGAACGCGTGGTTGGTTTCGTGGTGGGATTGCCGGTTCATTCCAGCGGTGACGAAAGCAAAAAATCCAAGGAGGCTAGAGTTTTTGGATTGCGTATTTCAAAGGTAACCGGCCTACCAGTCACTTGGTTTGACGAAAGATACACTTCCGCCCATGCCGCACAGTTATTGCAGCAAGCGGGCATGACTCGTAAAAAGCGGAAGCAACGGCTCGATAAAATTGCCGCTCAAATATTGTTGTCGGCTTATCTAGAAAGTTCCCGCCAAGTCGAAAGCACCGGTTCCATCGAGGACGACTGAGGAAGGATCGTTGGCGTTGGTGGCAGTACGGTTCGGGGGCCGACGAGTTTCGCCGCTTCACCGGACTACTTGGTGCCGTCGACCAATTTTTCACGCTCCTTTTGAAGTCTTTCTATCTCCGATTTGGCTGAATCAAAGGTTTGGGAAGCCTGTTCGATTTCCCACTCGGCTCGCAGTCGCTCACGGTAGGTATTATCCAGCTTTTCACGCAGAGATTTTTCCTTTTCGTTTAGTTCTTTGATCTTCTTTTCCAAATCATCGTTGTTCATCGGGGAAAGAGCGACCTGCGTCATCAGATCCTGCAGTGTACGATTGATTTCATCGATGCGGTTTTTGTGTACCACCGCAGGCGCCCATTGCCCGGTCTTCAGGTCATTAACGACTTTTTGAGCCAAGGACGCGGGTAGCATTAAGCTGGCCACCCTGCCCTGACGAGCGATGTTGATACCCACTACCTTTCCATCGACATCAACGACCGGGCCACCGCAATCCTCAGGCTTTAAGAAAGTATCGTGCTGGACGGCCGAGGGAAAATTCTGTCGCCGTTTACTCAGTCGATTTCCACCCATGGTATTTTGTTGGTTGCTTCGCTCGTAAAGCGGATTCAACGAGCGTTCTTCACCCAACACCACATCCGCAACGATTTCGTTACCGTCACGCAATACGGTTAGACGAATTTCTTCACCGGGCGGGAAACTCTTGACGCGGGGGATCAATTTATCAATTTCTGTAAAGCTCTCTCCATTCACCTTGATCACGACATCACCGCGATCTAATCCTCCCTTTTGGGCCGGTGAATCTGCTGTAACGTTTGTGATCTCAACGCCGCGTTCGGTCTGGCGAAGGTTGACTCCCATGAATCCTGATTGCGGTTTGATCAAGCGAGCGTTTACTCCAACAACGCCTACGCCCAAGGGACGAATTCCATCTTTTACCGTGGCCAGCCAATTGCCGATATCCAGAGTGTCTTCGGTGGCCCAGGGGACGACCGGGAGTTTGTCTCCCTCGACCTTGAGCAGTGCCAGGTCAGTTTCTGGGTGAACACCGTAAACGTAAGCCGACACGTCTTTCCCGTCAGCGAGTCGACAGGTAATGGGTGTCTTAAGTTCGCTAAGTTTCGTGAGCACATAGCCATCCGCGGAGACGATTGCTCCGAGTGCAATAGTTTTGTCATTCCTGCGAATTTGAACTGTCGCTTTTGCCGTAGGACCGATCACGGGTTGGAAAGCGTCCAGGAAACCGTTTGACGTGCGAGAACTGGCTCGCGAACGGGAGCGGCGTCCGCGACGGCGTCCCTCTGACGGGCTTTCAGAATCCGTATTCTCTTCAGCGGCATCCTGTTTTTCCTCAGTCTCTTTTTTATCGTCCTTTACTTCGTCATTTTTCTTGGACTCGTCTTGCTCAGATTTGTCTTGCTCAGATTTGTCTTGCTCTTCCGCTCCTTTTTCGTATTTCTCTTTTTTCTTATCGTCTTCCTGTTGTGTGGGAGGTGCCTCCTGAACGCCGATCGCCAAGACGGAGGATCCACTGAAGCTGATAAATAAAGCACAAAAGATCGCGACGGAATGCGACTTGATTATTGACGAGTGAATTGCGTTTTTCGTTTTCATGGCTGGGTCGTTGAGTTGGGATGTTTGTAACGAAATGTTTCCGAGGTCATTACCGGGGGTCATCAGCGTCTTTGCGGGAACCGACGGTTACCTCGATATCCATTTCTTTGTCATCACGCTTAATTTTGATCTTTAATTTCTCTTTAGGCTCCGCGCGTTGGAACAGTGTGCGAAAACGCCTCTGGCTGCGAAGGCGAACTCCATCAATCTCCATCACGCGATCGCCTTTTTTGATACCTGCTTTATCAGCGGGTCCTTTTTCAACAACACTTTCAATAACCAATGTATCACCCTCCATGGACATGCCGATCCATGGTTCGTTGGCTGGGTTCACTCCACCGATGCCACGTCCCCAGTCGCGACCTTTCGACAGGTCGTCCCACTGTTCCGAAAAGACATCGACCGGTACATGGACGTTATCCGAAACACGCATGCCAATACGACTGTGGATCCCCACGACGTCGCCGTTCATGTCGACCAAGGGACCTCCACTGTCTCCCCCGACTAAACTGCAGTCGGTTGAGATTGCCGAATCGCCGTTATTTAGAATGCGACCGATCCGATAAACCAAACCGCGATCTTCTTCCCAGCCGCCTGGATGTCCAATCGCCATGACCCACTGACCTGTCTTTAACTCAGAGGAAACACCGGGGCTCAGGTAGGGGTATTTGTCTTTTGCTTTGATCTTTAACAAGCCAGAGTCAAATTGTCGGTTAAGTCCAAGTGTTTTTGCTTCTAATTCTGTACCGTCTGGAAGCTTGATAATGGCAGGGCGATCGGCACCCCCAATGACGTGGGCTGCGGTCATAACATAACCGTCACGGGTGACGATCACGCCGGTTCCTTGGTTTGAGCCTACTTGGACACTCACCGTTGCGTCTTTGACGTCACCCGAGAGCTCTTTGAAGTGCTTTTCCATTTGTTTTAGCTGAGCGATGCTGATGGGCGCGGCGCCGTCAAAGAAATCGAATTCAACCTGCACAGACTTGTCCGCGGTTGCTGCTGCTTCCTCTTCGCTGATATCTGCATCCGTTTGGGCAAACGCGACGTTCCCCAGCAGGATGAATAGAAACAGAGCGGTCGAACCGCACAGGGCAGCCAATATTCGCGGGTTGCCTGAGCGTTCGTAAGTGAGTGTTCGGACGCCAGGCTGGTCAATGCGGGAGGGCAAACAACGGGTCATTTTGTTTCCTTGGATTCTGGCCCTTCGTATATCGAAAAGCTGTGAATGGGTGCAATTCGGGGTGAGCCAACTCAGCACTCGCCCTTACTACCATTTTACCACCCTTAAGGCGGATGGGCAGTCCGCAATTTTAACCTATATCCCGCACATTCCGACCTACCCGACGCAGATTGCCCGGTAGGCCCATGATTTCCGGCAAGATTTCCACCCGTTCCGCGACCTAATTACGTCACAAATCGAGCTTTTCATTTCGGTTTAACTCAGACTTCCCCCATACTTTCGCCGCGTTCCGACGCTGAGATTCAGCAATCTTGAATTAGAAGCCGCATTGCACGACTTCCTGCAAACCTTGCCAGATTGGCATCAAAATCGGTCACGGTATGAATGGGTCGGCTAATGAAACTGGTCTTTCGGAATGCTCTTCAGAGGCTTGGCAAACCGGATGTTGGATTCCGGCTTTGGCAATCGTCAAAATACGTTAGAAGGGTGGCCGCCAATTGTTTGCTGGGAACCGGGTTCAGACGTTCAGGCTGATCGTAGAGCAGTCAACCGGGGCGGAGCGTAAGTTTGTGGAGTGCAGAAATACGAAATCACTGAAGTCAGTCGCTGTTTTTCGCTAGCAGACGCGGGGAAATTTTGCCCGCAAAGTTTACCGTCTTTTCCGACATGGAACCGGAAGCGGTAGCAGAAGAGCTTTTGAAGTCGTTGTGAGGATTCTGTCGAATAAACTTTCAATCCACAATCTAGCGGTGCCGATGAAAAAATAGACTAGTTTGCCTACTCGGTAAACGGTTTTTTGATCCAGAAAATCGCAAAGACAAAACACTGATCGAAAATCGCAAGGATGCGGAACGATCGGCCCAAGCAGGAGGGAATCGATGCTTCGTCGAATGATGTTAGCGCTGGTATTGGGAGTCGCCTTCGTGGCGATCTCAGGCTCGCAGGCGGAAGCCCAGGACTACCGCGTCGCCGGGGCATATGGTAATCAGGCCAGTAATATGAGTCGGTTTTACCACTACCCCTATGTGACGTACCCACACAATTATTATGGCAACGAGTACTACCGGAGTAACGGTAGTATGTACTACCGCTATCCTCAAGAAATGCGGATCCCGGTATACAACCGTAATTGGAAAAACTATTACCCAAGTACCCGTCGGTACCATTGGGGCCATCAATTCATTTTGGATGTTTTCTAAACAACCAATTGAATTTGAATGAAAACTGAAAAGCCTGCTCGTGTTAACGAGCAGGCTTTTTTTACTAGAAACGATTAGTCCATTCCTTTGGCTTTCGAATTCTCTGGTTCGACGTTTTCAATACGCGATTTGAATTTCTGGTAGAGCAACGAAGTTCCCAGTAAAAGCAGCCCTAAAATCAAGAGAGCGATGACTCGTACGATAAGGGAGAATTGCGCCAGGTCCATAAGAAAGACCTTAACTAAGACCGTCGCGAAAAGCCCAAGTCCCAGGAAACGTGGTAGCGGATACCTGAACCAAAAACCGCAGGCGACCATTAATGCTGCGTAACAGGCCCAGACCACGGAGAACGTTGCCTCCTTGGCAATCGATGGCGTGCCAATTTCTGTCGCAAAGAACTGTTGTACCAGACACGAGACCATCAGCAGCAAGGTTAAGTGACCGAGAATCGTGAGTATGGCATGGTATCCCCTATTATCGGATTTCGTTTTGTTAGCCTGCTCCGCCCAGTAAAAGAGACCGAATCCGATAGAGAGCCCCCCTACGGTGCCATAACAAATACTGCGCCAAGAAGTCCAGGGCATCAACGCTTCCGATTGCAGGGTCATCAGTAATTGGAATATGCAGACGACCGACCCGATGCAGAGCACAAAGACCCCCAGTTGCGCCGTGTACTGATAGCGAAGCTTTGTACCCAACTTGATTAAGGTCCCGGCATAAAGCGCCGCCATACAGGTGCAAACCGTGATGATGCTCCCGGTGTGTCCATGGGGTTCCATGACATACTTGATTTGACAAGCCAGCGTTGTCAGGAGAATGAAATGACCGACGGTCGTTAGGACAAAGTGAGCATTTTTTTCCACTCCATTCGACAGTTGCTTGCGACGTTGCCAGTAAATCCAGCCGAATCCAATGAGGATGGCCGCCACCAGGCTATAGGCGAAGAGCGGTAATAAACCCCAGTTTGATGCAACATGAAGCCGCAGTCCGTTAACGCTTCGCATAAGTGTAAAAGCAGCGGTGGAAATAAATACGAGCAACCCGAGTCCTGCTAATAACGAGTAGCCGCTTCGCCAGCCTAGGTTGGTCAATCCCGCGGAATAGATGGCCCACAGGGCGACACAGAGGGTCAGGCCTCCCCAAGCCGAATCAGGGGATACCTGGCCAAACCAATAAATGGTTTCGCCGGTCAAAAAGACAATTATCAAAAGATGACCAAGCGTCGTAAACAAACAGTGCAGACTTTTCTCTGCAGGTTGCAATTTTGAATTATTTGGTTCCCAGTGTTTCCAGCCAGAGAAAAGGAATAATGCAGCAACTGTTAAAACGGCCATCCTCAGGTTCAGATTCCATTGCGTGGGCAGATTAGAAGCCTGAGTCAGTAAGAATAGACAAGTGAAGGCTGCAAGCGGTAGAGCTATGGCAGTTGAGTACTTTCGCAAGCCTGCAACATTAAAGGCGAATGCGATCGCCCATAGGGCACCAACATCTATCGCGAAGAGAGTCAAGAAAACGGGAGGGTTGTCGGAAAACTGAATCCCCATAGCGATCAGTAACATGAGATTTGCAATCGCCAAAAACGCATCACTGAATGAGCGCATTGTCACTTGCCCCAACCACGATTTACCCACAATGATCCCGGGGATACGAGGCATCCACCAATAACCGCTACCTGCTATTCCCAAGGTGCCAGCCATTAACAACCAGGGGGAGGTGCGCGGATCCCACCATGCCGTATTGTCGATTGGATTTTGGAACATGCCTTGAGCCGTCAGCGTTTTCAGTAGCGTCAGGAGGAATGCAAGGGATGCGGTAACCAGCATCTGCCGATCCCGAAAAGCGAAACCGATCAGTGCGAAGGCGACACCTTCGATCGCCCAAATCGAGGTCCAAAGGTGAGGGGATTCGTAAAACCAAACGGTTAGACCTAACGTCACGAGCAAGGAACCTAAGGCAAGATTGACCCGTGCTAGGCGGTCGTTTACGGGCAAGCGTTTTAATGCTGCATAACATAAGGCCGCATGGATTCCGGCTAGGACAAAGCACAGCACCGCGATTTGACGCCAAGATTCAAAATTTAGATAAGCAAATGCGGCGATATAGGCTACGGAATTGCAAGCCAGCACAACATTCCCGGAGCGAGTGCTAGGCATTCGCAATAGGAGTGACGGTAATGCAATCGCTGCCAGAAAAATGGTTGCATGTAGAC
The DNA here is from genome assembly GCA_905480235.1 of uncultured Pirellulaceae bacterium. GTDB lineage: Bacteria > Planctomycetota > Planctomycetia > Pirellulales > Pirellulaceae > CAJQPP01. The sequence goes on from CAJQPP010000063.1 coordinate 9,312, forward strand.
TCAGCAAAGCAGTCGCTTGCTGGGGGGTGGCGAATTCTTGTACGAAGTTCCCCAGAGGAAGATTTACGATAGCCGGCATGAAAATCAAGGCAGTAACGATCCAAGCCAACTCCTGTAAAAAACTCCATTTCCCAAAGTGCGCAGAAAGGATCAGGGCGATATTTAAAAAGGCAAGGTAGCTGAACGTAATAACGGGGTCGCTCCCCTGCAGCGTTACAAAGGGCGTGAGGTATCCCCCGAAAGCACCGAGCAGGATGATCCCGACACTCTTGTTCCGCAGCGATAGCCCGATCGCCAGAGCGGTGATTAAGCCGCCATCTAGGAATCCCCAGAACTGTTCATGGGGGCTGCCGAGTTTATATAGGTGCGTCATGGCAAGGCCACTGGCATACAGCGCAAAAATTCCAACGCCGTAAAGGACTTGGCTGTGCAATTCGAGCATTCGGCCCTTGAACCAGTTCGCCAGCACGATCACTCCCAATCCCAAAGAGTGCAGCAAGGCGACACGGGACCAGGCAGGGAGATCGAGATAACGCCAACTCCAAACCACAAAGAACGCCGTAGAGAGGATTAGCAAGATACCTCCCGCCCAGGTAAACAAGCGTCCGCCGATGAGTGATTCCCACGATTCCGATTTTAGATTTTGAAACGGAAGTGGAGCAACGTCTTTCTGCAACCCTGGATTCGCTCTTGTTATCGCAGCTTTGCTGGCTGGTAACGAAGAGGTTGGGTTGATTTTTTGAGCGTCACTGGAAGGCCGGTTGCCTGTTTGGGGGGCGTTGGATTCCAACGAGGGGCCAGGAACAAGATTCGCTTCCGTCAGTAAAATGATATCGGGGTCCTCATCATTAGTATTTGACGGGGAGACACTAGGGATAAGCTCATCGGTATTGTGTCTTAAGACAGGTGGGATGGGCGACTCCGTCCGGAGACTGGTTGGCTGCATTGACAGCCTGCTCTCTTCCGAAACCAGACGATTCTCTAATTGAGAAACACGTGATGTGATTTGATGGAGGAGTTCACGAATCTCGAGCAGTTCTTTTTTAGGATCGATGTTGCTGTCCATGAGTAACCACGTCGGGGTGATGGAGTGTTTTTCAGCGAATGTTTAGGGTGGCATTGGCAGCTTGCCCCAGCTGCTTTCGTCTTTGGTCGAGCGTGCCCTGCCCCAGTTCTTGTTGAATGTCAAAAATGGAGCCAATTCCGATCATCATCCAAGAGATGGTGTCATCGCTCAGCGAAGATTGAAGTTGGTGTTGTTGGCGATGCTTGCGGACGTAGTCCGAAATCATCTTGTGAAAATTCAGATAGAGGTCGCGGAGTGCACGGCAGATATCGGGATCGTCTACTTCGTTGAGCCCCGAAAAAATAATCCGATGAAGTCGACTGTCGCCGCGGTGGTGAAGCTGAGAATCAATTAACTGTTGGGCCGCCGTAATGTCCGTCTTTTGCTCGATGCTCTCGGCCCAAGATGAAGCAACGGATTCAAAGATAAAACCGATGGCGTCCAGAAACATGGACTTTTTGTTTGGCCAGATACGGTAAAGCTCGTTCTCGCGAACTCCGCAGCGCTTTGCCAAGGTGGCAGTCGTGGCGCGACGATAACCGCATTCCGCGAAGACGTCAGCGATCAAAGGGAGGAAGTCCGGTTTGCGGGCGGTGCCGCGTTTTTTTGGGGGGGGGTGGCTCATTTGTCACCAAAGTTAGTGGGCCCTCCCTGACTTGTGTAGGTAAATACTTACAGTTTAGTGCGGCCTTGTCAAATGCATCATGTGGGGCCCTTTTTTATGTGTTTTGCATTACAGAGCATGCAGCTTTCACGGTCCAGTTGGCCGCAGTCAACTTTTAGGAGGCGTTGTTCTTTTCCCACACAACCTGCAGCAATTCTTCCACGTCTCGATAGGCTTGTTTTTCTTCGATGGCCGCGTCGAGCATCCTCCGAGCATCTGCTTCATTCCAACCTAGTGTGACTAGTATTTGATAAACCTCATCAGCAATATCTCGAACGATGTCACCCTCTTGATGGGTTTCCGCCGGTATCATGAGGGCAAACTTGGCCATTTTCCGGCGCAGTTCAGCAATGATTTTTTCGGCTGTTTTTCCCCCGATGCCTGGAAGCGTCTTGAGGCTATTTACGTCTTGTTGTTCAATCGAGCGGGCGATGTCTTGAACCGGTCGCACCATGCCCCGCAGCGCTTTTTTGACGCCCAATCCTCCGACCGAACAAAACAATTCAAAAAACTCCCGTTCGACTTCACTCAGAAAACCAATCAATCTCGGCGTTAGGCGGCTTCCCTGCGAGGAATTGCCTTCGATAAAGTGCAAAGTGTGAAGGGCGACGTCTTGGTCCATTTGCATTTGCAATTGCCGCCGCGTGAAATCAGGGATCAATATTTGATATTCGAACGGTGGAGCGCTGAGAACGCAGTATTCATCTTCCAAGCGAACTAGTTTGCCGTGGATTCGGGTAATCATAGAATTGGCTCAATCGGTAGAGGATGTCTGTGAGGGAGTATTGATGGCTTTACTGGAGATCCAGTGCTGCATGTCGCATGCTGATGCAGCCGTGGCAGATAGCAATTGCCAGGGCGTCTGCAACATCGGGTGGATCGGGCGGCTCGTCAAGCTGCAGCATGGCGCCGATCGTAGTTTGAATTTGACTCTTTGGAGCGCGACCGTTGCCCGTGATAACCCGTTTGATTTGTGTCGCCGAATAGTGTGCGGTGGTAAGCTCGGCCGCCTCTGCAGTTAGGCAGAATACGCCACGGGCATGCCCCATAAGAATCGCCGTTCGCGGGCGAGCGTAATGCGAATACAGTTCTTCCAAAGCAACGATTTGGGGGTTTAAGGTCTCAATGACTTCTTCCATCCCACGCTTCAGGGCCATTAAACGCGTTCCCATAGGTTTCTTGGAGGAACCCCCGCGGATAATTCCGGCCTCGACTAAAGCAATATTTTGCGGTGACGTAAAATCGATGACACCATAACCCGTTACATTTAGGCCGGGATCGATTCCCAGAATCCGGGTAATGGTTTGGGGAGGATTTTTATTCATCTCGCTCTCATGCTTGATACAAAAGGGCGATACATTGGGCTTCGATGGACAGGCCTTGGCCGACCGGCCCCACGCTTTCACCCGTCTTTGCTTTAACGCTGACCCGCGATTTTTCTAGGTTCAGAGCTTCCGCGATGGTGGATGTGATGGCATCGCGATGGGCCAACATTTTTGGTTTTTGTGCAAAGATGATGCAGTCAATATTTATTAACTGGAATCCAGCCTTGCTTACCGCGGTTGCGGCCAAGGATAGCATTTCAATGGAATCACGATTGTGATTTTCTTTTTGCGTGTTGGGAAATAGCTCACCAATATCACCCAGCGCCGAGGCGCCCAGTAGAGAGTCTGTAATCGCGTGGAGTAGTACGTCGGCGTCTGAATGGCCCACCAGCTCATATTCGAACGGAATATCAACGCCACCGATTCGTAGCGGTCCTCCCGGTTGGAGTCGGTGGGTGTCGTGGCCAATGCCAATACGTAGTGAGTGAGGATTCATGACCTCAAAATACCCTTAATTCTTAAATATCAAAACCCGGGCAGCCAAGTAGTGAGCCGCACAGGGATGTCCTAATTAGAAATGCTGGAAAGCGATGTGCTCATTTTTCGTTGGAATTCTGCAAGAAGAAAAAAGTGGAATAAGTCGTTTTTGTGAGTGTGTGTAACTGGAAAGCGAGCGGCTACCACGTAAACACGTACTTTTGTTTTGTTCAGGGGGAAATGATATATGCTTAGATAAGCTGGTAGCTGCAATGAGAATTGCATCAATAAATGAGTGTTTTATGGTGCCCACTATGAGGTGTTCTCTTCCTCTTTTTTTGCGATGGGTTTGGCGATTACCTGGGTATCGTCGGTTAGCGGCCAACAGACCCGCCCCATTCGTCGCCGATCACTACCGGATCAGCACATTTAACCGTCGATTCCGCCTCAATGGCCACTGCCATCAGTCCCTTTCCAAGCGAATTGAAAAGCTGTCTATCACGTTCGACAACATTGAATTACGACATCATTGTTCCGCTCCAAAAAACAAACGTACAGAATGGAAATTCCATGCCGCATCGCTTGCTATTTGGTACGCGCTACATTCTGGAGCTGACGTCAAATTAGGCGGTGATTTTGAGGGGTAAGCGGATTTCCTCTGCCATATTGCAATTGGAAAACACCGAATAGGCCTTGAGTCAACGGCATGAATCAGAGAGCGACCGAAGAGATTTTCCTGAATCTCTAATGCGTTATGGGGCACCTTTTTTTCCAGGCATCGCTGAGTCGGATATGTATCTGGCAACGTCTCAAATTTTGACGCTGAAGACGGGAACCGATCTTGAGCGGTAGACCTAAATTAATGATCACGTTCGCGGTATCGCTTTCGCCGATGTCGCATAGCGTTTGAACGAATTTTTTGCCGAAAGAGTTGTTTTTTTGGGTGGAAATCGAGTTGCGCGCACAGAAAGGCATGAATGCAGCAAGTCTCAGAAAATGGAGGAAGCTCGTTTTTTGAGTGACACTTTTGAGGTTTTCGACACTCATTTCAGATCGAGTACGTAGGTACGAGAAGCGTAATGGGTTGAGTTGCTGGATAAAGAGTTTTTGGAGCGAATCATGAAGTTCAGAAGAAGAAATATCTTGTCTACAGAATCTGCGAAGTTTTTTAACTCTGTGTTTTTTATAGCGATGGTTTTTGCGACTGCTTGGGTTTCACTGGTTAGCGGACAAGACGGTCGGAAAATATACGTTGACCCAGTGCGCGGTAACGACTTTTCCAACTCGGGACAGGCCACAACAGCAGCTTTCCGAACCATCACACACGCGCTCCTGCAGGCCCAGCCAGAAACCGTAATCGTTTTGTTGCCAGGAAAATATTCGCCATCGACAAATTTTGAAACCTTTCCTCTTAACATGAAAGACGGAGTTTCAATTCAAGGGACGAATGCCCTCAATACCGTTATCGACTGTCAGTTAAGTCCTGTCGGGCTGCGTTTCGCTATTCAGATTCCGCCAAGTGATGATTTTGAAGGGACATATTTTGATGGATTCATGATCACAAATGCGGGAAAAGCGATCACCCTGGATTCAAATACAGTGGGCTTTAAACCAACGTTCTCCAATCTGTTTATTGTTGATAACTCCGTCGGGATATTCATGCGAGCCGCTCTTTTAACGGGCGGTATGACCAGTCCGGATGACACTGACCAAAACAACTTTGTGGAGCATCGGCCAAGGCTCGTTAATTTAACAATAGCTGACAATGATATAGGGATTTCAGATGAAGCTCGATCAGGTTCCACCATCCTTTGGGGGGAAGCCGATCCAGCTGTCGCCAACTGCTTGTTCGATAATATGTTGGACTTGAACGGAACCGATTTGAATGACTTGGTTGCCGGAGACGATGGATTGAAATTATCTAACGTTTTTGATTCTTACGAATCGTCCGCCACAAGAATTAAGCAAGGTCGTAAATCTCCAGCGTCAGGCTCACTGCCATTCGTTGAGTCATCCACGATAGATGTCTTCGTTAACCGAAGCGCCTTGGATTATCGGCTCAATCCTTCCAGCTTGAGTTCAGCGGTTGTTTACCTTGTTGATCAAGGCTTGGGTTTTGATAGCGCACTTGGATTTCATAATGGGATGACTCAGATCGAGCCATTCGGTGGGCGCGGAGAGATGATTTGGGATATGGATTGTGAGGGATACGGAAATGTGAGAATGGTGGGTGGGGGGCACGATATTGGTGCCGACGAACTAGCGGAATTAGTGATTGCCGGGTACCTCCGGGGAACGACTACTTTTGTTCAGTTTACGCAAGCGGACGTGTGGGTGACTCCGACCGATGGACAGCCTGCTTCACAATATCCGGTGATCCGCCTACTTAATCAAAGGTTGAGTCTCGACGCTCCTTACCTATCCCAAATGCCCATGGAAGTGGCTGGGGCGCGGCAGCCGGGTACCACACTACCGGTTAATTTTCCCGGGATAGGCAGCCAGTCATACTTGGAATTCGGTGGCTTGTACTACTTGCTGTTACCACAACCCGCGGTCAGTGGTGTTTCTGCTTCCCTTTTTATCTTTGTGCTCCCCTACGCACTGCCTGAAACGGGGACCATCAGCAATCATCAGTACATGTACTTCGATGGCGCAGGCGCCAGTTACCTAACGAACCTGCAAAGCTTTACAATTATTGAATGAAATTTTCTGGAGTGACTAATATTAATAGGGCAAAACGGATGGCCAGCAGCGTTCTGCTTTTTATCTTAAAAAGCAGAACGCTGCTGATTTTATTTACCGGCCAAAAGTCGTCCGGAATAAGCGATTCACTATTGCTTTGAATTCTGCGGGACGTCGCCGGTGCACGGAAGTCCCGTGTTTTGAAAGGCAGCGTTGTTGGTAAAAGGAACCGTGTAGGCGAACGGTTGAGTTGTTAATTTGAAAAAAAAGCGACCTGTGTTTTTTTCAGCCAATGATCGAGAAACACTCGAAATCCATGCGGAATCGATTTAGTTAGGTTCCCGGGCTTTGTAGTGCTCGCTGCAAGGTTCGGTTCAGGGTGGTCATCGCACTGTAATAACTGTCAGCTCTTGGGCGGTTTGGCAATCTTTTCTTGGGGCGCAGTAGGCAGGTTTGCTAAGCCGGCAAACCGCTGTTTTCTTTTCACTTTCGGCCATCCTTGCTCGCGAATGTCGTCCAAAACGGTATCCACTCGGTTCTGCGTTGTGCATACCGGATCGATAGCTCCCGTTATTTTCCAGTATTAGCTGCGGTGAAGCTAAGTCGCGTCCTAGTTACGAGACCCCTTAAGATTTATACTCCTGCTCTATGTCTATTATCGAGCTGAACGACCTGTGCAAAACGTACAAGGTCTACCAAAAAAAAGAGGGCCTAAGACAATCTGTCGCGGGTCTATTTCGCCGGGAATACCGGGATGTTAATGCTGTCCGAGGTGTGAATCTCAAGGTCGAGGAGGGCGAGTTCGTAGCCTTCTTGGGCCCCAATGGAGCCGGGAAGACCACCACGCTTAAGCTTTTATCCGGTGTGATCAACCCGACATCAGGGGAAGCTAAGGTGATGGGATTCGTCCCCTGGAAGCGGGACAATGACTATCGCCGCCAATTTGCACTCGTCATGGGGCAAAAAAATCAACTGTGGTGGGATTTACCAGCTCAAGAGTCATTTCGGCTGCATCAGCATATCTACCAGATTCCAGCAAACCAGTTTCAGAAGACTCAGGACGAGCTGACGGAATTACTGGATGTTAAACGCCTGCTAAACCAACCGGTTCGCGAACTCTCACTGGGTGAGCGGATGAAGATGGAATTGATTGCAGCCTTGTTGCATTCGCCGCGAGTATTATTCCTCGATGAACCGACGATTGGTTTGGACGTCGTCGCACAACATAACATTCAACAATTTTTGAAGTATTACCAGCAAGAGCGGAAGATCACGATTTTGCTGACCAGCCACTATATGCAGGATATCGAAGCGTTGTGTGAGCGAGTCGTTATTATCGCGGCAGGCACGATTCAATATGACGGTTCTCTGCGGGGGATTTTGAATCGGTTTAGCAATGTCAAGCGAGTGACCTTTCAATTGGCAGAGGGGCAGTCCTTTGAGGCCTTGGATCGATTTGCACCTATTGAAGAATTGCAGGAACCCAAGGTGCAGTTTCGGGTGCCGCGTTCCGATGTACCCAAGCTTTTGTCCGGGATGCTGGATGCTAAGCGTGTTGTGGACGTGACTGTCGAGGATCCACCTTTAGAAGAGATCATTGCCGAGTTATTCACTCAAGCAGCCAAGAATCAAAAGGACTCATCGCCGGAATGGTTGGGAGGCAATTAGCATCATGTGGGCCAAAGCAAGTACATGGTGGACCTACTTTCGAGTCTCGCTTGAAGAACGCATGGTTTACCGCGGCGATTTTATTATCGGCGTGATGATGCGGTTTTTACCGTTCGCGACTCAAGTCTTTATGTACTGGGCCATATTTGAGACCTTGCAAGCCAATGAGCAACCCGAGGGGCGGCTGACGGGTGAAATTGGTGGTTTTACTTTCTATGACTTGATCGCTTATTTACTCCTGGTAACGGTTACCAGAGCATTCTCAAGTATGCCCGGTTTGACCTCGGGTATTTCGAATAGTGTGCGGAATGGTGAGGTTAAAAAATACCTGATCCAGCCAATTGATATGGTCGGCTTTATGTTGATTCAGCGCGTCGCCCACAAACTGGTTTACTACGTCATGGCGTTCTTGCCCTTTGCTTTTTGGTTTTATTTGTTTCGGGATTGCTTCACCAACGGCATTCCAGGCGTCGAGATTTTTGCGGTTTACCTATTATCTTTGGTGCTCTCGTTCCTGTTGGGATTCTTTCTTGAAACCTGTATGGGCTTGATTGCGTTTTGGTATCTGGAAGTTACCTCGCTGACCTTTATTTATATGTTGTTTAATTTCTTTCTGTCCGGCCACATGTTTCCTTTGACTTGGTTGCCGGGAGAATTTGAATGGGCGGTTCAAGCGTTACCTTTTCAGTATTTGGCGTATTTTCCGGCAGCTGTGTTTTTAGGGAAAATTACGGGCGCGGCGTTGTACTGGGGAATCGTGGTGCAAATAGCCTGGGTGTTTTTCTTTTTCTTGCTTTCACGATTGCTTTGGCATCGCGGTGTAAAACGGTACAGCGGATTTGGTGGTTGATGCAGAGGTATGAGCAAGCATGAGTAAAACGGGTTTCGAAAATCTCCAATACCTTTGAAATAGACCAATGAAAATGTTGTGTGATACAAGAATTATGGGCTCAGCGATTTTGTGAGTTGAGTGGAGTTTGCTTGAAAGTTAATGGGGATTGGCACCGCAATTTGAAGTTACACAGTTGATAACGGAAACGATTCGGGAAACGATGAAAACTTACATCCAGGTGTTCCTTACATTCGCTCGCAACTCGCTGGTGCGAGATTTGTCCTTTCGCACCAATTTTCTGCTGCAGTGCGTGACCAGTATCTCATGGGCGATTATGAACTGGGCCTTCTTCAAGATCATATTTGCTCAAGGGAAAAATATCGCGATCGGTAAAGGAACAGGTTGGACCGAAAATGAATTTTTCATTTTCCTTGGAACGGTGTGGATCATTAACGCAATCGTGCAAACCTTTTTTATGCCGAATGCGCAAGAATTCAGCGAACTGATTCGTACTGGTAATCTCGATTTCGCGTTACTGAAGCCGATTGACACGCAGTTCCTGGTGTCGTTCCCACGACTGAACTGGGCTTCATTAGCCAACTTTTTTCTGGGCATTGTGGTTGTGGTTTTTTATGCCAATGCACTGATGCACGACGCCGTAAATCCGCTCTCACTGTCCGTCTTTCAAGTCCTGTCGTATATCGTTTTTATTGGCGCGGGTGTGGTGATTATGTATAGCGTCATGATCTCACTGGCCGCGACGAGTGTTTGGTTGGGCAGGAATCAGAATCTTTACATGATCTGGTTTTACCTAACGAACTTTTACCGCTATCCCATGGAGATCTACCAGCGTGGCGTGATTGGCTGGGGGTTGTGGGGTTTTTTCAGCTTCGTCGTGCCTGTGCTGGTCGTAGCAAATGTGCCGGCACGAACGCTCGCCCAACCGCTGCGGGAATCGGGCGGTAACCGCTGGGAGAATTGGCTGATCCTGCTGCTTTTTACAATGGCGCTGGTCAGTTTATGGGTGTCGCGGCGAGTATTCCGATGGGCTTTGTCTAGCTATCGCAGCGCGAGCAGTTGAGCCGATGGCAGATGACACAGACGGCTATATTATGGGTCGATCGGTCATGACGTACGCACCTGGCAGCCGCCGGAAAATCGCGTGGGCAAAACTTAGCGTGTCGATTTTTCGCATTTTTGACGAGAAATTGCCCGAAAAGCCAAGGTTGGGTTGGTGCCGATTGTCCGTAGAGCTTGGGCTATGCGGGCACAGAACCCATGAAACGATCGTCTAGGGTCGGAAATTAGGGCTGTATTCAAAGATCCTGGTAAAAAACAGGGTTTGGGAAATTGGCGAGACTTGTATCGTCAAATCCCGCTTTTACAATAAAAATGAGCTACTTAATAGGAAAGCTACGCCGCACCCGGAATTTGTCCGGGATTGGTCAAACACTATTCGAATGCCGACATCGCAAAGGATGTCCCACCTGGGGGTTTAGGAAATGTCTGAATTAGTCTCGTTAGAGAAAGCTTCTGAGATGCTTGGCGTAACGGCCGATCAGCTCAACGATTTGCGCCTGAAAAACGAGATCTTCGGGACCCGCGTTGATAACGCGTGGAAGTTCAAGATGGACGAGATTCAGCGATATGCCGATGACCGCAATATTTCTCTTTCCGGAGATGGCAACGGATCTGATTTCAAGTTGTCGGACGAATCGTTGGAACTAAGTTTCGGCAGCTCCGAGGGCCTGTTGGAAGATTCGGCCGGCGATGAAGAGCTGGACTTCGGTGGCAGCCAAGTGGGAGAATCGGACGTTCTTTCTGACGATCAACCCGAAGGTGGTGCCAGCGCATCAGATACGGGCAAGTTGGTTAGCGACTCTGCCGAACTTCAACTTTCGGATGATCTCTTCGACGACGATATTTCGTTACAAGACAGTTCATCATTGGTTGATAGTTCTGATCTCAGTGCAGATTTTGAAGATAGTGATCTGGTTTTGGAAGATAGTGATTCCAGTGAAGATCCCGCGATTGCGGCCGGTGGATCAGGAATCAGTTTGAGCGCTAACGAGAGTGGTATTTCTCTGGAAGGCGACATTGACAATTTAGAGTTGCCGGAGGACGAGGACGTCATTTCGTTGGATGATGCGTCGGGTACGTTACTACAATCCGATGACAACTTTGATTTGACCCCGCTGGAAGATAGTGGCTTTGAAGACACATCAAGCGGCTCGCAAGTCATCGCCTTGGAAGACTCAGCTATCTACACCGATGACTCGGCTCCTACCATGCTAGGCGCGGAAGATTCTGTCGGCTTCGATGACGCTGGTCCTGCCCTAGTCGACGATGCTACGTTCCAACCTGATACCGGAGTCACTATTGCAGGTGCCCCGTCAGCTCCGGAAACACCCTACACGCTTCTCAACGTGCTGGCGTTGGCCTTGTGCCTGTTAGTCGTTTCTCTAGGTTGTATCGTGGCATTTGACTTGGCCCGTAACATGTGGCAACCAGCAGATTCGACATTAAGCAGTACCATCACGAACTCGTTTATTAATCTCGCTGGCTACGAGAGCAAGTAAACAGTGATCTTGCTTACTGGCATTCATTAAAACAAAACACAGGCAAGCCAAGTGGACTGCCTGTTTTTTATGCGCCGAACGGGATTTGCTGTCTCGCCAAAGAGAGTAATCTTCCTCAACGGGGATATCTGTGCTGATGGTTTAGCGGCCCACTACCCCTGCCATCCATTCTTTGAGGCAACGCCTTACAGTTTTCATACTGCCGGAGGATGGTATCAGCAGACCCGGGCTTTGCCTTAATCGTGTTCCGGCAAAATCGGCAGGAATAGGTTCCGCTTGAATGCCAACCGAACGGGCTAATCGCATGGCGCGGGGCAGGTGCCAAGCGGAGGTAATGACGCCTTTTCGAGAGCCAGCAGCGGCGTTTTCATTAATCCATCGGTCAAATGCTTGAAACTCCTCAAACGTGTTTCGCCCGCCGATGATGGTGGTTTTTTCTTTCGGAACTCCCATGGAAATTAGCAGAGTCTGTAAAGCGACCCCGGGATCCATTTCTTGCCCGTTGAACAGGGGCAGGCCACTCAGCCCGCTGCAAATAATGCGATCGACTTTTCCAGCCTTAAAAAGCAGGTAAGCCTGCATGGCTCGATCACCGGCGTCATTGATTTGGGGTTTCCCGTTGGGCAGCGTCATCAAGCCACCTCCGAGAACAATCACAACATCCAGTTTTTCAAGATTGGCCGAGTCGAAATCGGCATAGGGCGCTTGCAGTGCGTTCATCATGAGGGACGCCACAATCGCATTCCCCGACAGTGAAAGCAGGATCCAGCAACTAAACGATAGGAAAGCCGGGAAGCCTTGTCGATTTAATAGGCTGAAATAAGTAACTAGAAAGAGGCCCATCCAGAGCAACCCGGCGGGTGCCAGCAAAGCCTGCACGGTTTTTTCCAGAGTGGTTCGGCCGGCAGTTAAACCGATCAGTCCCAGCAGTAAGGCAACGACAATTCCAATTATTACCAGGTGCAGTGACCAGGCAGGTAAAGAGACTTTTTCCTGCCGATCCTGCGGCCGCGTTCGGTCTTGATTGGGGCTCGCTTCTTCGTCGTAGTAATCAGCGTATGCGTCTTTTTGTCGATCCCGAATGCGACGATTTCGTCGTTTCATGAAATGGTACTTGGGTCAAAAACCTTGGGAGTGTTTCTCGAAGTATTGTGCCGCGTCACGTGTCACACCGCAAATAGCAGTCTCAAGAATTCTTGCTCAGCAGCATTTCAATCATTTTTTCGCCCTGGCGAGCACTTCAGGCGAGCTGGAACCATTTTCCAGCTGTATTCGGGCAAGTAAATTGGAGTACAATTAGGGTTCAATTCCCAAGTCGAAAATCACTCGAATGGTGATCCGATACATCCGATCAGGAAAGGCTGCTATGAAGAATATAACCCCATGGCTCTGTGCTATTGTCGCCTCTTTAATTGTCACCTCATGCTGGGCACAGGAAGAACTGCGCCAGCGTACCGGTGACGCTACCGCAGAGGGCGCCGTCGAGGCGGCGGAGACGGAAACGACTGACCCTCAAGAAGCGGAGGAAGAAAAAGCTGAACTTCCAAAGGAATATACCTTTTCAGAGAAAATCAATCTTGAGCATACGAATGTGAAATCGCAGGATCGGACTGGGACTTGTTGGTGTTTTGCCGGCGCATCGTTCATCGAATCGGAAATGCTGCGTCAAGGTAAAGGGCCGCATAACCTTTCAGAGATGTTCCTGGTTAATAACATTTATTTCGACAAGGCCCAGAATTATTTGTTGCGAAAGGGTAAGGCTCAATTCAGCGAAGGGGCGTTGGCACACGATTTCTTAAACGCTGCTGGGCGTCACGGAATGGTACCTGAAGAAGTCTATTCGGGACTGACAGATGGTGATCGCAGACATGATCACGCAGAGATGGTGGCCGTGTTGGAGGGAATGGTAAAGGCTTTGGCCGAACGTCGTAGTCTCAGCGACGATTGGGCAGATGCCTATCGCTCGGTCGTGAGCACCTATCTCGGTGACTTACCTGAGGAATTCAGTTATCAGGGAAAGAACTACACACCCAACTCGTTTGCCGAAGAAATGGGATTCAATGCCGACGATTACGTCAGCTACACCTCGTACACTCATCATCCGTTTGGTCGTCCTTTTGTGTTGGAGATTCCGGATAACTTTTCCAACGGACTGTTTCAAAATGTTCCCGTGGATCGTTTGGTTGAGATTATCGACCAAGCTCTGGAAAATGGTTATACCGTGGCTTGGGACGGCGATGTGAGTGAGCGTGGTTTTTCACAAAACCGAGGCGTTGCTGTGTTGCCCGAAGATCCCGCGCGGGGTGATGCTTTGACGGTCCCCGGTCCAGAAAAGAATGTCACACAGGAAATGCGGCAAGATACCTTTTTGAATTGGTCTACCACCGATGATCATCTAATGCACTTGGTCGGAATGGCTCATGATCAACACGGTAATAAATACTACATCATTAAAAACTCTTGGGGCGAGGCTGGGCCGCACAACGGGTACATCTACATGTCAGAAGCCTTTGTGCGTTTGAAGACGGTAGCTGTCATTGTGCACAAGGATGGCGTAGCGGCCCCTGTTGCCGTTGAGCCCACCGCGGCGAGCGAGGAACCGACAACACGCTAACGTTAATTAAAACGCACCATCCCGCCTGGTAAAACAGGCGGGTTTTTTTAGGAGCTCTATCCCATGTTTTGTAACCGTTCGATCTTGTTTTGTGTTGCCGCGTCTCTAGTTTTAAGCGCCCCTGTTTACGTCGCGGGCCAAGATACTGCGGAGGTTCGATCGACGCCTGCAAAAACAGAATCCAGTCCGTCAGACCAAGAAGGTCAGTGGTTACCTCTGTTCAACGGCCGAGATTTGGAAGGCTGGACGCCGAAATTCCGCGGTTGTGAACTGGGTGAGAATTATAAAAATACATTTCGAGTCCATGATGGACTCCTCTCTGTAAATTACGATCGGTATGAAGACGGTTTCGGAAACCGCTTCGGGCACCTGTTCTATAAAGACAAGTTCTCGCATTACCTCCTGCGTATTCAGTACCGGTTTATTGGTGAACAGATAGATGGCGGGCCGGGCTGGGCTTACCGAAATAGCGGTGTCATGTTGCATTCACAGGAGCCAGCCTCCATGGCAGTCGACCAAGATTTTCCAGTTTCGATTGAAATGCAGATGCTGGGAGGAGACGGAACTTACGTTCGACATAATGCCAATGTGTGCACGCCAGGCACACACATTGAAATGTCTGGGAAGCTAATTAAGGCACACTGTCGTGATTCTTCCAGCGAAACGTATCACGGTGATGACTGGGTCACGATCGTAGTGGAGGTGCGAGGTGACGAAGTTATCCGTCACAAGATAGACGACAAGGTGGTTTTGGAGTACGAGAAACCGCAGCTCGATCCCAACGATCGGGATGCCCAAAAAATCATCGTTGACGGCAACCTGGCATTGAAAGATGGCTACCTTGCCTTGCAGGCAGAAAGTCACCCCGTCGAGTTTGCCTCCGTGGAAATCAAGGTATTGGATCGCTGAATTCGTTGCCCGATCTTGCCGATGGTAGACGCTGCCAATAGCGATTCAAAAAGCATTCGCGAGATTTTCCGATCGGGAAGGCGAGCGAGGAAACTAAGATAGGCTGAGTCAGCGGTGCTGCCATTTGTCGGGATTGTGACTCTGGGATCGTCGCTGTGGGTGGTTTCTACCCGCTTACCCGAGGCCGACCTTTTTGTAGAACTCGTTGAGCTTATGGGTCTCGTCGTCATTTGTAATGTGGCTGATTTCCACGATCGTTTTATCCTCACCCACCACAATGCGTTGTTGGCAGCGATGGATGAAGGATTGCCCACGGTGCTTGAGGTGGTCGGTGAAATGTAGGATGAACTCGTTTTCGTCGACTTTCTGGATCCCGCTTTCGCCCCAAGCCAACTCATCAAGCGTTTCGCGTCCTTGGAGCATGTTTTGCTCGTAAGAGCTTGCGATCGCCTCGGGCCCAATCAATTCGATGTCCCCAATGCAATAGGTGCATTGCGGAGCGAGCAGTTTTTTAAGTTGCTCGAAATTATCTTGATCGAGTGCTTTACCAAATTCTTCTGCGATTTGAACCGGTTTCCGGAAGGACCGCATACTCATGACCAATTCCTCCGTCAGTAGTAGGGAGTGAGATTTAATGCAACAAAGAGGGACGGGAACAACGTACTTTCAAAAACGGGTTGTCTGGAAGACGTTTACTGCTCACTGTTTTTTACGTGTTTGTCAAACCAATCAATCATTTCGGCTTGAGTGTGTAGGACCGATTCTCGGGCGCGGTATCCATGGGATTCGTTCGGCAGCATCACCAGCCGGACGGTGCCTCCGTTGCCTTTGATCGCTTGGTACATTCGCTTCGATTGAACAGGAAAGGTCCCACTGTTGTTATCGGCTTCACCGTGGACCATCAGCATCGGATCTTTAATTTGATCGGCATGCATGAAAGGTGAGATATTGAAGTAAACATCTTTGGCTTCCCAGAAGGGCCGTCTTTCCGATTGAAATCCAAATGGCGTAAGTGTTCGGTTGTAGGCACCACTTCGAGCAATCCCAGCTTGGAATAAATCGCAATGTGCCAATAAGTTCGCGGTCATGAACGCACCGTAACTGTGCCCACCCACGCCGACACGATTCCGGTCGGCAACACCCATTTCATCCGCTTTATCAATGGCTGCTTTTGCAGCAGCCACGATCTGCTTGATAAAGGTGTCATTCATGGTTTCCGGATCACCAATGACAGGCATGGTCGCCGCATCCATTACGGCGTATCCCTGAGTCAGAAATGTCAGGTGGCTAATGCCTCGAATGGTGGTAAACCGAGAGGGGCTGCCCGAAACCTGTCCGGCGGTTTTGACATCATTAAATTCCCGAGGATAGGCCCAAACAATCAGCGGTAATCGTTGCCCTTCCTGGTAGTCGGCGGGCAAATAGAGCGTAGCGGAAAGTGGTACTCCGTCGTCACGCTCGTACTTTACGAGTTGCTTCTTAATACCTCGAATTTGTGGCGTAGGGTCAGCGAAATCAGTGATCGGGCTTCGCTCACCGGTTTCCAGATCGACGAGGTGAAAGTTGGTTGGGGTTTCCGGCGTTTCACTTGAGATGATCACGGTCGGCTTGCGGTCGGGCGAATGTTTGGCAATGGCCACCACGGACTCATAGGCGCCCTCTTCGCAGCGCCAAAGTCTTTCGGTTTCTTGTGTCTTGATATTCTGGCGATCGATGAATGGGAGGTTGCCTTTAGCAGACGCTCCTGCGCCAAGCCGATAGAACCAGTCGCCATCCTGCAGTGCGCGAACGTGTCCAGTCTCATCAGGAGTCATTACCACTCTGCCGGGGTCGTTGTAGCGATCTCGAATACTCCGATCCATCAATGTGACCGGTGTTGTTCCGGGTTGCTTTAGGTCATGCATGGCCGTTCGGACCCAACGACGGTCACGATCATAATCTGTGACGACAACGACGCTGGGGTCGTCCATCACGGACATGCCAAATGCTCGCTGTTCTGTTTTCAGTAACTCGTAGGGTTCGCCTTCAAACGGTGCTGCCAAAGCGACCATGCGGTCGCGGTATTCGGCTTCCACATTGGGATCGCCACCATCCAAAGCCTCGGTCCATACCAGAGTTGCGGGTTCTCCGCTTTTCCAGTCAACACTGCGAGGGCCCGTGCGGACTCCTTCAATGGGAATGTTTTCTTCCATGGGTACGTCGGCGACCAGGAATTCCTTGTCCCCATTACGGTTCCAGACCTCGATCGTTTTTGGAAAGCTCCGCATTGTCATGAGATAGGAAAAAGGTTTTTGAATGCGGGTTACCAAAATGTGTTTGCCGTTGGGCGATGCGACTGCTCCACCAATGATCCCCGGTTTCCCAATTGGCTGGACGTTGCCTGCAGCATTCGATACGGCCAATTGATTGGTGGCGTAGTATTCGAACAGTGCTTCATCATGCGAATTCGTTAGCAAGTCTTGGTAAGTTCGTGTAGGCGATTTATTACCCGATGATTCCTGAATGTTGGGACCGACCGGTCGCAAGTCTGCAATCGGCTCCCCTGCCCTGTCTTCCGGAACTATCTGACAAAGGATGGACTTGCCGTCAGGCATCCAATCGAAACTTCCCATCACGGTGCTCAATCGATCTGTCAGCATGATGGGGCGGGAAGGTGCGTCGACCGTTGCTGTCCAAAGCTGTTGACCTTCGTCTGTCACCGTTGAAAATGCAAAACGATCGGATTGATGAGACCACGCTACCTCAGATATTTTCACATTGGGTGGCATTACCACCTTGATCTCTTCGTCCCCTTGCAGTGCCCGTAAACTAATCCCGGTGTAAAAGGAGGTGGAAAACGGGCTGTTCGCCGAAGGGTCAATCCGCATTCCAGCTAACCGCAACATGCGTCGCGACATATCCTCGATACTCGGCATCGCAGGCCGTTCCATCAGTAGCATCCACTCCCGATTCGGGCTCATGCTAATGGCGGGTACCGGTTGGGCATCAATGATCTCGACGACCTCTTGCGGTGGTAATCGGTACGTCTGTTGACCGTGGGCAAGATTTTGGGGTTCATTCATAAAATTAAGCAATAATACGGTCAGCAGAACCGTCGCCAAATTTGTGTATTGATTGTTCATTAAGCACTCCTCTGTTTTTCTGATCCTTGCATTCTTATAGATGAAGTGACCGTTGTGAAGCAGGATGGAGCCAGCAAATAGCTGAGGGGCTGATGGTGGTGCTTTAGGGTAAGATGACTCACCAAAATTTAGGCGATTCGGACTTTGGCAGTTTTATTCGGGTGATCGGGCACTCAGTCCCGCTGTTCCAACCAAGCCAGTAGGCTTTGGGGATCGATGCGGGCACTCGCCAAATAATTTGGCTTGGCCGCAGATGTCGGCCAGAGTGCCAGGCCGCCCTGTGGAATCGGTTCCATGTTCTCCTCCAGCCACTCAATCAACTCCGCATCGCGGTCCTCAGCAGGGATTTGGATGGCTAAAAGACGCCCCAGATAAACAGCTGCTTGGATGGAAGGTGTGGCAAATAGCTCCGCGATTTCTTGATCGATCGCTGCGTTGCCAGAGGGTACCCAAAGCAAAAGATCCCGTCGGGAACGCTCCCTGGAAAATTCGCCTAAATCAAAAGGTTGCCAATTCACGACCTGTCTCGGCGCGATGTAGTTACTTTCGTAAAACTTGTAGATCGTCAGCGCAGAGGCAATTAAAAAAAGTGCGATGTAAACTTGCCACATCGGCAGATCCAGTTTGACGGGTGCTTCTTCTGGGCCAACGGGGTTTTCGGAGCTGATTTGTCGGTGTCGCGAATTCATTGCCGCCATCATATCGGCCGCGTCTGTCCTCTACAAACCGGCTGTTTTATCGGGGTGGCTGTCACCGCATGGATAGACTCTCAAAGCGGATGTTGAACGCTAGCGTTGTCTCAATTTCCGGTGTTTATTGGGCTCCAAAGCTGCTCTGCAATTAACGATCTTGCGATTTTCCCCAATCCACGCTACTCAAAAGTTTGAAGTCGTAGTAACGCGCAGGTATTGGGTAACAAAATATGGCGGATTTGGATAAATGGCGTGGGGATTTGCAAAACCAAGACGCGGAGACTCGTGCCGCTGCTGCGGAGCATCTTTGCCAGGCAGGAGAAGGCGTGGCCGAGGCAGCCGTCGATTTAGTGAAAGCTTGTGGCGATGAGGAATCCGTTCAGGTTTGGGCTGTCGCAGCGTTAGAGGAAATGGGTCCGCCTCCCGTAAGCACCATCCCACAATTAATTGAATTGGCAAACGATCATCAATCCATTGTGGCTTATTGGGCGATTACCTTACTGGGTCGTGCGGAGGATGCGAGCTCACAAAGCGAAGGCGTTTTGACGGAGCTGCTTTTAAACGCGGGAGATATTTCTGTCCGTGAGCGAGCGGCATGGGCCCTCGGTCGTCTGGGCCCCGAGAGTCAGGCAGCGATTGATGCACTCAAGACGGTTGCCGATTCCGATAGTGTTAGGTTGGCAAGGTTGGCGGAAGAAGCACTGTCGTAGGCGGGATTTCAATCGCAATACCAACGGTTTTAAAGCAGGTAAAACCGTTCATAAATCATCCAATTTGTAAACGGCGTCAAACGGATTATTGGCGTGTGCAACCAGGCAGGGAGGCCGTTCGGTGGCAAGTCGCAAGAAAAGCAAAAGGCGAAAGAAAAAAAGAAATAGGCCTCTGTGGGGAATGCTCACAGTGATTTTCACTGCCTTGTCTGGTGGTGGAGTGGGCGGTTACCTCAACCCCAACATGCCGATCTTGGGTCCATTGGTGCAAGGCGCTCGCGAGCAGGTGACATCGCTGGTGCAGAACAATGAAAATCTCCAAAATATCGTTCCCGGCCAAGGGGTTGGAGCAGGTCTCTCACCCAATGCAGCAAATTCAGTACAGGCAGTAACCAACAAGCGTTCGCCGGATAAAATCACCATTGGAACCTTCAATATTCAGGTGTTTGGGCAAAGTAAGTTGGCCAAACCGGATGCCATGTCGGTCATCGTGCAATGTATCCGGCGATTTGACATCGTGGCAATTCAGGAGGTTCGAGCGAAGGGCGATAATGTGTTGCCTGACTTGGTAAAGCAACTAAATGCGGATGGCAGTCGCTACAGTTTCTTGATCGGTCCTCGATTAGGTCGTTCGGTTAGTACCGAGCAGTACGCCTTTGTTTTTGATACGACGCGGATAGAGTACGACCCATCGTCGATCGCCACTATGAAAGACCCAGCCGATCTTTTACATCGAGAACCCTATGCCGCGCGCTTTCGCACTCGAACATCTTCGCCCGACAAGGCATTCACATTTTACTTAGTTAATATTCACACCGATCCGGATGAAGTAAAGCAGGAAGTCAACGCATTGGGTGACGCCTATCAGGCGATCCTTTCACAATCCCCGCCCGAAGACGATGTGATTGTTTTGGGTGACCTTAATGCGAGCGAAAAACAGCTCGGTAAATTGGGCCAAATTAAAGGGATGCGATGGGTGGTGACCGGGGATGTCATGACCAATACTCGCCAAAATAAGGCCTATGATAATATTGTTTTTTATGGTCCCTCGACCGCCGAATTTACGGGCAGTTGGGGTGTTTTGAATTTTGAGCAGGAATTTCAATTGACGCGGGACCAAGCTTTGAAAGTATCGGATCACTTTCCAGTTTGGGCAGAGTTTCAGATTTGGGAAGCGCCCAAGCAGGGGATTTTTGCCGGTCGTCTGGGGAATCGTCGCTAGACGCCTGCTTCCCATTCCCGTTTCAGTATCGCACGTCGCCGTGCAGCTCCCACGCGCCCCGCTGGATTTTTCGGTCTGATGATCTATCGTTAGGCTCTCCGATTACCACTTGCGGCAAAAGGGCTGAACGCATGCTTACTTTGAAAACGGACTCCTCGGAACGTTGGCTCGAACAGGTCAGGGAGAATCTACCTGAAATTTTAATCGACCACGCCCATTGCGAAAAAAAAGCGGCCGGTTGTGCCATGAACTTGATATTCGCCTACGTCGAAAATTACGAACTCTGCCAAGAAATGGTGGAGATTGTAAATGAGGAACTGGATCACTTTCAAAGAGTTCTCGATCTGTTATTACGTCGCGGTATCAAGTTTAAAAGACAGATTCCCAGTACCTATGGTCGCCGCTTGAATGAGTTGGTTCGCAAAGATGAACCGAACCGCGGTATTGATCGGTTGTTGGTCGCGGGATTGATTGAAGCTCGCTCATGCGAACGCTTCGATCTGCTGAGAAAGCATGTCGATGATGCGGAGCTGGCGGATTTTTATCACGAGTTGTTTGAATCCGAAGCAAGGCATTACACGGCCTATGTCAGGTTAGCCAAAATGTTTGGAAGCGAAGAAGTCGTGCTGGCCAGGCTAGGTGAATTGGCTGAACTGGAAGCTGAGATCATTGCAACGGGCGACCCGATGCCTCGCATGCATAGTTGAATTTGTTCGCGAATTAAGACAAATGACCTCCAGTTGAAATTTTATGCACCACCGGTTTCCACTTTTTTATGGCTGATCCAAATTGCCGCGTTCCTACCTGTTCATTTTTAATGTCGCCAAGGAATCAAACTTCGGTTACTTGATTCGTACTGCGAATGCTTTTGGGGCTGAGATTATTTTGGTCGGAAAGAGAAAGTATTCGTCAGGGGGCGCCGTCGCTGGTACGCGACTTACACCCTGCCACCATTTTTATAGTTTCCAGAATGCCGTTGCATTCGCCAGGCAACGCGATTGCCAGATTATGGGTATCGAAATTTTACCGCAGGCCAAACCGATTGGCTCGGTGCCGTTTCAGGGATCAACCGCGTTTGTATTGGGTAATGAGGGTACCGGCTTGGAACCATGGCAGATCGAGCTATGTGATGATTTCGTTTACATCCCGCAATACGGGACGGCCGGCTCTTTGAACATCAATGTAGCAGCAGGCATCTGTTTGCAACGCTTTGCGGAGTGGGCGGCTTGGCCCGAATGCCCACGTGAGGGGCATCAATACGTTTCGCAGGAAACGACGACGGAAATGCACTTTAGGTATCGCGACCAAAAAAACCGCTCCGAATAAATGTGCGTATTCGTTATTTCTCGGGTGGCTGCTGCCAGATAACGCCCACTCTTCGTGCCCAGCGATCCCACTCGTTTGTTAGTTCGTTCAATAATTCAGGCTCAGTGGTGGCCAAATCTTGCATTTCGCAGCGATCCTTGGCCAAGTTGTAAAGTTCCCAGCTAACCTCGGTCGGAGTGCGCTTGGACCAGACGATCTTCCAATCACCACGGCGTAAAGCACGGGCCCCTTGATGATCGAATCCGATGCTCCGGGTGGGACCAGAGGTTCCCTGAAAGGTGGGCAACAGACTGCGCCCTTCGAGGGGTTGGGTACGTTTCCCGTTACGCTGGCTGGGGTAGGAGGTCCCCGTTATTTCTAGCAATGTGGGCATGATATCCATGACATGAGCCGGATCTCGAACCCAGCGGTCGGTCTGATTAATGCCGTCAGGCCAGTGGGCGATCAACGGGGAGCTGAGCCCACCCTCATGGGTGAAGTGTTTGTACATGCGAAACGGGGTGTTGCCGAGGTTGGCCCAGCCACTACCGTACGATTGGTAAGTTCCTGGGCCCCCCGTTTCTCGCAATTCGGCGTCGCGTCGCATGACGGTCGTGCCCTTGCGTGAGGGCCCGTCGAAACCGAACGGGCCCCACTCGTAACAAGCACCATTGTCGCTCATGAGTAGAATAAGTGTGTTGTCGAGGTCTTTGGTCTTTTTTAAGTGGTCGATGATCTGACCGACGCCGGTGTCGACGGATTCGACCATAGCTGCAAAGACGGCCATGCGTCGCGCCAAGTCTCGTTGGCGGTCGACTGCCAATGAATCCCACGCTGGATTTTTTTGTCCGGCGAAGCCGTTGGTGATTGCTGCACCATCCACAGGCACTTGAGATCGCGGTGAAAGTTGCCAGTGCGGTCCATCGATCAACCCAAGTTCTTGCATTCTTTCAAAACGCTCGGTCCGCAAGAGATCCCAACCTTGACGATAAATGTCTTCGTAAGCGTCTGCCCGCCGAGCCGGTGCCTGAATGGGAAAGTGCGGCGAGGAATGTCCGAGGAACAAAAACCAAGGTGGAGATTTTGTTTGTGCTTCACGAATGAAGTGTAATGCGTAATCGTTGAAAACATCGGTGGCATAAAATTTCTCGCTGTCTACGGCGATCTCTTTCTGCCGACCCTCAGGTAATCGTATGTAGTAATCGGCATCGTATTGATCGTGGGAGTGTCCCCGGGTGTAACCGAAAAACTCATCAAATCCGCGCTGTATTGGACCTGTTTTTGGATGCATGTGCCATTTGCCAACGTAATAGCATTGGTACCCCGCAGGCTTTAGGGCCTCGGCTAAAGTGACACACGCTTCATTCAAGCGACCGATGTAACCGGGACCGCGACTGGGGTGAGGTTTGTTGCGAGTGAAGTCACCGATGCCTGCCAGTGACGGGTAGAGACCGGTCATCAGGGAGGCCCGGGTCGGGCAGCAGCGAGCCGACGTGTAAAATTGCGTAAATCGCAGGCCTTGTTGTGATAAGCGGTCAATGTGAGGAGTGCGGATTTCCCCGCCATAACACCCCAAATCCGAATAGCCGAGATCATCTAACAAGATGATCAGCACGTTGGGTGGTTCTGGCTCTGACGCAGGCAGGCAAGTTTCCAGCGAGAGTAAACCGCATATTAGCAAACATAGAAAGGTGAATTTTTTGACCATCTTACTTGGTGCCTTTCGGTTTCCACTGTGGGCCACGATCCGCCGGCATACTCTGGTGCCAAGCCACTAAACGACTGGTCAGTTGGTGGGTTAGCTCGGGCTGTTGGGCAACTAAATTCTGCGATTCTTTTGGATCGCTCATGAGGTCATATAGCTGGGGCCGGGATCCATCGTACTCGCAGAGTAATTTCCATCGTCCTTCGCGAACCGCTAAATCAGGTAGGTTGGGATCTCCGTAAAACGAATTACGATCGGGAGGCCGTCGAAAAAAGAGCGGTCTCGATCTCGACCCCCGCTGCCCTTTTAAGGTGCCCAACAATGCTTCGCCATCCAAGGTGACATTCGATGGAGGTTGGGTACCCGTTAACTCCAAAAGCGTAGGGACCAGATCCATGGCGGAGAAAAACGAGTCACGATCCACAAAGGCCGCGCGTTCTAAGATGTTGGGCCCCCAAGCGATTAAGGGCGAGCGAATGCCCCCTTCGTAAAGTTGAGTCTTGTAACCACGTAGTACACCGGCGGAACCGGCGCCTTTCTCTGGTCCGTTGTCGGAACAGACCAAGATTAGAGTGTTGCGATTTAGATCTGGCCGTTCCCTTACGTGCTGGAACAGACGCCCTAATTGTTGATCCATCTCAACAAGCACTCGCTGATAAAGCGCCTTTTTCGATTCAGGATCGGGCCAAGCGTTTACATCGGGCCAGAAAGGGCTGTGTACGTCATCGGGCCAGACATTAATGTAAAAGGGTTTGCCTTGGTTTTGTGCCTTGTCGATAAACGTCTTGGCCGCATCAACAAATCCCCCGGTGATCCTGCTCCTTAACATCCACTGGTAGCCGTCGCCTAGCCGCTCGGCATCGCCCCAGATTTTACCTGGACGATCTTGTCCCGGTTTCCGAACCAAGGGTAATAGCTTGGGTCCCATTCCCTCAAAGTTTGTCAGCGATTGCTCGAATCCATATTTCGTGATTTCGGGGGCATCTACTACATCGCGCTGCCCACCCATGTGCCATTTTCCGAAATGACCCGTGGCGTAACCGGCGCGGCGAAGAAACCGTGCCAGGACCGGTGCCGAGGGATCTAGCCATTGAGCCATTCCCCGAGCTGAATTTTGGCGCCGATGCGCTAAATAAGAGGTGATCTTCCAACGCTGCGGATATTGCCCGGTGGAAATAGCCACTCGCGAGGGCGAGCAGATTGGAGAATTTACATAGAACTGCTCAAACCGAATGCCTTCGTTTGCCAGACGATCGACGTGCGGCGTTTGAACGGCTTCGTTTCCAAAACAAGAAAAATCAGCCCAGCCCATATCGTCAATGAAAACCAAAATAATATTGGGGCGTTCGTCCGCGCTCGCGATGGAACTGCAACAATCAACCGACCCAATAAAGAGCAGGATTACGAAGGGTAGATAACCAATGGACATGACTTTATCGATTTCAATTTTCAATAGGCGATGGAGATAGTGAGTCATTATAGGAAATAAAATAGGCGTGGGGATTAGCGGAAAATCATGAATCGAGGGGATTCAAAGAAATGGAAGGGTCGCACTCGCCAATCTATCTCAAAGCCTTTTGGCATTGCCTTGCCATGAAATGACAGTTTCAGGTCCACCATCAGTTTGAATTACAAGCCGTCCATTCGCAGACCTTACCCCGAAGATACATAGGTGATTTCGACTTCAGGATGACGGTGCCAATATCCACCGGCACCGCTCAAAGGAACGAACTGACGCCTCTCGAAATCGTATTTCTGCACCTTATTGACATTTCCGATCCATCTCAAAACACGAAAGTAATCTCGCTGCAGATCGTCGATTTGTTCGTGGTTAATTGCCATCGCAATTTCCGATGTTTCGTCTTGGGGATTGTTAAATGTTTTGAGCACACCGTTGCAGCTGATACGATAGTATTGTTTTGGGAGCCGCACAAACAACACACGCTCTTAATTGTTGGCTATGATTCTTGGGAAGTGAAACGACTGGTACGATGGAGTCAATTCAGTGAACGATCTTGATTTGGTGAATAGCAAATTTCAACCGGGGTCGGCTTGGATGCGTCTTAATTTTTCAAGTTGGTTATTCTCGTTAGCCATTTTGAGCGCGATTCACTCAAATGTTGTCGTCGCTCAAGACAATGGAGTGACAACGGTTAGAACGCCCGTTGATTTTGCGAGCGAAATATTGCCGATTTTCAAATCGCATTGTTTTGATTGTCATGGTGCGGAACTCCAACAAAGTAACTATCGCATCGACATAAAGTCGAGAGCTTTTGCGGGCGGTGACTTCGGTGATTCCCCAATACTTGCCGGTGACTCTGCCGGAAGTCCTTTGCTTGAATTTATTACTGCGGATCCTGATGATTTACGGATGCCGCCCGCGGAAGCGGGGGCCGGTCTTACGCAGAATCAGATTGAATTGATTGGCGATTGGATCGACCAAGGTGCTGTTTGGCCCGATGAGCTGGCTAATGAATCTGCCGACGTGATTACTACTGATCACTGGTCTTTTCAGGTGATCGAGGAATCCGAGCCTCCAACTTGGGCCGAAACGATTTTGGGAAGCTTCCGGTCCGATAATCCCATCGACTCATTTGTAGCGAATCAGCTGACACGACGCGGCCTTGAGCCATCAGAACAAGCAGATCGAGTATCACTCATTCGCCGCATTTACCTTGACGTTCACGGTCTCCAGCCAACGCCTCAACAGATTCAGACCTTTGTTGATGACACCTCAATCGATGCCTGGGAAAGAGTCGTTAACGAGGTGCTCTCCAGCCATCACTATGGAGAACGCTGGGCGCGGCATTGGCTCGATATTGTTCGATTCGGAGAATCGACCGGTTTTGAAGTCAATCGAGATCGAGCTAATGCTTGGTACTATCGAGATTATGTTATTGACTCCCTCAATCGCGATAAATCTTTTCGCGATTTCATCATTGAACAACTAGCAGGGGATGTGGTTGGCGTCGACGAAGGCACCGGCTTTCTTGTGGGGGGGGCGTATGACACGGTTAAAAGTCCGGATGTTAATTTGACCCTAATGCAGCGTGAGGACGAACTGGCGGATTTTGTAAACACAACCAGTACAACGTTTCTTGGTCTGACGGTTGGCTGCGCTCGCTGCCACAACCATAAATTTGATCCGATCTTACAAGCGGACTATTACTCCCTCCAAGCGGTTTTTTCAGGCGTGCAGCACGGTGAACGTCCGCTACCTAAACGGGTCGATCCACAAATTCAAAAGGAACTGAATCAACAGCGCGCGTTGCTTCAGCAAACCAAAAAACGTATCGATGCCATTAGAGACTCGGTGCCGCCCCCAGAAAGTGCCGAATACGAACTGGAGCGTCTAACCGCCCAACAGAATACGGATCAGTTCTTACCCGTCAGGGCAAAATTCGTGAGGTTCAACGTCACCCAGACCAATTCCGCGGAGCCTTGCCTAGATGAGCTCGAGATTTTTTCGGAGTTGGGAGAGAATGTGGCCTTGGCATCGATAGGAGCCAAAGCAACTTCCTCGGGTGACTACCCCAATAATCCCAAACACCAATTAACGCACATAAATGATGGTAAGTATGGGAATGATCACAGTTGGATATCCAATGAGCAAGGAAAGGGTTGGGTTCAGATTGAACTGCGACGTCCCGAGACGATCAATCGAGTGGTGTGGGGCCGGGATCGTTCCGGTGTCTTTAGCGACCGTTTACCGATTAGCTATTCCATCGCGATATCTAACGATGGAAACGCCTGGACCGAGGTGTCGCATTCCAATCGTCACGCCCCATTCTTGGTAAATGGCCAATATCTGGAAAACGCTTTTGTTGCCCGTCTGCCCGAAACAAGGCAAGCAGAGGCACAAGCGTTGCTGCAACAGCAGTCGGAAGTCGAAAAACGGGTCTCGAGCTTGCAGGGCAGTATTCCAAAAGGATATCTGGGAACGTTCGGATCGCCCAAAGAGATCAGGCGGTTACATCGTGGAGATCCGTTATCCCCCCGTGAAATCGTGGAACCCGATACCTTGCAAGTCATGGGTACTTTGGACCTTGATAATCAATCTTCAGAAAGCGCGCGGCGATTGAAATTGGCCCAGTGGATTGCTTCTGAGGACAATCCCCTGACCGCTCGAGTCATTGTGAATCGAGTTTGGCAATTTCATTTCGGCCGAGGGCTCGTGAATACGCCTAGCGATTTTGGGAAAGCAGGCGCGGTACCTACCCATCCCAAACTTCTCGATGGCTTGGCCCTGCGATTTATGCAGAACGGTTGGTCGTTAAAGTGGCTACATAAACAGATTTTAACCTCGGCGACCTATCAACAATCCAGTCAAC
>CAJQPP010000064.1 GCA_905480235.1 uncultured Pirellulaceae bacterium
CTTTTCGTCAGTCGCCTTTTCGTCAGTCGTCTTTTCGTCAGTCGCCTTTTCGTCAGTCGTCTTTTCGTCAGTCGTCTTTTCGTCAGTCGTCTTTTCGTCAGTCGCCTTTTCGTCAGTCGCCTTTTCGTCAGTCGCCGAATCTGGTGTGTCCGTTTTCATTTCGGCAGCACCATCGTCACCCTCGAGATTGAATTCTGGAGCGGGGTCTTCCCCGTTCTCACCAGATTCGTTGGTTTCCTCGGGAATCACCTCCATCACGATGGGATTTTTGGCAGCCACGTATTCGTCGTAGAGCTTTTTCACATCTTCGGGCTTGATACTGGCTTCCGCGTTGGTGAGGAAAGTCTCGTAATCGGCTGTCAGAACAGCGGCGCGAAGTTTTCTTTGTGCCTTAAACCCAGGCTTTTCGTTAGATGGATCAGAAAACTCGAATTCCCCTTCACCAAAAATCTCCCGAAGTTCGGTCAGAGTGGGTGTTTCACCAACTTCGGCCACGTATTTCTCGACGGGGAACTCTAACAAGGTAGCGCCGCGTCTGCGGTTTAGTTTGAGGAAGTTTTCCCACGCATTGGTCACATTGGGGGATCTTGGGAGGCCCGTCTGAACCACCCCGATCATTTGCTCAAAAGCGATTTCTTTTTTGAGCTGAGCCATGATGGCTGCAAAATCGGGGTTATTTCTGAACAAATCGAACGCAAATTGGTTCAAATCCAAAAACGTCAACTCATCGTTATCCGAGATGGCTTGCAGATAATCGAGCACAGCCTCGTCTCCGACCGACATACCCAACTCATCCGATTTTTCCTTCAAAAGGACCCGCCGCATGACCTGCCGATCGAGCATTTCGGGCGAACCGGAAGAATCGATGGGGCTCAAAAGGGCAGCTCGGGGTCGAAAATTCTCGGTACCGACGCTTTCCGCAGCGGCACGCTGTAATTCTTGAATAAACCGGATCGCCTGCGCATTCCGAATCCGATAATCCCGCAATTGTCCTCGCGTGAAGCGTCCGCCGCTGTATTCGACAACGACTTCGTTCATTTTTGGATCACCACCGTTTTGTGGCGTGAGATTGAAAAACACGCTGGGCAGTCCGAAAACAGCCATTAAAAGAACGCCAAAAACGATCAACATGCCTTTTTGGTTTTTGCGAAACCACGCCAGTGGAGATGCCATCTAAACCGGTCCTGTTTGATGTAATAATACTAGTCAGCTAATTCGGTGAGGGCTTGACAACCCCAAGCCGACAACATTATCCCTTTTTGCAGCGAATTACGACAACCCTAACGAATTGGCTTTGCCATGGGAGGCAACATTCCGGTTCTGCGGGTTAGCGAGTTCGGTCAAGCAGAGTAATTCGTGATTTTAGGATTAGTGGCCGTAAGTTCAATCCCAATCGTAAATAACGACGATTTGCAAGGACAGCGAGGGTTGCATACTCCCAAGGTATGATCCTTTGCCCGCCGACCATGGTTTTGGCGGTCCCGCGTAACATTGTCATTGGATTCCGAGTCGCATCCAGCACCTCATTTCGAGCAAACCCGTATGTCAAAATTTCTTGTAATTGCAGAAAAACCCAGTGTCGCCACCGATTTGGCAAGAGTTCTGGGGAAACTGCCGCAGGTAGGGAAGTTCGAAAAGAAAAAAGACTATTTCGAAAATGAAAACGGATATATCTCCTCGGCGGTCGGGCATCTCGTCGAATTGAAGATGCCACTGACGCCCGAAGGAAAAAAATTACCTTGGGGTATGAAGCACCTACCGGTAATCCCTGATCGATTCGAGCTACAACCGATCGAAAAAAATGAGTCGCGGTTCAAATTATTGCTGCGACTGTTAAAGAAAAAAGAGGTCACCACCGTCATTAACGCTTGTGATGCCGGGCGTGAGGGCGAGTTAATCTTTCGGTACCTGCTCAAATTGGCAGATTTGCCCAAAGAGTTTGACGTCAAGAGAATGTGGTTTCAATCGATGACCGATGGATCGATTCAAGATTCGTGGGATCATATGCGTTCCGACGAGGAGATGCATGCCTTGGCCGATGCCGCCATGTGTCGCAGTGAAAGCGATTGGCTAATTGGGCTGAATGGAACTCGCGTACTGACCGCATTCAACAGCCGCAATGGCGGTTTCAATGTGACGACAGCGGGTCGGGTGCAAACTCCGACATTAGTGATCTTGGCCGAACGGGAAAAGGAAATTCGCGCTTTTAAACCGGAATCCTACTGGGAAGTACATGGCGAATTCCAAGTCGAAAAGGGCGAGTACGCGGGCCGTTGGTTTCGAGAAAACTTCTCCAAGGAAGACAATCGGCCTCATGCGCGAGCAGAACGCATTTGGAATCGTGAAGAGGCGGCCGCTATTGTGACGCGTTGCGAAGGTAAGCAGGGCATCGTCGAGGAAAACAAAAAACCTCAAAAGCAGGCTCCCCCGCTTCTCTTCGACCTTACCAGCTTGCAACGCGAGGCTGGTAACAAACATGGTTTCAGTGCACGCAGAACTTTGCAATTAGCTCAGGCCTGTTACGACCGGCACAAATTACTGACCTACCCAAGAACAGATTCCAAGTACTTGCCGGAAGATTATTTGGACGAGGTGAAAAAGACGGTAGCCAATTTAGCGGCGGCTAAATCCAATGAAAATTTCGACAGTAATTTGTCAAAATGCTGCAAGTGGATTATCGAAAACCAGCGTATTACGCCGACCAAACGTATCTTTAACACCGCCAAAGTCAGCGATCACTTTGCCATCATTCCGACCGGTAAATTGCCGACAGCGAAAATGGACGATGGGGCATTAAAGCTTTATATGCTGGTGCTGCGGCGTTTCTTAAGCATCTTTTATCCGCATGCAGAATATGAGTTAACGCGGCGAATTACCCGTATCGGGGAAGATACTTTTTTAACCACGGGAAAGGTGCTGGTTGTCCCTGGTTATCTAGAGGTCTATGGTCGAAAGGCCGGGGTCGCCGCTGACAAAGACGAATTGGTCGGAGCCAACGACGGGGATTCGGCCGACACCAATTCGATTGAATCCAAGGAAGACCAAACCAAGCCGCCGGCACGATACAACGATTCGACGTTGCTGTCGGCCATGGAAACCGCTGGCAAACGCGTCGAAGACGAAGAACTAAAAGAGGCAATGAGCGAGCGAGGCTTGGGCACGCCGGCGACTCGCGCTGCGATTATCGAAAACCTGATCCGACAAAAATACCTTTTCCGCGACGATCGTCAAAAACGCGACTTAGTCGTATCCAACAAAGGCCTTGCCCTGGTCGACCTTTTGCAAGATGTCGGTCTGGAAACGCTGGGCTCACCGGAGATGACGGGAGAATGGGAATACAAACTCAAACAGATGGAACAAGGTGAACTTGATCGCCAAGTCTTCATGGATGAGATCAAATCCTTGACCTGCGACATCGTCAAACAGACCCAGGACTTCACCGACGAGATTGTGAATCGACCCTTCCCGGATCTGAATGCCCCCTGCCCGGAGTGCGGCGGCATGGTGCACAAGCAAACTGACGGTTTATTCAGTTGCTACAACCCGGAATGCGAATTCCGGCTCAAAAAACACATCGCCTCCCACGAACTGACCGAGGAAGAAGCACGCATCCTGATGACCGATCGCCGGGTCGGTCCCATCGACACATTCAAGAGCCGATTTGGTAAGCCCTTTTCCGCTGAATTGACCATCGACAAAAAGAAAAAGACGTGGAAAGTCGAATTCGTTTTTGAAGGGGATGACCGGTTAGATGAAGAAATGAAAAATCTCTCTGATGAGCAAGTAATGTGTGAAGCGGCGTTGCTGGAAGGCTCACCTGAAAACGTAAAAGTCTATGAAACCGATCGCGCTTTCTGGGCTCCTGAGATGGCTCGAAAAAATCAAGAGCGGGGAGTCCGCATCGCCAAGACCATCTTGGAAAAAGAGATCCCTACCGAACAAGGCATAAAGTTATTCACCGAGGGCAAAACCGAATTGATGCCCGGTTTCCGATCCAAAAAAGGTCGCTTTTTCGCGGCTCATTTGACACTGGATAAGGTCAGCGGCAAGCTGGGGTTCGAATTCGCGCCGCGGAAAGCCAAAAAGAAAGACGAGGAGGAATCCGAAGACGGCGAAACCAAAGCCAAGAAAAAAGTCGCCAAAAAGAAAGCGACAAAGAAAAAAGCCACCAAAAAGAAAGCGGCTAAAAAGAAAACCGCTAAAAAGAAAGCGGCAACGAAAACAACTGTCGAAAAAGGCGCAGATGACGACTAGGCGATTCGATCCGCCGCCCACCTTTGGCGGAGAAAACTAAAACGCCAAAGCCAAAATTTCATCCGCCTTGCGCGTCCACACTTCTGCACCGCCCGGTAGGTAACCCAGTTTCCCCATGACCTGCCCATTCGAATTCACGAATAACGCGGTCGGATAACTGGTGATATTTTTGGAATAGCGTTCCTTGAGCATTTCATTCTGTCGCTCAAGTTCGGGCTCCAGCGAACTCTGGCGAGGAAAATCGAGAACCACCGGAACGATCTTGTCACCGTACCACGCAGTAAATTCAGGTGTGTGGAAAACTTCGTTCTCCAGCATCACGCAATACTTGCACCAATCACTGCCGGTAAACCAAAGCAAAATCAGTTTCTCAGACTCCGCCGCCTCGACCCGTGCCTCGGCGAATGAGGTCCCCCAGGGGACGTCGATCAATGACTCGCTGGCCGGAGTGGAAAAGTTCATCCAGGCCGGTAAACGGTTCGTTGCACTGCAACCCACCATCAATGTGGATATCACAACGGCGAACAGGGCGATCGGCAAGCACCAATAAAAACGGGTTTTGGACATGGAATCCCTCTACATAAAAACGAGCAGAGCAACCCGAGGTGGGTTCTTGCTGGTGCGGAAAAGTAGCAAATCCTCGGCGCTCGGGCCATAGAACTTTGGTGCTCAGAAACCTGAGACGCCAATCCGCACTGGCTGTCTGCTACCTCGCATTTTAGGCGACTCGCAAATGCTAGCTACTGCTTTGCGCCTTGTGCATGCGGCCATTGGGATGCTGGCCTGGCAAATCCTCGGCGTACCATTTATCTAGAACGACCTGCCATTCCTCGCGGTTTTTCGCTTTGGCGAAATCCTTTCGCACCCATTCGTACTCGGGGTGTAGTATGGAGTATTTGATACCGAATTTCCGCATGATAGGACCTACCCGCGCCTCCCCGTAAACCTGCTCGGCGAGTCCAAAGTGCTCCAGGATCGTGTCTCGCTGCTCGAAAAGGTTAGGTGGTTCCGGTAACGCTTCACCACGGGCCAGGGCTCTGGTTTGTGAAAAAATCCAAGGGTTACCAATCGCTCCCCGAGCCACCGTCACTCCATCGACTCCTGTTTCGGCGATCATATCCAAGCAATCCTGAGGCGTGAATAAATCTCCACTGCCGAGTATCACTTTCTCTCCCGCATGCTGCTTGAGCTCTTTCAAAAAAGCCCAACGACTGGGTCCGATATAACGTTGTTCCACGGTACGACCATGTACCGTTATCGCAGCGACGCCAATGTTGAACGCACCATCCAAAATGCGGAAAAAGTTGTCGCGGCTGGCATCCGAGTCATCGATCCCCCGTCTCATTTTTACCGTCACAGGAATATGATCGGGCACGATATCCCGCGTTTTTTGTACAATCTCCAAGGCAATTTCTGGTTGTCCTAAATGAAACCCGCCTCGGCAACGCCCCAGCACTTTTTTAACCGGGCAGCCAAAATTGATGTCAATTACATCAAAACCCGCTTGCACCAATTTCTGGGCTCCTAATGCAAATTGCTCAGGTTCCGCCCCCATTAATTGACCAGCCACAGGATGTTCCTCGTCGCTGATATGCAGAAAGTGGCTGGTTCGCTTACGCTCCTTCATATCCACCAAAAATTTATCCAACATGACCTCGCACAACGTGTAAGGGGCACCTTTTCTTTTGGCAATCACGCGCATGGGCCAGTCGCTGTAGCCGGATAGCGCAGCTTGAACCACCGGAAAATCCAGCAATATATCGCCGATTTTCAGGGGTTTTAGTGACAAAGGTCTGTGCGATGAAGATGTAATCATTGGGAATTCCTACCGAGACCAATTCTAACTGGCAAAACCATTTCAGCCAATGCAAGACGATTCCAACGGTACGTATTGCCCACCTGTGAAGAATGAGATTTAATCAAATGAATGGGTCAGCGCTTCTCAGCTGAGAATGCTAAAATCCACGTCTTTCCCGTTCCCTTTGCGGAAAAATGACATGCTTGACTGGGTATGGAATCTATGGCCGATCCTGTTGGTGGCCGCAATGATTATTGCGACGTTCACGCTGATCCAGCATTTGGCAGGTCGCACCACCACTCCGTACGTGGCCAGAGAGCGTTTGGTCACAAAATCCGAGCTGCTATTTTTTCACGAACTAAGAACCGCTGTGGATGGCGACTGGGAAATTTTTGGCATGGTACGCATTGCGGATATCTTAAAGGTGCCCAAAGGTATCAAGCAGCGTCGAGCATGGTTAAACAAAATTCTCTCGAAGCACATTGACTTTGTGCTCTGCGACTCCGATACACTGGAGGTCATGGTCGCTATTGAACTGGATGATCCGTCCCACAACCGACCACATCGCATCGAACGTGACCAATTCGTTAACACGGCATTTGCCGACGCCGGTATCCCGCTTTTGAGAATTCCGACGCAGGCGGCTTACGATCCTGCAGTCCTTCGTAAAATGATCGATCGCGAGGTTTAGACGAGCCAGTTTTCACGACCATCAACAGTCTCAAACTCTCCCCAGAAACGTCACCGAGTCGAACATAAAATGCGGTAACCAGCCCTCGCAATCACGGCAGAGTCCATTGGGAACTTGGCGATGCTGTTTAGATAGTCTATTTTTTTGAGCAAGCACTTCGTCGGAAATCCCCAGCATTTCCAAGATAAATATCCCCTTATCCCAAGTCATGCAGAAACGCGATCGCCCGCCCCAACTTTCCGTCAGCCCTAACCAACCTGCCGCATCGACAACGCAAGGCTGGTTCAGGAATTACATGCGCAATGCGTTGCTCGCGATCGGTCTGGTCATCTGCCTGGCAACCCTCCTGCGATTTCTGTTACCCGAATGGTGGATCACGGAAATCCTCTCCAGTTTCGCCGTGCAATATGTCCTTTTGATGCTGCCGTTGATTTTGGCTTGTTTCATTTGGCGAAACTGGAAGTGGGCAGCGTTGTTTTGCACCGTCCTAGGGATTAATGGCTTCATCATTTCCGACTATGTATTGTTCCGGCAAGCGCCCGCGTCCAACCGGAATACGCAACAGGAACCACCCTTTCGCTTGATGATTCAAAATGTCCAAGTGAATAACACAGCCTTCGATCGCCTCATCGAATTGGTCAATCAAGAACAACCTACCGTCATTCTGTTGTTGGAGACGAATGAAAATTGGATTCGCGCACTGGAACGCCTACACGGTGCTTACCCTTGGCACAAACATGACGCACATCAAGGGGCTTTTGGCATTTCTATTTTGTCCAAACAACCTTGGGATTCCTGCGAAATTCTGAAGATGGGTCCCCACGAACTCCCTACCGTATTGGCAAAATGGGGGAGCCAAGAATCCCAACTGACCCTGGTTGGCGTTCATCCGTTTCCTCCGATCTCATCTTCGAAAACTCACTCACGGAATCGCCAACTCGTGGAAAGTCTGCGTTTATTGGAGGCAAATTCCCAGCAATACGAGGGGACAAAAATCATGGCAGGGGATTTCAACATGACGCCATGGTCCCCGTGGTTTAAGAAACTACTCGTCGATCCCTACCAGGCGTTCGGTGGATTTTGCTTCGGGGATTCTCCCTCGGCCACATCAATGCCCTTTCGAGATGCCGCCCAGAACTTCCACCTGAATCCCACTTGGCAGCTTTTTCCTTCGTTACTGGGTGGTGTGAAAATCGATCAGGTCCTGATTCACTCGCAAGATGAAATTTTAAGTTACCGTGTCGGCCCCAACGTGGGCTCGGATCATCGAGCGGTATTGGTCGATATTGCTCGATAAACGTCGACTTTAAATTGCGTGGGCACGTGAGCCAGCATGGCATCGGTGGATAACAAGTTTGAGGGGGAAGGTTGCGCTACTGCTTTACGGCAGAGGTGAAATTCGTTGAAATGACCGACTTGGAAGGATTGGCTGGCGACCCCGGTGCCCAGACAACCGACCGATATCCGACACCTGACACGCAACGCATTGCTTCATGAGCTTGGCACCATCGGTGCCGCCCCACAGGCAACCGAGGCAAAACCCCCATCAAACTGAGGAGACCTGGAATGCAACCTGACCGCCAAGCTGCCATCGCGGTCATTGTGCAGTCGGGTCGCTTCCTCGTGATTGAGCGCTCGCAACAGGTGAGAGCGCCCGGTAAACTCTGCTTTCCAGGCGGGGAAGTGGAATCCGGAGAACATGTTGCCGAAGCGGTAATACGCGAATTGCATGAGGAGATGAAGCTCGCCATCCAACCGGTACGACAAATCTGGAAAAGCGTCGCTCCATCGGGTTGCATCCTGCATTGGATTCACGCCCGCGTGATCGGCGAGTGCGATCCCATTCCCAACCCTCGGGAAGTCGCAGAATGGTTTTGGATGACCCCAGAAGCGCTAGCGGAGCACCCCAAGACCTTGAGCTCCAACGTCGGCTTTATCAAAGCCAGCGATTCGGGAGAACTTCTCTTGCCGACCCAATAAGGACAACAGAAAGATACAGGTCAACCACCTGCGCTCGGTAAAGAAGCGGCCAGAGCTATTTTGAGTCGCCCACAGGAGGCAAGGCCTGTGTGCGTGTCGCTGGTACCAACTTATTTTTGGGTGTCAACGGACGCGGTAACGCCTTGGGTACAACAGCAGGCACCAGACGTGCGCTACGATCGCCAAACTCCCGGTTAAAAAGCTGGGGATCAAATTCATCACGCGGCACAAACCTCTTCTCTTCCAAACTCAAATCAACGGGTGCCGGGATCAACTCCCCCTTCATGACATTTCCCTCGGCTGGTTGAGGGCGGTCTAAGAAACCGGTTTGAGAGATTAGATCATCTGGCTGTTTGGCAACCAATTCACCCGGTAAAGCTGTGCCAAGAATCCAATCTCGGATCGCATGGTAATGGTGAGAGGTCGTGTCGTAGGCAGGAGTATCCATGTCCCCATGGACTTCACTGATATACCTTAGCAGCATGCTTTCCTGCGGATCATTGCGGTCGATATACCGTGTGATCGCATAGAGATTTCGTTGAATGCCGGTAGCGTTGAGGCCGCCTCGATTGTCAACTCGCCATAGTCTCAGCGGATTCTCGGCATCACCATGACATCGAGCAGCAGCACAACCATTGACGATCCGTAGATGGACGCCTCGATTGAACTCCCGCAATGATTCACGACTGTATGAGTCAAGGTTTCTCCGCAGGTCATCGTGGCTTGCAAGGGAAGGTTTTGTCGAAGGCAATCTTCTTACTCCCTCAGCAACGGGTTCTGTGAAGGAAGCCAATTCTACGGGCGTTTGTTCACTTTTTGGATTCGCCATTTCCTTGATTTGACGTTCCAACAACTTCAATGACTTTCGCCCACCCGGCAATCGTTTCAGTAGCGCTAATTGATTTTGGGAATTTTTAACTTGGCGATTCTTCAAACACCATTGCGCTAAACGTTGATGCCCAATGACATCGTCATCATCGAGTCTCGACCTAAGTTGCTGATACGCGGCTTCTAAGGAGTGAGTGACAAAGTCGACCTCGCCTTGGTGAAACCGCACGGATGAGCCATTATTTCGATGAATAATATATTTACCACCACCGAATTCCAGTTGTCCCGAGTAGACACTACCCGTTTTTAGGACGACAAACTGCTGCGGATAATCGCTTGCGGTCTCCTGAGCATTCGCGTTGGGCAGCCACACCCAGAATATCACAAACAACGCCGCCAAAACCGGCAGTAAGCCAGCGCGGAAGCGGTTTCGATCTTGGTTAATAAAGGAATGCATGGCTTTGCGTGCAAGGAAAGTTGCGCGGATTTTGCGCGTCCAACGCAAATGGAAATACAGCATGCACAAACCGACGTCAATATCTTCCATCGATCGAGCTTGTGCTTGCAACCGGCAGATCAGAGGCGCCAGCAGAAAGAAAACCTGCCAGCAGGCAGGCCGACCCGCAAAAAACGGCGATAGCGTGGTTAAGAGTCACAACCACCAAGGAAATCAGGTCGACGTTTTGCTGAAACAACGGTGACTAAAGCTGCCCCGCTGAGGAATAGAGTACAACGAGTTCGTACAGTTGCCATACGATCATGAAAAAACCAAACGGCAATAGCCAATAGGAAAACCAATGCAACTTGCCCTGTTCGACCCACCTCACCAACCATCCTAGTGCCACTAGCCCAACCAAGAAGGCGACTAGGGCACCTATCGCCAGAATCCAAATTGGGGTCGTCGCTCCGTGCTCCCAAATATCCTTGGCCTCCAAAACCGAAGCGCCGCCGATGGCGGGAATGGCGAGAAGAAACGAAAACGTCGCGGCGGATTGGCGTTTCAGCCCCATCCATGATCCCATCACAATCGTGGTTCCGCTGCGCGATATGCCCGGCAAAAGCGCGAATGCTTGAGCGATTCCAATCAAGATCACGGGCAGTAAGGAAAGCTGGGTGTATTCTTTTTTTCCCGGTTTAATTTTGGTTAAGGACATCAAAATGAAACCGGTGATGACCAACATAAACCCCGTCAACAGAGGACTTTTCAGTAACCCTTCGTGGTACTTTTTCAAATACAGACCAATCACGGCGGCAGGAATCGTGCCCACGATCAACATTGGTATGACGCGTCGATCTTCTTTCAACAGATCCATGATCCGCTGTCGGTAAAAAACCATGATGGCCACCAACGTCCCAAAGTGCAGCATCACACTCAGTTCGGTGCTTTCGTTATGGTTCCCCAGTAAGGCCTCCACAGCCACCAGATGGCCAGAAGAGCTAATGGGCAAAAACTCGGCGATCCCCTGAACAATGGCCAGGATAATCACTTGTAGCAGTTCGGGGATTTCAAACACGGTGATGGGCTACCAACAATTGAGTAGGTAAGGCGGGCGTACGTATCAGAGACCAGATCAATTCGCTATAATCGACCGTCCGGGCGAGTTTAATCGTTTCAGAAAAAACTCGGTAGATCACTGAGTTAGTGACTGCCCAAGACCCAGCATAGTCGCTTTACGAATTCAGGCAAAAAAACGATTCACCATGATTTCCCAAGCCCCCCAGACAATGTTCCAGAAAATCTGGCATCAACACCTGGTTCACGAGGAACCCGGTCGCCAGGCTCTGATCTACATCGACTTGCATTTGGTTCATGAGGTCACAAGCCCTCAAGCGTTTGAAGGATTGCGTCTCGCGAATCGATCCGTCCGGCGTCCAGAATTTACGGTCGCCACCCCCGACCACAATGTCCCGACCACGGATCGCTTGTTACCCATCGCAGATCCGATCTCTCGCCAACAGGTCCAGACTCTCCGTGAGAACTGTAAAGAATTCGGCATCAAGCTGTATGACCTCGACAGCATCAATCAGGGGATCGTGCATGTCATTGGTCCCGAACTGGGGCTAACTCAGCCAGGTATGACGATTGTTTGCGGCGACTCGCACACTTCCACGCACGGTGCATTTGGAGCGTTTGCGTTCGGCATCGGCACCAGCGAAGTCGAACATGTTTTGGCAACGCAAACCTTGCCCCAATCTCAACCCAAGACATTTGAAATCCGCATCGATGGTGAATTGTTGCCGGGCGTCACCTCCAAGGACTTGATCCTTTATATCATCGGGCAGATTTCCACATCGGGCGGCAGCGGGCATGTTGTCGAGTATAGCGGCGAAGCGATTCGGAACTTGACCATGGAACAGCGGATGACGATCTGCAACATGTCAATTGAAGCGGGTGCCAGAGCTGGCTTGATCGCGCCAGATGAAATCACATTCGATTATTTGCGCGGCCGTGCTCATGCACCTGAGGATTTTGATGCCGCCATCGAAAAATGGCGTCAGCTACCCACCGATGAAGGCGCCGTTTTTGACAAACAGCTCACCTTCCACGCCAAAGACATTGCGCCACAAATCACATGGGGCACTAACCCCGGACAGGTCACTGCGGTCGATGCTTGCGTACCTGACCCCAGCGATTTCACGGAAGAACACGAACAACAATCCGCGGCCGCTGCGCTGGAATATATGGACTTGCAGCCCGGAACACCGATGACCGAAATCATGGTAGATCGTGTGTTTATCGGTTCTTGTACCAATTCCCGAATCGAAGACCTGCGACTCGCCGCCTCGTTGGTCAAGGGCAAGCAAGTTCACGAACGAGTCAATGCCATGGTCGTGCCGGGCAGTGGTGTCGTGAAACGCCAAGCGGAACAAGAAGGCTTGGACGTGATCTTTAGAGAAGCAGGCTTCGATTGGCGAGAAGCAGGTTGCAGCATGTGCCTGGGTATGAATCCCGATCAACTTGCCAGTGGTGAAAGGTGCGCTTCAACCAGCAACCGCAATTTCGAAGGCCGGCAGGGCAAGGGAGGCCGGACTCATTTGGTATCACCCAGCATGGCCGCTGCCGCAGCAATTGCAGGCCACTTCGTAGATATTCGCAATTTGCCAACAGAGACGAGCTAGATATGGAACCCTTCAAATCCCACCATGGCCTGGTTGCTGTAATCAATCGAGCCAATGTTGATACCGATCAAATCATCCCCAAGCAATTTCTCAAACGCATTGAGCGAACAGGCTTTGGACAATTCTTGTTTTTTGATTGGCGGTTCGATGACCAAGGTCATGACCGCCCGGAATTCGAATTGAATCAACCGGAAAACAAAAATGCCTCCATCCTCGTGGCCGGCAGAAACTTTGGTAGCGGCTCCAGCCGAGAGCACGCCGTTTGGGCACTCGCCGATTTTGGCTTCCGCTGTGTAATTGCCGAATCCTACAGCGATATTTTCTTCAACAATTGCTTCAAGAACGGTGTCTTACCGATCGTGCTGGACGCCGATACGATTCATCAATTGATGGAACGCAAGCAAAACCAGCCTGATTTCCAGCTGAATGTCGATCTGGCTTCGCAAACTATTTCCGCGGACGACGGACTGAAAATTGAATTTGAAATAGATCCCGTCATGAAACAGCCGCTACTTGAGGGCTTGGATGACATTGGACAAACAATGAAGCGGGAAGAAAAAATCACCGCTTACGAACTGGCCCATAAAATCATCCCCGTGTCTCAAGCGTAAATATCTCATGGATATGCCAACCTGGAATTTGCGTACTGCATTGTTTACGGCACTGATTGCGGCTTGCTCTTGGTCAGCCTGTGAGGCGCAAACCGCCAAAAAGGACTTGCTGCTTTCAGGATTAAGTTATCCCTGTGGAGTTGCCGTCGCGCCCGCCAGTGGCACCGTCTTCGTCTCGGATAGCGGCCATGGAGAGATTTTGCGGCTGGTCGATGGCAAAGCCGAAAAAGTGGTGACGGGATACAACGTGCAACCATCCGAAACCGAACTGGGCTGGCAAGCCGGCCCATTGGGCATCGGCATCATGGCCGGGACTAAACAACTCATTGTCGGCTCCGGCGGCGGTCCCCTCGGAACAGACCAAGTCAATATCTATGATCTGGCGGATCTGCCCTCCACCGTCGCCCAAGCAACCCTTTCGCAAACGCTGACTGCAAAAGACACTCCGCAGGGTAAACCACAGGGTGATTTCTACGGCGTCACGACTGACAGCGACCAAGCTTGGTTGACCGGTCGAGGGAATCCAGATTACGGCTGGGTCTACCATTTCACACCTGCCAAAGCGGGGACCCAACCTCGGCTGCAGTGCAAAATCGATACTTGGAAAGGTTCCGGTACACGGTTTCCCACCGCCATCACACTGAGCCCAGATGGTTACATCCTCGTTGGCCAAAGAGGCGAAAATGGCAACGACTCCGTAATTGCCTTTTATGATCGGGTCGCGGGAGACGCCAGAGCCAAATTCAGCCTCGGCCAAACCGGCATCGTCGCGCTCGCCTACAGTCCCCTATCCGGGAGACTCTACGGCCTTTTCAACGATCCCCAAGCACCCGAAAAAAATGGCCTGTATAAATTGGTGGCACGCAAACGAAACACTGCGTGCGAAACACAATTGATCCTGCCAATTGCAGATCCTTGGGCCATGGCATTCGCAACGAATGGCGATCTATGGGTCACGGCAGGCAAAGAAGAAGGTGTATTGTGGAAGGTAACCCGTTTTGAAACCTCTCCCGAGTCCAAGAGTAACTGAGAGCTTGATACCGTGGATCATCTTCTACAAATAGGCCTGCTTGGTTCCATCGGAAGATTTTCTTCCGGGGACCAGCGTCAGCGCCAGCGCGGCGAGCAAGTTATTTGCCGCACCGACCGAGGCTTGGAAATAGGTACTGTGCTAAAAGCACTGCCGAACAATGGCATTGAAACCGATGGCGACCTCCTTCGCAAAGTCACGCCGGAAGACCAATTACTCATCCAGCGGATCGAGAAGTTCCGGGATCGTGCATTCATGGCGTGCCAAAATCTTCTCCATGAGAAAAAACTGGATGCCGTCCTCGTCGATGTCGAGCACCTGTTTGATGGAAGCGGCTTGTATTTTTACTTCCTTGGCGATGTCAGCGACGAAGTTAACCAACTTACCGAGCAACTTGCCGAAACCTACGAAGCCAAAGTCAAGTTTCGGCGTTTCAGTCAGACACTGGCCGAAGGCTGTGGCCCCGATTGCGGAACCGGTGCCAGCGGTTGTGGAACGGGTGGATGCCAAACCTGCTCGGTGCGTGCAGCTTGTAAAAGCAGCCCTTAAACACCAGCCAACGGATCGCCATCTTGTCTTGCGTCGCGACCTTCGTAGAGGATTCGCATCGGCAAATCCTCGTTTGCCTACTGCCCTACTGCCCTACTGCTCCACGCAATACAGCAAGCAAAAACCCACGTGCCAAATCACCGATGCCCGGGCAACTGGATTCGCGAGGGCCGGCAACATTC
Source organism: uncultured Pirellulaceae bacterium (assembly GCA_905480235.1). Classification (GTDB taxonomy): domain Bacteria; phylum Planctomycetota; class Planctomycetia; order Pirellulales; family Pirellulaceae; genus CAJQPP01. Next base: position 15,044 of record CAJQPP010000064.1, read on the forward strand.
AATGTTGCTATCTGCTGTTGTTCGATCCAATCCCAAAAAGCCGGAATGCTGATCGTGGCGTTTTGTGTTTCTAGATCCATCGCCAGCACAGGGCTCTGGTGCCGCCGTGCCAGCTTCCAAGTCAGCTTGGTACCGCCGGAAAGAGCACCGCAATGCAAGATCAACGTCCCGTCAGCTTCGAGGACATTTTTCTCCGTGCGGACCACGTAATCCGCAGACTCGGTTTCCCGTAAAAGGTATTGTTCAGGAATCGGCCCATCTTCACTTCGCCGACCTCGCGGACACCATCCACCATGCGGTATCTGCAAGTACAGAGCCACATCCAATGCCGCTCGATCGACACCGGACTGCCCACCGGAGACAATTTTTTTAACCTGGTCCCCCAAAGCTGCTTTGCCCTCCGGCATGAAACCCTGCAAACTCAATTCAGATTTCAAGTTTACAACAATCCCCCCAACAGCAAAGCATGTTCCCGCATGCGCACACGAATCTCACAGATTTCGGGAGACAAAAAATTGGATGTCGACTAACGCAAGTTTGGTAGCTCTAGACTGATGCCGGCCTTGAGAGGGGTAGCCTGCGTGGTCGATTTGGGCAATCGCGATCGATTTAATTTGAGAATTTCAACGTATCGCGAGGCCTGACCCAATTGTTCACTGGCGATATCAAACAAAGTCTCACCACCGCTGGTTTTGAATACTTTGCGGGGGCACAGATAGGGCCATCTTTTGCGTAATTCATTTGTGGACGGTGTCAGAATTTCTGTCCCCTCCGGAACTTCATTAAACGACTTGACGCGTTTTCGATTGGCCTGAAAGAGAGCATCAAAGTACCGACCGTCACCGTACACCCTCTGAGCGACCAACCAAAACCCCTCTCCCTGCTCGACCAAAGTAGTGGCCGGTAGAGCGGGCAAGGGTGCAGCATCGGGAATTTCACCGACGGCCAACGAAGGCTCATTTGCTTTCGGCTGAAACGGTGGTTCCATGGAGCTCGTCCGGGGCGGTTCCAAGCTTGCCGGTTTGGGGCTACTCGAAACGGACCGACCCGGAATAAATGAACTGGAGGAGGCGGTCTTCACTTGGGGCCCCGGATCCGCAGATGCGTTTTTCGCATTGCTCGCAGGTACTGTCGATTTCTTGGTGGGCCCCCCAAAGGTGGGCAACTTCAAATTCCAAGGCAAATTGGGTTTTTGATTTGCCGATTCATCCTGGTCGGAGCGTTCCGGAACGGCTTTGGATTCTTCTTGGACGGACTGCTTCTCGGGCAACTTAACAGGCTCAAACTGCCCGACTGGACGCACGACGGAATCACCCGTTGTCGGAAGTACCACCGAGGTGTCCAGCGGTTCCGTGGGAATCTGTGAGACTTCGTTCTCCTGCGGAGGACGGATTGGAATCTGGAAATTCGGCGACGGAGAAGACTCCCCACCTGCCCCAGCTATCAAGGTATATGGCTCGCTCGAAACAAACTTTTTTGGATCGCTAATCGACGCACTCGTCGGCGAATCCAAGGCTGGGTTTTCCGACGCGATTTGCACCGTGCGAGGCGCAGGGTCGGTGGGTAACTCAGACGTGGGTGCGTTTGGCACATCGGCTAACGTCACGCGAGTCTGACCTTGAAATGCCGTCGGATTGGGCGCGTTCCAGCCGCTCAATTTCCCAAAGGCAACATAAAGAAAGATAGCCATCAAAACCGTGAGGACCACCAAACCAATACGCGCTTCTTTCAAGAAGGCTTCGTCAAATTCAAATTGATCGGAAGACATCCTTGCCTCCTCGTTAGATCAAATCCGCTCGGCAATTCGCAGTCTAGCACTGCGACTCCTAGGATTCGATTCGATTTCATCTTCGGCAGGTTTAATAGCCTTGCGAGTTGTCACTCGCAAATTTTCATTTTCGCGAAAGGCCGTTTTTACCAAACGATCTTCCAGCGAATGAAAACTGATTACCGCGATTCGACCTCCTGTCGAAAGCATATCCGGCAATCGCCTCAAAGCTACTTCCACCCATTTAAGTTCTTCATTAACGGCAATTCGCAAAGCTTGAAAAGTACGTGTCGCAGGGTCAATGCTGTGATTCTTGGCACGAGGCACTACGCGTCGAAGCAACTGGGCAAGCTGATCAGCCGTTCGGACTGGGTCATCTTGACGCCGCCGCACAATCTCTCGTGCAATTCTTCGACTGAAACGCTCCTCACCCCATCTATAAATCAGGTTGGCCAAGTGCTTTTCACTCATGCGATCCAACAGTTTCCAAGCCGGTGATCCCGATGTCGTATCAAACCGCAAATCCAGCGGCCCTGAGCTTTGATAGCTAAAGCCACGCTGCTCGTCCGCCAACTGATCACTGGACAGCCCCAAATCGAGACAAATACCGTCTACGGGGACGTGATTGTTGGCTTCCAAGACCTCAGGAACATCGGCAAAGTTAGCAACGACCAGTTTTACGGGCAATCCCGATAATCGACGTTCGCAACGCTCGATAGCAGCCGGATCACGATCAGCGCCGATCACCACCCCATCCGGGGCGACTCTTTTCGCTAGCAAACATGTGTGCCCACCGCCCCCACACGTCGCATCGACCATGGTCTGACCAGGCTGTGGATTCAAGCCCTCCACGATCTCTCGGTAAAGCACCGGAACGTGTTGCGTGAACTCATTAGTGTCAGGTTGTTCTGGAGAATCAGCGCTCATCGGCGATATCGCGTTTTATTATTCGAGTTTTCAAAAAATCCATGACCCGATTCTAGCAGTAAGAATTTCTGACGATACACGTTTTGGCAGCGGTTGTCCGAGCAGGCCTAAAGAAAGAAAATCCCGCTGCTTAGAAGAGCCCCCGCATTACCCAACAGGTCAACAAAAAAAGCTGCGCCAGGGGTGTTAGCTTTTGGCCTTCGCTAACACCACCTGAGCAGCCATTGGTGCAAATTACGGAGGACGCAATTTGCGAGTGCCAACTCGATGAAACGAATTGGCATGTTTCAATTACAACCAAGCTGGTTTCTCTGGAAACGGTCTTGGATTAATGGACGATGAAAGCCGACTTACAAAAAACGTTTCAGCCCGCAAGCCCTTTGCTGCACCTCGGTTGATGCTGGTCCACCGTAGCCCTCATCTGCCGATCGAGATGCCAGAGCGATTCCCTCGTTCTAGCTACTAGCCCGGTTTTTGCGGGTTTTTGCGGCCATTCTTACCCTCCGCGGGTCGAACGCTGGGATGCCCCAAGGGCCCACTACCGTCATTTGCCAAGATATCTATCCGCGTTACGGCGTCAACGAGAATGTGAAGAAAAGGAGGGGTGCTCAGCCACAAACTGTTCCCCTGCCAGTGCTTAAAAATTTTGCCGGCAGCTCACTCGAACCGCTTTTTAGCCTCCCAATCCCCTGAAAACCACCAGAAAATCGCTAGCAGCCCCGGCATTCGAGCACAACCGGTACTGGCGAGCAAAGCAGAAATCTCGCACGATGGCGTGACTTCCATTTGAAAGAGCTATGAATAACGAACTCAAAAATCCCACGCCCGCATCGAACTACCATTTCGATTTGCCCAAGCATTTGATTGCGCAACACCCGACCCAAAACCGTGAAGACGCGCGTTTACTGGTGGTTGATCGAGAGCGCAACCTGATCCATCACTCCCATTTCCGAGACATCGTGGATTGGCTGAAACGTGACGATTGCCTGGTCTTGAATGAAACGAAAGTTCTACTGGCCAAATTCATTGGCTACCGCACAAAAACGAAAGGCCGTTGGCAAGGACTTTTTATTGAGCACGACCCGAGCTCAGGCGTAATCAAAGTGATGTGCAAGACCCGCGGGCGTATCCAGCCGGGTGAAACGGTGACGCTGCAGGACCGAGAAGGTTTGGACAGTGCCGTCATCACGATGGTCGCCAAACTGGATGGAGGTTGCTGGGCAATCAAGCCCCCAGGTGATATGTCCATCGAGGAGTTCCTGCAACAGGTGGGTCGGGTTCCACTGCCGCACTACATCCGAGACGGCAACATGTCAGATGCTGACATCGAGGACTATCAAACGGTTTACGCTCGCGAACCAGGCTCGATAGCGGCTCCCACCGCCGGCCTCCATTTCTCCGATCGTTTACTAAACCAAGTGATCGATGGCGGTATCAACATTGCGAAGGTAACCCTGCATGTCGGGTCGGGGACCTTTCGGCCCATCGCCACCGATTCCATTGAAGCTCATCAAATGCATGGTGAATTTGGCTGCATTGATCAGGCAACCATCAACCAAATCGAAGCGACACGACAGGCTGGTGGGCGGATCATCTCCGTGGGCACCACATCTACGCGATTGCTGGAAACAGCCGGCAAACAAACACCACTGGCGCCGTGGAGCGGCACAACGGATCTCTACATTCGACCCGGACACGCATTTCAACTGGTAGATGGATTGATCACCAATTTTCACTTACCACGCACGACGTTACTGGTGTTGGTACGCACCCTAGGTGGTGACGATTTGATCAAGGAAGCCTATCGTCAGGCGGTCGAACAAGAATACCGCTTCTTTAGTTACGGCGATGGAATGCTGGTCCTGTGACGGGTTTAGGCAAACCGGACGGCTGATTACTTACCGATCATCAGAGAAACAATCTGACCAGCTTCGGTAAAGTTCATCGTCAGCGCAGTGCTTTTTGTCGTCGTTGTACCTGGTTCGGAAACGACATGAATGGGGCAGCGATCATCTAGACGATCTAAATTTAAGACGGCCGGCAAGATACCTTCGTTACAAGCTTTTACCGAAGCGGCTAACTCAACGAGCCCCGTGCCAGGGCCAATGTTTCCAAAAGCACTCTTTGGGGCAATCACTGGAACATCTTTCAGGGTCGCCTGAATCGCTTGTGCCTCAATAATATCGTCATCCACCGTGCTGTAGCCATTGGCATTCACATGCCCAACATCCGCTGGCTGCAAACCAGAACGCTGCATTGTCAATTCCAAGTTGGCGGCTACGGCCTCCGAGAAGCGATCTCCCTTGGGAAAGAAACTGCGGGCGGAACCCAAGATTCTGGCAAGCGGTTTCGCCCCTCGGGCCAGCGCGGCATCTTCGCGTTCCAAAACCAAAGCTCCGGCGCCCTCGCCCACCACCATTCCATCTCGATCGACATCAAAAGGGCGATTCGCCGTTTCCGGATTGTGGACGTTGTGGCTCAAGCGATCCAAACCTCGATAAATCATTCCCGTAGTCGCCATCATAGAACCTGTGGCACCCACCATCACAGCATCCGCCGCACCACGGCGAATCAAATCAACCGCTTCGATCATTGCTAACAGGCTGGATGCTTCAGCTTGGCAAATCGTATTGCTGGCCCCTCGAGCATCGCAGGCAATCGAAATATGAGAGGCCACCATGTTGGGGAGATATTTCAACATCCACAGCGGTTCGATATTTCGCATGGCGTGGTCACCCCACCGATCATGATCATATTTATGATCAACAATGCACTGCCGAAAAACACGCGAGACATCCAAAGGATCCGCATAAAATGCTTCCGACCCAAAGACGGCAGCAAAACGTTCCGGATCAACTTGACCTTCAATGGCTGCCTGCTCCGCAGCCAGCATGGACGCCGCGAAACCAAGCTGAATCGGCCGGCACATTACTTTCAGTGCTTTTCTGGGACGCACAAATTTCTTGGGCTCGAAGTCTGGAATGTCGGCGGCAATCCGATAAGGTTGCTCCACATCGGCAAAGTGCTCGCGCACTCGCACACCGGATCGCTGTTGCAACAGCGATTCCCAAAATGATTCGAGACACAGCCCGATGGGGCTGATTATCCCAGCACCGGTTATGACCACCGGGGATTCAGAACTCATTGATCGTCGGATACCCAATTAGGACCTGTTTGGCCCTATTAAAGTAGGGGTTTTCCGGCACATTGCCAATGGTAGATAGCCGGATCCCGGTCTGGGACGAGATTAATCCCAGTGGTAATCGAAAATACGATACTTTTTGGTTAGCTGAGCGCCACCACGCTCCAACGTTCCGCGTGATAACTTGTTGGACTCCAGCACCCAAGAAAATTCCGCTTCCGTGATTCCGTAGGCAATCGCCGGAGGAATGATTCGGCTCATCAAAACCAGCCCCAACCCCCATCTTTGGTATTTGGGTAAGACGTTAGTGCTAATCAATCGCACTCGTTTCATCTTCTTACGGCCCATCAAGATCCGCAAGAATCCAAATGGAAATAACTTCCCGTTGATTTTGCGAATCAATGGATTGTAATCCAACAGCCCAAATACAATCCCTACGGGGCCCGTTTCATCTTCGGCAATCGAAGTCAATTCGGGGATAAGCAGATGCTTGATTGCCGCTCCAGCATGGGCAGCCTCGGTGTCCGAAAGCGGCACAAAGCCCCACTGTCCCGGTAACGCTTGGTTATAGATGCTCAGAAAAGTCTTCACATCTTCATCGAAGTTCTTGCGACTGACGCCCCGCAACTTCAGATCGAATCGACGCACGGCTTCATCTGCCACGAATTGCATCTTTTCATCGAGGCTGGAAAGCATATCGACGTGGCCATAAAAGGCAAACATATCTTGGGACTTTTCAAATCCGAAGCCTTCGATTAACGCTTGATAATAACTGTGATTGTAAGTCATTTGAAACGTGGGAGGCGAATCAAAACCGTCCGTCAACAAGCCGCATTCATAATTCATCGAAGGGTTTAGCGGTCCCCGCATATCTTGAATGCCTTGCTGGCTGAAGCACTCCTTACAGGCATTCAACAAGGCATCCGAGACCTCTCGGTCATTGATGCTCTCGAAGAACCCGAACATGCCCAAATTTTCTTTGTGATGTTGATTGTGGGCATGATCGGTAATAGCCGCGATACGACCGCATACTTGCCCATCTTTCCATGCCAGAAATGTCGTTATTTCGGCTTTGTCGTAAAATGGGTGCTTTTTGTAATTGACCAACTCCTCCTGATTTTGCCGCAGAGGAGGAATCCAATTGGGATCACCGTGGTAGTGTTTCCAGGGAAAATTAAGAAAGAGCTTCCGTTCCCGGCGATTACTGACAGGCCTAACAGTGACGGACGAAGTGGGCATTAGCGGTTCAGGAAACAGGTGTTGTCTGGGGAGGGACGCCAAAAAAAGCGATTCCGCTAGGAAATCCATGCTGGCATCTACGTTTGGTAGCTCAAATTTAGCCTTAGTATCCCAATCACGGACAAAAGTTCAATGAAGGTAAAGGCCGAGAACCGATTCAAAATCTGAAGAATCAGCTAAAGCCTCTTATTATTAGATATTTTGCCTTCTTAATTTTTGCTGGAACGGTTTCACATGCGCTACAGCGTCACGGGAGCGACGGGTTTATTAGGCAATAATATTGTCAGAAATTTACTTAAAAACGGGCATCAGGTCCGCGTGGCTGTACGAAACTCCAGCAGTTTGGCTCCGCTGCAAGGCCTGGATGTGGAGATCATCAAGGGTAAGCTGGGCGATGTAGAAAACACCCAGCGTTTAATGGACGGTGCCGATGGACTGATCCACGCGGCAGGATTAATCTGGTTTGGCAAGACTCAACAGAAGATCTCGCATGAAGTCAACGTCGAGGCCTCTCTCGAACTAGGCCGGCAGTGCGCCCGCCTCGGCAAGCGGCTGGTCTTTATTTCCTCCACGGATGCCCTAGCAGCGGGTGAAAAGACTCGTCCCGCTGATGAGACCTGCCTCGAACCGGCAAAATGCAACGCTGCTTACGTTGTTTCCAAGAGGCGGGCAGAATTCGAATTACTCCAGCTGGCCAGCAGCGCTGCTTTGGATTTGGTAATCGTAAATCCCAGCCTTTTTTTCGGCCCTTGGGATTGGAAACCATCCAGCGGAAAGATGATCCTGGCACTGACTGAAAAATTTGTACCGTTGGCTCCTTCGGGTGGAATTTCGGTTGGTGATGCGCGTAATATTGCCGCCGGTATCGTCGCCGCGATGCTCCGCGGACGTTGCGGGCATCGCTACGTACTCGCGGGTGACAACGTCTCTTACCTACAACTCTGGCGAAAAATTGCCGGTTTAGTAAATCGTCGCGGGCCCATCACGGCAATGCGTACGCCAATGAAAAAAATCCTCAGCTTGTGGGGAGACATCAATACTCGCATCAGCAAGCGTGAAACGGAAATTAACAGGGAAGCGATAAAACTTGGCGCTTGTTGGAATTTCTACGACAGCAGCAAGGCCGTTAAAGAGTTGGGGTACGAACCAGGCAACTATGAAACAGCTCTTCGTGATTCTTGGAACTGGCTGGTCGAAAACGGATACACGCCGGGCAAATAAAAAATCGCAATTAGCACGGCTTCAAACCTGCTATTGCCGCCGAAGCTTACCTTTCAGCCCTGAGCGACATGCTGTCCATTTCAAATGGCAGTGTCAATTCGCGTGATTCTTTCACCAAACGAATTCTCAAATCGAGCTCGTTAGAAATTGCAGAAAGAAAGTCAATCTGAAAATAAGCTTTGCCGGGAATAACCACCTGTGTTTCACCGACAGCTTCGGTATCACCAATGATTTTCACATCAGCGACACGCTTTGAATTACCGATGATTTCAACCATGATAGTGATATCACTTGGCCGACTGACGGTAATTTCCATGCCTCGTTTCGTCAGCTCGGGAAGCTCAAGCCTACCTGTCACTTGAGCGATATTGTTAATCGTGATCACTTCGTATTCGGTTGCCAAATTTAATTTCAAACTCCCTTTTACCGATACCGCCTCAAACGGAATTTTTTCGGGTCGTGGAAATTCCAAATTCACGAACAAAGACCTACCACTTTTCGAAGCCGTCGATTCTTTCTTGCCCGATGCGGGGAAAACCCAGTCTTCAAGCGGATCCTCAACACCGGGGGGAACGCTTAAAGGTTGGTGCTTCTCACCTTCCTTGTCGACAAACGAGTCAATTTTGACGAAGCCGATATTAAAAACGGAATCGAGCCATTTCGCGCCTCGCGTTCCTAGCACCAGTTCAAAATTGGGTGGCGCGATATTGAAATCAGGCTTCCACCGATAAAGCCCTTTCCATTTCAATTCGCCGCTCACCTGTATAACCTGTTTCAATTCTTGATCGCTCAACCCCACCCATGACTCCTCGTTGGCGATAGTCTCCAACTTCACTTTGTCGGCGGCGATTACAGGCAGCTTCGAACTTTCCGCAATTTCCTCGGTGGCTTCAACCTCTTGGGGAGCATCCTCTTCTTGTCGAAACGTTGCAGGAATATGAACGACCTGATGCTGCTGCTTCGTGAACAGATCGCGACATAGGCCAATGTGACTTAGGCCAACCCCGCCGCGGCTGTCGGAAGCACTGAATTGCTCTGGCAATTCAAAATTTTGAGAGTGGTCGAAACGGGTTTCGTCCCGAATAATAGATGGATGGCAGGTGAGGGCCAAATTGGAAGCTTGCACTGGTTTATTGATGGGCAGTAACTCTGGAAAGAAAAGCCCCGTGCCCAGAACAATTACCAGTAGCTTCCTAGATGTCACACCAAACATATTTCCCTCCGCCGCCGCTGTACCCTTTCCATGTATTGTCGATCAGGTCAGCGTCCCCTGCAACGGCCACAAACCAATTTTTGCAAACCGTTTCGGGTGCTACTGGGCAACCAGCCGGCATCAACGGATCAATTAGAATTTCCGGCATCGCAGGGATACGGGATCCACCAATAGTCAGGTAGAGATGGAATCGTTTACAGAAAGCCCATTTATTTTAGTCGTTATCAGCGGTCTAGCGACGCTCATGCTGGTCGTTTTGTACGTACAGACTCGAAAAAAGCCGGTGCTACCCTTCATCTTTTTGGGCGTCCTATTGACCATCATCCCCATCCTCACGGATGCCTGGATAACGACCGATCGAGAGGCCATTAAATTATCAGTGCAACGGCTTGCGCGGAGTGTTCAATTGAACGACGTTAAAAAGACGCTGCAGTTCGCACACCCGGACGCTCCGCACGTTTACTCGGCAATTGAGAAAGAGATGCCTCGCTACGATTTCACTTGGTGCGTCGTTTCGGGAATCAAGAAAATTGAAATTGGTCCATTTGCGAAAGCCGCCAAGGTGACCTTCGTAGTCGCGGTAAACGTTGCCGCCCAATTAGGCCCTGAGGGCGTCGGCTTTCGCGAAATCTCTTTGGAACTGGCAAAAGACCCGCAAGGAGATTGGAAAATCACAAATTACCGACACTACACACCGGGCAGCCGGTCCTTCTAGCGAACTTGTACCCACAGCGGCCTTATTCCTTTCCAGTGTTTTCGAATCTCCGCTTGTTGATGCAAAAGCAGTGATGCCTATTTTCGACCAGCATGATTCAAATAGAGGTCCAATTCGATTAAATTGGTCATTCTTAATCCACCTTCCCCACCGTCAACCAACGCCAATATCATGTCCGACGCAGCGACCGACATACAACTCACCGACTTTATTCGCGATATCCCGGACTTTCCCAAGCCCGGGATCCTGTTTAAGGACATCACCCCGTTACTGGCCTCGCCACAGGCGTTTCAAATGGCGATTAACCAAATGGCCGAGATGTACCAGGACGAAGAAATTGATGTCATCATCGCCGCTGAGGCGCGTGGGTTCATTTTCGCAACTCCGCTGGCGATGGCCCTGAATGTCGGGTTCGCTCCCGTCCGAAAACCAGGCAAACTTCCCTACGAACGCCACTCGCACAGCTACGAATTAGAGTACGGGACTGACACGCTGGAAATGCATATCGACGGCGTCAAGAAAGGTCAACGCGTACTAATCGTTGATGACCTTTTGGCAACAGGAGGAACCGTCAGCGCGTGCTGTAAAATGGTAGAACAATGCGAAGCGGAAATTGTGGGCTGTGCCTTCCTGATTGAATTAAAATTCTTGGGTGGGGCAAAACGTTTTGAACCACACCCGATTAAAAGCCTAATTCAATACGATTAACGGAAAATCCTGCCCGGTGAGGCAAACGTGTGAGTGAGCAACCGTCAGCGAACAACGATTCCATCAAACGGATGGGAGGTATCGTTCTGCAGTTTGCCGGGCCGGCGTTAACCATGCTGGTGGTCTCCAGCATGGCCTTTTTTCTGATAGAAATTTTCTATTCAGGACCATTTGTGGGACGCGTCAAATGGGTCCTAACCTTGTTTTGCTTTGCGGCCGTGCTGATCAGTCGCATCTCAATTGAAGAAGGATTCAATCGCGCGTCCGGATTCGGCTTTATCCTTGGCTTGGCAACTCTGTTTGTCACCGCGGGGTTGATGCAAGGAAATCCGATCGCCCTGACAGGAATCCTCACCTTCGTTTGGTGGTCGGCAGGCCGACTGACTTGGGATTGCACATTCATCGATGAATCGAGAGATGCCACTGGCCAAGGCATGATCGATTTAGCCATCGAACGATTCAATCGCTTTCGTCGAGGTTTTCGCGACTCTGCCACCGCCTCGCCAAACGCAATGACAACGAACAATTCCGAGGAAACGGCCTCGCGTCAACAGACGCCTTGGCAATGGTTCGTTGACGTTTTTTGGAAAAGAAAGCAGGCCAATACACCTGGCCTTTGGGCGTTTTACTTTTTGCTGATGGGGTTGCCTTTATTCGGTATCGGACAACTGATGTTGCGGATGACAGATGACGCGGCACATCAAGCGGCAGCCAGCCATTTCTTTTTCTACATTGTGGGCTTACTCGGGCTCTTGATGCTGTCCAGTGTTCTTGGGATGCATCGGTATCTGCAAAGCAACCAATCTGCCATGCCGGCAAATATTGCCAAACGTTGGATCATCGCCGGCTCGATTCTAGCCATTGGCATCGCAGGCTTCTGTTTTATGCTGCCGCGCCCAACGGCTCAATATTCCGTCGGTAGCTGGCTACCCAAACTCACTTCGCAGTTCACATCACCATCCCCACAATCGATGGGTAACGATGGACAAAAGAAGGGTGCGAATAACAACCAAGCAGGGGGCCCCGATTCTCGTCCCTCGGAGCCGGAGCAAGAACAAGATCCCGAAAAAAGTTCCGAACAAGGTTCGGGAGGTAACGAACAAAAAAGCCAGCAAGGCGAATCCCGAGATACCAAGGGCGGCGAAAACGCCGGCGGGAAATCGCAAGGCAAACAAGGTAGCGGAGGCAAAAAAAAGGGCGAAAGTAAAAGCTCTTCCAGCAAGTCCAATTCCAAAAAAGGTAAGCAGGGCCAAAGCAAGAAAAATGCCAAAGGCCCAAAGGCCAACGATAAATCCAACAACAAATCGAAGAGTAAGCAATCAAAAAAGAACGGGCAAAACACCGAAGATTCCCCGCAAAAAAAGCAAAGCTCCAAATCAAATAATCAGGGCAGTAAAAAAAAGGAATCAAACAAAGGTGGTTCGAGGCAACGCAATAGCCGGTCTTCACAACGCAACCAGAACCAAAACAACAACTCCAGTCAGCAACAATCATCTCCCAGCAAAGTCGGCAACTTTCTGGGCAGTCTATTTCGATTCATCGTGCTCACCATTTGCTTATTGGCAATACTTTGGTTTGGTTTCAAGCATCGAGAACAAATCCTCCCCTGGATCCGCTCCTTTCTGGCCGAACTCGCAGATTTCTGGAATCGACTATGGAATCGTAAAACCAAATCTCAAACCACCGCTGCTCCGATCGTAAAAGGCCTCTCGTCAAAACAGATCGACCTGCCTGGTTTTTCTAAATACACCAACCCTTTTGGGAATCAGAATGCCGAGCAATGGTCAGCGGATAAGATTGTCAAATACACGTTTGAAGCACTGGAGGCGTGGGCCCGAGACCGAAACTGCGAAAGAAAACCCGATGAGACGGCATTGGAATTTGCCGACGCCATTTCAGCAAACCAACCTTCCCTGAGAAAAGAAGCTATCCACTTGGCCAACCTTTACTCTCGCTTGGCCTATGCTGGCGGAACGTCTCCAGCCACACGCGGTAACCCCAGCACGATCGACAGGGCTGCCATTCACCCGTTGGCAAAATTCTGGGGACAACTCGCCGCGTTATATTCCCAGGCACCCATTAACCCAACCGATCAAACGCCCAAGTAGCAGAAAATAGCATGTCCACACCACCTGATATCCCCGCACCAGAACTTCCCGTTTTCAGCGAACAGGCACGCACCGAAAGAGCAAAACGGTTTTACAAGAATGCATGTGCCAGACGCTCCCTGCGAGATTTTTCCCCGCAGCCGGTACCGCGAGAAGTCATCGAATATTGCGTCGCGACGGCCGGAACAGCCCCTAATGGTGCGAACCTACAACCTTGGCATTTTTGTGTGATCAGCGATCCGGATATCAAACAGCAAATAAGACAGGGTGCCGAAAAAGAAGAACACGAATTCTACCATGGAAGGGCGCCGGACGATTGGTTGGATGCCCTGCATTCTTTAGGCACTGACGAACATAAGCCATTCCTCGAGATCGCCCCCTATTTGATCGTCGTATTCGCTGAAGCCCATCGCGTCGACGAAACAGGAAGCCGTAAAAAAAACTACTATGTCTCTGAATCGGTGGGAATCGCTACCGGCTTCCTCATTAATGCACTTCACGATTGTGGTTTGGCGACACTAACGCACACACCCAGTCCCATGAAGTTCCTTAACCACATCCTTCAGCGACCTGAAAACGAGCGACCCTACCTGATCTTGGTCGTCGGGCATCCCGCAGAAAATGCAACCGTGCCAGCTATTGAAAAAAAATCGCTCGATGAGCTAGCCAGCTTCTTTTGATCGGCCATTTACGAAGTTCTCACTAAACCCGGTTCGCGACGGCACTTAGGCGGCTTGTCCGCACAGCTTCCCTAGTCGCTACGAGCAAACTAAATCTTAAAAACGTTTCAAAAAACGGGACACCTGCTTGGTCACTGGTGAAAAAAAAGCTGAGCTCGCCGACTCTAGACGATATCAATTCTAGAGGGCGGGACTGCTCGCTTGTCAGCAAGCCCCCCGAAACAGCTATCGCAGATCATGCTGGCAACCACTGCATCGACATTGTCATTATGCCATGTCTCATGTAGTCAACCGTCGGAAGTCTGCGCAGCAATCGAGTTGCGTAAGGGAATAACGCGAAACTTGACCAATTGATCTCGAATGGACTCAAACCGATTTTGGCGTGCCGGCATCATTTTTACGATCGCCCTGCTATCCATCCAGTTGTCTTTGGACAGCCTATTAGCACAGCCGCCCAACCCCAAAACTGAGCAACCGCCCGCGGACGAAGTTTTCGCGCTGGCTGCCTCTTTCTATGCGGATCAAAAATGGGACTTGGCGATTCCGCAATTTCAGTTGCTGTTGAAACACTATCCGACCCACGAACTCGCCAGCGATGCCCTGTTTTATTTGGGAGAATCGCAGGTTCAATCCAATCAACACGCTGTTGCTGAAACAACGTTTGAGCAATATCTGAGCCACAGCACGAATCCAACTTATGAGATCCGCGCGAGTTTTCGTTTAGCGGAATGTAAATACCTGCTCGATCAATTCGCCACGGCCCGCGATCGGTTTGTAAAATTCCAAACCGTGTTTGGCGCGGACGACTTATCGGAATTCGCGCTGCCCTATCTGGCCGAACTGCACCTGCGTTTCGCCAATCCCAATTTGGCTTTTCAAGCATACAACGAAGCGCTTGAGCGATTTCCAGAGTCCATTTTGGTGAACAAATGTCGATTGGGAGCCGCTCAATCGGCCAACCAAATGGGGGCTTACACCGAAGCCGAGCGATTTTATCTTCTAGTCGCCGCGGAAACCGACGACCCACTTGCCGATGACGCGTTGATGTTGCACGGCAAAATGCTCATCAAGCGTGGCGACTGGGAATCCGCCCAACCGTTATTAGACAAATTGCTCGCTACCTTCCCGGAAAGTGATTTAATTACAGAGGCTAAATACCTAAGCGGCAAGCATGAGCTAACCAAGGAAAACTGGCAAGTAAGCTGGGATATTATCGAACCCTTGCTGGACGCGCCTGCTGCAGATGATTTATTTGTACGTATGGGACTCGACGCCGCAGTCGTAGCTATTCGCATTGAAGAATTAAATCGAGCCCAACAGATCATTCGCCGCGTCAAGCAGAAAAATCTAGATGCTGCAGCATTGGAGTTCGCTTGCGTGGTCGAAATTGACATCGCAAACCGGCAAGAAAACGTCCGTGAATTGGAAGCGCTCGTCACCCAATTCGAACATAAATTTAAAGACTCGCCCTACCTGACACTATCTATCGAGCCGTTGGCTCGAAAAAACTATGATCGCGGTGAGTTTGCTCTAGCGGCTGTACGATACCAACAATTAATTTCGCTTGCCGCCACACGCCCTGCTCTATCAGAAAATCTGACCGCCTGGCAATACTTACTAGGCTTGTCACGCATCGGAACTGGCGAGCACGAAATCGCGCTCAATCATCTATTAGCGATCAAAGATTTCGGTGGTAATAAGGCCTTCGAATCAGCGACCGCCTTCGCCGTCGGAACTGCTATGTCAGGTGTCAAACGATGGGAAGCTGCCATACCTTTCTATCGTCAATACTTGGACAATAACCCGGGAGGCCCTGACGCATTTCGCTGTCGAGCGGATCTTACCACCGCTTTGGTCAAATCGGATCAACTGACGGCCGCGGTAGCCGTGATCGATACCCTGACTCCGCAAGCAGCGAATAACCTAGCTATTCTTGGCTCTTGCGAGTTGGTTGCAGAGATGGCCCTAAAGCAAAACGAAAAAGAAACCGCGCAGAAGTTCTTTCAAATATTGGCCGATTCAGACCATCCCCAATATGCTTCGCGTGGTGCCAACGGACTGGTTTGGTCGGGTGACGAGGACATTGTTTCACCGGAAAACATCGAAAAACTGATATCCGAAGGAGCTGATAAAGAATTAGCGTTAGAAGCCATTCTAGGTCGAGCTCAAGAATGGCAAGCTCAGGATAAACATTCGCAAACGGTCGAACTGTTGGAGCAATTAGTCGAGAACCATCCAACATGGAAAATGGCTGAGGAAACCAAGTTTCGTCTCGCGATTTCCCTGCAGCGAATGGGCGGTAAGCCCAACAGCATGAGGGCGGTGCAGATGCTCCAAGCATTTTCAGAAGCCAACCCAGATCACGATCTATTTGATCTCGCGTGGTATGAACTAGGCTGGGCCAAATCCGACATCGAGGATTTCAGTGGTGCCAAGAGAATTTTTGCCGATATCACCGACAATCACCCCGATAGCCAATACCGAATCGACGCTTGTTATCGGGCGGCCATGTTATCTCAGAAACTGGGCGAACATGATCAGGCGCGATTAAAACTCAAGCAACTCATAACCTGGGATCCTGAAAATTCCCTAGCGGCTTTTGCGCATTACACGTTAGGCGAATACGCCAGCCAGGAAAATAAATGGGAAGAAGCGCGTCCGCTTTTCGAGAAGGTAATCGAGACTGCAACCGGTGAAACCCTCCGAAATCCGGCTAGGTATTGGTTAGCGGAGTCCTTATATCAATTGGGAGATACGACTTCTGCGGAGCAGCAATTCAAGCAACTCACGAACCTTGATTTCAGCAACCCTGAAATTCAAAGTGTTATCCAATTGAGACTGGCCCAATGTGCGGCCCAGCGTGAAGATTGGTCCGCCGTGGAATCGATCGTCACCAACGCACGCGAATCCAATGAACAGCAAACCCACGTTTACCAGTTCGATTACCTACAGGCTCGTGCATTCATGTCGCGGGCAAAATTCAATGAGGCTCGGGAGATGTTCACCCGTGTTATCAAAAGCGAAATCGCAAATGGCACCCGAATCGCTGCTATGAGCCAGTGGATGATTGGTGAGTCATGGTTTCACCAAGAAAAGTACAACGACGCTTTACGGGCGTACCTACTGGTCGACAGCCTCTACGAACACCCCCAGTGGCAGAGTTTGGCGTTATTACAAGCCGCCAAATGTCACCTGCAACTCGGGGATCAGGAAACGGCCAAAAACACTTGCGATCGTCTGATCGCAAACTTCCCCGACTCCCCACAAGCGGAAGCGGTTCGGGGACTCCTCGCCGAAACCAACCCCACCGTGATTCCCCAAAAAACTAAAACCATACCTGCGAAATTTTCCAACTAAGTCCATGACAAATTTCAAACAAATATCGATTGGAATGCTCGGGTGCCTGGCTATCGGGATGGCAGCATTGGCATTAACCGAACCCGTTTTAGCACAGGAAGCTGTCAATTCAAGTGTTGCGACTGACCCGACACTGGGTGAAGACGTCGCCAGCAATATCGTGAGTTCGCGAAGCCTCTTGGAAGTCATTCGCAACGGCGGTCCCTTGATGATCCCTATTGGGATTTGCTCTTTCATCTTATTCGTTTTTGTTTTTGAAAGAGCCATTAGCTTACGAAAAAGCCGCATCATTCCGCGGCCCTTCGTCAAACGCTTCCTTCAACAATTAGAGGATGGTGCGTTAGATCAAGAGGAAGCGCTCAAGCAGTGTCGCAAAAACCGCAGTCATGTCGCGCGAGTCTTTGCTGCCGGCGTCATCAAGTGGGGAAAACCCTCTGTGGAAGTCGAGCAGGCATTATTGGATTCCGGAGAACGAGTTTCCACCGAAATGCGGAAATACTTGCGTCTAATCAATGGCGTGGCCACCGTCACGCCGTTGTTAGGCCTGCTGGGAACCGTGCTTGGAATGATCCATGCATTTGACGCGATCGCCTCCGTGGATCCGAACACAACGGATCCAAAATTATTGATCGCCACCGGAATCAGTCAGGCCTTGCTAACCACGGCAGCCGGCATGAGCGTCGCCATCCCAGCCATTATTGCTCATCTGTATTTCGTCGGGAGAGTGGATCAACGAGTCATCGAAATCGATCACTTGAGCCAGCGATTGGTAAATGAGATCTCAGCCGAGGCCATTGCCGGTCGGGCAGCACGCTCCGCTTCGGCGACTCGAAAAACGCGTACCAAGAAACAAGTCGCCTAGTTGACGCTTGCCGCCGTAGAAACTTACTCAAGCGATGTATTCAAGGAAACAGGAAATCTCATGCCCTTACGAGTGCAACGAGACGAACAGCCGTCCGTTAACCTGACGCCCATGATTGATATTGTATTCTTGCTGATCATATTCTTCATGGTCGGCACGAAATTCAGTGAGCTGTCGGAAGCCGAACGCAACATCTCCTTGACGGTGCCCGAAGTACAAAACGCCAAAGCGCTAACCGCAGCCCCCAAAAAACGAGAGATCAACGTTTTTGAGGACGGTAAAGTCACGCTCGACAACATCCCTGTCAGTCTCCAAGAGCTAGAAGCGGAACTGACCAGTGCCAAGACACAATACCAGGGACTTGGCGTGGTAGTGCGAGGCGATGCCGCAACTTTTTACCAACACGTCGCCGATGTGTTGGCCGCCTGCAATAGCGCCGATATCAGCGATCTGGCAATCTCGGTTCGCGTCGCCAGGAAAGAGTAATCACCACATGGATCAAATCCAGGAATGGTTAAGTCAGCTTGGGGGGAGTATCACCCACCATTTTCACCACATGACACTCACGATGGTGTTATGGATGGGAATGTTGCTACTTACCCTATTGCTGATGATCCTCATGAGCACCCGCTGGGGAGGTGTTAAACCGATCTGGAAATGTGTCATCCTTTCCGTTTTCGCGCATATTTTATTGGGCGGATACGCTTACGGCACCAAATTAATTTTCAAGGGACCAGAACCTCCCCCGAGCGAAACGGTGGCCCTGAAAATCATCGATAGTGAAACCCCAGCGTCCGACGGACACGATTCAGCGACAACCCGGGCCAATCCGTGGGACCAGTTGGATTTAGCTCCCGAACTCTCTGTCCCCACCGATGCCATTCAAAGGCTCCAACCTCAGGTTCAAAAAACGGTGGCCAGAACCAATCCAGAGATCGCACCCCCGTCTGCGCAGCCATTGGTGCCACGCAAGGCAAAAGGGGATACCAAATCAGAAATCACTGCGGCGTTACCCAACCGGTCCTTGGATGACACGCCTGCAGAACGAACTCAAAACTCGGGTGTCGCCGCCAGCGAGATCGAATTCCGACGGAAACAACGTACCGAAGTCGGGGAAGTCAAAGTACCGGACCTTGCTGCCCCGCAATCGGTGGCTCGCATGGACACCATGAAAGACCAATTACTCAATCAAGACACGCGACGCATCGCACCAAAACCGCTCGCGGAAAAAGCAGAAACCCGACAGGACTTATTAGAAAACCTGGCTACGATCGACCCCAAACCGACGGACGAAAAGATCGCTAACGCCCTGACTCGGGATCTCGACGGAAGCAAAAAAACCAGCCGCGATCTTGAATGGGGTAACCCCGAAAAAAACACGGGACCTTTCATGATGGCGAGTGCGCCAAAGCGAATCACCGACGGTGGCGATGTTCCTGAAATCTATTCCGGAAGAACAGCCGAGAAACGCAAAGAGGCTGCTTCCGAATTTGGAGGCAGCCAGGAAACCGAACGCGCCGTTGAGCAAGCCCTCAACTGGTTGGCAAACCACCAAGAAGAAGACGGGCGTTGGAGTGGACTTCGTTATGGCGGCGGTCAGGAACGATTTGTGCTCGGACATGACCGGCAGGGAGCCGGAACAGCTTCTGACACCGGGTTAACGGGATTGAGTATTCTTGCGTTTCTGGCGGCCGGACATACCCATCTAGAAGGAGATTATCGCGAAACCGTCCAACGAGGGCTGCAATATTTACTGCGCAGCCAATCCACCAATGGCGAGATGGCGGGAGACGCCAAACTTTTTGCTCGCATGTATTGCCATGCCATGGCGACGTTGGCGATCACCGAAGCCCTGGCGATGACCAGGGATGACCGTCTTAAGAATGCTGTAACCCTAGCCGTTAACTACTCACTGAAATCTCAACACGCCTCTCACGGCGGTTGGCGGTATCGCCCCGGGGACGAAGGTGACATGAGCCAATTTGGATGGCAGGTACTTGTGATGAAGAGTGCAGAACTAGCCGGTATTGAAATACCGATCCGTTCGAAAGCGCTCATGAGCGTTTTTCTGGAACGCTGCACTTCGGGTGATAATGACGGGCTGGCTTCCTATCGTCCCGGTTTAGCACCTTCCGCACCGATGACTGCTGAAGCATTGGTCTGTCGGTATTTTTTGGCAGAAAACGTTCCCGTTTCAACCGCTGCGGAAGCCAGTCAATTGTTACTGCGCGAAATGCCAGGTTCTAGCCAAGAAAACTTGTATTACTGGTACTACGGCAGTTTAGCCATGTTCCAAACGGGCGGAACCGCTTGGGAAAACTGGAACCACCAACTGACAAAAACTCTCGTCGGCTCGCAGGTTACAGAGGGTGAGTTTATCGGATCGTGGAACCCGACGGGTGTATGGGCAGGGTACGGTGGGCGTGTATACAGCACGGCGATGGCGACGCTCAGCCTCGAAGTGTACTACCGCTACCAAACGAAATAACGACCCAAAACGTGTCGCTGCCTGGCTTTGAAAACGGCAGAATACACCGTTAAATCGTGATGGATTCATCGGTTCTTGCGAACAGAACCCGTTCATCACTTTCCTCAGCAGGTACTGGTATGCCGGAAGGCCACACCGTTCATCGGCTTGCGCTCGATCACTCTCAGTGGTTTTCCGGCCAACAACTCGGCGTACTTTCACCGCAAGGTCGATTCGCCGAGGAGGCTGAGAGGCTGGATGGACAGACATTTTTGCGGGCCGAGGCACACGGCAAGCATCTTTTTCATTATTGGTCTGAGGGAGATATCAGCCATATCCACCTGGGTTTGTACGGAAAGTTTCGCCGACAAAAAAACCCCGCCGCCGAACCGCGGGGAGCGGTGAGAATGCGGTTAATTGGTCAGGGCCACACGCTTGATCTCAACGGTCCCAACCAATGTGAATTGCTAGAAGAACCTAAGCGTGAGAAATTACTGGCACGGCTCGGCGAAGACCCATTACGCGACGATGCGGACCCGGAAAGGGTTTGGCAAAAGATGCAAAAAAGCCGCGTTGCTGTCGGCACCTTGTTGCTCAACCAGTCCGTGATCGCGGGAATTGGGAACGTGTATCGAGCCGAAATACTGTTCATGACAGGCATTTGCCCCGACCGGCCAGCCAACGAAATTTCGCGGGAAGAATTCCAGCAAATATGGGATTTATCAGTCGATCTCCTTACCACTGGCGTCAAATACAACCGCATTATCACAGTCGACCGAGAGACGCTTGGCAAACCCTTAAGTCGCGCCAACTCACGAGAACGTACGTGGATTTACAAATCGATCGATTGCCCGAGATGTGGTCGTGATGTTTATTACTGGGATCTGGGAAACCGTACCATTTACGCATGCCAACACTGCCAGACATAAATGCGGCCACGGTGCCTGCATCGGCTTTATCCCGCGGATTGGGAAAACCCAAGACGTTGTGACAAGACTGTATTTCGGCCGGAAACAGTGGGACTCAGACCGGCATGGCCTGTTTTCGTGAGCTGCTTTAACAGTTAGGCAGATCTTGCGGCCTGAATTGGTCGAAATTGCCTACGGGGTTTGACACCCTAGAGGCGGCTTCTAGAATAGAACTCTACAGCTGTTCGCATGCCTATCACCGGATCGGATTTGAGAAATGTTCGGAATTTCAACCCAAGAGTTACTCATCCTGGCAGCCATTCTGTTGTTGCTTTTCGGTGCCTCAAGACTCCCCAGTCTAATGCGGAACATGGGCCGTAGCGTGAATGAGTTCAAACATGGGTTGCGTGATCAGCCCAAGGATCACGAAGCGTTGGAAGAAAAAGATTCCAATGAAGAATCCGCCGAACAAGCCGCCAGCTAATTCCCTCCGCCGCTCCCTTATCTAGGCTTTTACTGCCATGCTGCCAAGCGTCGGAATCACCGAACTGATTGCATTGGGCGTCGTAGCCATTCTCCTGTTTGGCAAACGACTACCCGAAGTTGCGCGAAATGTCGGTCGAGGCTACGGTGAACTTCGCAAAGGCTTGACGGAAATCCAAAGCACGATTAGTGCGGAGATTGACAACAAGCAAACCGCCAAATCTGCGTCGCGAGACACCTCGGTCGTCGATGATACCGACGAACCCACGGCACCCCGCTTGGG
>CAJQPP010000065.1 GCA_905480235.1 uncultured Pirellulaceae bacterium
CGAACCCAGTCGAAATGGCTCCGCAGCCACGGCCGGGGTCGATATCGAGAGTGCCTTTCGGCAAGCGGCCCAAGAAAGCCGGACTGCCCAGATGGTTCAATACATACTCGAAAAACCTGTCGATCTGGGTGCCGGTCGCAGCGCGGCTCTTCCCGTTTTCAGCAATCAGATACCCGCAAAATTGATCAGCGTCTTTAATGAAGGTGATCAGGGAAAAACGCCTTTTCGTGCGGTGCAGATCACTAACGATACCGGTTTGGCGATCGTATCGGGTCCCGTATCAATCGTTCGCGACGGCGATTTTGTCGGCGATGGAAAACTGGGTCGGCTCGATGTTGATGAGATTACCGAAATCGTATACGGCGTTGATCGTGCTGTCGAAGTTGTGGCTAAGCAGGGTAACAAAAATAAATCAAATCTGGTCGCCATCTCCATCGATGCCGCCCGCGGCATTAAACTGCAAAGGCAAGTTACACGGAGTAGAATATTCGCCATCAACAATCGGGATACACAAGCACGTGAACTTGTTTTGTATTGCGCCGCGGCCGATCAAGGCCGAGCCGAAGAATTGTCACCGCAGCCACAGAGAGTCAGGGACGGACTCGCGCGTTTTTCCATTCTGGTGCCACCGCGAACCTTGCAGGACTTCGAAGTGGTATACACGCAAACGTTGCAGGATCGCAAGGAAATTACCGGCAAGAACGCTCGAGACATCCTGCGTTTGATGAAACCGGATGTGGAAGTTGATGAAGGCATCAAGTCGGCAATCCAAAAAGTGGTCGACTTTGAAATTGCCAAAACGGCCGCGAAAGCCAAATTGAGCGAATTAAAAGAACAGAAAACCGCGATGGAATTTGAGCAAACCCGCGTTCGTGACAACGTGAAAGTGCTAACCAACAATCCCGATGCGGCCAAACTTTTTCTTGAAAAGTTGCAAGCCAGCGAAACCCAAATCGAAGCCGTCAATCAACAAATGGAAGCCAAGCAAACCGAGTTGAATCGCATCGAAGAACAGCAAAACGAAGCGATTCAGGTAAATTTTGGCAAGGATTAAAGCGGCCACATTAATTGATTTCAGCCGAATGATCGGCCGGAATTCCGTGAATGGTATTATTCAAAACGCGTGTAATTTCGCGACCATCGGCCGTAATAATGCGGATTTTGATTTCCATGCAACGAGATGCTTGAAGGTCGGGAATCGTCAATTCCACGGTTCGTCCATCGTCTCGCAGTTTGACGGATTCGATGGACGGTTCGGCCGTGTCAAAGTGGTCGGATCCGTAATTGGCGGAACGTCGAATGTGCCAAGTACTGACGATAAATTGCTCCGCGGTCAATTGCGATGCGTCGATGGGGTCCGAAAATTCGATCGACAGGCAATCCCCGGATGCAGTGATGCCAGTTGGTAACCATGCTGGTTGCCCGGTATAGCGGACGCGATAAAGTCCACCGGGAGATTGTCGGTTGCCAGCCCATGCATACATACCGCAACAGTAAAGTTGACCGTCGCTGTGGAAACGGCCACGCATGACGCCCGTCGGAAATAGGGGGATGGGCAGAGCGCAAACGCCGCCTTGTAAAACGGATTGATCTTGCAGCGAAACTTTTTCGTGGGGGACAACGAAGATCTGCCCCATGCCGTAGGAGAGGTTCAACAGGGAACCTCCTAGCGGCCCCCACGCATCTTTCGGTACCCATAACAATTCCCCAGGCGAACGGTCGAATTGGTTGGTGATCCAACAAAGCGGCTGCAACATGGCATTGTCGGAAGTATCTTCGACATCGTGGTAACCGAACATGTTTCCATAGAACCCACCGTTACCTTGAACCCAGTTGATGCGGTTTTTCGGGGTCCAATGGCCTTCCTGGTCCGTTACAAAAAAGCTGCCATCGGGGTTCAAACAGACACCATTGGCAGCTCGGAAACCGTTCGCAATGATCTCGGTTTGCTCACCGTCGGCGCTGACCTTCAATAGGGTGCCGTGATGGGGGACGAGCGCTGGCAGCGCGTGCCGAGCTGACTTGGCGTAATAGAGGTTTCCTGCCGCGTCAGATTGCAGCCCCATCGCAAATTCATGAAAGTGTTCCGTGACTTGATGATCCGAATTAAACGACTCGTAGTAATCAAAATAGCCATCATCGTTAAGATCCTGTAGACGAACCACTTGATCGCGACAGGTTACAAAAACTTGGCCGTCGTGAATGCGAATGCCGAGCGGTTGAAACATGCCGTGAGCCACCCGTTTCCACTGCATGGTTTTGCCTGTCGCAAAACCTGTGACTCGCCAAACACTGCCATCCCAGGCGCTGATCAAGGCCTCGTCTTGATTGACGAAATCAATTCCCGTCAGCCGCATGCGGCAGGACCAAGGATTGTCCTCAGGCCGGTTCAGAAAATCGACGGCAAAGGCATCGGTCTTGGCGACGGGCATGGTTTCTATCTGGGATTCCAAGACGTCGGGATACTGGGGTGAACCGCCTTGGGTCATGCTGGTTAAATTCACCAAGGGTTGGTCGGCGACCTCCTCTGATGTCTGCTGCATGTGCGAATTGGCCACCGCGCGGTTTTCGTCGGTGCCGGTAAAGATGGCTATTTTCAGGGGCGTTTCCCCAGCGGGAATACGCAGGCAGAGAGATCCGTCCTCGACTTGCCATGTGGGGTCGGGTAACCCTTTGACAACAGCCCAGGTGTTTTTGACTCGCGATTGAGGCGAACGTTTTAGGCCTTGCCAGACCATAGAATGATCATGCCGGGAGCGGTCGCTGACGATCCCCGGCTCAGTATTTTCTTTAAGGAACCAATCTCCCACGGCATCAAGATTTACTGCGGCAGCATTTAATGCCGCAATTTCCTTTTCCGTGAGGGCACGGTTCCATATTTTGACGTCAGAGATCTCACCTTCAAACGCCGACGGTTGAGGGAAATTTTCAGCGGTGTAACCGATTCGTACGACGGGGTTTTCGTAAGGCTTACCGGATTCCAGCTGAGCATTCTTGTCGAGCTCGCCGTCGATATAAAGACGCACGCGGTCGTCTTCGGGCTCCCAGACTAGCGCAACATCGTGCCACTGATTATCGCTCAGCGGCTGGCGCGATACCACGTCACCGACCCAACCCACATCGAAAACTAATTTGCCATCGCGAATGAATAAGCTAGTACCCCCGGGTACCCAGTCCGTGCCGTCTTCGGTTTGGCAAAGAATCGTGCCGCCCTGCTCGGTCTTGATCCGCGCGAACACCGTCAAGTCTTTACTCCAGTCATAGGCGTGTTCGGATTGCAGGTAACTCGAACCATCAAATGAGAAATTAGAGGGCACCCGATCGACCCTGGGTGCGCCCATAAGAGCCGTTGCTTGATGAATTTCCGGTTGGCCAAGACCCTCGGCGGATGCGACTTTTAGTAACAGGGGCCGAGGTCTTGATGAAAGGTTTAGCGAGCGTTGGACGACTGGTTGATCAGCCACATATTGCAGGCTCGGTGATTCTAAAATCGCGGTGTCACCGACGGTGTAGTTGAGAATGACTCGATCATCAAATTGATAAAGGCCGCGGTATTTAAGCCAACTTGCCGGAAGGGGACCATAGCGACGATCATCGCGACCGACGATTCGAGGATCTTCGGTAAACGAGTCCGTTTGCGGATTGGCCCAACCGGGTCGATGGTCGTTTGAGATTTGCAGATCACCAATGATCCGCGGGTGGACACCATGGCGATCGTTGAAATGAATACCGTTGTAATCGATGAAGCCAGGTTCTGACCAAATCCCGGCGACTCGCATGGTGTCATGTTCGTACAAAACCCATTGCTTACCCTGCGACACCCCTCCCGGTCCCTTATCCAGGCGAATGGCAATTCCCTTGTAAGCCATGTTCGTTGCGTCGTCGCCCACTTCGTACGTGTTGAAAAGAAAATTCCCGTAATCCATATCTGACCATGGAGTTTGGTCCACCGGATCGGGGCCCCGCTCGGTCCCCGCGGGCAAACCCGCCAACCAGGAATCGGTGACCGCGTGGTGTTGGTTAGGATTACTCGGTTGCAGGAACTGTTCACGGATATAGTGAATCACATCATATTTTTGCCGAGGTACCATCCAGCGTTGAGCAACCATCAGCCCATAGCCGTGTGTCAGGGTTTGATACATGGCGTAGGGATCGTTGCCGTTCTTGAACGTGCCCTCGGCAAATTTCAGGGCGGAGGGCATGGAACCTTCTTGCTCCTGTGAACCGTGACAGCGTGCGCAATACCGCGTGTACAACGCTTGTCCGCGTTCCAGGCTTTCGTCATCCAGTTCGCGAATCAACGCTGCATGATCGATCAGCGCCTCGTATTTCGGTAGCGGTTCGAGCGCAAAAAACGACTCCGGTGGTCGCAAAGCCAGTTCCGTTTTGACGCCCCCCTGCTTGATTTCGAATAGGTACCTCACCAAATCCAAAAAGGATTGTTCATCAGGTAACGCCCCAACCAATCCGTCGGGCATCGCAGAGAGTTTATTGGTTTTACGTTCGTCGATGTCGGCAAGTGCCACCCGAGTTTGCAAACCATCTTGGTTAGGATCGGCCAGTGTGATGAAGCCGTCGTCGTTGGTGTCCTCACTGACGACTAAGCCGGTCACCAATTTTCCTTCACTCGTGACTAGCGTTTCGCTCTGAAAACCTTCGCTGATCTGCTTGGAAGGTTCCAGTAACGAGTCAATCAAGGATGTGATCGACATGTCGTTATTGATCTCGGCGATGGATGGCCCCAAGCGAACGCCGGATTCTTTTGCCGGTTGATGACATCCAATACAGGTCAGTTCTGGATTATGGAACAACAGGGAACCGCGGGCCGGATCGCCCTCACGCAGCACTCTTTGTGCCAGTTCTGCAACGGGTTGAGCCTTTAAGGTATTCTCCAGCGTGTCGTCGTTTTCCGTCCATGGAAATGCCGCGATGATTACGTCGACAGGGCAAATGCAAATGCTGAATGCAAAAACAGCCGCCCAAGCCCAGGACCGGCAAAAAATTTGAAACCAAGTCGACACTGATTTAACTCCTGAAAAATAGCACTTATACGAAAATCTTAATCTATCGAATCCTCGGGTGACACGTTTATCTGCCAAAACGTTCTTGGTGCACTGGAATTTTGTCGTAGTCAAAATGGAAGGTCGGGTTTTTATCCAAAGATCCCGTTCGGAAGCGAGTTTACTAACGGTGCGAGTTTACTAACGGTACCCGCAGGTTGATTGGTAAACGGAATGCAAGGCCAGCCGGATGTGATTTTTTAGAGACCTTGAGCGGCTAGAGTCACGTTCCCCAGACGTTATCGGACATGCCAATATCTTCGACGATTCGAAGGCTCATCAGCAAACCAACAAGAACGGGCGAAGCTCATAGAAAGACAGATTAGTTTTTGATCAACGAACGCAAGCTCATTCTTTTCAATCGCATCATCAAAATATCCGCGGCGCTTCACGTAGGTTTCTTACACTCCGCTGCGTCTGATGCGTATTTATTTAACGCCGGAGTGATTTGCAGAACCTGGCAGGGAGGAAAATATCAGCGAAACAAAAGGTTTTAGGTTCATAAAGCTACTCGGGGTCATCAGCATTTTATGACCGGCAGTGAAAGCGATTCGTGCCCAAGCTCTACGAGCAAAACGCAACTTGTTTTTAACGAGGCGTTTTGGGATTCGGAACCTGAAACCAACATGCGAGTGCAAAAAAAGGGCTCCTCAAACGAGGAGCCCTGGAACTTAAATAAGTGGATGAACGCTCTGTGCATGTTCTGCGAGCATTTTGTCGGAGGCGAGAATTAGAAATCGGTACGATCGCGATCGCGACGATTACGTCGGTTCGAGCCTGCTGGTAGATCAAACGCTTCACCCTTCATGCCTGCCAATTCCTT
Organism: uncultured Pirellulaceae bacterium; assembly: GCA_905480235.1. Lineage (GTDB taxonomy): Bacteria > Planctomycetota > Planctomycetia > Pirellulales > Pirellulaceae > CAJQPP01. The sequence continues at coordinate 5,884 of CAJQPP010000065.1, forward strand.
CTTTTGCTTCTTCGTCAGCAAACCCATCATTTTTTCGTTCATTGCCTCATTCATTTCCATCATCTTTTCACGCATTTCGGAGCGTTCTACGGAATCTCGTAAGGCCATCATTTCTTCGCGCATCTCTTGACGCATCTCTTGCATTTGGGTTTTTTGATCGTCGCTAATTTCCAACGTGGCGGAAATAACAGGATCCTGCAGGACTCGCTGTCCCAACGCCTGAACATAGATTTCATTCAAACGCGTCATTTGGTGTTCCAATAGAATTTCGGACAGACCATCAATTTCTTTCTGCACCCGTTCCAGATTTGCGGCTCCGCCTTGACCTTGCCCGCGGGTCCGGTTTCCGCGTTGCTGGCCTTGCCCACGTTTGCCTTTACCTTCGGAATCTTGACCCTCACCACGTTTGCCTTTACCGCGTTTACCTTCGGAATCTTGACCCTCACCACGTTTGCCTTTGCCTTTGCCTTTGCCGGTACCCTTCCCTTTACCCTCTCCGCCTTCCGCGTTGCCTTGTCTTCTCCGTTGGCCTCGTTGGCCCCGCTCAGATCTCATTGCTTGTCGCATCTCGTCGAGCTGTTCCTGTTGCTCTTCTGTCAAATCCAACTCCTGCTGGACTGCATCCGCCATGACCAAGGCAGATCGGGATACTTGGTTACCGCGTCCGCGTTGACCTTGAGCTTCGGCGACGGATTCAAAGCAGAACAGAAATACGATTACCAGCGATAATAAAACGTTAATTCGCATGTTTTTCTCATTATTTGAGGGGGCGTGATTGGTTTCTTTGGGCAGATCTGACGGGTGCACGACATTGTCGAAGTGATCGCCAAGATATTTCACGTGGTTCGTCGAGATAGAGGACCCAAAATACGAGAATTGTCGCTTGGTAACCGGTGGGGCGGTTTCCAAACCGACCGGAATCCCCAAAATGGGTGGGTTCATTCCATTCCATTGATCCTTGATTTACGAGAGTAGCCGTGGCAAAAACTAGCCATCCTTGGGAAGCGTCCATGTCCGAGCAGAGATTTGACCTGATGAGGCGTATTTTAGCCGCGCCCAGTCCCATCGGACTGGAGGCTGCCATGACCCGAGGCGTGATTGAGCCTTGGATGAAATCCTATATGCCGGATTCGTGGAAAATCCATACGTTCAAAGGAAACGCAGGTATCGTGCTCGATTCAGCACCGGACAAACCGGATGCTTTTTCGGTGATGGTGATTGGTCATGCAGACAAGATTCGAATGCAAGTCCGCAGCATCGGTGAGGATGGAAAGATTTGGGTCAATTCGGATTCGATGCTGCCGACGGTTTTGGTAGGGCACAAGGTCAAATTATTTAGCGAAGATCCCGACCAACCGGGCGCCTGGCGTGTGATTCAAGGGGGCACGATTGAGGCGGTTGGTGCAATTCACTTTGCCGACCCCAAGCTCCGCAGCGGTGACAAAGGCATCAAGACAGACATGATCTACGTGGAGCTGCAAATTCACGGAGAAAAGAAAAAGCAGCAAATAGAGGCGCTGGGTATCCGTCCTGGCGACCCCTTAATTTACGATCGAGAAATCGAGCCCGGATTCTCCCCCGACACCTTCTCCGGCGCCTATTTGGACAATGGTCTCGGCTGTTTCGTGACGGGTGAGATTGGCCGTCTGGTTGCCGAATCAGGCGGGCTGGAAAATGTTCGTTACTTGGGTGCGATTGCTACGCACGAGGAGATTGGTCGATTCGGCAGTCGCGTGCTGGTGGACGCTTTCCAACCCGACGTGACGATCGCAGTAGACGTGGCCCATGATTTTGTCGCGGCACCCGGAATCGGAGATCGCAGGTATGAGCCCGTTGAAATGGGCAAGGGATACACGTTAACTCATGGTGCAATCACAAGCGCTGCACTTAATTCCATGATCACACAGGTCTCTCAGGATCATGGCATCCCCGTGCAACATGAATTGGCAGGACGGGACACCGGTACTGATGCCATGGCGGCTTTTTTCTCCTGCATTGATTCGGCCGCCACTTCGATTGGGTTTCCGATTCGCAATATGCATACGATCTCGGAAGCTGGGCATACGGGCGATTTGGATGCGGCGATTCACGCAATTTATGAAACGCTCCGACACATGGATGCCATGAACGGAGGCCAAGGAATCACCGGGGATTACCTCAAGCAAGGACATCCGCGACTGGACGAATCGTCCGCTTTGACGCACCAACCGGCAGCCACCGAAGACGAAAAATAACCGTGGTTTATTTGACGGGTTGAGCAACGCCGCAAGTTACGGGCCAGCATCCCAGAGCTTGCGGATACGCTCGACACGGGCTCGATTGACGCCAAGATCCGAATGCCCCATGCGAGAGGCCGAGCGGACCTGAATAACTCCTTGCGTGTCGTCACGCAAAAATTCCAAGTCATCCACAAATCCGAGAACCAGGCTTCGGCACTCAGCGTGCAGGTAGTTTTGGTCCTCGGTGATGACGGTGACGCGTGGCAGTTTGGCGATCTCTTTCGCCAAATCGCCGATGGGGTCTTCAAGATCTGTCGGCAGATTCAGGGGTTTGATGTACTCGGGCTGGTCGGTCGGTACTTGCGAAGCAACGCAATTCGGTGACTGAGGTGGTTCGGCCAACCGGCCGTTTATCACTCCCAGGTTCTCGGGTGGCTTGGAAAAGTAAGTCAATCCTCGAACTCCGATGATGACGATCAACAGCGCAATCAAGAGCGGAATCACTCTACGTTTGACCATGGTTCACGGCACTTTCAACTCATGGATACGGAACTGGCAGTGCGACTGGCGGAGATGGCCTCGTCCAGGTCGGCAATCAAGTCGTTAACGTCTTCGATCCCTACCGAAAGCCGCATCAAGGTATCCCGCAGGCCACCCTTTTCTCGTTCCTCGCGTGGGATAGCCGCATGCGTCATGCTGGCCGGGTGGTTAATCATTGACTCCACGCCCCCGAGGGATTCGGCCAAAGCAAAGAGACGTGTGTTGGAAGCAAAACGACGATTTCTTTCCAAATCACCTTGCAGTTCCAGCGATACCATGCCGCCAAAATCGAGCATCTGTTTGCGAGCAACAGCATGGGAAGGATCATTTTCCAATCCAGGATAATAAACGCGTTCTACTTCGGGATGGTCGACCAAATAATCGGCAATCGCCCGGGCATTCTCACAATGTTGTCGCATTCGCACAGGCAATGTCTTGGTGCCCCGCAAGACGAGAAAGCAATCCATGGGGCCAGGAACACCACCGGCGGCATTTTGCAGGAAGCGGAGTTGCTCATGCATTTCGTCGTCATTGGTAATTAATGCACCACCGATGACATCAGAATGGCCCCCGAGGTATTTGGTTACCGAGTGCAAGACGACGTCTGCCCCCAAACTTAAAGGTTGCTGAAGCATCGGTGTGGCGAAGGTATTGTCCACAATCGCTTTGGCATTACCGGCGTGAGCAATTTCGGCAGCCGCTGCGATATCCGTGCATGTCAGTAATGGGTTGGAGGGTGACTCCAGCCAAACAAATTTGGTCTCGGGGCGCATCGCCTTTTCTATTTCTTCCAGGTTGTATGCATTTACGGCGGTATACGTAACACCCAGCTGTTTCCAAACCTGGTCGAACAAGCGGAATGTACCCCCATAGACGTCTCGCGCTGTGACGATGTGATCGCCAGAGGAAAGCGTGTGCAGCAACGTGTTTTCAGCAGCCAACCCACTGGCGAAACATAATCCGTAAGCACCATCTTCCAAAGCAGCCAGATTCTGCTCCAGCGCTGTGCGGGTCGGATTGCCGCTGCGCGAATACTCGTAACCCAAATGCTCTGAAGGTGCCGATTGCACGAAAGTCGAAGTCAGGTACACAGGCGTCATGATAGCGCCAGTCGACGGGTCTGGTCGTTGGCCTGCGTGAATGGCACGTGTCGAAATATTGAGTGGTTTCTTGGGCACGTTAGATCAAGGGGTTAATGATGTTAGGTGGCTGTGGGTGCGCGGTGACACACACGCAAAATAATGTTTTCGGCAAGCGTTGGTTTAGCCTGTGCTGACCACCTCGCCCGATTCGGTAACCGCAGCGATGGTGTGCACGACGTCATACTTGGTAATGATCTCCAGAGCGCCGTTCATGCGAACAAATACGGCGGGCGTATCGCCACGGAGGATACCGGTGATTTGGTCAATCGATGTATCTGGTTCCACGATCGGAAAAGCCGAGCCCATGACTTCACGAACTTCTGTATTTTTCAGGTCGTAACCTTGCAGCACCAAGTTCACCAATTCGTCCTCGGTGATGGAGCCCATCGGTTTTTCGTCTTCCAACACAGGCATCTGCGAAATATCCAGCTCTTCCATCTTGGCCATCACGGCATGAGCGTTGTCGGCAGGGCAGCAACAATGTAATTCTTTGAAACGCGATTTGGCACGGACGCACTCGCCGGCACTGACTTTGATCGCAGGCCCCAAGTATTGATTGTCTCTCATCCACTCGTCATTAAAGACCTTGCTCATGTATTGCCGCCCGGTGTCGGGGATCAATATCACCATGACATCGTCCTCACTGAGATTCTTGGCATACTCCAAGCCACCCCAAACGGCCGCTCCAGCGGAGCCTCCCGAGAAGATGCCCTCTTGCCTAGCTAAGCGGCGAGCAACCACGAAACAATCTCGGTCGGTGACCTGCAGGCAATCATCCATGACGTCAAAATGCATGGTCGAGGGGAAGATGTCTTCTCCAATTCCCTCCACCACATAAGGCTCCGCTTTGCCCACCGACCCATCATGAAAATACTGGTGGTAGAGTGAGCCGATCGGATCGACACCGATCACTTTGATTTCCGGGTTTTGTTCCTTGAGGTAGCGTCCGGTTCCCGACAATGTTCCGCCGGTTCCCATTCCGGCGACGAAGTGAGTGATCTGCCCCTCCGTATCATTCCAGACTTCGGGACCCGTCGTCATATAATGCGTCACCGGGTTGTCAGGATTGTCGTATTGATTGGGGTAATAAGAATTCGGAATTTCAGCGGCCAGTCGTTTGGCGACCGAATAGTAGGAACGAGGATCTTCCGGCTCCACTGCGGTCGGGCAAACAATGACCTCGGCGCCGAGTGACTTCAGCAAGTCAATCTTTTCCTTGGATTGTTTATCCGTGGTGGTAAAGATGACTTTGTATCCGCGGACCGCGGCGACTAAAGCCAAGCCCATACCGGTATTACCGCTGGTGCCTTCGATGATCGTACCGCCGGGTTTCAGGTCACCCCGTTTTTCGGCTTCATTAATCATGTTGATGGCAATGCGGTCTTTGATGCTGCCACCCGGATTGAAGTACTCCACCTTGGCGTAGATGGTCGGCTTCAAGCCTTGGTTAATGCGGTTGAGTCGGACCATCGGAGTACGACCGACGGCTTCTAATATGTTATTAAATTTCATTGGAAATCCAGAGTAACAGGGGTCTTGGTGCTACTGCAGATAAACGAGTCTCGCTACGAATGCAGCGCGACCACGTTGGATCGTCGCACCCATTGTATCGACTTTTCCCATCGGGGAGAGAAACATCAAAAAAACCAGAAACACCAATTCTCACTAAGGTGAGGGGGCGGTTTCCGTTAAGTTTTTCGGATCAGGCTGACAGATTTGGCAGCCGAATGAGAATCGTTCTTTTTGATAGCAGTTTACGGTGAGTCTATTCTTTGCTTTGAATCTTAAAAACCCCTCAAGATTAAGCTTTCAGGAAATGTGGAATTCGTTCAGGGGATGTCAGTGATACCCACACCCAGGGGCTCCACGAGAAGCCAGTAAAGGGAGCGTATTAGACCCTGAACGTCAGATATCGCCCCCTTAAGCACCTTGGTGACGGCAACCTACTCGTCTCCTTTTAACAAGGCTAAACTTCGTTCAGGCGGCGGACACCAAGTTTATCTCCGCGGCTAAGGACTCCCTGATCTTCGTTGTAATTAACCTCCGAGACGTTGCCGAACGTGGCTATGAAATCCTCGCCTTTGATAATTTTGGATGGTGGTTTAGCTACTGAGCTTGAATCGCGCGGGCAGGATCTCGACGACGATCTTTGGTCCGCTAGATTGCTCCGCGATCAACCCGACGAGATTGTCGCCGCTCACCGGGCTTTTATTAACGCGGGAGCGGAGGTGATTACTTCCGCTAGTTACCAAGCGACATTGCCGGGTTTTGAGAAAGCGGGAATCACGTCAACGGAAGCTGAGGATTTATTGCGGCTTTCTATTCGTTTGGCAAAACAGGCTAGGGAGCAGGCACCTGGTGTGCAGGTCGCAGCCAGCATCGGTCCCTATGGTGCTTTCTTGGCAAACGGAGCTGAGTACACGGGCGACTACGCTTTAAATCAGCAAGGTCTGATCGATTTCCACCAGCGGCGATGGCAAATTCTGGCCAGCGAAAGACCGGACATCATGTTGTGCGAAACGGTGCCCAGCCTGCCTGAGGCAATGGCTTTGGCGCAATTGGCGGTTGACTCCAGCCCTATTCCTGTTTGGATCAGTTTTAGTTGCCGTGATGGCAGTCATATCAGTGACGGGACGGAAATCCAGTCCGTCATTCGAGAACTCCGCCAGTACGATCTGATAGAGGCCGTGGGTGTCAATTGTACCCCACCCCAGTTCTTGCCCGATCTGATTCAACGGATCCGATCAGAAACAGACAAACGAATCATCGCTTACCCCAATTCGGGAGAAGTCTTTGATGCCAATTCACGGACTTGGCACGGAGCTCGTGAGTTAGAGGACTTTACCACGCAGGCCGCATACTGGCGTCAACTCGGAGCGAGCATTATCGGCGGCTGCTGCCGAGTAACACCGGCGCACATTGCTTCCCTGAAATCGTATTTGCACTAACGGCAGGCCAATTGCGATTAGGGATTCAGTTCTACGATCGCCAAAACCGGTCGATGATCGGATGTTAACTTGCCATTCAGGACGCGGCTGAACTTCAATTGCCAAGCCTCCCTGGGGGCAGCAAAGATGAAATCAATTTCTTTCGTGGGTGTGATGGATGAAAAGGTGAACCGATCCTGCTTGGGTTTGACGGCAGCCAAGCTGCCCCGCGAGAGCAAGTCTAGTGTTCGAGACTGAGGTTGATCGTTGAAATCACCCATTAACACGTAAGGCAGCGTGAGTGTGTCTAGATATTTGGCTAGTTCTTGAGCCTGCTGGAACCGAAATTTATCATCTTTAACCCAATCGAAATGAAGATTTACCACCACAATTTCACGTTGATCAGGCAGTTGAATCTGACAGGCCAAGGCTACCCGTGGCTCATTTCCGGTGGGTAGTCTAATTTCACGGGAGGCCACGATGGGATGCTTGGAGAGGATTCCCAATCCATATTTACCGCCCTGATAGTCCATAAAGGAACCGAAGGCGGAATGCATACCGAGAGATTTTCCCAGGGCTTTCGCCTGGTCAATCTTGCCGCTTCGTTTCGCCTGGTTGTCGACCTCTTGCAGGCCGATGAAATCGGCATGCAGGTTTTTCAATAATGCGGCGGTGCGATCCAGATCAACACGGCCGTCGTTCCCTAAGCCATGTTTAATATTGTAAGTCACCAAACGAAGTGCCGGGGAAGGCTTGGGTTCTGACCAAGAGAATTCGGTAACCAGAGCGGCATGATCGGAGGGAAATCCTTGCGCGTATTCGTCGATGACGACGGAGTCACTGGCATCGAGGTGGTTGCCGCGATAATAGATGAAATCAATGCGATCTTGTTGTTGCTTCGGAAAACGGGGTGTCCAAGTACGATCGTCTTGGCGATGGACTTCGGGATGAGTCTCACGATATGCATCTCGAAACCCCGCGTCACAGAGGATGTGACTGGTGGGCCAGTCGATCACCACACCGTCGAACTGATCTTGAAAGGACTCGATATAGTCGAGGTGTGACATGCTATTGAAATCACCTGCGATCACGATCGGCACCCCAGCATACTGGGAATCGCTGAGCCGCTGTTGAATGAGTGCCCACATCTTTTCCAGATTATCCCGCGAGGCATCGCAGGCGTTTTTCAGGCCGTCTAAATCATTGGTATCTCGGGTGCCTTCCACCCAAATTTCTTTGTTGTAGGGAAGCCAAATAGAATAGAAAGCCAGTTTGCGATCACCCGGCAGTTCCAACAACGCGCCAACACATTTGAACTCTTCAAATACGGAGATATCCTCGAGCACGGGATAGCGACTGTGGATAGAGACGTTGGTACCACGCGGGTGAAAGTGAAAACCCAGTTGCTCGCTGATCCATTCCCCCGAACCATAGGTCTCCTGCATGGCGACGATATCCGCTCCGCTTTGCTGAATAATTTCCACAACCCGTTGCGGTCCGATTTTCTCGCCATCCTCGCGACCTCCGTGCCAAATGTTCCAGGTCATCGCCCTAAAGGAAACAGGTTCATCTGCCAGTCCGTTTTCGCAGCCCAGTGCCGCAATACAGGTCATCAACAAGTAGACCCATAATTTTTGCATTTGGTACATCATGATTTTTTTCCAGAAGGAACCTGTCAGCGAATGAAATTAAAACCTAACGCATGAAAAATGTCTTGCCCAGCCACGAGTATTTTTGGCATGATCAAGGAAGGCAATTTTATTCTAAGAAAGGAAGTACCAATGTTCGGATTTTCATCGTTATGGATTGGTTTGCTGGGATTGCCATTATGCGCCAGCGTGGGCAGTCATGAATCCGGATTTCAGGAGCAAGAGAATCCTCAGGAAATTCTTGTTGAAATGCGAGGCGTATTGCGCAGTCGGTATCAGTCGGGCACCGAACGGCTAAAGAGTGCTCGAGTCTATACTGGTCGTGGGACGCTGGATCTGGAATTGAATTCCATGATCGCGCAAGGCGGCGAAAAAATGAGCGATCGAAAAGTCGTGGTGCGTGGCAATTTGGTCCAGCGACCGAACCGACGTAACCGACTCATTTGGATGGTAAAGGTGACTTCTCTCGAGGCCGTCGGCCCCCAGCAACCGTGGCCACCGTTGGTAAAAAAGTTCAAACAGATTTCTGTTGAACGCAGTGGCGGATTTGCCGGATTGATGGAAAAGCAAATTCTCTCAGCGGACGGCAAGGTTGTAACACGCTCATTGGAAAATGGCGGCGTGACGAATGTCAAAAATCTGGACGAGCAGGTGTTGAGGCAGTTGCACGACTTGGTGGGACGTACGGGTTGGCAACATATTCACTTGCCAAAATCTTCAACCTCTGGAAAACAGATTTCGGATCAAATGCGCATCAAGGTGGTGATCGAAACGCAGGACCGGGAATTTGAATTTCTTTTGACTTCTCCGGGCACGGATCAAATACAACCCCTCAGTGATCTTATTCAGGGCGTGGCGGGTGGTGACTTGGACTGACGCATCGAACTTTGGACGGTTACCGAGAGCCGTCAAATTTCCATGATGTCGGAAGCGTCGTGGCGACTGGCAACGTGAATCTCGACGTTATCGCCTACCACACGACGACAGGCTGCGGCTGCGATTTTGGGTTCGTTATTCTGTTCTGAAAGGTGACAGAGACAGGCCCATTTAAGTCTTCGAAACATCGATGCGCGGCTGATTAAGTCCGCACATTCGTCATTAGAGATATGACCACCCCGTCCCCGAATGCGACGCTTCAGTGGTTCGGGGTAAGGGCCGCGTTCGAGCATTTGTGGGTCGTAGTTGCTTTCGATCACAACCGCGTCGAGTGACAGCAGCAACTCTCTCAAAGCAGGAAAGACATGTCCCAGATCGGTGAGGATACCGACCCGTTTATCTTCGTGCTCGATGATAAAGGCTACGCCCTCCGCACTGTCGTGTGGGGTGGCGACGCTATGGACGGTCACCGTGCTTCCTTCCGCGGTCGGGAAACTGCGAGCATCACCCGGAGCAAAAAATCGGACATCATCCAGCGGGCCAATTTCGCGGTGCCGGGTTGTGGCACGCAAGGTCTTTTTTGTGATGTATAGCGGGAGGCCGAATTTACGATGGTAAACACCCATGCACCGCGTGTGGTCCGAGTGGTCATGGGATATGAAAAGTCCCTGACAAGAGGCGATGTCTCGACCGTGATCAGCCAGCCGTTGTTGGGCTTGTTTTCCCGAGATACCCGCGTCGAAGATCAAGCGAACATCGTCCGCTTCCACGTAAAACGAGTTACCGTTACTTCCAGATTGCAACGAAATGACCTTCATGGTCGATTATTCTATCCGCCTCGGCGTGACACCACAATTGCAGTGTCTTCGCCGACAGCGTCACCATGACAGTCAACGTCTAAGGGGTTTGAGACAGGCTGATGACGCCATCAACGGGTTGCAGGTCTTGGTGGCTCGTTTCGGCGCCGTCCGGCCAACGCACCTTGGCACTTTGGATCTTTCCACCGACAAAGATCTCTTGTGGAGATTGGCTGAGATAACTGCCACCTCCGTCGATCGAGCGTGTCAACATCTCACCATTGTCCAATGTAAAGACCACACGGGTGCCAACCAACGAGGGAACTCGATCGAGGGGTTGGAGTTGGACTCGCACAAAGTTGCCAGCCATTTCATTTTGAAATGCCTTGGGTTGTCGATCGTTGATCGTGACCACGAAATCAGGTCGAGCGTCGCCATCGAGATCTGTCACGACCAATGCGGCGGCATCATTGCCGACCACCAAGCCGCTTTGATCAGGCCATACTGGTGCGAAATCTCCGCTACCGTCACCGAGCAACAACAAGGATACACCACCATCAAAGTTTCCGGTTTCTCTTTGTGGTCCATGAAAATTTTGCACCACATAAAGATCCAAAAACCCGTCAGCATTGACGTCGGTAAGTGCGGATCCAAAAACGGGACTGGCTTGCACCACCCGGGGTAGTTTGCGGAATTCAAAGGTCGGAATACCTTTTTCGCCCTGGTTGATCAGCACGCCGGAATCGAGGCTGTTAACTTCGAATTTATCGGCGTCTTCCAAACCATTTTGGGAGTAAATTTCAACCAGCTCACTAATCGCAAAGTCATGATAGGTCGGCAGTTTTTCCTTGATCGTGGGCATGGCGTCACTCGTGCATCCCAAGCCTCGTCGCGGTAGACATTTGCCGTTTTCATATTTGGCTTCGACGATCTGCAGCTTGCCATTATTTTCGAAATCGCCAAAGTAGATCAGTTCGGGTTTTTGAGGAGTGGCAGAATACTTCGTATTCAAGCCGCAGTTGCCGATCACGTAATCCATATCCCCATCGTTGTCGATGTCGCCCGCCGAGACGCTGTTCAACCACCCCAGACGGTTGGCCAACCCGGCTTGCTCCGATACGTCGCTCAGAGAACCATTGTCGCTGAGCCAGAGCCGCACGGGACCCCAGTCCTGTGTGACAACCAGGTCTAACCACCCGTCGTCATTGGCATCTGACCAGACGGCGGAGGTAACCATACCGGCGTTCTTCAAACCCGGTGCCACATCGTCCGTCGCTTCGACAAACTTGCCACCTTCGTTCAACAGCAAGGTCGAATCCGGCGTAGTGGGATAGGCGCCTACCGTTAAACGCGAGCCAATGAAAAGGTCGACATCGCCATCGCGATCAAAATCGGCAGGCGCGACCACGGAGCTGCTATTTCGGAGATCGGGCAAGCGATCTTGGGCATCTTCAAACTCGCCGGAGCCATCGTTCAGATATAAGCGATCGCGAAGTGTTTCCGCGCCAGGGTTGCACTCGACCCCTCCACTAGCGACGTACAGGTCCATGTCGCCGTCGCCATCAGCGTCAAAGAAAGCGGCACCCATATCTTCGCAATTGGAGTCTTTGTTAAATACGGTTTGCGGTTTGATTTCGAATTTACCGTTACCGTCATCTATCAAAAGACGACCCGGTCCGCCGGCAGCCTGTCCCATGTAAACATCCATGCGACCGTCGTTGTTGACGTCGGCCCAAGCCATGCCTGATCCCAGTTGCGAGTGCTTGTTGGGCAGCAAGGGCTCCCGCTTAAAATCGTCATACAAGATTTCGTTGTGCTTGAAAGCATCCAGCGCGGAGCTCTCCTCGAAAAGGGCTTTGGTTTTACTTTGCGAGGCCAAGGCAGCGGGGACCGCGCCTTTTTCTGTCACGACGTAACGCTCGTTACATTTCAAATTTTCAAAAGTCTGCGTGATTCCAGAGGGCCAACGAATTGTGGCTTTACTGATACTGGTTGCCTCGCCGGTACCAAAATGAGCCACCACTTCGCTGGAAGACATGAAACCTCGACCTGCCGCCATCCAACGCATCTGGGAACCCGATGCCTCATCCACGGTCACATCAATGCGAGCCCCGATTCCTTGCGCATTGCTGGTTCCGCCGAGTAACTGAAATTGGATGGAGTTGCCAGCTTTGACGTCATTGCGATACACCCGGATCGGTTCGTTAAATCCGTTGACAACGAGGTCCAAGTCACCATCGCCATCAAGATCCCCCGAGGCCGCTCCAGTGCTGACTCCCAAATGATCGAGTCCCCATGTTTTACCAACGTCTTCAAATTTAAGGTCACCCGTGTTTCGATAAGCGCGATTCTCCAAAGCATAAACAGGCTTGTCTATCCAAAACTGGATTTGTTCCTCTTTGCCAAGTTGCTTCAAGCGAATCTCGTCTTTGTAATCGCCGTTGTACCAGTCGCGCGACATGCCGTTGGTGAAATAGACGTCTTCCCAACCATCGTTGTCAAAATCGTCGAACTTGACCGTCCACGTCCAGTCCGTCTTGGCCAGTCCGGCCAAAAACGCGACTTCCATGAACCGTGTAGTGCCGCTGTTCAGGAAAAGACAGTTCCGCACGTATTGGGGGGGCGTCGGCCAATTCAAAAACCAGGCGGTGCTGTCGGGACCGCTCATACCGCCCATCGATAATTTATCGCGGTAATGGTTAGTGCCTGCCATGTCGGTCGCGAAATAATCCATGCGGCCGTCATTGTTAACGTCTGAAATATCGGAACCCATGGAGAACCAGGGTGAATGGGGGATCGAATCAACCATCACGTTCGTAAAGGTGTATTCACCCAAGTGATTTTTGCCGTTGTTGCGATACAGCAAATCGGCGCCCTTAAAATCATTGGCAACGTAAAGATCCGGCAACCCGTCGTCGTTGTAATCCCACCAGTTGGCGGACAGACCCAGGTGTGCTATTTCTCCGATTTTGGTTTCCCGGGAGACGTCCGTAAACTTGTCTCCATCATTACGGAACAAATGGTCAAACTCGCCACCCGGTTCATGGATGGTTCCCTTATCCGGGTGTTGCATCAGGTAGAAAGATTCGCGGAACTTAGGATTCAAATTCACCCGACCCGCACCGTCACGAAACGTGACGGATTCGTTGGGCATGGCGTCTTGGCGTTTTGTATCCAAGCGATTGGTGACGAGATACACGTCCAGATCCCCATCGAGATCGTAATCCGCGTAGGCGGCGCACACGCTGGCCCCGTCGTAATCCAGTCCCCACTCCTTGGCCTGTTCCGAAAAGTGACTGCCCTTGTTGATGTACAAACGATTGGGACAGCCGTAACCGTAAACGTAAATGTCCAAAAGTCCGTCACTGTTGAGATCAACAAATGCGGCACCCACGCTCCACATATCGGCAGGGTTAATGCCAACCTTTTCCGTCACATCTTCAAATTTCAAATCGCCGAGGTTGCGATAAAGGCGACCGCCGTCCTTTTGCCCGGTCACGTAAACATCAGGGCGACCGTCGGCATCGTAATCCCCGATGGCGACGCCGTGGGCAATGAAGGAGGTTCCGAATGCGGCCGAGTTCAGATCGTCGACATCCCATTGGTTGAAATAATCGATTCCCGAATCGGCGGGGCTAACTTCGATGAATTTACCAGCCTGGTTTTCATTGCGGTGAAACGGTTGACCCTGAATTGCTGGCAGGTCAACCAATTTGGCTTGCCGCGCCGCAATTTGGGAAGCATTGGAAACGGCCTTGGTGCCAGCGGTCTCTGGGGCGATCGTGCCGCTAACACGCGGCTTTTTCTCTGCGGGTTGGCAACCCACCAGTCCCAGGATTAACACAAGACAGAGGGCGGGAAATTGCCAATGCAGCAATTGGTTTGTCTGAGGCATGGGGATTACGTGCGGAATCTAATAATGAATGTCGTAAAAATTAAAGGCCTACAAACCATACGGATCTGGCAGTGATTCAGATCTTCACAGCCTTGAGATGGTTGGTTTTCTTGGGAAATAAGCCATCTAAGTATACCCGGGCTTTACAAAAAGCGTCAAACCAATTGAGTATCTGTGGCGGTGTCTGAGCAAGCCAAGGGGCCGTTAGTTTTCAACCGGCGTGCGACAGGCTATCGTGATTTAACTGATAAGCCGTGATTTGACCGATTAGGGGAGCCTTAATAGATGATGTGGACCAAGACGATTTCCTCACCGTTGCTGGTTTTGCTGGCTGGATTAGCCGTTTGGGGATGGAGCGACCCGCCCACAGCAAAAAGAGTCGCCACGGAAAAGCAGGACGTTTCCGGTGTTACCGTGGGGCTTTCGCCTGCCCCCTCGGATGCAGCCTGGGAAGCTGCTAAGCCGTGGCAGGATGGATCGGCAGAATCGGTCACGCCAAAGTGGTACCGAGGTAATCTGCATACCCATTCGTTTTGGAGCGATGGTGACGATTTTCCAGAGATGATTGTTCGTTGGTATGCTGACCAGGGATATCACTTTTTGGCACTCACAGACCACAACATTCTTTCTCGTGGTGAAAAATGGATGTCACTGGACACCGTCGAAAAAAGATCCGGGGGACAGGAATGTATGGAGAAATATCAAACGGCATTTGGGGATGACTGGATCCAAACGCGTGAATCTCAGAGCGACAAACAAGTGCTGCTCTGTTCTTTGGAACGCATTCGCGAACGGTTCGAAAAGGAAGGTGAGTTCCTTTTGATCGAGGCGGAAGAGATCAGTGATTCAGTAAATGGAAAACCGATCCACATGAACGCGTCCAATCTTGAGCAACTGCTTCGACCGACAGGTGGAGCGAGCGTGCGGGAAGCCATTGATTCTAATTTACGTGCGGCTGCGGAGCAGGCAGAACGCACAGGCCGGCAAATTCTCGTGCACTTAAACCATCCCAATTTTGGTTGGGCAGTGACGGCAGAGGACCTAGCGGCGGTCACGCGGAATCGTTTCTTTGAAGTCTACAACGGCCACCCTGGCGTCAACCATAATGGCGATGCTAACCGACCTTCGATCGAACGTATGTGGGACATTGTCAACACGCTGCGAATTGACAAATTTGATGTCTTGCCACTTTTTGGCCTGGCGGTCGATGATTCCCACAATTACCACGGCAAACCGGGTGGCAGTCATCCCGGACGAGGTTGGGTTTGTGTCCGTGCCGATCAATTGAACGCAGAGCAACTTATCGGAGCCATGCAGCGAGGTGATTTTTATGCCTCCAGTGGTGTCGAGTTAAAGGCGCTGCAATTTAATAAACAAAACCAAATCCTTGAACTGGAAATTGTCCCTGCCGCAGGCGTCACTTACCAAACGCAATTTATTGGCACGCGAAAAGGTTACGATACAAAAACCCAATCGAAAAAAGATGCGAATGGCAAACCAATGCCGGGAACAAGGGCCTATTCCGCTGACATTGGCGAGGTGTTGGCAACCTCGGATTCGCTGAACCCAAAGTATCCGTTAAAGGGTGACGAGCTTTACGTCCGAGCGGTCATCACAGCCAGTGGCGATCACCCGGACCCCTCGTTTGCAGGTCAAAAAGCACAAGCCTGGACCCAGCCGGTGGGGTGGGAAAAGTAAGGTCCCGATTTGCAACCGTCGCCGCCGAGGCACACCCCAGCGGTGAATTAAGCGGTGTCGGTTGCAGGCTTGTCCCAAAATACCGCTAACCAAATCGTCTGTGGATTTTCTGAGGTAGAGACGACGCGGTGTTTTTGATGCGGCTCGATGTGCAACCAGCCACCGACCTGCAAGGGCACCTGACGGCCGTCCTCAAAAGCCACAACGGCCGCACCTTGCACCACGAGTACGAATTCATGTTCATGCTGGTCGTACCAAAATCCAGGCGGTGAGGATTGCCCGGTCGAAATAATCCGTTCGATCCGTAAGGGACCCGATTGGACCAGGGTTTGGAAAATTTCCTCTTGGCAGTCACCCATCAGGTCACGCAGTAAATCGCCATTTGTCATTTTTACCTGTCGATTCTAGTTGCGCCATTTGGAAAGCAGCAGGCATGCAGAGCAAAAGACACGGGTCATTGCTGGCGATCATCAGAGTCCCGTCGGATACGTTGAACCTCTTCGCGTAGTTGATCCAAAGCACGATTTAATTCGTTAATCGCTCCAAGCACTTCGCGACGAAATGGATCCTCGTTGGTCGTCGCTCCGCGATCCGCCACGGGGCGATCACGCCTCTGATTCTGCATGCGTCGTTCCAGTTGCTCTATTTGTTCTCCAACCTGGTCCGCCATTTCCTTGGAGCCGGCTTCCATCAGGTGTTTTCGAGCAGCTGCTAGGTGTTCTAAACGTCGGTGAGCCTCTGCCATTTCGGGTCGTTCTTGGTGGCGCTGGGAAATGCTATTCAGGCGGTTTTGATTCTCGACGATGGCAATTTGCAAATCCTCCCTTTCTCTTTCCATCTCGAGAGCCTGCCTTTCCCGCCGCCGCAGTTCGATACGCGGACTTGGGTTTTGCTCGTGCCGTTCGCGTTGCAGTTGCTCGCGAGCAGAATGCAAGCTCTCAAGCTCTCGGTGGAGCGTTTCGATCCGCGATTCCATTTCCGCGCGAGCGGGGCCCGGTCGTTCTTGCCCCTGCACGGGGAAAGCTATTAGGAGAGGTAAAAAAAGACTCAACGCGATGGGAATTCTCATGGATCGTTCTCTTGGATGCGAAAAGGAAAGGGGGTGTCTTACCGATTATGGCATGCCGTGGGCTGGCTTTAACAGCAAAAAATAAAATCGAGCACAGTTAGAAATTTATCAAACAATCAAGTCATGTAAAACGCGCCCGTGTACATCGGTCAGCCGATAATCCCGACCTTGAAATCGCCAGGTGAGCTGTTCGTGATCAAGTCCCAACTGATGCAGGATCGTGGCATTCAGATCAAAGACTTCCACGGGATTTTCCGTCACGTTGTAGGAGAATTCATCGGTTTTCCCGTAAGTCATCCCAGGCTTGATGCCGCCTCCCGCCATCCATATGGAAAAATTGCGCGGGTGATGATCGCGACCGTAAGTCATGTCGGTAAATTTGCCTTGGCAATAAACGGTGCGACCAAACTCGCCACCCCACACAACCAGCGTGTCATCTAACATGCCACGTTGTTTAAGGTCCTGAATCAAAGCCGCAGAAGCTTGATCCGTATCTTTGCATTGCTTTGACATGTGATCGGGCAGATCATTGTGTTGATCCCAGCCCATATGAAATAGCTGGATAAAACGTACATCTCGCTCGGCCATTTTTCGAGCCAGTAAACAATTGCGAGCATAGGTGCCCGGTTTCCGCACGTCTGGTCCATACATCTCCAAGATATGTTCCGGTTCATCGGAAATATCTGTCAACTCGGGCACTGCCGTTTGCATGCGAAATGCTAACTCGTATTGGGAAATCCGTGTTTGAATTTCAGGATCGCCAACTTGGGTACTTCTAATTTGATTGAGGCTTGAAATATCGTCCAACATTTCGCGACGTAATTGCGTGGTGCACCCCGCCGGATTATCTAAATACAGGACGGGTTCCTGACCGCCGCGTAGCTTGACGCCTTGGTGTTTGCCGGGCAAAAAACCGCTGCCCCAGAGGCGATCATAGAGCGGTTGCCCGGCAGCACGTCCAGTGCCACGGGAGACCATGACAACATAAGCCGGCAGGTTTTCGTTGGCGGTCCCTAATCCATAGGCCACCCAAGCGCCCATGCTGGGCCGCCCCGCCAGCTGAAAACCCGTTTGGCAAAATGTGATGGCGGGATCATGATTGATCGCATCGGTTTGCATGGAATTAATAATGCACAAATCATCGGCGACCTTTGCGGTATAAGGCAGAAGTTCGCTTACCCATGCTCCGGATTTCCCATGTTGATTAAACCGAAATTTCGAAGGCGCAATGGGAAAGCTTTTTTGGCCGCTGGTCATTCCCGTTAGACGCTGCCCTTGGCGAATCGAATCGGGGAGCTCGGTCTTTTGAATGTCAACTAAATTTGGTTTGTAATCAAAAGTCTCCAGTTGAGACGGAGCGCCGGACTGAAACATGTAAATAACCCGCTTGGCTTTGCCCGCGGGACGGGTCAGCCCGTGTTTGGGTTTGTCTTGCAACGCCTTCACAGCGAAGGCGCCAAGTCCAATCCCACTGCTTTGAACAAACTGGCGTCGATTCAATTGTTGTGCATATTTTAGAATGTTCATGCTGTAAGCCGTCGGGTAACGGCAACTACTCCTTAGTGATGACTTCGTCGAGATTCAGGATGACGCTACAAACCGAGGCGTAGGCCGCCAGTTC
Organism: uncultured Pirellulaceae bacterium; assembly: GCA_905480235.1. Lineage (GTDB taxonomy): Bacteria > Planctomycetota > Planctomycetia > Pirellulales > Pirellulaceae > CAJQPP01. The sequence continues at coordinate 24,317 of CAJQPP010000065.1, forward strand.
GACATGCGAGAGTGTCGCTTCAGGTGCGGATTGGCCCACTTGAATGTAAGCCGTGGCGGTTTCTGGCTGGGCCGCAAATCGGGCCGCATATTTCTGGTAGGCGGCCTCTAAAACCTGCAACTCCTGTGGCGTCGGCAAACGACAGGTGGCTTTTCGAAAGGCGGATTTCAAGCGGGCAATGTGATCGCTATTGTTCTGCATTACATCGCTGGCCAATGCCCGCGCGGCTTCCACATAGGTGGGATCATTTAACAATGCCAACGCCTGCAACGGTGTGTTTGTGCGGTCCCGTGACACAGCACACAAATCCCGTCCCCCACCGTCAAAGGTCGTCATCGTTGGATGCGGAACGGTCCGCTTGCGATAGATGTACAGCGAACGCCGGTAAAGGTCTTCATCCTCGGCTTGTTGATAAGCAGGCTCACCAGCGCCGCCAGCGAGATCGGCCCAAAGCCCGGCGGGTTGGTAGGGCTTGATCGAGGGACCTCCAATCCGATCCACCAGCAACCCACCGATGGCCAACGCATTATCACGAAGTGACTCCGCAGGCAACCGAAAACGCGGGCCTCGAGAGAGCCAACGATTTTCAGGATCCGAGATAAATGCCTCACCAGAAGCTCGTGATTGTTGCCGATAGGTAGCGCTGGTGACCATTAATCGTTGGAGCGCTTTGACGTCCCAACCGCTGCGAACAAATTCTGTCGCCAACCAATCCAATAACAGAGGATGGGAAGGGGCCGAGCTTTGCACACCAAAATTCTCAGGCGTGTCCACAAATCCGATCCCAAAAATCCGACCCCAAAAATGATTCACGGCCACGCGCGCTGTTAAGGGGTTGTTTCCATCGACTAACCATTGGGCCAATTCCAGGCGATTGCGTGGCGATTGATCGGTTTTGAATAAGGCAGGTATGCCCGCGGAAACGGGTTGTTGGGAATCGGGTTGATCGTATTGTCCACGCAATAAAACGAAAGCTTGACGCGGTTCAGCCAGCTCTTTCATCACCATGGTTGTAGGCATCTGGTTCTTTATTTGATTTCGCTTTGACTCAGCTTGACGAAGCTGGGCCAGCTCATCCACCGTTTGGAAATACAGGGAGAGATCGTCGATCTCTTGGCGTTGAACTTCCGAGAGTGGAGGCTCCGTTGCCTGAACTTGGCGAGACAGCGTGGCTTGAAATAACTCCTCCACGGCGACTGCCGAAAGATCCTTTTCCCAGATGCGAAAGTCAGAGATCAAACCGGAGAAGGGAGTCGTTTGAGCCCGGTTACCCAGCCATAACGGGTGATCGGTGACGGTCGTGCCATTCAAGGAGTCACGATTAACCGCCACGGGTACTGTTTGACCGTTCAGATAGACTTTGATGTCTGCTGCTTTTCCGGGCGCCTGAACCGTGACTACTACGTGAGTCCATTGATTTTTTGGCAATGGCATGCGCGTGGTTAGTTTCGTGCCGTTGCTCGGCCAATCGTGGATCAAATGGACGTTAATACGTCCGTTTGCCATGATTAATATATCGAAGCCCCGATAGGCTGATGCTTCGTCCATGCGACTGACAATGGCACCGAATTGGGTCGGCTTCACCCAGGCGCTCACGGTGAAGTTCTTCGCGGCATCAAAATCAAAAGTAGAACCCAGCGCCAAGGGTTGATTGGTTTCGCCTGTCAGGGAAACGGCTCGCCCGAGTGCGGTTTGTTTGAGGAGACCGGCAGCGCGTAAAGAATCCTCGGTCGATTTTACCATGGCCGGTTTCGTTGCTTTGTCAGAGACCAAAAAAGCGCATGCTTCGTTTGGCAATGGTGCTGAATCGTCCGTTGGTTGACTTAGGTCGGATGGCCAGTTTTTCTGTGACTGGGACGCTTTTTGTTTTTTTTGCGCGAGTGCTTGTTGGGCTTCCGAGACAAGTATTTCAGCGTCGGCTAGTTGGCTTTTGAATTGATCTGTCGGAACGGAAACAAGCGGACCGGCATTGCCGCGCCGCTCGGTGTACACACCCTGTTCGTCGACGTTGTAAAAATAAGAAAAGAACTGGTAAAATTCGCGCTGTGAAATCGGATCGTATTTGTGGTCGTGACATCGAGCGCAACCCATTGTCAGACCAAGAAATACGGTTGAGGTGGTTTCTACACGATCAACGACATTTTCCACCAACCACTCTTCGTTGATGGAACCGCCTTCGGTGTTGGAGCGATGGTTACGGTTAAAACCGGTGGCAATTTTTTGTTCCAACGTGGCATCGGGTAGCATATCGCCCGCCAGTTGCTCAACGGCGAATTGATCATACGGCATGTTTTCGTTGTAGGCATTAATCACCCAATCTCGCCAGAGCCACATGCTGCGGCGAAAATCATTCTGATAGCCATTCGTATCGGCGAACCGCGCGGCGTCCAACCAAAAAGTTGCCATGTGTTCACCATACTGGGGCGCGGCTAATAAACGGTCGACTAGTTTTTCGTAGGCCTGTGGATCGTCGTCCTGCAGAAACGCTTCGACCTCTGCGGGTGCGGGTGGCAGCCCAATCAAGTCGAGGTAAAGACGTCTTATCAAAGTGGTTTTGGCGGCTTCCGCTGATGGCGCGCTGCCGCGGGTTTCCAGCTGAGCGATGACAAATTGATCAATGGGATTCCGTACCCAAGATGGGTTTTGAACCTTTGGCAATGGCGGCCTTTGAGGAATCTGAAACGCCCAATGCCCCTGCCATTGGGCTCCTTCGGCAATCCAGCTTTCCAATAATTTAATTTGGGCTGCGGTAAGCGGCTTTTTGGCTGCCGGCGGCGGCATCAACTCGTCGGCATCATGGGATCGTATACGCCGCACCATTTCGCTGGCCGCCAGGTCGCCAGCCACGATCGGACGGTCTCCGGAATCGGCCTCTCCGAGAGCGCTGGCTTGATCGTCCAATCGAAATCCACCCTCCCGTGTCGCGGCATCGGGGCCATGGCAGGTAAAGCAATGATCGGCCAGAATGGGACGAATGTCCCGGGAAAACTCGACGGTTTCCTGCGCAGCGATGGGAGCGATATTTAAGCATCCCCAAGAGATCAGGTAAAACAGAAATTGTTTCATGGTAGGCGCGATCCAACAGAACGGTAACATCGTGACCTTACTTGATGGCACGAATCACAGGCGTTAATTGTAATGCGAAAGGTCGATCCATGCGAAGAACCTCAAAGATAACCCTCTTATTAGTAACATTGTTATCATTTCTCGGTGATCGCCAATGTGCTTTGGGGTGGCAAGATAATACGACCCCCAATGATCAGTGGTTTCAGTGGCGTGGGCCTTTGGCGACGGGTGTTGCCCCGCATGCTGTACCTCCCGCTCAATGGTCCGAAGACACCAATATCGCGTGGAAAGTCCCTATGCAGGGAGAGGGTATCGCGACTCCGATTGTCTGGCAGGACCGCATCTTTTTAGTTGCTGCGGTTCCTACAGACAGAGCGCCTGAGCAACCTGTCGAAAAAGATGAAAGGGCCATGACTCGTCCGCCAAATCAGATTTTTCAATTCAAGATCGAATGTCGCAGTTTGGAAACAGGGGCGGTCCTTTGGGAAGATGTGTGTGCCGAACTGGCGCCGCATGAGGGACGTCATAAAACGAGTTCTTACGCGGCGGCGTCACCGATGACTGACGGCCAACGTTTGATTGTTCCGTTTGGCTCATTTGGCGTGTTTTGTTATTCCTTGGACGGAGAGCAATTGTGGTCCGTTGATTTGGGTGACATGCACACACGCCGAGGTTGGGGAGAAGCGACATCACCCGTTCTGGTGGACGATTTGGTGATCATGAATTGGGATAATGAAGATGACTCGTTTATCTATGCGCTGGATGCAGGTAGCGGAAAGATAAAGTGGAAGGTTGCACGAGATGAGCCTACCACCTGGGCGACTCCGTTGATCATCGAACGAAATAACGCCAAACAAGTGGTCACCAACGGCACGAATGAGATTGTCGGTTACGATTTGAAAACGGGAAAGCGATTGTGGGCTACTCAAGGCACGACTTTGAATGCGATCCCCTGCCCTGTCGAATTTGGTGACAATGTGATTTTGATGGCGGGATATCGCGGAAACAGAGCGGTCTCTTTGCGAATTGGGGACTCTGGTGAGGTGACACAAAACTGGGAGCTGAAAAAGGGCACGCCTTATGTGCCCTCTCCCCTGCTATCGGAAAACCGTTTGTATTTTACTCAATCGAACAAGGCTATTTTGCATTGTTTGGATGCGGCAACGGGTCAGCACTTCTATCCAGCCAAACGAATGCAGAATTTGGAAAACCTGTACGGTTCGCCAGTGGCGGCCAACGGATTGGTCTATATCGCCGATCGCAGTGGCAACACACTCGTGCTCAAGGATCAAGAAGATTTCCAAGTGGTTTCCACCAATTACTTGGATGACCAATTTGATGCTTCCCCTGTCCCGGTCGATGACCGCTTGCTGATGCGCGGTAGCAAGCACCTGTATTGCATTAAAAAACCATAGCGGTTGGTTGCCAGAGAGGTAAACGCCCAGCGGCGGGATGGCAAAAATCGTAACGGGCGTCGTAAGCCCCGGTTTTTAATGTACGATTGATAACACTTTTCAAGCTCGCTTTGCACCCACTACCTTCATAGAGAAACCCATATGAATCCTCTCATAAAGCAGGTTGCCATCACATGTGTTGCGGCATTTGTCCTGACCGCCGGAGTAGCTCAGGCTCAAACTAGTAAGACCACTTCTGAACTCAAAGGGTCGTGGAAGTTTGATCGCGAATCACTCGACGGGAAAAAGGTTAAATGTGAAATTCGCCTCAAGGAAGTCGATGGTAAGTTGGTCGGTGAATATTCCGACAGCGAAAAATTCAAGCAAAAGATCGGCAGCGCCGTGATCAAGGGCGAGCAGGTCGAGATCAAGATCGCACCTAGCGATAAGTGGACGGCGAAGACAGTATTCAAAGGCAAAATAAATGGAGACAAAATATCAGGCACCGCCAATTATTACAGCTCCGATGCCGATAAATGGAACGCGACCCGCTTTATCTCCTTGCAAGAAGCTGTCGGCACTTGGCAAATGGTATTTACCACCCCCGATGGAACAGAACGAAAACCGGAATTTGTGCTTTCCATCAAAGATGGTAAGCCACAAATTGAAATGGAACCCGGGGAAGGAGATGACGACTCTGGTGAACCAAAAATCAAAAATGTTAAATACAAACAAGGCTTGTTGGTGTTTGATGTCACGCTTGATTTTCAACAACAAGAACTTGGTCTCGAATACGAACTTGAGTTCTTGACGACCGACACGATCGAGGGCTCCATGTTTTTTGAGCTCAAGGGTATCGGCCAAGAGGGCGAAGTTGATTTAGAGGGTGAACGCATCAAGTAAGCCCGCGTCTCAAAAACCCTCACCTCGCAGTCACGATTGGCTGCGAGGTTTTTTTGGGGCGGTGGGCGTGTCAGATGCATAATCCGGATGGTTGGACGGTTTGATTTTTCACCAAAACGGCTGCAAATCGTTAAACCAACCCCGAATCGGTAAGAGTCATGGCGAAACAGGGCAACGCTGATTACTCTGGAGGCATTCCACCCGATTCCCTTTTGGTAGTTAGTAGATTTGTGATGAAATTTTCTTCAACCGCCGCTCTCGCGTTTTCCTTATTTATGCTCGCACCCATGGGTGCCCCGACGTTAAATGCCCAAGTGGATTTGGAAGAAAAACGTCCATTGGATCACGAGGATTACGCCAAATGGAATTCGCTCGGAGGACAAAATTTTTCCCCCGATGGGAACTGGGTCAGTTACACGCTTTCACCCGCTGAGGGCGACGCCACGCTGAAAATTCGCCAGGTTGATTCGGCGAAAGAGTTTTCCGTATTACGAGGGCAACGGGCGCGATTCACTGACGATAACCAACATGTCTTGTACGTCGTCGCACCTAGCGAAGAGGAAGTGAAACGCCTCAAGAAAGCCAAAGTTGCTGATGATCAGATACCCAAATCAAAATTGGAAATCCTGAATTTAAAGACCGGAAAATCTGTCTCCATTCGGGACGTTGCTAATTTCTCTCTGCCCGCAAAAGCCGGCGGTTGGGTAGCTTTTAAGACGATCGAGCCAGCAGCCAAGAAAACGGTAAAGGAATCCAGCTCGAATTTGAGCGCCACGTATGAAATAACTGCCGAAGGCATCAAGCGAAGTGAGAAGGCGACCAAAAAGCCAAAGAAGAAATTAAAGAAACAAGCGGCCGGCGAAAAGAAACCGTCGAAAACAAAATCGCCCGCTGAAAAGGCAGCCAAAAAAACCAAAACCGACCAAAAAAAGAAAACCAAAAAGAATGGCACGACGCTCGTACTGCGTAACCTGGATTCGCAATTGGAGCAGAGGATTCCGTTTGTTGCCAATTTCCGGTTTAGTGAAGATGGAACACAGCTGGCCTATGCAAGCTCTTCTGATGCAGAGAAAGATGGCGCCGGTGATGGCGTGCATCTCATGGACCTTTCAAAATTAAGTTCACGCCAAATTCTTTCCGGCTTGGGCAATTATGGCCAAGTTGTGTTTAGTAAAGACGGTAAACAAATTACTTTCCTGTCGGACAGAGACGATTACGACGCGGAAACACCGAACTGGGCTCTATACCGTTGGAGCAAAGGGGCCAAACAGGCGAAGAAAATTGTGGGCACCGACTCCAAAGGGTTCCCCGAAAATTGGATCGTTTCCGAAAAATCGGCGCCATTGTTCGCAGAAAACGGGAAGCGCATCTATTTCAACACGCAACCCAAACCGGTCGCCGAAAAAAAGAAACCCGAAGGGGAGGAAGAGAAAAAGGCAAAGTTGGATATCTGGCATTGGCAGGATCCTTTTTTGCAACCGCAGCAATTGCTGCAGGCGGAGCGCGAGCGGAATCGAAGTTACCGAGCTATGTACGATGTCGCGAAACGTAAGATGATGCAACTGGCGACCGAGGAGATACCTGTCGTGGCGGCCGATCCACGCAGTGAATCGACCTGGGTATTGGGGGTGGCTCCCGACCAATACAACAAAATGCGGTCGTGGGATATTCAATCCTTTTCGGATTGGTATTTGATCGACTTAAAAACGGGTGAACCCCGGTTGGCGAGAAAGATGACACGGGGCTCCGCGTCTCTTTCGCCGCAAGGGAAATATATGATCTGGTGGGATGGGGAAAAACGAACTTGGTTGGCTTTGCCAACAGCGAAACCCAAAAAAGACCAGCCTGCGGAGGCCGATCCAATCGATATCGGGAAAGCGATAGGTCAGCCGTTATTTAACGAACTGCACGACACACCCTCACTGCCAAGACCTTACGGCATTGCGGGTTGGTTAGACCACGACAAGCAAGTGCTGATTTATGATCGCTGGGATATTTGGCAGGTCGATCCGACAGGAGAAACGGCGCCAATTTGCCTTACCGGTGGCCAGGGTAGAGACCAGCAGGTGCGTTTCAGATATGTCAATTTGGATCCCGAAGCACGAGCGATTGACTTGCAAAAACCACAAATTTTGTCGGCGTTCGTGCACGCAGACAAATCCAGTGGCTACTACCAAATGGAACCCGTAGAAAATGCGGCCGCTGAGCTTAAACCACTAATTGTTTTGGATGAAAATGTTGGTGGCCTGCGGAAAGCACGGGATGCTGATGAGGTGATGTTTACGCGGCAAACATTTGACCGGTATCCGGATCTCTGGGTCAGCGATATGAAGTTCAAAAAACTTAAGCGTATTAGTCGCGCTAATCCACAACAGGATAATTACGTTTGGGGCACATCGGAGCTGGTCAAGTGGAATGCCAAAGATGGTCAGGAGTTGGAAGGGTTGCTTTACAAACCCGAGAATTTTGACCCCCAGAAAAAATACCCACTGATGGTTTATTTTTACGAGCGGAACAGCGACAACTTGCATCGATACTACACGCCAGCTGCAGGACGATCGATCATCAACTTTAGCTTCTATGTCAGTCGCGGTTACGTGATTTTTGTACCCGATATTCCCTACAAGGTTGGTGAACCTGGACCCAGTGCTGCCAACGCCATTTTACCGGGTGTGGAACATGTGGTTTCCCAGGGATTCGTAGATGAGAAACGCATTGGCATGCAGGGACACAGTTGGGGTGGCTACCAAACGGCTTACCTGGTCACCGTTACGGATATGTTTTGTTGTGCCGAGTCCGGTGCACCGGTCAGCAATATGACCAGCGCCTACGGGGGCATCCGTTGGGGTACCGGCATGAGTCGCATGTTTCAGTACGAAAAGACGCAAAGTCGAATCGGCGAAACGCTTTGGGAAGCACGCGATAAATACATCGCCAACTCACCTGTGTTCTTTGCCGATAAGGTCAATACGCCTTTGCTAATATTGCACAATGATCGTGATACTGCCGTCCCTTGGTATCAAGGCATTGAGCTTTTCGTGGCGATGAGACGGTTGGAAAAACCATGTTGGATGCTGAACTACAATGGTGACCCCCACTGGGTCATGAGCGATGAAAATCGCATGGACTTCGCCAAGAGAATGCAGCAATTTTTCGATCACTACATGTTGGGCGATCCGATGCCGGTTTGGATGGCGGACGGTATTCCTGCGGTGGACAAGGGCAAAAAGTTCGGTTTTGAATACGCAGAAGAGCCCGCAGAAAAGCAGGCCGTCAAAACCTCCGAGGAAGGCCAGGCAGAGACCTCCGAGGAAAAATAGACGACCGCTGCCTTTGCGGTGAAGACATATTCCCAGATCGGGGATTGGCGGAGCGTCGGTCCCCGATCTGATCGTTTTTGCCATGGAAGCTTAACGCGGCCCTGCTGGCAGTCGCTCCAGTAAATAGTCCGTCATCATGCTACGCAGATGAGGCGTCGTGTTTTTGTATTCGCGAATACTGTGAGAACGATTGGGATAAGCCATCATCTGAAACGGCTTGTCCTGGGCGATCAATTCGTTGATCAGTAACTCCATTGTTTGGTAGTGACAGTTATCGTCGCCGGTGCCATGAATAAGAAACAGGTTACCTTGCAGGTGCTTGGCGTGGGTAATCGGTGAACCATCCCGAAATCCTTGCGGATTGAGAGTCGGGGTTTGCATATAACGTTCTTGATAAATCGTGTCGTAATACCGTTGGTCAGGGACCGGTGCTACTGAGATCCCGGTCTGATACAGCTCGGGATATTGAAAGAGCGCATTCAACGTGGAACTGCCGCCCCCGCTCCATCCCCAGATACCAACTCTTTGCTTGTCGATAAACGGCATGTTTTCCAAGGTGGCGGTGAGGGCCGCTGCCTGGTCCGCTGCATTGATAATACCGATCTTTTTGTAAATGGCTTTCCGCCATGCGGCACCCCGGGGGCATTTAGCGCCGCGGTTGTCAAAGCTCAGCACGATATATCCCTTTTCGCACAACATGCGATGCCACAAATAGGTGTTACCGTCCCAGCGATCCGCCACGGTCGTGCCCCATGGTTCCCCGTATACGTAAACCAATGCGGGGTATTTTTTTGAGGGGTCGAAATTGGGTGGATACATTGCCCAGCCGTCGATGGTCAACGATTCTCCGGCTCCGTCATCGATCTCGACCTGAAAAAACTCCTGTTTGATCGCGGGGAGATCGTTGATCGCCTTGATCAATTCGGCATTGTCGACCTTGGTTTGGATACTTTGATGGCCCGGCAGGCTGACGGTCTCAATCGTCGAAGGTTTTCCAAATTGCGACCAGGTGTGAACGGCGTTGCTACCGTCAGCGGAGACGCTGTAAGCATGCCAGCCTGGTTGTTCCTGTGGCGTTAAGCGTGTGGTTTCAGGCTCACCAAACGTCTGCTGATATAGGTATCGGCTTTTCGGGTCATCTGGAGAGGCCAGGAAAATACTAGAACGATTTTCAAGATCGATGTGGAACAATTCAATCACGTCGAAGTCACCGGGCGTTAACAGTTGTAAATTTCCGGTTTCCAAATCGACTAAATAAATGTGTTTCCACCCATCTCGTTCGCTAATGAAAGTGAATTGCTTGCCGTCAGGTGACCACCGGATCCAGTCGCAGGCATCCACCCAAGCCTTGTCGCGGTCTTCAAAGACAACGCGAAATTGTCCGCTCTTGGCGTCCACGGCGTACACCGTATTAGTGTTCTGTAGACGGTTCAGTCGTTGCAGTAAAAATTGATCCGTACCGGGAATCCAATCGATCCGTGCCGGATAATTATCTCTTGGGTCGCCTGGCAGATCGAGGAACTTGGTTTCGCCCGCAAGCATGTCATAGATACCAATCGAAACTGCGGAATTGGTGGTCCCGACTTTGGGATACTGGAAACGAATCAGTTTTGGGTACAGTTCGTCGGTGTTATTGATCATGGTGAAAACACCAACGTCACTGGTATCGAATTGCCAGAAAACAATTTGTTGTCCGTCTCCGCTCCACTGAAAACCGTCTCGCAAATCCAATTCTTCCTCATATACCCAATCCGATGTCCCATTGATGATGTCGTCAGTTTTAGTTTGGGTAATTTGACGAATCTTTCCGCTCTCGATCTGTTCGACATAGATATTACGATCGCGAACGTAAGCTACAGATTTCGAGTCGGGAGAGAATTTGGCAAACATCAAAGTCGCCTCCTCGGCGTCCGGTCCGCCCAATTTTCGGACCACGCCACTGACTAGATCCGCGACCCAAAAATCGCCGCGCGTGTTGTAACGCCAGACACGCCGCGAGTTATTAAAAACCAAAACTTTATTTTTATCTGGCGATACCTGAAAACTTTCGATATCGATCGGTTCAGAACGACCTTCTGGGATCAGGTCAGCAGCCGCAATCAATGTGGTTTGCTCACTGGTTCTGGGATCCACCAGGTCAATGTCGTTGCCCTTGTGGGTTGCGCTGGGTTGTTTGACGAAATAACGGTTGCCAGCAGGCATCCAATTAACCGAGAACCCGGCCGCGCGAAACTCACTGCTATCGAAAATTCGATCGACTGTTAGCGGTGTTTGTTGAGCGATCGCATAAGAGGGAACGCTAAGAAGCCAAATCAATCCGATTAAACCCATTCGATACATGACAATCTTTCAATGAAACCCGTAAGTACTTATCTTGGCAACGCGTTCACGTCAATTTCCACCTCGCTCACGCCAACCGGTATTTGGAAGTGTTAACGATGGATTTAATGCACCTCAATAATGCGGTCGCCTAAGACCTCCATGCGTGGCTGGATTCCGAGACCCGGTGTTTCGCTGGCCGCCATGCGACCGTCGATTCGTTGGGGAGCGCCTGCAGCCGTACTCACCGAAACGTAACTGTTGAAATCCGTTGCGCTGAACTGGTATTCCGTTGGCGTGCTGTGTGCGAGTGCCGCAATGGCCGCAGTAATAATATCGCCGCCCCAACTGTCTTCGAGCGTCATGGCGATTCCCAGTGATACGCAAAGGTCGCGTGCCAGTCGGGCTTTCGTTAAGCCACCGAATTTGCTGATCTTTATGTTGACCACATCCATGGCATCATCGTGGCTGGCTCGCAGAAGTTCGGCCATCCCATGGATCGACTCGTCCATCACGAAAGGGTGGTCCGTGCGTCGGCGAATAGATAAGCATTCCTCGTACGAGAGACAGGGTTGTTCGATGTAGACATCAATGTCTTTCACGGCACGCACAACTCGGGCTGCTTCGTGTTTGACCCAACCCGTGTTGGCGTCGGCAATAAGTTTGTCCCCCGGTTTTAATTGAGCGGCCACCTGGCGGATGCGTTCGATATCGACGTCAGGATCGCCACCCACCTTGAGTTGGAATCGGCGGTAGCCTTCGTCCCGATAACCGGCGACGTTACCAGCCATGGCCTCGGGGTCCTGTTGCGAAATGGCGCGATAGAGTGTGATGTCAGCGCCTTGAGGCCCGCCTAACAATTCGCAAACGCTACGGCCGGTGACTTTACCGAGCAAATCCCAGCAGGCCATATCGATTGCCGATTTGACGTAGGCATGGCCCTTCAGTGCCGCATCCATTAATTGGTTCAATGGCCCAAGATGCAGCGGATTCATACCGATCAGGTGAGGTCCCAGTTCTTTAATTCCTGCGCGAACGCCCGCACCGTATGCCGGAAGATAGAAAGGTCCCAGTGGGCAAACCTCGCCGTAACCGATTTGGCCATCTTCCGTTTCGACTGCCACCACGGTGGCATCGAAGACGTCGACCGATTTCCCACCCGACCATTTGTAGCTGCCTTCATGCAGCGGCAAGTCGACTTGCCAACAGGAGATACGTTTAATTTTCATGAGCGGTCCTTTGTGCGGTTGCTTGAATCCATCGAATTCCCGGATGCTGGATTCGGCAGGTTTGTATTTGGTATAGAATGAGAATCTGGCTCAATGAAAAGTTGAGTCCCTGGAAGGTCGTTTCATCAAACGCTCCAATCGGTGGAGCGATGTATGTTAAAGTATTGTCTTAAATGTTCGCCCCGCCACCCCGTTTACCGCAATTGCGGTGTAGCGTTTAAGTTGACGTTTCATGCCTGAGTCACAAAAAAAGCCCCGTGAAATTCGCATGTCTCGGCGTCTGTTTTTCGCTTTGGCAATCGGCGGCGGTACGGCAGCCTGTGTGGCCACCCTTGCTGTCCCTCCCGTTCGCGAGCAACTCTTCGAAAAACTGGATCGACAAACACCCGAAGAGCGAATCATTTCGGAAGCCACCGACAATCGGCGATCATGGATTCGCACATTTGTGGAAACGGTCTTCGCTTTCGGGGCGGTCGTGGGAGTGGGAAGTTTGATCGATCGGATAACGGGGATCAAGCATGGGGGTCGAGCTGGCGACGGCGAGTTATATGCGGAGCAAGCTGAAGAGGCCCCCTTGGCCACCTATGTTCGAGATATCTGGTTGATCCCCATTATCGAAGAGGCTTTCTTTCGACTTGTCCCGAGTTCCCTATTTGCAGAAGAGAAACCGCCTCATATCCAAATGCACTGGGGTACAGGACTGGTCTCAGCTGCCGTTTTTGCGGGCATTCACAACTTCAGTAAACCGGAACCGCGAGTTATCGTGTTGCATCTCGATTCCCTACCCGTTGAGCAATTTGCGATGGGAGCGTATTGGTGGTACGCGCAACGTACGGGCGGATTCTTGCACGCCGCCGGCTCGCACGTGTTGTATAACAACCTATGCGAAGCCTCATGGTATTTCGTGGAGTCAAAAAAACAGGATCAAGCCGACGAAAATAAATCCGAAAACAATTCCGAAAGCGATGCGGATTTACCATAAGCCATGTTGGACATGGTCCATTGAACGTACTGCCCCCCGTGAGTTGGTGAATGCTGATTCTTAATGCCGACGAAGTAGCTCAAGCGTTGCCTATGAAACAGGCCATTGCCTCAATGAAGATGGCGATGCAAGCGCTTTCCAGTGGTCAAGCTGAAATTCCCCTGCGCACGCATATCGAAGCGAATCAGGGGACCACGCTTGTCATGCCCGGCTGGGTCAGTCACGGAGATCACGAATCATTAGCGGTCAAAGTCGTTTCGATTTTTAACGGAAACCAGTCACGCGGACTCGCCAATATATTGGGGCTGGTCCATGTGCTCGATGCAGAGACGGGCGCTCCGATTGCCATTTTGAATGGAGCGGCGGTGACTGCTTTGCGGACGGCCGCTGTTTCGGGAGCCGCCACAGCCAGTCTGGCAAACCCGGATGCCAGTCGACTGGCGATACTAGGCAGCGGGCCTCAAGCAAAAAGTCATTTTCAAGCCATGTGCGCGGTGAGGCCTGTTAAGCAAGCCAGTTTCTTCTCACCGCGACGCGTCCATGTCGAAAGACTGGTTGCAAGCCTGCAAACCGATGTTGATCTCCACATCGCCGATTCCTCCGAGGCAGCAACTCGCGAAGCCGATATTATTTGCACGACAACGAATTCGAATATTCCAGTCATTGATAATGCGGCTATCGCCGATGGGTGTCATATCAATGCAATTGGTTCCTACAAGCCCGACGTGGTCGAGATTCCGGCAGCGGTTGTGCGGAGAGCACGCGTATTTGTCGATCATAAAAAGACGGCTCTGTCCGAAGCGGGAGATTTGATCCAACCCCTGCAAAGGGGTGAAATTGAAACGCAACATTTAGTCGGGGAAATAGGCGAGTTATTTTTGGGCCAGATCGCCGGGCGCCTTAGCGCCGATAATGTGACGCTGTTTAAATCGGTGGGTAATACCGTCGAAGACGTGGTGGGTGCCAGTGATATCGTTCGCAATGCCGAACGCATGGGACTGGGTCAGGAGATCTCATTGGATTAGATTCTTTGGTGGCAAAGAAATGATCTTTTAAGTTTGATCAGCGGTAAATCTCATAGTGGCAATGACGAAAAATCGGCCAACCAATTTCAGAACGAAAGGACGTTCAGTGCTCAAGCTACTTTCTATGTTTTTTCTTGTGATCTACCTGCCCTCTTGGTTAGCAGCGCAGGTATTTGACGAGCGCATGAGCGATTGGCCTGTTGATTTCACGCTGCGGGGTACCGTCATGGTTAGCCCGCAACCCGACCCAACTGAAAAGGTCACTCGTGATTTTCTCCGGGCGGGCGGAAAAGAGCCGCGGGTGGTGGAGATCTGTTTTGACGGAATGTTGAATGAATCTAACGTGGTCACGCTGCGGGAAGGTGCGGAATCGATTCACGTCTATCAATTACAAAGCCAAAATGGGCGACTACGACCGGTTGAAATTAGGCCCCCCGAAACGGCTGCGCAAACGATTGAAAAATCGTTGCAAAAGGCTACCGCTATTTGGGTGTGTTCGACAGATCCCCTGGATGGAAAAGCTAAGCAATGGTTGCAGAAACAAGCTCCCGATCTGCATGCGTGTGTTCAACGAGGGGGTGTAGTTTTGGGATGCGGTGATGTTTGTCAGTTGTTTGGAAGCCAAGAACTGGTGCCAGCGCAGCCAGACATTTCGAGCTCTCAAGTGACGTCGCTTCCGGGCTTGAATTTACTGCCGGATGTGATTCTGCAGACGAATTTCGCGGGAAATACTGCCAAACCCACTCTATTGAAGATCTTAACTCGATTCCCAAAAGCCATTGGGATCGGCATGGAACCGCAGACCCAGTTGATTTTACGGGGCCGCAAGGTGGCGGCTCAGGGGACGGGGCAACTTCACTTTTTTACCGCGGCTAATTCGCGCCTGCCGGTTCGCGAAAAAACGATTGCCGGATCCAAAAATCCTCGTTCTAACCCTTATGAAAGTTTGGTGGATCTAACGGCTTGGCGGCGTGATGCCATTGATCGTACCCGAGAAATATTTCCCTCTGCAGAACCCGCCATCCCGTGTGTTCCCAAGGGTACGTTGATGATCATAGGCGGTGGCGGAATGCCGGCAGGATTGATGGAACAGTTCGTTGAGCGTGCCGGTGGGAAGAATGCCAGGCTGATTTATGTGCCCTGTACAGAACGGGAAACGTTGAGCTCCCGCGATTCCAGATTGGTCCAGTCGTGGCGCCAACAGGGTGTGACGTCTGCGGACGTTTTCCACACAAAAGATCGCTTAAAGGCGAATCAGGACGAGGCGTTTTTGAAACCGCTCACGGAGGCGACCGGAATTTTTTTCGGGGGTGGAAGGCAATGGAATTTTTCGGACTCTTATTATGGAACCCAAGCCCACCGCTTGATGAAAGAAGTGCTTCAGCGGGGTGGAGTGATTGCGGGTTCTTCCGCGGGCGCTTCGATTCAAGCTCGATATTTGGCGAGAGCGAATCCTCTAGGTAATCGCGATATCATGGCGACTGGTTACGAACGAGGGGGCCTTGGATTCATCAGTGGCGTCGCCATTGACCAGCATTTTACCCAACGCCGCCGGCAAACTGATATGAGCGATCTAGTGGACCGCTACCCTCAATTATTAGGGATTGGGATTGATGAGCGGACGGCCTTGTTAGTGCAAAAAAGTCGAGCCAAAGTTATCGGCGATGGGGATGTCTATTTTTATGACCGCAACAAACGATCGGCGGAAGATAAGCCAGACTTCCTAAAATTAGAAGCTGGTAAAGAATACGATCTCGCGAAACGCGAGATCGTATTGCCAGAGTGAAATTTAAGGCTGCTCATTTCGACGAAACAGAGACCTAATTCTCTAGATTGGCATCGCCCAACTGCTCTAAGAGCTGGTTAATTTGGCGAAGGTTGGCTTGGGTTTGACGGACAACCAGAACATTGTTAACCGCGATAATACTGCCTGTGCCGCCGCTTTCAGACCATGAGTCTGGTGAAACGGTCCCCGTGATTAATTTCTTTAGCTGTTCCACGGGACCGATGACTATTTCATCAGGTAACGGTAACGCCTCGGCCAACCCTTGGCTGGCGGGTGTGGTTGGCGGCGTTGGCTTAACCTCTTCTTCGGGCGTTTCGTTCTGCTGTGGTGGAATGGCAAAGACACCGCCAACCTTACCACCATTGTATTGATGATTGGGCATAGTTTGCGGGTGAATCAGAATGCTGATGGGACGAATTTGTTTAATCAAATCACCGCATTCGAACATCATGATATTCAGGGATTCCTGCAGACTTGCGTCTTCGTTATTTGTGATGTGAATCACGCCGTCTTGAATGGTCCACGTGCATCGGTAAGGCTTGAGCAATAGGTCAAGCAAGGTGGCTGCACGTAAATTTGATGGGTGCGAAAATGTGAAGAGGGTTTCTTCATGCAAGTTGTTATCTGACGCCGCATCGCTGATGATAAAGTGAAGCCCCAGTTTTTTCTGCAAAGAATTCACAACTTCTTCGAAGCGTGTTTCAAAGAAATCGACTTCCACCAAGGTGGTGTTTTCTAGCGTCTCAAATGTGATGCGGTCGCTCTGATGTTGGGGTTGCGGTTGGGGTCCGCTTTGCGCCATCGCCAGAGAAGCCAGAACTAAACCACAGAACAAAGCGCCTGCGTTTGTGAAGATAGAATTCAATGACATTTTACTTCCCTTCAATGATGAACTTGAAATGTTTTGCGAGCATTCGCAGGAAGTAACGAGGTCTTTCGAAGATCGCACCCACAGCTTTTCGTGTCAAGGGAATTCGCAACACAAAAAATTTCTCCTGCGTGGCTTTCATCCGGACCGTAATAAAAATTTTACGGGTCTCTTACGCATTAACGGGAAGATGTCTACCTGCAGGGAGGCTTTGGAGATTTTCGCGTTGACAAAAATGACCGTGTTTTTTGGGCGGACGCCTCTCTTTCGAAAGAAAAACGTATCACCGACCTCCAGTCCTCAATCCCGATCGTTCGTATCAGGGAGACGAGCACTGCGTTTCGAGGTGCGGGATATTGGGTGCGAGCGAATGCAAGTGCCGGTCTATGACATTCTTGCCGGTTCACATACGGGGACTCGTTCCCGAGCTCTTACGTAACGCCTTATCGCGGATGTTGATTCTTGGCAAAAACGAATCTGCTGGTGCCGAATTAACTTAATGAAAACGTTTGCCAATCGTTGATGAGGACGCGAAAAACTGCGGATGCGATACACAACGTCCCCAGAAACAGAATCGAGGGCCACAGAAATTTGTTCCTCGCCCTTCAGCATATGCTTTGGCAAAGTGCCCACTGTGAACGACCACAAGTTAGGGCTTCCCTGACCGAGATCGCAATCAATCACTCGGTTGCAGTGAACGGTCCAAACCCCCGCGACCTGAGCCGCGATGGCGAGATGATTGCCCGATTCGGGGTTCCCATCAAAAAGCAACCGCATCCAGGGGAGATTAAAACAGCCCCATTGGCCGAGTGCCTCTTTGGCTGCTTGAAAAGCGCGTTGCCCCTGTCCGACGCACACTTGGTGGTCGACATGGTGATATCCACCCGGCATGGTCTCAGAGGACGTCATCCCCACCTCCTCGTAGGAGACCGGCTTTTCGGCCTGTTCGTTCAGCCAGAGGCGAATTCGCTGGTTTTCGGGGCGTTTCAGGTACAACATACGGAAAATGATGAGGAAGATTTGAATCCATGTCGCGGAACCGAATTTGCGGCAGCGGATTAACGATTAATTACTCGCAAAATGGCCGGTTATCCAAGGACTAGCCGATTTTTGTACGCATCCAAATCCCACAGAACAAGCCGCCATCCATGAATTTCGGAAACCTCTTGAGAAATGGAACTGCCGAGCATGATGTTCGAGACTGGCTTAACAATAACGGTTATTACGGACGCTCGGCCAAGTTTGGGGAACTCGAACTCCACGCGATCAAGCGGCCCGGTTGGTTACAGGTGTTTCGTTTTTCGGTGGCTGCAAAAACGACCTCCGATGAATGGCATGACCTTTACGGCGTGCTTCGCGACGACGAGCGCTACCGTCGGCTCGATATTGAGGTCTCTACCGACCTCACTATTCGGGACGAAAGATTAGCGGAGTGGTCGACGGGCCTCATTGTCCGCCGCAGATCCCGACGGCGGCCATAGACGATCGACCCTGTAAAATGGGCATTTTGATCCGCAAGGTCAGCGCAGGATTACGCGCAAAACAGGTGTGCGTGAGCACTTTGCCGTTTACAATACGGGCATGCGAAATTCTATCCTATGCATTTTTTCAGTGCTTTGTGTTGCGATCGCGGCCCCTGTTTGGTCTGCTCCGGTTGAGCGTCCTAACGTGCTCTTTATTGCGGTCGATGATTTGCGTCCCGAGTTAGGTTGTTACGGGATAACACACGCGCGGAGCCCGCATCTCGACCATTTCGCTAAAACAGCCGTGACCTTTCAGAGGCACTTTGTACAGGTGCCAACCTGCGGAGCTTCGCGTTTTGCGATGCTAACGGGCCAGTCCCCGATCCAAAGTGGGGCGCTCGGGAATCAAAGCCTGTATCAAGGTAAAACCCGATTACGAAGCGGTGAGGATCTGTCGGCTCAGACGTTTCCAGAATTATTTCGTAGAAATGGATACGAAACGGTATGCATCGGAAAAATATCCCATACACCCGACGGCAAGGTATTTAATTATGACGGGACGGGGGACGGCCGCAGTGAGTTGCCCAATGCTTGGGATCAATTAGCCACTCCGTACGGTCCTTGGAAGCGAGGCTGGGGAACGTTTTTCGCCTACGAGGCAGGCCGTCATCGCGAAGATGGAGCGGGCCACAAGGACCTCATGGAATTTACAGCTCAGACGGACGATGCTTTACCTGACGGCATGATGGCGACGGTGGCGATCGATAAATTAGCCGAGCTGAAATCGCTGAGATCAGAAACCGGTAAACCCTTTTTGATGGGCTTGGGTTTCTTTAAGCCTCACTTACCCTGGGTGGCAACGGAGGCGGATTGGAATGCTTTTGCGGACGTGGACATTGCCCCGCCAAACGAACCGGACAAATTGGATTCTGCCTGGTTCCACAATAGCGGTGAGTTTTATAAGTATCGGGTTCCGTGGAAAAAGACGCGGCCGTTATCACTGCCGGATCAAATGACCTCGAAACGCGCTTACTTGGCCTGTGTGCGTTTTGTCGATCGACAGATCGGTCGCGTGCTCCAATCCCTCGATGATCTGGAGTTGGCCGAAGACACCATTGTTGTGATTTGGGGAGACCACGGTTGGCATCTGGGCGAGTCCGCGATTTGGGGAAAGCACTCACCCTTTGACCGTTCCTTAAACAGTGTCCTAATGATCCGCGTACCAGGAGTTTCTAAACCGAATCATCGTTGCGATGAATTGGTTGAAAGTACGGATCTTTATCCAACCTTGATGGCAGCATGCCGTTTGGAATCCACCGAGACGGCTTTCCCACTGAATGGTTTTAGCCTGCTTCCGCTGTTGCAGGGTGGCGAACAGCCGCTGCGGGAAGCGGCGCTCAGTATGTTCGGCAAGGGTTTCACTTTGCGTTCGAAAACGCATCGCTTGATTGGCAAAAATCAAGATCTACCATCTCGAAAAAATGCGGCAGCGAAGATCGGGTCAATGGAGTTCTATCATTTGATCAAGGGCATCGATCCGGTGACCAATGTGATCGAATCGGAACTAGAAGAGCTGGCTAAATTTAACGCCGAATGGCCAAGAAAGAAAATTCAAAAATGACACTGCTTCCTAATAACGAAATCGGCTCGCAGCGCACGGGGAACTCAACATCCGCTATGGTTGGAAATATCTACACGTGGGCGGGCGGAATTGCTATCGCCGGAATCTTATTGGCCACCAATCTGATCGCCCAAGAGGGTACGAAGCGGGAAGTGCCCTTTCCGGGTTTCCCTGGTTTGGAAAAAAAGGCAAGTGGTGAGTGGTGGAATATCAAAAAACGAAATTTGGTCGTGCCGCGTGACGAGGTGGTCGCGTTCGCTTTATACACGCATGACCAGGGCATCCTAAAGTTGTCCGCACAACTGTACCCCCTCAAGCCTGACGAAGATAAAACGGTTCGTCTGGAATTGCAGATCGATGGTCAATGGCAGGAAGTTGATTCTCAAGAAGTTATTTTCCCGGGTTGGAGCGCTCATTTTCGCATCCCCGATTGGGACAATTCCCAAGATGTGCGATATCGGGTTCGGCATGGAAAAGACGCCAAGTTTGAGGGTTTGATTCGCAAAGATCCGATTGACAAAGATGTCATCGTGGTTGGCAACTTATCCTGCAATTCGTCACGAACCCCGGGGCCACGCCCGCAAATCGTGGAGAACCTAAAAAAGCTTGATCCCGATCTGCTTTTCTTTGCCGGGGACCAATCTTACCACCACAAAGAACATACCTTTGGCTGGATCGAATGGGGATTGCAGTTCCGCGACGTATTGAAGGATCGGCCGGTGGTGGCCATCCCTGATGATCACGACGTGGGTCAGGCCAATATTTGGGGCGAAAATGGCAAGCTGGCAACGAATTCCCAAGGTCCCAGTGGCGGATATTTCTATCATCCCGAGTACGTCAACATGGTGCAGCGTTGCCAAACATGGCACCTGCCGGATCCGCACGATGCGACTCCTGTGGAGCGGGGAATCACGGTTTATTACACTCGCTTACGAGTGGGTGGTATCGATTTCGCAATCCTCGAGGATCGAAAATTTAAAAGTGGGCCCGAGGGCAAGATTCCCAAAATGGGTCCTCGTCCCGATCATATTAACGATCCTGCTTATGACCGCGCGGCCGTTGATTTACCAGGCTTGAAATTGCTGGGAGATCGGCAACTGGAATTTCTCAATGCATGGAGTCAGGATTGGGCCGGTGCCGACATGAAGTGCGCGCTTTCGCAAACGGCATTTTGTGGGGCGGTGCACCTGCATGGGCGGCCGACTAATCGTCTGCTTGCCGATTTGGATAGCAACGCTTGGCCCCAACAGGGTCGCAACAAAGCATTAACCGAATTGAGACGATGCCGAGCAGTGCACTTATGCGGTGACCAGCATTTATCGGTTGTGGTCAAGCACGGGATCGAAAAGGCCGGTGATGGCCCCTTTGCATTTACCAGTCCGGCAATCGTAAATACGATTTACGGACGCTGGTGGCATCCAGAAGACGAAACATCCGGAGCCCGCCCGGTTCCCGATTCGCCGTTGCCTTGGACGGGCGATTATGTCGATGGTCTAGGGAACCACATTAGAATGTTAGCCTATGCAAACCCCGAAAATCCGGCGGATGAGTTGCAACGAGCAGACGGTTTTGGCATTGCTCGTTTCGACAAAAAGAATCGTACCGTGACCTTCGAAGCGTGGCCGCGATTTGCCAGTGTCGATGATGGTGACAAGGCACAATTTTCGGGCTGGCCGATCACGATTCCCATGCGAGATAACGATGGCCGGGAGCCCTATGGCTATTTGGGTCAATTGAAAATGGAAGGTCTTGAGAAACCCGTTTGCCAAGTCCAAAACGTCAACACGGGTGAAGTTGTTTATACCTTTCGCGCAGCCACGCCTACCATCCGGTTGCCCGTTTACGGACCCGGTAAATATGACGTCTTGATTGGCAAGGATGGACCAGATACGAAGGTGGCTACCCTCGATCCTGACGCTGAGGGAGTCGAGACATTGGTCATCACCAAAACCTATCCAGGTGAGTAAACCATCATGCCACCGACGACGGAAAAATCGACAGCTGCTCAACGTTACCAGAGATACCGTCCGATTATCGACTTCATCTCGACGCGCTCACGATTTTCACTATCCGAGGTTAAACAATATTTTAACGGCGAAAACCCGGCCTTGATTACGCGCAGTGTCAATGAACTTATTCAGCAAGGTTGGTTGATTCGGGAAGGCGATTCCGGGGATGATTTTTTCTGGAATGCTGACCGAGGTGAGTTTTCGGCGACCCGCTGGCTGGATGAAAAATTATTTGGCAACCAAATTAAAACAACGCCGCGAGATGAAAGACCACGCGAACGCTTGCTGGCACAAGGTGCCGAGCAACTGCGAACGTCCGAATTGTTGGCCATCCTGATTCGGTCCGGGCGGCCCGGTGAGTCAGCCGTCATGGCGGGCCAAAAGATTGCCCGGCAGTTTCAGAATCGTATGCAAGATTTACCGTCCGCCGGTCGTGGAGAATTGAAATCCATCAGTGCGGCAGTCGCCGATGCAGCGTATTGCCAAATTATGGCAGGCATGGAATTAGGGCGACGGGTTGCTGCGCTCATGGATCAAACGGTGACGCGGAGAATATCATCAACGACCGCGGCAATCGATTTTTGCCAGGTGCATTTTGCTCGCTTAGCGGCAAATGCGCGGCAGGAAGAGTTTCATATCATTACGCTGGACACCAAAAATCAGATCATCGATACGCACCAAATCACGATCGGTACCTTGGATGCCAGCCTGGTTCATCCACGAGAAGTCTTTCGCGCTGCTATCAAAGACGCGGCGGCATCGATCATTTTGGTGCATAATCACCCGTCGGGAGACCCCACACCGAGCCCCCAAGACCACGCGGTTACTCGCAGATTGGAGACGGCCGGTCAGACCTTGGGAATTGAGGTGCTCGATCACATTGTGCTGGGAAAATCAAACGCGGTAAGCATTCGAGACACCTGATCTTTTCGACGGATTTTCGTGTCTTCGGTTGCAGATAGCTATCCGCGGTAGCCGCGGTTAAAAAAACCAAGACATTATACCGCCAAAATTTCCTCCCTGTCCGTATGCTGAAAGACAGGAGTTTAAGCCGCTGTTTTAGGGGCTCAATTGCCGACATCCAGCAGAATTTTGCGCCTAACTTGCAATTGTTGAGCAATCAATAAAAATGAAAGCTCAAATGGCTGCTAATCCGTAACAAGGATCTCATACCTTCGGGGACAAAAAGATGACAAAAAAAGAGACAGGCCCTTCGAAACTTCCAGCTCAAGATCAAAGTCGAAGAGGTTTTTTGAAAACCGGTGCGGCAGCGGGTGTTGCAGCGACTTCCATTCCGTATTTCAGTTGGACCAAGCCAGCCTTTGCAAACCTATCGAAAAATGACCGCCCGCAGATCGGTTGTATCGGTGTCGGAAGTATGGGCACCGGGGACGCTCGCGGCCATGCTAATTTTGGTGACATCGTCGCCGTCTGTGATGTCGACGAACGACATGCTAATCGAGCAAAAAAC
>CAJQPP010000066.1 GCA_905480235.1 uncultured Pirellulaceae bacterium
GTGTTGTAAAGCACTTCGTTAATTAAAGAACTTTTCCCACAACCACTGGGCCCCGTGACGGCGGTCAGAGTTTGCAGAGGTATTTTTGCGTCGACACCCTTTAAGTTGTTTTGGCGAGCCCCGCGAATCTCCAAAGCTCTTGCTTCGACCGGAGTTTTATTCTGTTTGGCGAGACTCTTTTTTTCCGCTGCGGTCACAAAGGCCGGGCGTCGATTCGAGGGGATCGGAATCGACTTGCTCCCTTTCAGGTAAGGACCCGTAACCGACTTGCGTTTTTTCATCACGGCTTCGGGGGTGCCATGGGCCACAATTTCGCCGCCCCGAGAACCGGCTCCCGGTCCAAAGTCGCAGATTGCGTCTGACTCGGAAATGACTTCCCGGTCATGCTCGACCACCAGTAATGTGTTACCGAGGTCGCGGAGACGATGCAGTGCACCGATCAGGCGGGTGTTATCCCTCGGATGCAGGCCAATCGTCGGCTCATCGAGGACGTACAACACTCCACACAGTCCGCTGCCCAGTTGCCCGGCCAGACGGATGCGTTGTGACTCGCCGTTACTAAGGCTGGCAGCGGCCCGCGAAAGCGTGATGTAACCGAGTCCGACGTCGTTTAGGAATTCGACGCGGTTCTTAATTTCCCGGATCACTTCGCCCGCGATTTTCTGTTCTCGCGTGTCAAATTTCCAAGCGTTGATCTCGCGATATAATTCGGTCAGCGGCATGCGACAGATACCGTCAATACTGCGTTCCTGAAAACGCATAGCGGACGCGTCATCGCGTAGTCGGCTGCCCCCACAAACGCCGCACTCGACGGTGTCGATCAGGTTTTGCAGGCGGCCTCGTAAACGTGCGGACAGTCGCGAAGCGGCCGCTAACGCAGGATACAGGCCCTGGTACTGGAATGTGAACTCGAGACCTTGGGGAGGGATTCCGAAATCGGATTCGCTGGCGGCTAAAGACCCTGTGAACCATCGTTCGCCCGTGCCATAAAAAACCAATCTGCGAGCTCGCGCATCCATTTGCTCGAATGGAACATCGATCGGTAGACCGGCTTGCTCGTGCAAAGCCTCCAGCATTGCGTTGGCCAAGTGCGAATGGGTGTCGGGCCATACATTAATCGCGTTGTCACGTAGCGATAGATGCGAGCCGTTCAGCAGAATATCCGGGTTGGCTCCCATTTGGGTACCAATGCCCTCACACTCGCGGCACCATCCCAACGTACTGTTAAAGGAAAAGTGATGCGGCGAAAGGAGTTCGAAACTGCGATTGCATTTGTCGCAGGCCAAATGTTGGCTGTGTTGGATTACGGGCCACCGTTTCTCGTCCTGTTTGTCTTCCGGGTAAGCCAGTCGAATTAGACCCCGTCCAATGGACAACGCAGATTCCACGCTGTCGGAAATGCGCGAACGATTTTTTTCCTGGACGGAGATGCGATCTACGACGACATCGACTTCATGGCGTTGACGTTTGTCAATCGGCGGCACGTCATCGATCCCGTAGGTCATTCCATCGAGACGAACACGGATGAAGCCCTGTCCCCGGAGCTCCTCCAGCAACGCAGTCCAGGTCTGCGAACCATCCAGAGTAAGCGGGGCCATTAACATTAATTTTTGGCCATCGGGGTGGTCCATCACGCGGTCGACTATTTGATCGACGGTTTGGGTGCCAATGGGTTGGTCGCAATCGGGGCAATAGGGTGTGCCCAGTCGTGAGTAGAGAATTCGCAGGTAATCGTAAACCTCCGTTACCGTACCCACGGTGCTGCGCGAGGTGCTGCCAAAATTCTTTTGTTCAATAGCGATCGCGGGCGAGAGTCCCTCGATGTGATCCAATTTGGGCTTGGGCATTTGATTGACAAATTGCCGAGCATACGAGCTCAGGCTTTCGACGTAACGCCGTTGGCCCTCGGCATAAATGGTATCCATCGCCAGCGAGCTTTTGCCACTTCCACTGGGCCCGCAGAAAACCGTCATTTTCTCACGTTCAATGGCTACATCGACCTGCCGTAAATTGTGCTCGGCAGCGCCTCGAACTTCGAGTTTCTTGGCCACCTCGATGGCCTTCGGTTTGGCTTTGGGTAGGCTCGGCAGCGTGCTTCGCTGTTCATCCATTTCAAACGCTTTGGCCAGCGCTTTACCGGTGTACGAGTTTTTGATTTCAGCGATTTCTTCCGGTGTACCCTGCCCGACGATTTCGCCACCGCCCGAACCGCCCTCGGGCCCGAGATCGATCACCCAGTCCGCGGTTTTGATGACATCCAAATTATGCTCGACAACTAACACGGTGTTCCCAGCCGCCACGAAATTTTGCAATACACCGAGGAGCATTTGGATGTCGGCAAAGTGGAGACCGGTGGTTGGTTCATCGAGCAGGTACAGCGTGCTGCCCGTGCTTTTCTTGGTTAGCTCTTTCGCCAACTTGATACGCTGCGCTTCGCCGCCCGAAAGCGTCGGGGAAGGCTGGCCGATTTTTAAGTAGTCCAAGCCCACGTCTTGCAGGGTTTTCAGGCGATCGTAGACCTTGGGGATGTTTTCAAAAACCTCCATCCCCTGTTGCACGTCCATCTCCAAGACATCCGCGATCGAGTAACCTTTGAATTTGACTTGCAAGGTCTCGCGGTCAAAACGGTGCCCTTCGCAAAGAGGGCAGGTCACCCAAACATCTGCCAGGAAATCCATTTCCAATTTATTCGCGCCGTTGCCTTCGCAAGCTTCGCAACGACCCGCTTTGACGTTGAAACTAAAACGACCCGGTGCAAATCCCCGTCGTTTGGCTTCCGGTAACTGGGAATAGAGTTTGCGGATTTCATCGAATACCTTGATATAGGTACCGGGGTTGGAACGCGGCGTGCGACCGATTGGGGATTGGTCAATCGCGATCAGCTTGTCCAATAAATCGACGCCCTCGATGGCATCGTGTTCGCCAATATCGCCAATGCCTCGGTTCAAATCTTCGAACAACGACTCGCGTAGGATGTCATTAACCAACGAACTCTTGCCGCTGCCGGAGACGCCCGTTACACAGGTGAAGGTACCCAGCGGAAAAGAGACATCCACATTTTTAAGGTTGTTTTGGCGAGCCCCTTTGATCGTCAGCTGCCGTTCTGGATTGGGGATGCGCCGTTGCTCTGGCATGGCAATGGTCAGTGCGCCGGAAAGGAACTGGCCCGTCACGCTGGTCTTGGATTTGGCGACATCTTCAGGACGGCCCTCGGCCACGACGTGCCCGCCTCGCACGCCCGGGCCTGGTCCGAAATCGATCATGTGATCGGAGGCCCGCATCGTGTCTTCGTCGTGCTCCACGACTAGAACCGTGTTGCCTTGATCACGCAAGTGTTGCAGCGTACCGATCAGGCGATCATTGTCGCGGGCATGCAAACCAATCGATGGTTCGTCAAGAATGTACAGTACACCCACCAAACCGGAGCCGATTTGGCTGGCCAAGCGAATTCGCTGAGATTCGCCACCCGATAAAGTAGGCGCCGTGCGGTCCAGGGTTAAATAATCGAGCCCGACATTTAAGAGAAAGCCTAAGCGATTGCGGATTTCCTTCAACGCGTCGCTGGCGATCAATTTGCCTGTTTTGTCTAACGCCAACCCTGAGAAAAATTCCCTCGCATCCGACACAGCCATGTTGCATATTTCCGGCAACGAGCACGCTGGCGAGTCCTGGAAATGCTTGTTGGTGGTTTCAATGCGAATATGCCGCGACTGCCGATTAAGTCGCTCTCCGTCACAAGCTCCGCAGAGAATGGTATTCATGTACGATTCGAGTTGTCGCCGCTT
Source organism: uncultured Pirellulaceae bacterium (assembly GCA_905480235.1). Classification (GTDB taxonomy): domain Bacteria; phylum Planctomycetota; class Planctomycetia; order Pirellulales; family Pirellulaceae; genus CAJQPP01. The sequence continues at coordinate 3,786 of CAJQPP010000066.1, forward strand.
GGGAGCGCTCTTGGCATTCCGGTAACGACCGTTCAACTCTGGGATAATCCCTTCAAACTTACCGCCGTACTTCATCGGCGATTGACCACCACGCCACGTAAACGTGATGTGCATTTCGCCCGTCCCGAACAACAGGATGTCCTGCAAGTCCTTCGCCAGATCCTGCCACGGTGTTTCGAGAAGGGTGTTCTCTGGAAGCTCTCTTTTTCGCTCAATCGAATCCGCAAGACCTTGATAGATATGCCGCCGCCAACGCCCTAAATCAGACCATTTTCCGAGTAACTCAAAACAACCTTTTTTGAATGACTTGCCGGCATCGGGAATCAATAACGAAGGGTCAAACGTGTACAGATGCCCTAGCCCATCGCATTCCTGACACATCCCCTGCGGGCTGTTGAAGCTGAATAATTGCGGTGTCGGAGGCTGAAAACTAATGCCGCATGGCGAACAGGCATAATCGACGGAAAAAATGCGGTCATCGAATGCTGTGGATTCGGCGGGGCTCTCTGGCGCCGACTCCTGCTCTTCCGGCAAGTCGTTGGTTGTCGAGATGACCAGGTTACCCTTGCCGATTTTGAGAGCTGACTCGACCGCTTCGCTCAGCCGTCCGCGAATATCGGCCCCGACCTTGAGACGATCGACGACCACTTCCACATCATGTCGCATTTGACGGTCGAGATTGATCTCGCTGCCCAAGGCTCGAATCTCACCATCAACGCGAACGCGGATATAGCCCTGCTTCATTAGATCATTGAAGAGTTCTTTGTGTTCCCCTTTTTGAGCCCGAATGAGCGGTGCTAAAACGGCAAACGAAGTCCCTTTTTCCATTTGCAGGATCGTGGCAATGATCTGATCGACCGTTTGAGCCGTAATTTCGTTACCGCAACGCGGGCAATAGCCTTTACCAACCCGTGCAAATAGGACTCGCAGGTAATCATAAATTTCGGTGATGGTCCCCACCGTACTCCTAGGGTTTTTCCCAGAGCTTTTTTGGGAGATGGAAATCGAAGGACTTAGGCCTGATATCAAATCCACATCGGGCTTTGGCATTTGCCCAAGAAATTGGCGTGCGAAACTGGAAAGGCTCTCCACGTATCGCCTTTGTCCCTCAGCGTAAACGGTGTCAAAAGCAAGCGAGCTTTTACCGCTACCCGATACGCCCGTCAGGCAAATTAATTGATTGCGGGGCAGGACAAGGTCGATGTCGCGAAGATTATGTTCGCGAGCGCCTTTAATAACTATGTCAGAAGCAGGCATATAAAACGGATCCGGTAGCGTCCTTGCGCGGGCGTCGGAACGCGATGTCCGATCGATTGCGTGCGTTGGTGAAACAATGGCGAACCTCCCAGTCTAGGTTTTTGCGGCGGGAAACCAAAGGGGGATGAACGTGATTCCGCTTCATCAAATAATGTTTGGTGGTTTCTATAAGCCAGCATGCGGGTTGCCACCGCGTTGAAACCTCTGGACATTCTCAGGAATCTCCCCGGGTACCGGGGCAGGCCAGTCGTAAAAAAATTGAGGGTGCTCGTTAAGGAATCGAGCAAATAGTCAGGCCCTGAATCGCACCTTGCTTGCGGGGTATTGTGGAATTAGCGAGCGCGACTGCTGATTGGTCGCTAACGCCACGCGAAAGTCCCGAGGCATTTACGGTCTCGGTTTTGGCGTCAAAAACCGTTTTAAATGAACGAATCGAAAGGGAATGTGCCTAAATGACTCGTGTGGCGTGATTTCCTATTGCCATTTTTGACGTTCCGTCAAAAATACGAATATGAGCACGGTTACCAAAAAACGACGCGAGATTATCGATCGCCCTCAGCAAATATTACGGGTGGCACGCGAAATATTTCGCGAACGAGGCTATTTGGGCCTAAACATGGATCGAATCGCTGAGCAGATGGGGATTGCGAAAGGAACGATCTACCAGCACTTCAAGAATAAAGAAGAAGTCATCCTCTCGATGGCGGTGGAAACGTTAGAAAAGCGAATCGCCATGTTCGAGCGAGCGGTGCTGTTTCAGGGTTCTGCGCGAGCAAGAATGGCGGCCATGGGTTGTGCTGCCGAATTGTTCGTGATCAATTTCCCGGACCATTTTGAGCTCGAGAAGGTACTTAGTTGCAGCTCAATCATCGAGAAAACCAGTGAAAAACTCCAGGCAGCGAAGACGGTCGCGGAGATGAAATGCATCAGTTTGGTGGCCGGCTTGGTGCGTGACGGCATCGCTTCCGGTGGTTTACTGCTGCCGAACGATTTTAAGCCAGATCAGATCGTTTTTGGATTGTGGTCCATAAGTTACGGCGGTTATTCCATCATGGAATCACAGGAAACGCTCAAACAGATGGGAATCGAAAACGGTTTTCGTTTGGTTCGAGACATGAATAACAAGCTCTTGGATGGTTTTAATTGGAAACCGTTGTCGAGCGAGTTCGATTACAACGCGATCTTTGACGAAGTGCGGACCCGCATTTTTTCAGATTTCCCCAAACCTTGAGTGGGCCTTTTTTTGCCATGAACATGACGAAGCGTCAAAAAAGATTTGGATTCCGGGAGTTAGCTCTCGGAGCGGGGGCAGCTTTTGGCATCGGTGCCGTAGTCATGGCATTCGTGATTCAGGCATCTCCCAATTTGGCGACGCTTCGAAACTCTGATGAGCAAAGCGTCGTGGAAAAAGGCGATATTCCTTTGGTTGAGGGGATGAAGCTCCATCAGGTGGATACCTATTTGCGTGAGGACATTCACACCGGATCGGTGAAAACCAGACAGCAAACCATGGTGGCATTTCAGCGGCCGGGATTGGTCCAGAGCTTGCTGTGTGACGAGGGCCAGCGAGTGACCTCGGGGCAGGAATTGGCCGTTATGGACAACCGGCATTTACTGGCTGAGCAACAGTCCATTGAGGCAAAGTTGGCTCAGGCCCAATCGGTACTGCGAGAATTGAATAAAGGGCCTCGTGCGGAGGTGATTCAGGCAGCCCGCAGCATGGTTGATGATTTGAATGCCCAGCTCGACGCGCAAGAGATGCGGCTAAACCGCAGCGAAAGGCTGCTTAATTCCAATTCCATCGCCCAACAGGACTACGAGCGTGAACTATTTGCCAAGCAGGGGTTGGCTGCGCGGCGAGACGCCTCTCAGAGCCAATTGGACGAACTTTTAGCGGGAACGCGGATTGAGCAAATTGATGCCCAGCAGTCGATGATCAAGAGTCTCGAAGCGGAGCAGCGGAGGATTCAATACAATCTCGACGACTGCATCGTGCGAGCCCCTTTCGACGGTATCATCGTGTCGCGTTTCATCGACTCAGGTGCCGTGGTAATCGCCGGCGCACCCGTTTATGAGCTGATTGATGATAAAAACTTGGAGATCCACTTAGGGGTCCCTCAAGATTTGACCGAGCAATTACAGGCTGGAAATGTCTACCGGGTGACCGCGGGAGACACGATCGTGGAGGGGCGTCTGCGAGCTGTTTTGCCGCAATTAGATGCCGCCACACGCACCTATAAAGCAATTTTGGATATTTCATTGGAGCCCGAGCAACACTCATCTCTGGCCGCGGGCCAATTGGCAACCGTGGAATTGATCGAGGAGGTGGCGGAGCCCGGTTTTTGGATTCCGAGCTTGGCGCTGACGGCGGATCACAGCGGTTTGTGGTGTTGCTACACAGCCACTAAGGATTCCGCAGGCAACAACATCGCCGTCAAACAGGCGGTTGAGATTTTGCACATGCGTGACGAATTCGTATTCGTACGAGGGACATTACTGGACGGGCAAATTCTGATTCGAGGTGGCGTTCCGCGGGTCGTGGCAGGGCAGCAGGTACGAGTCAAAATGACCAAGCCAAGCATGGAATCCTCGACGCCTTGGTCGACGACCTCTTTGCCTTCCGGTGCTGCGAATTAAGTCTGATGCACGATCTTTTCTATAAAAATCGTCGCCTCTTAATGCTGGCAATTGCGTTGATTGTGGTGACCGGTCTTTCGTCCGTTTATGTACTACCAAGGCTGGAAGATCCCGTCCTCAAGCAGAGGGCGTCCCTGATTCATACTTCGTTTCCCGGTGCCAACGCGGTTCGCGTAGAAACGCTGGTGACCGAACCGATGGAAGACGCGTTAAAAGAGATTGAGGAGATTCGTTTCATTCGTTCGGCGTCTCGTGACGAAATGTCGACTATCACGTTGGAATTGAAGGACTACGTCGACGAAGTCGAACCCGTTTGGTCACGGGTCCGTGATAAATTGGCGGATGTTGAACCGTTGTTGCCGGCAGGTGCTGATAAACCTCATTTCATTGACCTGAAATTTACGGCTTACGCAGCACTCTACGCTTTGGAGTGGTCGGGTGACGGGCCCCTGAACGAGGCAATATTGGGCCGTTATGCGGAGCAGTTGGAGCAAAAGCTTCGCAGTCTTCCTGGAACGGATGACGTTGATCTTTTCGGCATGTCGGCGGAAGAGATTGTCATTGAGATCGATCATCACGAGTTAGCGGATTTGAATTTGACACCCGGCGATGTGGCACGCGCGATCCGCGCTAGCGATGCCAAAGTTTCCGCCGGCGGACTGCGGGGGGAATCCCGCGATATTGTCGTGGAAGTTGCCAGTGAATTCGAAACCCTGGAACGCATTGCCTCAACGCCGCTGAAAACCAATGTCGACGGTACCGTTGTCTCATTGGGTGATGTGGGGCGGGTTGAAAAATCTGTGGTAGACCCGCCTCAAACCCGGACGTTGATCAACGGGGAGCAATCGATTGTACTCGGTTGCTTTATCCAACCTGACATGAGAATTGACTGGTGGACTGCCGAGGCCGGGGCAATGCTAGACGAGTTTCGCAGGGAACTGCCCGCCGGCATTATTATTGAGCCAATTTTTGTGCAGGATCGCTATGTCACACAGCGACTCAGTAAATTGCTGCTGAACTTGGGGTTGGGAGCCACGGCGGTGACCTTCGTGATTTTATTAATGATGGGTTGGCGAAGTGCGATCGTCATTGGATCGGCATTGCCACTGGCAGGTTTGATGGTGTTGGGTGGCTTGCGGTTTATGGAGATACCCCTGCATCAAATGTCGGTCACGGGATTGATCATCGCGTTAGGTTTATTGATTGATAACGCCATCGTGGCGGTCGATGAAATGCGCAGTCGATTGCAATCAGGGCTCTCCCCTAGCGAGGCCATTCGCGCCACGGTAAGACAGTTGGCGATTCCTTTGATGGGTTCAACGTTTACGACCTGTTTGGCATTCGCGCCATTGGCAGTCATGCCGGGACCTGCGGGCGAATTTGTGGGTTCCATAGGGATCAGCGTCATCTTAGCGGTGACCAGTAGTCTGTTCTTGTCATTGACGTTGGTTCCTGCCTTGGTGGCGATTTTGCAAGGCCACGCGACAACTCAAAATAACGGTGGTTTACTGCAACATGGTTTTGGAAATAAAGCCATGTACCGCTGGTATCGTAAGTCTCTGGATTTGTTATTTGCCAAACCCTTTCTCGGCCTCATGCTTGGGGTGTTGTTGCCCTTGTTGGGATTCTCCGTTTTTAACCAACTGCCCGAGCAGTTTTTTCCGCCATCCGATCGAGAACAATTCCGCATTTCGATGCGGTTACCGCCACAGTCGGCCATATCGGAAACCATCGCAGCGGCTCAAATGGCTCGGGATTTGGCATTGGAGTTTGACGAGATCGAACGCGTGCACTGGTTTGTCGGCGAAAGTGCCCCGGCCTTTTATTACAACATGCTACCCGTCCGAAACGGGGTCCCGAATTACGCTCAGGCTATGGTGCAGAGTCGGGCCGGCGTAGACATTACAGAGTTAGTTCAACGCGTGCAGGAGAAATTGCAGAACGATATTCCCGGAGCCCAAATCATTGTTCGACAACTGGAACAGGGACCCCCAGTCGATGCGCCTATTATGGTGCGCGTGGTAGGGCAGGATCTGCCGACGATAAAGCAGGTCGGTGATGAACTGCGCTTGATACTGGCAAGTATTCCGGAGGTGGTTTCTACGAGTTCGGACGTGGGCAGTTCAACCGCCAAGCTGGAATTGCAAGTCAACGAAGACGAAGCATTGCTGGCCGGGTTGAATCATCTGGAGATCGCCAGCCAGTTGAGAACGGCGTTGGACGGCGAAATTGGTGGGTCATTGGTAGAAGGTACGGAGGTCTTGCCGGTTAGGATCAAATGGGCTGGTGAGCAAAAAGCAAACAGTAAAAGCCTTCGCTCGTTTGATTTAATTGCACCGGGAAACCGAGGCGAGGGCGTTAGGGTCCCGGTCGAATCCATTGCGGATTGGAAATTGGTCCCCGACAGCACCAACATTGATCGATTCGATGGATACCGAATGAATGAGATTCAGGTCCACGTTGAAGCAGGAGTCCTGTCATCCGTGGTACTCAAGGAATTTCAGGCCCGCTTGGAAGCGGCCGGTTATAAACCACCTGCTGGTGTGTCCATTAATTTTGCAGGCCAATCGTCGGAACGAAATCGCGCTGTGAATAATTTGCTGGGCAGTGCCGGTGTGTTGTTGGTTTTGATGGTAGCCGGGTTGGTTTTGTCGTTTCAGTCGTTTCGACTGGCGGGCTTGATAGCCGTCGTCGGCGGGCTGTCCGTCGGGTTAGGGTTGGCTGCGCTGTGGGGATTTGGTTACCCCTTCGGGTTCATGGCGATTGTGGGAATTATGGGATTGGTGGGGGTCGCCATTAATGACTCCATTGTGGTGTTGGCCGCGATTCGTAGCGACTCGCAAGCCAAGCTTGGCGATCGCCAGGCGATTGCCAACGTGGTGTTCCATTCGACTCGCCACGTATTTAGCACCACGTTGACTACCATTGCCGGATTTATTCCCCTGTTGCTTTCGGGAGGCGGATTTTGGCCGCCCCTGGCGATTGCCATCGCCGGTGGGGTTTCTGGCGCCACAATATTAGCGCTCTATTTTGCGCCGTCCGCGTATCTCGTTCTGTTTGGGAGAGCGGCCGGGGGGCAGGATAGGGCTAGGGAAAATCTCGATAATCTGACGGCCGCTTAGCGAGCTCATTCGAGAAAATATCAGCAGCCGCTCGCTGGAAACCACAGCCAATCCGCCGAAAATACCAATAGTCGCCCAAGTTTGGTTTGCAGTGGCTTAGTTTTCGGCAGAAAATCGGTCCCGAGGGGATTAGGGCGAGCTTAACGGTTTTGACAAACCTTGCGACAAATTGAGGTTCGAAAACCAAAAAAACGGCAAGGCCGGTCATGATTACGCGAATTACTCCGTTGTGTTACTGAAACCTTGGGCGGCAAAATGTCGATAATATTTGCGACTTACATGGTATTTGGAAACGACATTCTTAACTTTCTAGCCCGCTAACCTTATCATTAGGTCACTTGGGAGCCTTAAATTTGATTCGAATGTGGGTACGTAAACGAATTGAAATCACACCTATGGACCTCGCCAGAGGTCTTTGGGGATGCTTCGTGCCCGGGCAACGTGAGCAGTTGTGCCGCGAGATCGCGGGGGTCTGGCAGGCTCAAGACGCATTGGTCTGTTTAAGCGTGCGTAGTGGCTTTGACCTGTTATGCCACAGTGCTGATTGGGAACCGGGCGGGGAAATCATTATGTCGGGATTAACCATCCCCGACATGCCACGCATCGTTGAAGCCGGTGGCTTCAAACCGGTGGGCGTTGATATCGATTTACGCACCATGCAACCGGATATCGAGCAAATCCGGCAAGCGATCACTCCTCGGACGCGGGCCATTGTCGTGGCGCACTTGCTGGGGGGGATTTGCGATCTCGGCCCAATTCTGAAAATTGCCCGGGAGCATGGGTTGTTGGTTATTGAAGACTGTGCCCAAGCTTTCGTTGGTTCCGCCTATCAGGGTGATGAACGAGCGGATGTCTCGATGTTTAGTTTCGGACCCATTAAAACGAACACCAGTCTGGCTGGTGCGGTCTTTCGCGTGCGCAAGCCCGATCTACTGCAAGCCATGCAGCACCAGCACCAGCAGTGGGGCTGTCAATCAAGTCTTAAGTTTGCCAAACGCATCGCCAAATATGCTTTTGTCAAAGTAATTTCAACACGTCCCCTGTGCGGTGGATTTTATCGATTCATGAAGCTGTTCGGTAAAAACCACGACGGTGTGGCTCGCTCGATGGCTCGAGGTTTCGCCGGTCCCGGCTTCTTTGAAAAAATTCGTTGTCAACCGTCGGTACCTTTACTGAAGTTGCTACGTTACAAGCTGGAGGATTTTGATCCTGCTGAAACGGCCCGGCGCCGTGAATTGGGGCAACGATTTCAGCAATTGGTAGGGAATGACGTTTACGTTTTGGGGGCGGCCATGACGCGTCAAACATGGTGGGTGTTGCCTATCCTTGTCCAGGATCCCGGCACACTGGTACCACAGCTTTGGGACGCAGGTTTCGATGCGTCGAACAGCTGCAGTTTGCATTCTGTGGTCGAAAACTCCGATTCGGTGGCCGCCACGATTCTCGAGCATATCGTTTTTCTCCCTCTGCACGCGCGAATGCCCGTTCGAGAGTTGGAACGATTGGCCCAATGTGTGCTCGACGCGAGCCCTAAAAAACCGGCACTACCTCAATCGTTCCTCGAACCGGACGCCAGCGAAAACGCGAGGTCGGGTAGGGCCCTGCCACAACGTGATTTGGCAAAATCCTCTCCGTAACACGCGCCAAATGCTGCCACGCGTCGAACGGGCCGGTATCCAAATTCTCAACCTTGATGGTCTCTCAGGGGCCGACGCGTGGGTTATGTGGCGTTGTTCTAACCGGTCTAAAACCTATAACCCAGTTCGCTGAGTTGACGAAAGTTGCGAGGAATTCGACGGGGTGCGTTATTAGAGGGTAGACTTACAATGAAAGCCGCATCCCGCCCATGTAGATAAGCCTTTTCCGTGAGAAAATCGATGTTAACCGCCGAGCAAATCCTTTCCGAGCATTACGTTTCCGTAAACCCCGGGACCTCTGTCGGTAAAGCCATCGAGAAGATGGTCGAAGAAAATACCTCGATAATCCTCGTGGCTTCCGACGATTATCAGTTGATCGGCACATTGACAGAGTCCGTTTTGTTGCGGGCTACCGTGGATTCTCACCTCAGGCAAGATCCTGTGAGTCTGCACATGACACGTCGTTTTTCTTCCGTCTCCAAGCACGCTCCATTGGATGTGGTGCTCGACCAATTCGTGCTGCATGATTTGCAGTTCCTACCCGTTTTGGGTAACGATGGGTATGTGGCGGGAGTGATTTCACGCGTTGATTTGTTACGAACCGTATTTGGGTCCCACTTAAAGAGCTCCCAAATTGCCGGCTAGCGACCGGGCAGGGCAGAGGAAATCTTGCCCACTCTAAAATTGGCTGGGTCCCGACCTGAACCGCGGGCCCCCGGACTCTCCTTGATTCCGATCGCTAAAATTCCGGCTACCAAAATTCCGGCTACCAATTACGCTCGCCGAATCCTCTGTTTGGCACGCTTCGGTCCGTGCTGATTTTCTCCGACAGCACCTTCGCAAAACCATTTTTTTGGCGCTTCAAATCGCAGTGGTTTCCTATAAAATCTCCGCATGATTTCCGAACTGATATTGCTGGTTAGCCGGTAAAGCTGTGAAATGCAATTTCGGTTCAATGAATTGCCCATCGATTGATGTGTCATGGTTGCCAAATCTCACAAGTCAAACGGACGAAATGCGACCGCTGCTAAAAAGAAAAAGCAGCGTGGCCGTCTCACTAAAGGCGATAACTCAGGCCGCGTGGTCGGTTGGCGTGAGGGTCGCAAAGCTCCCCGCCCAACCACTCGCGCTAAACGAGTGATTCTGGGGCCCAAACAAATCGACAAGCTGTCTGAGGACGAATTACTCGACACGCGGCTTTGTGACTTGGGCATTTCCGTCGACAGTGATTGGCTAAAGCCCAAGTTGGAGAAACTGTATACCGAATTATCTGATCGAGGCATTCGTTTTCGCCCGCATGCCTGGTTGAGCGACGAATGGTTTTCTCCCGATGGTATCCCCGGTATTGCCGTCCCTTTTTGTCTGGCTCATCCACGACTAAAGTCGTTGGAACGTCGGCACATGTTCGAGGTCGAAGGAGGGACGGCCAGTTGGTGCATGAAGATTCTTCGCCATGAAGCTGGACATGCCATCGACACGGCGTATCGTCTACATCGCAAGGCCGCTTACAAAAAAGCTTTTGGCAATTACTACGATCCATATCCGGATACCTATCGTCCCAATCCGAACAGCAAAAAACACGTATTGCACTTGGAACCTTGGTACTCGCAAAGCCATCCGGCTGAGGATTTCGCAGAGACCTTCGCCGTCTGGCTCGCTCCTCGCTCCGGTTGGCGAAAAGAATATCAAGGTTGGCCTGCTTTTCGGAAACTGGAGTTGGTGGAAACCTTTATTGAAAAGATCGGGCAAACGTCCCCCAAGGTTAACTCTCGAGCAAAAGCCGACCCCATCACACGCAATCGTGTTACGTTGCGCGAGCATTATCGAGAGCAGCATGCGCTTTACACTCAACGACGCCCAATATCGTTTGATCACGATCTAAAGCGCCTGTTTCCCGCAAAGTTAAACGGTCGCCATGGGCGAACCATATCGGCTGCCGCGTTTTTGCGTCAAAATCGTACGGAACTGTCCCGTGTCGTATCTCAGTGGACAGGGGAATACCGTTACAATGTTAATCAGGTGCTGCGAGAAATGATTGACCGGTGTCGTGAATTGGATTTGCGAACCAGTGGGGCGCCGACCGAGGAAAAGCAGCGTGCTCTCGTCATGTTGACCGTACAGACAATGAACTATTTACACGGGGGCCATCACCGTGTTGCCTTATGATCAGGAAGCGATTTAGCGGACGAAAAAAGTTTCGCATCATGGTATTGATGCACGAGTCGCTTGTCCCACCTGAGTCTCTTGAGGGTATTTCGGAAGAAGAAATTCTCGACTGGAAAACGGAATACGATGTCGTAACGACGTTGCGTGAAATGGGGCACGAAGTCTTTCCAGTGGGCGTCAGTGATGACCTGGGAGTGGTCCGACGCGCGATACAGGATCGCAAGCCACATCTTGCCTTTAATTTGCTAGAGGAGTTTCATGGTGTCGGTGTCTACGATCAGCATGTAGTGAGTTACCTGGAATTGATGAAGCAGCACTACACGGGCTGCAATCCGCGGGGCTTGTTACTTTCTCATGACAAAGCACTGTGTAAAAAAATTCTCACTTTTCATGACATTTTGACGCCAAAGTTTTTTGTGGCTCCGAGGGGTCGAAAGGTCAGTTTGCCGCCGAACCAGCCGTTCCCCCTGCTCGTGAAGTCCGTATCCGAGGACGCCTCGTTTGGAATATCTAAGGCCTCCGTGGTACGAGACGAAAAGCAGTTGGCAGAGCAGGTACAACTCGTTCATGAGCAAGTCGAAACAGACGCGCTGGTTGAAGCATATATCGAAGGGCGAGAAATGTACGTGGGCGTGATTGGCAACCGACGCCTGAAGGCCCTGCCGATCTGGGAGTTGGTTTTTCAGAAGGCTCCCGAAGGCACTCCCATCATCGCTACATCACGTGTGAAATGGGATATCGAATACCAAAAGAGAATGGGCGTAGAGACGGTGGCGGCCGATGATCTCGACCGCAAGACCCGTGAGAAAATTCTCGAGACATGTCGACGTGTTTATAAAGCACTCAGCCTCAGCGGTTACGCGCGAATGGATTTGCGACTAACACCCCAGAACGAGGTCTATGTATTGGAGGCTAATCCCAATCCCAATCTCTCCTATGGTGAGGACTTCGCTGAGTCTGCAGAGAAAGTTGGTATTAGTTACGAGCAGCTTCTGCACAAAATTCTTTCATTGGGGCTCAGTTACCAAGCTGAGTGGCGTTTGGTTTGACCCTGGCCAGAGCAAACCGCCGGAGTTGCTTGACATGGATACCTGGTCAGGCTCAACTTTGAATTGACTGCCCTGCCCTTCCCTACCCAAAGGATGGATGCAAATGATGCAACCCTTGAGAGAAGTCGTTCTGCTGTGCTCTTTGATTTTCGTCGCCCCCACGCTGACGCAGGCCCAAAACGCCATTGATTGGCCCAGTTGGATGGGCATTGAGATGGACGGAGTCTGGAAAGAAGCCGGCATTATCGAATCCTTCCCGGTCGCAGGGCCGCCCATATTGTGGCGAAAAGAGGTGGGGGGCGGTTATGGCGGTCCGGCAGTCGCCGACAATCGGGTCTATCTGATGGATCGTTCCGATGACACGCGCGGCGGGGCCGTGGAAAATGCGATTCGTGAAGCGGGTGAAATATCGGGAGGCGAGCGTGTCCTTTGCTTGGATGCCCAGACGGGAAAGCTGATTTGGGAGTTCCCCTACGATTGCCCCTACAAAGTTGCCTACCCCACCGGCCCTCGTTGCACTCCAGTCATCGATGGACAGCGAGTTTACACATTGGGTGCCATGGGAGATTTGCTTTGTCTCAATAAAAATGACGGCCAAGTGATTTGGCGCAAGAAACTTACACGCGATTTTCAAACCAAGCCCCCTTTGTGGGGGTACGCATCGCATCCAATGATCGATGGGAATCGCTTGGTGGTGCCTGTCGGTGGAGATGGTTCCGCTGTTGTCGCGTTTGACAAAAATACAGGACAGGAAATTTGGCGTTCGCAAACTACGCTTGATGTAGGCTACGCGCCACTGGTTATGTTCGAGAAAGCGACTCCATCCCCCCAATTGATTTTCTGGCATGCCGAGGGCATCACCTCGTTAAATCCCGAAACGGGAAAAAAGTACTGGTTTATAAAGTTTCCGGAAGAACCCAATCCTTCCCAAACGACCATCGCCACGCCTCGAATTATCGGCGATCGATTGCTGATAAGTGAGTTTTATAAAGGCTCGCTCATGCTGCAGTTAACATCTGACCCGCCCGCTGCCAAGGAGTTATGGCGTAGTTACCGTACTGATCCAAAGCATGAGAAAAGCTTGAACTCCATGATGACCACTCCGGTAATCAAGGATCAGTATGCCTATGGAATTGCCTATGTAGGCCGTGGCACGGGCGTGTTGCGTTGTATTCAATTATCGGATGGCGTGGCGGTTTGGAGCGAGGACGCGTGGATGGAGGAAGAGCCTGTTGTTTTTGCCACTTCATTTATCGTCGAAAATCAAGATCGCTACATCATGTTTAATGATAACGGTGAATTGATGTTTGCGAATTTTTCACCAACGGGATTCGAGGTGATCGATAAAGCAAAGATCCTGGAACCAACCAGTGCTGCACGTGGCCGTGATGTGGTTTGGTCTCATCCTGCCTTTTCGGGCAAAAAAATGTTCGTACGCAACGATAAAGAAATCGTTTGCGTGAATTTGGCAGCCCCCAAGTAAATCATCACAGACCGGATTGCTGGGCGACCCGTATCCACCCGTTGATGGGTCTTTCAAATCGACGTCGCCTGCGGATAACGGGTGAATGGAGTTGGATTCGCGAGGCAGGGTTCCCTTCGCGTGGTTTATTTGGAGGGTGGGCCGACGGGGCCAGCGTTCTGCATGCATCCGCGCGAGCTTTGGTTTGAAGCACCCACTCTTAAATGTGAGGTGCCGTGGGTCGTTCCGAATAAAACGACGCTACTGAATAGAGGGCCTCAAAGGTTTTTGAAATAAACGAATTTAATTGTGACGGGATGTTTTTTGCGACTTAGAGTTTGGAAAGAAATCAGTAAACATTAAGTAGATTGGAATCAAAGTGTTCCGAAGAATTAAAAATTTCTTGGTAGAAACGGAAGCCGCTACAGCGGTGGAGTACGCCGTAATGTTGGTCCTAATAGCCGGAGCAATTATTGCTTCCATTCAGGCCGTCGGTGGAGCTGCTGTGGCGTACTGGGACTACAGCAAAGACAGTATTCAAGAGGCCCTCGACCAATAGAGTTGGTAGGAAAAAAATGAATCAAAAACGAAAAACACTATTAGTCGACAAGGAAATACAGCTGAAGATGGCTGCGAATCTTGTCTTTTACTGGCTCGCATCAATTTTCTCCGTTGTCTTGTTGGTGGCAATTTTTCAAACCTTCAACGGTTCCGATACCCTGTTGGTGGATAACTTGGTGGGTGTCCTCAAACAACATGCCGTAGTTTTCCTGGGAATGTTGATTTTCTTGCCATTGATCGTCTTGCACTCCTTGAAGCTGCCCCTTCGTTTCGCGGGTCCTATCCATCGACTGCGTAAAGATTTGGCTCGCTTGGAAAAAGGCGAAAACGTCGAATTCAGCTTCCGAGATAATGATTTTTGGAAAGATATCCCCCAGTCCTTGAACGCTCTGGCCTCGAAAATTGAGGATTTGGAAAATCAAGTCACCGAGGAAATGAACCGAGACTCAATCGAGAGCCCATAAGGACAGCTGGCAGCGAAGGGAAGGCAGGTTTCTGCCGTTAAACTCGGTGGTAAGCCTGCACTCGATTCGGCCACGCATCCATTCGAAATACGAGTCGCCTTCGGGTAGCTAACGGTTCCACGGTGCAGCGTTCGTTCTGCACCAGAAACTTCTTTTGCGAGTCAGCCTGCTCAGTCATTATCCGTGATTGAGCATTTCCGGTATTGAAAAAAAAATGCTCTCGGAAATACAGACATCCAAGGGGGGCTGAGGATGATCCGTGATTTCCCGAGAGCGATTGGTCGGTAGATCAGAAGCTTCCGTGCTCTGATCACCGGTGGAAAAAATCGCGTATCAGAAATGAGTTAC
>CAJQPP010000067.1 GCA_905480235.1 uncultured Pirellulaceae bacterium
GCCCTCGGGTTGGGAAGTCGACGAAGACATTTTGCCGTTGACGGGTGAAGAAGGGATTCCAGGCTGGGGTTGGGCAACGCGTATCCTGCCTTACATGGAACAGGATAACGCTTACAACCGGTTTGATTTTTCCGAACACGTGGACGAGATCGATTTCAGTTCGCTTCGCGAACACGTTATTTCGACCTTCCTGTGCCCCTCTGACCCGTCACCGGCAGTAATGCAGTGGGAATGGATAAACGAAGATTTTGAGCACGATCATGGATTCGCTTTTATCCACGATGACGACGATCACGATCATGAGGATCTAATGGTGTCCCGCTGTAACTACAGCGGAGTCTTTGGAATTATGGAAATTGAAGGCAATGAAGAAACCGGCGAAGGGATATTTTTTGAAAATAGTAAGACTCGTTTCCGTGGCATTACAGACGGGCTGAGTAACACGCTGATGTGCGGTGAGCGTTTGGCGACTCGCGGGACGGTAACTTGGGTGGGAGCGGATCCCCATATTGAAGAGGGTGCGGCAAGGATTGTCGGCACGACTGATCATATCTTGAACGACTCGGAAAACGGCCATTTCGAGGACTTCGCAAGTGCTCACCCCCAAGGTGCCAATTTCTTGGTAGCTGACGGTTCGGTCCAGTTCATTACCAATTCTATCGATCTCAACCTGTATCAATCGCTTTCGACGCGATCAGGTGGTGAGGTTGCCAACTTCAATTATTAATCCAAGCTTCAAAGAGTCGGGTCAGCGGACGCTGAGGACCGAGATTAAAGCCGGCAAAAAGGAATGGGGTGGAATCGTCAACGGGATTTCACCCCATCTCTCGTTGAAATGCCCATCAGTGGCATTGCTGATTTTGGCTGGAGTTGCCATCATCTTGGCATGAATGCCGCAAGGATTATCAAGAAAAAAAAAGAGGGTGAGCGTGTCAGCGATGCCGATTTGGCGGCGCTGATTCGTGGCTATGCGGCGGGGGAAGTGCCCGATTATCAGATGGCCGCGTTTGCCATGGCGGTCATTTTCCGCGGCATGCATCTCGATGAAACGGTGACATTGACTCGCGAAATGCGAGATTCCGGCAAGGTCATGCAATGGCCAGATTTTGATAAGCCGATTGTCGATAAACATTCGTGTGGCGGAATTGGCGACAAGATTTCCATTCCTCTTACACCCATGCTGGCAGCTTGTGGCATGGCCGTTCCGATGATTTCCGGACGAGGCTTGGGGCCAACCGGCGGCACCCTGGATAAATTAGAGTCGATCTCCGGATTTCGCACGGACTTGTCGATCGAAGAATTGCAAAGCCAAGTGCGGAATGTGGGATGCGCGATAACGGGTACCACGCACGAAATTGCACCCGCAGATCGCGAACTCTATGCCTTACGAGACATCACCAGCACCGTAACTTCAGTGCCGTTAATTACCGCGAGTATTCTTAGCAAAAAATTGGCTGAGGGTCTCGAAGATCTGGTCCTTGATGTGAAATGGGGCAGTGGTACGTTCATGAAGACCATTGCCGAGGCCGAAGATTTAGCGAATTCCATGGTGGGTGTGGCGAGTCGGTTGGGAGTCAAAGCTTCGGCTCTGATTACTGACATGAACCAGCCTTTAGGCTCGGTGGGTAATGCCATCGAAATTGAAGAGAGCATCGATATTTTGAAAAACGAAGTGGATGCCGATACGATCACACTCACGATCGCATTAGGAACCGAGTTGTTATTGGCCGCTAAGATGGTGGATTCCAGTGATCAGGCGATTACGATGTTGGCCAATTCCATTCGCAGCGGAGCTGCTTATGAAAAATTCGAAGAGATGGTAGTCGCCCAAGGTGGTGATCTTTCGGTGCCTAGGCCGATTTCAAAATTGCATGTCCTCAAAGCCAACCGCGATGGTGTTGTCTCCGCCGTTGACGCTGAAGCACTCGGTTGGGCGGTGATCGATATGGGAGGCGGCCGAAAAGTCATCGAGGACAAGATCAACCATGCGATTGGATTGGAATGGCTTTCTAAAATTGGAGACACCGTGGAACGCCATCAACCCCTGTTGCATGTCTATTGTACCGACGCGAGTTATGCCAAAGTGAAGCCGGATTTAATGAAGGCGATTACGCTTTCCGACGATCCCGTTGAGCCACCAAGTTTAATTGTCAAACGTATCTCGGGTTAAGCTGGAATTTAATAACCGCATTTCCGAATGAAGGACTGCTGTGAGTAAATTGACGACCCGTCACCTGTTTGATATGGCTTGCGAGGCCAGAAGGATGTCTCATTCGCCCTACTCCCATTTTGCCGTTGGAGCCTCCTTGGCCACTCAATGTGGGAGAGTGTTTACTGGCTGCAATGTGGAAAACGGAGCCTATGGCTTGTGCATTTGCGCCGAACAGGTCGCGATTACCAAGGCAGTGTCGGAGGGCTATCGTGAATTCGCAAGTCTTGCGGTGGTTGCGGAACCGAGAGCGACGCCGTGCGGCGCCTGTCGCCAGGTGATCGGTGAATTCTTCCCCGAGGATGCTTTAATCCATGCCTTCGCTGCGGAGGACTTTAGCAACCAGATAACCTGGACGCTGAGAGATTTGTTACCGGATCGATTTCAGTTTCACGAACACGGTTAAGGTTGGCCGGCAGACCTGAGATTGGAAGCGGGCTAGTCAGTTCACCTCGCAGACTCTGTGAAGGGTCTCCCCGGCGGTTGGGCCGAGGAGACCATCACACCTGACGTTTACTTCTCTTTGACGGCATCTTCTGGGTTAGCGTTCTCAAAATCACCTGCGGTGATCGTGATGAACTTCTTTTCGTTCAAGAGCCGTCGAGCTGCCGAATTGACTTGCTCTTTGGTGACACCTGCCATGCGGTCGAGACGTCCTCTTAAGTAAGATTCGTCACGATCATAGTTCTGATATTGGTGCAGGACACCTGTCAGTTTTTGATCGCTGCCCAGCATATCTTCGATTGACTTGGCGTAAGAGATTTTGGCGGCTTCCAGTTCCTCGTCGGTTACACCATTTGCCAAGTACTCATCGAATACTTCGTTGACCGTTGTCAGCAAAGCTTCGCGGTTGGCAGGGTTGGTGATCGCATAGGTCATGAAGGAAGCTGCGTAATCTTGGGCATCAGCTTGGAATTGACTTCCTACGGCATAGGACAATCCTTTTTCCTCGCGGACGCGTTGTCCCAATCGACTGGAGAGCGAACCACCACCGAGGATATCATTGGCCAAGAAGAGTGCTTCCCAATCGGGATCGTCCGATCGAATGGGCATCGTCGTGGACATCAACATGATCGCATTGGCTTTGTCTGGCGTTTCAATCTTGACATCTTCGGGCGTGAAATCGAAATGGACCTCCGGGACGCGTTGGTAGGCTTGGTCAGTTTTCCAATCCGCTAGGCCGTCCTGGATGCTGCTTTTTATCTGGTCCGAATCAATCGAGCCGACGGCCGTCAATTCACCTCGGTTACCAGCGAGGAATTCGTCATACAGTCGTTTGACGTCGGCAATCGTCGTGGCATTCATCCGTTCGACTTGTTCTTCCATGTCTAAGGCATAGTGGATGCTGTCAGGCTCCACGGGGTTTAGCTTTTTCGACATGGCAACGATCGCTTTCATTTGTGGGCTCGATTTCTGGGCCTCGATTTGTGCGATACGTCCTGTTTTCAGCAGCTTGAATTCTTCTTCTGGAAAGGCCGGGTTTCTCAAAATATCGATGACCAGATCGAGTGTCTCTTTAAGGAATTCCTTGCGACCCTTGACTGTAATTGTGACGAAGCCCTTGCCACCACTGGCGCCAATATCACATTTGAGTTCCGTTGTACGATCCTCGATTTCTTGACGCGAAAGCGAGGTCGTGCCTTTGGTCAACATTTGCGGCAACAAATCACAAGCCAGTAACATTTGGGGAGTGTTCAATGTTTCTTCCGTGCCGAATCGCAACGTTAGCTCCATGAAGAACTGCTCGCCGCGAGCCTGCTTGGGCAGCAAGGCGAACTTGATCCCCGAATCCAGGTCACCACGTTCGATCCGCGAAGCGATATTTTCGGGAGTGGCCTCAAAAGCCTCACCCGCTTTGACAGCTTCCCGCCCCTTATAATCCTTGACCAAATCCGCAACACGGGGCGTCGACGGAATGCGACTTCGTTCCGGCTCTTTTGTGGGGACGAAAATCCCGACAGTGCGATTACTGTTTTTGAGGTATTTTTTGGCAACGCGATTGACGTCTTCAGGGGTGACTTTACTTAAGCGATCTCGGTGCAGGTAGAACAAACGCCAGTCACCATAGGCGGCCCAATCACTGAGCGTCATGGTGAATTGCTCTGGGTTGGTAGGTGCTTCTTCCTTCGATTTAAGGATGTCGGCAATGGCACGCTTGACCTCTGCTTCAGTAACACCTTCGTCGACCACTTCTTGTAGCGAGGCGGTCATCAATTTGTTGAATTCGTCGACCTCGACGCCGTCTTCGATCTGTCCAAAACAAAGCAACATGCCGGGGTCGTAGCCGGCTTCGATGCGGCTGAAAACCGTGGATGCTTTTCCGGTTTTTACGAGGGAATTGTAGAGTCGACCGCTAGGTTCATCCCCTAGGATCCAATCAAGGATTTCCACGGCGGCGTGATCCTCGTTGGCAACCGCAGGCACGTGGTATCCGAGTCCCAGTACGGGAACATCACCCGAACGACGCAATTGAACAACTCGCTCACCGTCCTGAACAGGCTCGGAGGTATACGTTTTTTCCAATTCCGAATCGGGGTTCTCCAAAGAACCAAAGTGCTTAACTGCCGAAGCCAATGCCTTTTCGGGGTCAAATTTACCAGAGACCATGACCATGATATTGTCGGGTCGGTAGTATTTTTTGTAAAAGCGTTTCAGGTTGTAGATCGGCACCAGTTCAATATCGGCTTTGTTGCCGATGACGCTTTTTCCGTAATTGTGCCAATCAAAGCTGGCCGACATGATCCGCTGGAATAGGATCGAAATGGGATTATTTTCGCTGCGTTCAAACTCGCTGCGAACGACCGTCATTTCGGAAGCTAAATCCTCGGCCCGTACAAAGCAGTTCACCAATCGATCGGCTTCCATGGCGATCATCCAATCGACGTTCTCTTCGCTCGCTGGCAGGGTTTCAAAATAATTGGTGCGGTCATACCAGGTGGTCCCGTTCATATTCAGGACGCCCTTGTCTTTTAGTTCCTTGTCAATGTCTCGGTGTTTGGGGGTGCCTTTAAACAGCATGTGTTCCAGTAGGTGGGCCATGCCGGTTTCTCCATAGCCTTCGTGACGCGAACCCACAAAAACCGTCATGTTGACCGTCGCGCTGGTGGATGACTCATCTGGCATCAATAAAACACGGCAGCCATTACTCAGGCGAAATTCAGTGACGCCTTCTACTTCAGCGATTTTTTTATAATCGGATTGGCCATATGCGTTTGGAATGGTCAAACACAGCAGCACGAGGGCGCAGATGCACCTTGCAAATGTCATGGAAAGGGACTCCTGAGTCGAGAATCCGCAAGCATTTCGGCCTGCGTAGGGACAGTGAATTTTCTTTAATATGCCTGCGAAGGCGTATCAGATTGTACCGGGAATCCGGTTTCCGTTCCTAGTGGTGCAACACCCTATGCCCACCGGGAATGGCTGGCATAGGAGACCGATGGTTGCGATAACGCGTTGCTAACAGGGGGCGATCCCCATTATTTCATCTGTAAAAACAAGTCCTTAAACTCGACTTTCATGGGAGGACCGGCGTGTAACTGGAGCGCTAGAATACCGATTGCTTCGGCGGCGTCTTTTTGATGGTCAATTAACACCGCGCTGACATTACCGTTGATGGAGTGCGTGAGTTTTGGACCAACGGCTGTAATTACCACTTCGTTCCAGTCGCCTTCTTTGATTCCATTCAAATAGGTTGCTTCGTCGACTTTCCCATCCTTGACGGTCTTGTTCCCTTCCGCATCAATTGTGACCTGCTTGCATCTTGGAACCAGGATTCCCCGTCCACCCTCGTCGTAGAAAATACCCGTGTAGGCGTTCTTGGCATCGAAATCGGCTTGATAGCCAACGACTCGAAAATCATCCTTGGGTTGGCTACGGATTTGCACGCCAGAGTTTCCCCCGTCCATGCGGAATTTGAAACGCATTTCGAAATCTTGGACATCCCCGGCGTCCCAGGTGAGGAATGTGTTGGCTTTTACAGGGTTTTCCGCTGTGGATTGACCGACAATGGCGCCATCCTCTACCCGCCAGAACTTTGGATCACCGACCCAACCGTTGAGCGTTTTTCCATCGAAAATAGAATGAGCGGGCTCCGCATCTTGGGCGGCTACCGGACTCAAGTTGATCATGAGCGGCGTCGAAATGATCGCTACGAGAATAACAGTCAGATTTTTCATGATTAGGCCTCGGCTAATTTTGAGTTGGATTTTTCGAGTTCCGGATCCACTTTGAACATGGCGACGAAGATGATTAAGACCATAAACGCGAAGCCGGCAGGAATGAGCCAGATCATTTTCCAGTCTTTCGCCTGCAGGGACTTGAGAGCCAATGCTTTTTGTTCCGCCTCGTTTTTCTCAATCAAAAGAGTGGTTGCATCATCAGAAGGTGATTTCCAAAAAGCGGCTACGAGTGCATCGTACTTGTCCGTTTCCATTTTCGTTTTCTGGTCAGCTTGTTTTGCTTCAAGCTCGGACAATGCGACATTCGTTTTCTCTTCGTTAGGCACAGCTTTGAGTGCAATGACCATGCTTTGTTTGTATTCAGCTTGTTTGGAGAATTGCGCGGATTCGGGCGGCGTAAATCGCTCTTCGATTTGGCCAGCGATTTGGGCTCCCAAGAACATACCGAGCCCTAAAGTAAAGAAGACCAGCAATCCTTGGGCTTGTGAACGTACTTCATTGGGTGCTGCCTTATCCGTATAAATTTGACCCGTGACGAAGAAGAAATCGTAGCAAATACCGTGTAAAACGACGCCCAGCAGCATCATTGAGATAACTCCGGTGGCGGGATCTCCGGTCACGGGTGAGCCAAATGCGAACAGAACGTAGCGTAACACCCAAGCCAGCATGCCCACGGCGAGCATCCATTTCACGCCCAAACGGACAAAGAAAAACGGCATTACGACCATAAAGAAAATTTCCGACATCTGGCCGAAGGTCATTTTGAAAGCGGGATCTGAAACACCAGCCTGCTCGACCGCTCGCGCCGCCAACTGATAATAAAAGGCAAGGGGGATACAAATCGCGAATGAACAAATCATGAATACCAGAAAGGATCGATTCTTGAAAAGCACCAACGCGTCAACGCCAGCCAATTCCTTAAAGCTGGCGGGCTTACCCTTCGCAGGCGGTGGAGTGTGAGGCAGCGTGAAACTGAAAATCCCTAAAGCGACGGCGGCTCCGATAGCGAGGTAAAACATGTTGATGTTTTGATCCCACTGCGAAAATCCCCATGCTTTTGAGAAAGCGACTACCGATCCGGCTACGATCCAACCAATCGTGCCAAAGACGCGTACCAACGGAAATTGTTTTTCCGTATCGGTCAAATTGTGCATGGACAGCGAGTTAACCAGCGAAAGAGTCGGGAAGAAGCAGAGCATGTAACCGAAGAGTGCCCAGTTAATCCAAGTCGCCGACGGTGCCGTATCCAACATCAGCGTAGTCGCGTAATACATGGCACCAGCCCCGAGCAGGTGCATGATCCCCAGCACTTTTTCGGTCGCAAAGTAACGGTCAGCAATAAAACCGACGAAAAAGGGTGAAATCATTCCGGCAATCGGTCCGACGGAATAAGTCCAGCCAAAATCCGACCCGTCAAATCCGAGGCCGCCCAAGAAATTGGGAGCCGTCACATACCAAGAGCCCCATATGAAAAACTGTAGAAACATCATGATGGACAGACGGATCATTATGCTCATTTTGTTCATGTAGGATTCCTTGCAAGTGATTTGGGGTGGGGTTTGCGTATCGGTTACGTCAGGGAAATCACGCTCGTGTCCTGAATTTTTGAATATTCTAACCACGACGCGAGCTGATTGACAGTCACGAGCGCGATCTCATTTTCAACCGTTTGAAGACTGGCGTTGCCTAACCCGAAAAAACGAAAGAGACTGTGACTAGGGCCTCTGAATAAGCGGGGCATACCAAGGCCGTTTTCGTTTTTGGGAATTTAACGTGCCGCGATCGACCATGGGCCGTTCCGTTTTGTTTCGTGGCGCGGGGGCTGATTATTCCCGGCGATCTTTTTCACCCCCATGGATTTTGGTTTGCTGCGGATATTTTCGTGCGAGTGAAGCCTGTGCGGTATCGCAGATGGGAACGCGGTGTGTGGCAAGCTCTGCCAATTTTAATCAGGTATCAAGCGGTTAAAGCACGCAGGAAATTGCCTGCTTTCCTGTTTGTTTGGTTGGTTGCCGTGCGGGTCTCTGCCTGTTGGGTAACCCTGAAAAGTCACCACGCTTGTTCATGAAATCGGAGTTCGGCACGTTTGTGTCACAGGTAACGTTAGGGACGCCTCTTCAGCAGGAACGGAAGAATATAGCACCCTAATCCATTCTGATTTGGTTCGGAAGAAAGTATAAGGACGATTCAAATTTGGTTTCGGGGATGAATATCAAACAAAAAATAACTATGATGACAGCCTAATCGCAGCAATTCTGCTAATAAGTTCAGGAGTAATGGAGGGTATCGCCATGAAGCATCGAACACCTAGGCGGCGGAAGCAAACCACAATTCAGCCAACGATGGCTCGCTTTGAAACACTGGAGCCTCGCAATATGCTGGCGGCCGATTTCGGGATCGCCGACCCGTATTCAAGTTCCTTGTTGACTCACGTGGGAAACGACACGCCCGTGGCTCAACAGGTCGATGTGTTACGAAATCACTTGGGAGCTGACGCGAGTGATTCTTTTGAGCTCTTGAACCAAACGCAGGATCAGATTGGGTTTGAGCACTTTAAGTACCAGCACCTGTACAAGGGATACCCTGTTGAAAATAGTACTTATACCGTACACACCCGAGATGGTTTGATCATTAGCCTGAGCGGCGAGTATCACGATGTCGATGCGGCCATCGCGAACGTAACGCTAAACCAAACCCAAGCGTTACAATCTGCGATGGATTTTGTTGGGGCGCAACACTACATATGGCAGGTAGGGGCAACTCAGCTCTTAGGAGGGCAGGGGCTTGATATCGATCCTCAGGATTCTGATCAAACCGACCACGGCTCCGGTTGCCACTGCGGCGAATGCCTGGGCCTAGGGATGCAACAAGATCCCAGTCAGCATGATCATGGATCGGGTTGCCAATGTGCATCCTGCATGGGGGGGATCAGCCCGGATCATAACCACCAACACGATTTCTTAACGCACGCGGCTCATGACCACGATTTGGGAATCAGTCTTGAGACACCGGATGGAGAGCTCGTCTACCTGAACAATACGTTAGCGTATAAATTCGACATCTACGCCACGACGCCCATGTCACGATCTTGGGTTTTCGTGGATGCGACATCCGGTACAGTTATTGCCACGGAAAATCGCATCCATGATGTTAACGTTCCCGCTTCTGGGACGACCCTTTACGACGCGAATCAAGCGTTCACAGCCGACTTTAGTGGGGCGGACTATCGCTTGCGACAATCAGACGCCGCAGGGCCTCCCCAACTGGGAGGTGTGGAGACCTACGACCTTAATGAAGGTACTAATTATGGAAACGCAGTCGATTTTGTAAGCAACTCTCAAAATTTTGGTCAACCGGACCATGAAGTTGGTAACCAAACCCACTGGGGGACTGACAAAACCTGGGAATACTTCTTCAACCAACATGAACGTGATTCTTGGGACGGTGCTGGCGCCACTTTAGTTTCGTATACCAGCTACCGAAGTAATTACTTGAATGCGTTTTGGAATGGTTCCTTTATGACTTACGGGGACGGGGATGGAAATCTCCGCGGGCCCTTGGTTTCGTTGGACATTGTTGGGCATGAAGTTACGCACGGAGTCGTGCAATCCACGGCCGGCCTAATTTACCGAAACCAATCGGGAGCGTTAAACGAATCGTTCGCTGATATCTTTGGCGAAGCCGTCGAAAATCACGCCCGCAACAACAATGACTGGCTAATGGGTGGAGACATCGGGCTGAACGGAAACTCCGGTCAGTTCCGCAATATGCAAAACCCGAATCAATTCGCGGATCCGGATACTTACTTGGGCGATTATTGGTACGTCGGTAATGGAGATGCTGGCGGGGTTCACATCAATTCTGGTGTGATGAATAAGTGGTTTTATATCATGAGTGTGGGCGAGGCCGGCACCAACGATACGGGGCATAGCTATAACGTTGCTGCCGTGGGAATTGATGACGCGGCGGACATCGCTTATCGCAATTTATCGGTGTACCTGACGGCTAATTCTACCTACCCAGATGCGCGAGTGGGTGCCGTTCAGTCCGCCATTGACCTGTTTGGTGTGGGTTCGCAACAGCACCTCTCCACGATGGCAGCTTGGGATGCCGTGGGTGTTTATTCGTTAACCGAAGAGTTTGTGCTTACCCCTGTTCAGCCCATGGGTTCGCAGGTTTACACGGCTAATGCCATTAACGAAATTCAGTTTGATTCGGATGTGCGAGAGTTTGATTTACCACTCGATGCAAATCAGAAAATAACGTTGATGGTGGGCACGATGACGGGCGATTTAGTCCCTCGAGTGACCATTACCAATCCTACAGGGTTAGTCCTGGCGAACTTCACTGCGAGTAGTTCTTCGGAGGCGATTTTTATTGAAAATCTGCCCGCCGTTGAGGCAGGTGAGTACACCATTTCGGTGGAAGGCGACGCTGCGACAACCGGGCAGTTTGAAGCCAAGCTGTGGATGAATGCAGGCCTGGAATTGGAGAGCCTCGGCTTAGGCCCTGAAAACAATTCTGCTGCGACAGCGCAGGACATCGATGCCACGCACATCGTTCAAGGGCACCTACCTGTCAGTGCGGTCGATCGCTTGGCGGTCCTGGGAGAATTGGGGACCGGTGGTGGAAGCGTGATCTTCGAGGATGATCTGGAAACCGGAGCCTTGGGAAATGATTGGGTAGTGTCTTCATCGACGGATGACGGTCGCATCCTCGTCGCTGACAATACCGGTACTGGCAACGGCACTTACGCCCTTGCTATGGACGTGGACGTGGGAATCGCCGGGGTCTTTAATCTGAATGAAGCAGTTTTGACTTTGGATTTGAGCGATGTGGAAGAAGCCATTCTAGGTTTCTCGCATGTGAGTTTTGGAGATGAAACCCATCTTCTGCCTCAAATGTTTGCAGGCAGTTTCAATGGCGACGGCGTCGCCATTAGCGATGACGGAACGGATTGGTACACCATTTTTACCGGAGCGACGACTCCAAATGGATTGTGGGAGGACGTGGAATTTGATGTGGTGCAATTGGCCAGCGACGCCGGTATGGAGCTCGGTGCAGACTTCAAAGTCAAATTTCAACAGTACGATAACTTTCCTCGAGACTCGGATGGACGCGGCTATGACAACATCTTCGTCGGCGTTCAATATGCGGAGGATTGGTACAGTTTCACGCTAGATGCCAATGAGTCAGCCTCCTTAGCGTTGACGCAACTGACGGGCGAAGTGACTGGTGCTGAGATCCAAGTTTATGACGAAGCGGATAACCTTTTGATGGAAGGGATTGCCGGCCCAGATAACCTGCTGAACTATGTAGATGGGTTCGTCAACACGTCGCCCGACACCGAGACCTTCTATGTTCGCGTCTTGGGAAATGCCGAGGAATACAACCTTTTGACAGTGAAAAATGCTGCGATTGGAATGGATCTCGGGGTTAACCAGAACATTACTGGTTTAGAAGGCGTGATAGGCTATGTCTCGGAATCGGTGATCGTGAATGCCGACCCGGATATGTTGGATGAGGGTGAGATCACCGCTTCCTCCTTTGAGGGAGTTGTTTTGTCTAACGCATTAACTGGATTCTCTGTTTATGCGGTCACTCCAACGCTGTTTGCTGCACCTACCGGAGATAAAGTTTTCTCCGATATCCCCGGCCGTCCTGACGGTTTCCGCGAAGGTTTTCCCGAGTTAAGAGCTGATTTTGATAACTTGCAATCCATGGTTTCGATTGATATTGGTTCCGATGACACGCTGGATATTGGTTTTCTACGAGCATTTGATTCTGACAACAATCTTTTAGCCGAAGTCATTGGGGAGGGCGCGGCACACAGCCAATCTGAGACTTTGGTTATCCAACGGTCCACCGCCGATATCGCCTACGTGGTTGCAGCTGGTCTCGGTACGCACACCGCACCGCTTGATAATTTGGTTTTCCAGAACGAGGTTGTAAATTCCGACGTATTCGATATTGATGTCGTCGCCGGAGAGGAGATTGGTTATCGCAGTTACTTACCCGGAGGGGGCCCTTTCGAATGGGAAAATCGTTTAGGGTTGGGAGGTGATAAATCCTTGAATATGGCTTTGTATGATCCCGACGGCAATTTGGTCGCGTCCGACTTTGATCTGATTAGTCATCGAGCGCAAGTCGATGGTACTTACCAATTGCGAGTTACCGCGACTCAATACGATGGCGAGTATTTTATTACCACGCAAACCGGCATTGCTGATTTTGACGCATTGGGGTTCAAGTTGCTGGATGGCGTCCCCGTGGCCGGAGCTTTCTCTGATTTAGCTGACTCGGATGATGCCAATTGGGAACTCGCACCATCTCCCACCAGCAATCCACTGAAACAAAAAATTGACTTGATCCTTGTCTCCGAAGTTTCGATCAACAATCCCACCACTTTTGGACTGAGAATTGAGGGGGCCATGACGGGAGGCCCAAGTGGTGACGTCCTCCAAATGACGCGTTTATGGAGCCACACCACCAGCAGCTGGGAGTTGGTGGACACCCGTGCTATGGCCAGTACGGATGTCTCCGTCGATGTTACGGCGAATGGATCGCTCGGTCAGTTTGTTAACCAGATCAATGGAGAAGTGCGAGCCAAAATCACGCTGATTTCACCTCAGTTCGCTTCCAGTCCCTTTGATTGGACGGTGGAAATGGATCAGGCAGAATGGCGAGTAGGCCTGTATTAGTAGGTTTTTAGAATAACTAATTCACAGAATTCAGGCCGTCGTGCCTCGGCTTCTTTGGGATCCAACGATGCTTTTGCCGCAACCCAATCACATCGCAGGAAGGCGGGTGTGGCTTGGGGGGCACTGGTTATGGGCAAGTGACGGGAGCGTCGCAAATGATTGGAGAGGCTGGCATTGCGAAAGGCTGGCATGGCATTCGGCCTTTTCCTCTCTCAATCATGCCTCGGTTTGGGGAAAATGATAGATTCGCGGCTAAAACGATAGATGCGCGGCTAAAACGATAGATGCGCGGCTAAAAGCAAATTTTTCGCCAAGCGAGCCAGGGATGTCAATATTTCTCTTGGTCGATAGGGAAAGGGCCTTAAAAGCTTTGAAAACCCACGGAAAATTCAGATTTTGAAAAATTGCGAGATCGTCGAGTTGGTGCTTTTGAGGGGTTTTTTATTGCCTTACCTTTTAAAAAGGGGCTCTGACGGAAAAAACCAGAAATTCCCCCTATTTTGCCACGCGGCAGCTTGCGTTTTGGTTTGTTCCTTGCGAATATATGACTTGTAATTGTTAGTACATCTTTGTTGATCAACCCGTAGATTGATCTTTAAGCATGAGAGGTCAGGAGTTTTCAATGCGAATTTTGAAATTATTAACCATTTGCGGTTTGGCGGTGGCTCTGCCATCCGCGGCAATCGCAGACAGCAACGCCACGGGTGGTGGAATTATTAATTCGGAGTCCATCTTTTTAGGAGCGGGGCCCTTTGATCATGGATCTGGGTTAGGCAGTCCGCTAAACACGGTTGCGGCTTTGGGAACCTTCACAGGTGGTTTCACAGCCAACTACATGCGGATCGAGGGAACTCTTACCGCAGTGAACACCGCGACTTGGGGTAGCGAGGCAGACATTCAAGTTCGCAGCGATAACCTGTTGAATCCTTTCTCTTTCACATGGGAAAATCCCGGTCCCGACGAGGCGTTTACCTCGTTCAATTACAACTCGGCTCAAGAGTTGTCGACCGCAGTAGACCCTTCAAGCTTCACCACGGGTTTTGACGTTGAGTTTTTTGACACGTTCGAAGACGACGCGGCAGGCCCAGATGCTCAATCTTCAAACGTTACGATTTCGTTTGAGGAATTGGTTGCAGTTTCGGACACGAACGGTGTGTTTGATCTAGGATCGGTTAGCCCAGGGGATACAGCTGGCTCAGTCGGAGAGTTCGCTGTGACAGGTCTGTTTGATCTTTACGGTATCAACCTTGCTACAGACGGCAATTTGTCATTTTTCACAGATGAAGATCTCGGCGGGTTTGTGGGCAGTACCGTTGACACGGAAATTGCTATTTTCGACGCTGCTGGAATTTTGCTTGCCGAAGATGATGATGGCGGCCCCGGTACCTACAGCGGTATTTTCGACTTGGCATTGGCCGCTGGTGATTACACCATCGCAGTCAGTTCTTTCAATTCCACCTTCGCTGACGGTTTCTCAGTCACACCGGGTACAGGCATCGGCGATTACAGCTTGAATGTCTCATTCGCTGTTCCAGAGCCAACCAGTTTTGCACTGCTTGGTCTCGGTGGTTTGGCAATGGTTATTCGCCGCCGTCGCAGCGCCTAGTCAGCTCAAGCTACATCGATTAATAAAACGCAACGCCGCACTCCTGAGTGCGGCGTTTTTTTTGTTTTGAGCGTTCACTTTTAGTGGTTTTAATGGAATGGATATCTAAGGGGTCCTTTTCCCTTCATGGGCACTTTATTCGAATTTAAGTAGGATTTTTTAACGTCTCTGAAATTTTGGAAACTGCTTTTGAAATTTGATCCCGGGCGTTTCACAGGGGGGAGATGTTGGGTTGCGTAATTTTTTGGCGGCTTCACTTACGAAATCGTTTCCATTTCCAGATAAACACTCTCCTTAACGGACTCCATGGGGTTATCCGCTGAAACGCAAGAGGGCGGGATATTCAGGCCCTTGTGTGTGGGTACGGAGGAAATGTTTTTGTTCTTTTGTTTAAGCTGGTTATCCAAAATTCTGTACGCGAAATAGGCAAAGCCAATCCCGCTTAAGCTCACAACCGAGGTCCAAATTGTGTTGGGGAGCGTTAAGAATGCCAATGCAAAGCAACTGCCTGCTGCGAATCCGTTCAAGCAAATAAGCCAGTTAACACTGCGTTGATTGGGTGGCACGACCTCGCCGGTTCCTAGATAAGTTACCCGGCCAAACGGATTCGACCCAATTTCCTTTTTGCCATCGTGTCTTCGTGAAATTTGGGATGCGAGTGAACGAGCATCGGCGATTTTTCGGCGTACTTCTGATTCCCGTTCCTTAAATTCTACTGGGTCTATTGGTGTCATACTGTTTCGTTCCGTTTACATGTTCCGTAGCGAGTAACTCAGGAGGGCGGTCGATGCGTCTGGTATCACCCCTGAATTTGCAACCGTGTTTTAGTTGGTAAACCTGTTTTTGATTTTTAACGGACAGCCGAACTTTCGGCCTCCAAATTTGCACCATCCGTTAATAACTGCCGAGCCTTTGCGTTTCCCGCAGGGATTTACCGAATTTGTAAGTGTGAATTTGACTGCCAACCCTTAAAGGAACATTTGCATTGATTTCACCGGTTGTGACGGATGCCGATCGGGTCGAGGACGCACAAACATATGGGTGACTGATAGAATGTGACAATGTGAGCACCGCATCATGGAAAGTGCGCTAACAATGTCGAGAGTGTCTGCACTGGGTTTTTTGGATTATGCTTATCTAACCCTAAATCAAACACTCGGATTGAATACAAAGAAATGCAGGGCGTTGCACCAAAGAGAGATAGCGTCGGAAGTCATTCTTTTTGAATTCGACAGTCGGAAGCGGTTCGACCACTTGCCGAATTTGAAAGCCGTTATCGATCAATGGCATGAAGATATCTTGAAGCGACCTGCGATAGCTCGGCATAACGACTTCGATGCCAAACCCCGTCCATGTGCACTGGACGTGTTCGACATCGAAGTACTTTGACGTATTGTAATATTGTGCGTCAAAAGCAGGGTGGCCACACGAAAATTGAAAAAGTCCCCCGGGTTTCAGGATGCGTTTGAACTCCTTGAATAAGCTTCGCCAGTCTTTTACATAATCAATGCAAAGAGGTGCGTTGATGAAATCGAATTGATCTTTGCGGAACATCTCCAGCGGTTGCGTCATGTCGACCAATCGCAGATCCGCTTGATCCCCAACCCTTTTTCGGGCCTCCGCCATCATGCGTTCACTGATATCGAATGCCGTGACGATAGCGCCACGCTCGAGCAGTTTTTCTGCGTAAAGTCCGGGGCCGCATCCAGCATCCAATACCTTTTTGCCCTCTAGGTCCGGCCACATCTTCATCATGGCAGGCCGTTCGTAATAGGCATTATGGGGTTTAGTTTCGATCAACGCGGCATATTGTTCTGCCAGTTTTTGATAGGCGTTATAGACAGTGGTTCGATGGGCCATTTAATCTTTTGCGCAAGATGTTGAAAATGAGGAACGTCGCGGGGTAGTCGCAAATTTATCCAATGAGAACGGGTGAAATGCGGCAAAGTATTGAGCATTATGTTTTTTATACACCAAGCTCTCCATGAAGCATTCACCTACGGTTTGGGTGGTCTGTTCCCATAAGAGTCGGGTATGCCCTTTTGAGGGATTTGCAGTGTACTCATTTTTCAACAAATTTCCCGCCTAGGGTAGAGAAAGACGGGCGATGTGGCATTAAAACCACAGATTGAGGGTCGATTTTATTGGGAAGCGAAGCCAAATTCAAAAGCGATGAGAATTGCTTGACCCCGGTATCATACTGATTAACCTTAAGGGGCAATCTATACAGGTACATAATTTGGGTTGAAAGGAATTATCAATGAAGACATCTGTGACCTTTTTGCTGGCCATTGGAGTGGTCATTTTTTCTAGTGTGCAAACTTCCGCAGATATTGTCGTGACGGCAAGCCAAGAAGCTACGGGAGTACGTTTCCTCGGCTCTGGAACATTGAACACCGATAGTTTGACGTTGGGCGGTGACGACTTTTTCTTTCAGCAAGGCATCAATACGGCCAATCCATCCATAAATATGGGGAATGTTCTCACAAGCAACGGGCGTGGGTACGAGGTGCAGGGGCCGGCAGAGTTTGGTGCGACCAATGCGTTTTTCAATGCAACATTTCAAACTGGTGACGCGTTCTCACTGATTCGAGGCAACAACGGTAAGCTGTACACCGTCGTGCGAAATAGCTATGCATCGGGTACTGCTTTGCAGAGCAACATGTTTATCGGTGGCGTTAACATGGCGGGCCTTGGAATAACAACTCCATATCAGAATCAAACGTTCACTTGGAACTTTACCAACGGTGAGACATTTAAGTTGGTTACTGGAGATGGCTTAGGCGGCCCAGGAGTCCCCGAACCAGGCTCGATGCTGGTTTCTATGCTGTTGGTCGGTGGGTTCTTGTCAAACATTCGCCGACGATAAGTCCTGTTTGGATTGCAAAATAAAAAACCAGCCTTGCGGCTGTGAGATGCTTTTCTCTCCGCTTTCAGCAGAAACGAATCCACGCACCAATCGAGTGCGTGGATTTTTTTGTAACACGCCACCGGGTTAAGAAAATCGCTAGGCTGGAAATGCAACATTCGTTCAAGTGATTTGAACGCAGTTCAAAAATCAGGGTACAAGCGCGTAGCAGTGGTTCGAGTGATAATTGGTTAAGCGTGCCGCGCTCGCTAGACCGCATGGTACTGTGTGGCTGTATTGGAGTAACGCCTAAAGTAATTCGAGAGGTTCTTCTTCATCTCCCAGGCGGTGAATGTCGATCCCCATCGTCTGCATCATGGCCAAGTGCATACGCGACATCGACGTGGCACGTTTTGGCTTAAGATAACGCCCCGGATTGATAGATCCGCCTCCGTATCCGGCTAAAATTAAGGGGAGATTGTCTTCGCCGTGGTTATGCCCGTCGGAGATGCTGGAGCCATAGCAGAGGGTAGAAGACTCCAGTAGAGTGCGACCATTCGCTTCCCGGATTCCGTGGAGTTTTTTTATCAAGTAGGCGAATTGTGAATGATGCCAGCGGGTGACCCGATTGTACATGTCTCGTTTGGAGGTCACGGTATTCCAAGACGTTTTACCGTCGTCGTCTTCCGTACGCCCAGAAATATCTCGGTAATGAGACAATGCGTGCCATGTCCCTTTACAGTCGGGAATGAAATCAAAATATCGATTACTTTGCCCATGGTCCAACATGAAGGTGCAAACCCGCGTGGCGTCAGCCCAAAATGCCAGAACAATGAGGTCCAGCATTAAACGAACATAAGTCTGGTGGTTAGTGGGGATTCCGGGTTGGGGTCGAGTCAGCGTATCTGTCACCTGGCGATTATCCAACGCTTGCTGTGTTTGTTTTTCTGCAAAATCCAGCCTCCTTTCCAAACCGCGAACCGATTCTAAGTACTCATCGATTTTCCGTTGATCCTCGATGCTTCCAGCCCGTTTAATCTGTCGCGCGTGTTCCAGCACGACGTCGACCACACTGCGATCAATCGCGCTAGTTTCACTCGTCCGAAACATGCGATCGAAAACGGAGCGTGGTTCGGTTTCTCGCTCCAAGGGTGTGCCCGCATCGCGCCAGGAAATGGAGTTTCGGGGTAAGCAACCACTGAAATGGCCTTCCCCTTTGACGGAGAGTTCCAGGGAGGGCAATACCGTCTGATCTTTTAGTCGGTGGGCTACGATTTGATCCGCGGATCGTCCCGTGACTTGTATCTTCCGTTCGTTGTAGCCGCCGTCGGTTAGCCACGTGGCGGTCCCGGCACCATGTCCGTTGCCTCGGGGCGTCCAGAGATTATTGGCCACCAAGATGTGTTGTTTAACGCTTTCTAAGGGGGCCATCCAGCGATTCAATTTCTGCAGGCTGCCGTCGGTGCCTATCTTTTCGGGTTGCCATGAACCTTGGGCGCTACCGTTAGGAAAGTAGAGGTAGGCCAGGCGATTATTTTGTGAGCCACGCTTTAATCCAGCGATTGGATCGGCTTGGGCCCTCGGTATTTTCATGATGTCTAACCACGGTAATGCCAAGGCGGCACCGGTGCCTTGTAGCAACGTACGCCGAGAAATTCGCAAAGCTGTTTTTCTCATTCGGATGCACTCTGAAATTGTTGTTTGTATTGAAATGGGTAGCTCTCGATGATTGCCATCAGTAGCGTTTGAAATCGGTAGTCATCCTGACGAGTGGTTTCGACGATTTTCCGTAATGCGGCTTCGTCGTAAAAATCCAATTGGCGACCTATCGCGTAAGTCAACATTTTTCGAGCCATTTGGCGGGTTAGATCGTCCATGCGTTGCGAGACAATCACGTCTCGTAAACCCGCCGCTCCAACAAATCGTTGGCCATTCGGTAATTGACCTTGGGCATCGATGGTTTCACCGTATTGACGGGAACGCCATCGTCCGAAGTTATCGTAGTTTTCAAGACTGAAGCCAATCGGATCCATTTCTTGATGACAAGCGGCACACTGTGGGTTCCTACTGTGAAGTTGCACCTTTTCCCGAAAACTCAAATCGTCGCGGTTCAGGACTTGTGCGGAAATTTCACCTACATCTGGCGGAGGTTCTGGCGGTGGCGTTCCCAGTAAGCTGGCCAAAACCCAGTAGCCACGCACGACCGGACTGGTTCGATCGGGAAACGCAGTCACGGAAAGGACGCTGGCATGCGTGAGGATACCGCCTCGTTTGGTGGTTTTTAGTCGCACGGGACGCATCTTGGTTCCTTCAATACCTTTGATCCCATAATGACGTGCCAGTTCTTCATTCAGGTAGGTATAGCGAGCGTCAATCAACCGGTGTAACGGTTGGTTATCCCGCAGGAGTGAGTAGAAAAAGAGGGCGGATTCAGCTCGCATGGCTTCCATCAGCGTTTCCGTGCACCAAGGGTTGTCGATGGGATCTTGGCGTCGGCGGATGCCCACGTCATCAAATCCCAGCCACTGGGCCGCAAATACGGTTCCTAGAGCACGGGCACGCGTACTGGACAACATTCTGGCGACCTGTTCTGAAAGCACCTGAGGCTCGGATAGACGGCCTTCTGAAGCGAGTCTCAACAACTGGTTATCAGGCATCGTGGCCCAGAGGAAATAAGAGAGTCGGCTGGCTAGATCGAAGTCACTAATTTTTTGTGGCTCGAAACCCGATGTCTCCGATTCCACCTTAAGTAAAAATTGAGGCATCACCAAAACTGCGATAATGGGTTTCTGAATAGCCGCGTCGAAATCGCCGTGTTGCTGAAAGGTCGATTCGAAAATTTTTAATAAATCATCTAGCTCATGAGGCTGAATAGGACGTCGAAAGGCACGGTTGCCAAAACGTCGGATGATTTCGCGAGCACGTTCCGACCCGGCCAGTTGCCGATTCTCGATCTTCAATAGCTTCTGTTTTGCTCGTATAAGAGGTGCCGCTGCCGTTGGAGCAAATAGACGACTTACCAAGGACTCTGCCGATTGGGTGTACTTCTCAAAGAGACCCGTTTGCAGAAATAGCGTATTGGCGCTGTTTTCAAAACCGCTGCGACCACTGAGGTCTGCTGTGAATTTACTCACGTCGGCGAGATCAATTTTAAAAAGATCACGTATCGTATTTTGATACTCAACATGGGTTAACCGGCGAACCGGTTCATAGCCCGGATGTCGAACGCTGTCATAATCAAAATTGTAAATCGCACTTGTATACCAGTTTGAAAATGCTTCCTTTTGCTTAACCGTTAATTTCGCATGGTCTGCCGGCGGCATGTCGCCCAACGCGATACGTTGGAAAATATTTCGCCAGATATCGTATTCTTTTACGAGTGGCCGTTGCTTGATTAAGACTGACAGATCCAACTCCCCATCCGCACGCGGTCCTGAGTGACAGTCAAGGCATTGATTCTGTAATAACCGGATGCCTGCTTCATCGTTCTGCCCCTGCAAGGTCTTGGCTGAACAAAGTAGTGCCAAAATGAAAAAACAGCACCCCACGCTGGAAAATAGGTGGAGTACTGTTGAGGTTCTGGAGCGCGGAAGCACTTGGTCGGCACGTTGCATGTTCCGCGGTCCTATATAAATTAAGAAAGGGTTTCGGCGTTCGGCTTAATCTTGCTCTACGATCATGCTCATCAAGACTTCGACCGCCTCTTCACGGCGATCGTCCCATTCAAGAATTTCAACCAGTTTCATTTTCAAGAGGTTTTTAACTGCCGGCGAAACTTCACCGCTTTCAATCAACTCGTTGAGCACGTCAATGGCTTCCCCTTCGTCTTCCACAAATTGTTCGAGTTGCATCAAAGCATAACTGGCCGTTGCGGTCTTGTTTCCGGCTACTTCGGCTAGACGGGTGATGATTTCGAGGCGGGCCATGTTACCTTCGAATTCATGCATGATTTCCTCATGGTGTTCGTGATCGTCTTCATCATCGTGCTCACCATGCTCGCCATCATGATGATCACCATCATGATGCTCACCATCCTCGTGTTCATTTTCTTCCTCGTCCCATTCTTCCTCTTCTTGTTCGTCCTCATCTTCGTCTTCTTCTTGGTATTGGGGTTCCGGGTTGAGAGTTTGGGATTCCCCAAGCACGGGTTCGTTGGTTTCTTGGATCGCGGTCGCTTCGACGCCACCGCTTTGCACCAAATTAAATGCGAGGACCAACAGCAGCATCATCACGAGGCCGCTTACAAAATTGATAAAGGGGTGTTTGAAGTTCATACTAGGTTCTCCGGTATTTATAAAAAGGGTCTGTGATTGATTTGAATTCGTAGCTCGGTTTGAACCAACGGTGTCGTTGGCGATTTTTATTGCGATTTTTTTTATTTGTACCCGAACTCGATCCAGTCCTTTCGGAGTTCGTTTTCGGTTGTTTCGCCAAACGGTCGGCCGCTGTCCTCCAGAAACTGGATTTTCGTTTTACCGAAGTAATCGTCGGGTTATTCGCCGGACTGTCGGCAGATGCTTGAGCCTTTCGTAGCGACTGGGTGCGATTTTGGGTGCGCGTATTGATGGCCATGCTTTTGCGAAAGAAAAAAGATGTGGCCGCGGTGGGACGCTTCTTCGTTTGGGTGGCTGTGGATAACTCACTGGAAGTTTTGCGTGTGGTTTCATCCTTGCCAATTTTTTCCCTGAGGGTCTGTTTTGCCATTGGCATAGGACGTTCGTTGGAAATCCATAGATTGAGGCCAAAGCTGATCAGGACGGTAGCTGCGATCGCGAGAATCGCGTATGCAATAACTCTTGGCCTGGCATTTTTGCGGCCCGTCAGGCAAGGCTCGCTACCAACCATTTCTGATAGATTGCCGGGGTACTTCTGCTCAAGATAGTCTTTTTTAAGCATGTCTAGCTGCTTTTGATCGGGATTCATGGGTAAGCATCCTTCAAATGAAAATCGGCTTTAAGTTTGCCAAGTCCCTGATGCAGGCTGGCCTTTACTGTGCCCACGGATATGTCGAGCGTTGTTGCAATCTCCTTCAGTGACATGTCTTCGAAAAAACGCAGTATCACGACGGTGTTCTGTCGTTTGGGAAGTCTCGAAATGGCCTGTTTAAGATTCCCGATCTCGATTTGGTGAAAGAGCTTGTCGGCTGCAGATTCGTCTGTGTCGAGAACCGCATCCATTTGCAGAGCATTGTGTTGTTGCCAGCGTTTGTTTTTTCGCCGTATTTCATGGCAAACATTGTGAGCGATTCCGAGGATCCATGTCGATATTTTAGCCCGGCCTTGGAAACCATTCAGTCCTTTGATGATGCGAATGGCGGTTTCCTGGGTTGCCTCAATTGCGAGTGCTTCATTGAGTAATTGAGCGTGGCAAAAGCGAAAGATTTGATCCTGATGGTTCTGCAAAAGTGACTCCAGCGCTTGGCGATTTCCAGCTTTGGCATTTTTCCACAATTGAATACTGTTGGTCGCACTCAAGGTTTGATGCCAAATGGGTTAATGTTCCGAACACAAATTCACGTCATTGATCATCGAGCCGGAACGATTGATCCTCGATTTCAATAACACGCTCAGGACCGGCTTCGCGTGCATCACATTGCTATCCCGTATCTGGAAGATCAAGCATTACTCCCCATCGTATTGGATGTCCAATGAGCGGCAATACTCTCGAACGGCTTCTCGGTCCTTGACCCACTGCTCTCTGGTTTCCATTTCCATCGTGTGAAACGGTGCGGACATTTTCAGCTCGTCAAGTTTGACGTTGAAGAAATCGGGGACGCATTGGGGAGCATGGCATGCGACACACATACTTCCTTCCAGTTTTTTCGGAATAGTGGCGTGAATCGCTCCGGGTTTCCTGCCTGGCGGAGCAGGGAATTCTTTTCCAATGACAAAGTAAGGCGAATCGGCGTCTGCAATGAGCGGCACAAGTGGTTTGTCCGGGTTCTTTGGATCTCGCACTTGATCAATCCATGGTGAATGCAAAAACGGATCGACCATGTGGCACTTCACGCACCCATCTCTGCCAACCACGGTCGGCGGTTGCCAGGCCTTGTTATACTTCGGCTCATCTGGAGTCGGCAAGCCTTGCCGCGGATCAACCTCATCTTTGACGGACAGGAAACACGTAGCCCCTGTCTTTATGTTGTGACCAATGACACCCAAGCCGCCATCGCGAAAAAATGTCACGAAGACGACATCGGGGTTAGGCGAGCCATTCGGTTTGACTCCCTGGTAACGTCCCACGCGGTTGCCGAGCTGGCAGGGAGCACCAAAGGCCGCTGGCTTGTCGCAGGACTTTAAGTTTTTCCCAATATTGTCTGCGGTGACAATTACTCGTTTCCCGTTCTGAGTGATGGGGATTTCGATAGCATCCTCGTAACGAAACTTCGGTAACGGGCCAAGGTGTTTTTCACACTCGCGTGCGTACATGAGTGCCGTACGCGCTGACGCTTTCTCTTCAATGGTCGTTGCGTTTAGAAGATATGAAAAAGCCAATAGTGACACCACGGCTAGGAAACTGAGACATTTGCTTTGCATTTTATTTTGATTTTCTCCGAGCAGGATGACTCCTGTGTACCTATTGGGTGCCACTGAACCGGAAAAGGTTTATTGCCTTTTAGAAAATTACGACAGAAAACCCAGTTTTTCACGGATCCCCGAAGATTTCATCAATCCACGAGCTGCCCATTGTAGGACGAAGGCCGAAATCCTTTGTGTTCGCCTGCGGGTGGAGATTAGCAGAGGCCATTCTTAGTGCGCAAAACCCCTTCTGCAGCGGGGTTTAGAGGCTCTGCCTCTTTCCACTCTCATGGGAATGGTCTACTTTATGGCGATTGAATTTTCAAAAAAACACATGTCTCGTCTTAGGAAAGAATTCGTTATGAAATGGTTACCCTGCGTTAGCGTGCTGGTCGTTGCATTGATGGTCGGTGTCACGGGTTGTGACGAAGCCAAAAAAGGAATGGACGAGGTCAAAGACGCGACCTCGAAAGCGGCTTCTGATGTTTCATCCGAAGTCGGAAAGATCAACTTTGGTGACTTTGATATGAAGTCGATCCAGGGGGAACTTTCAGGAATCACCGATGGATTAAAGAATGTTTCTAGCGATACCGTGGATGACGTATCGGCTAAAATCAGTGAGCTAACGAAGTCGCTGGAAAATTCAGATTTTGGAAAGATGTCCGACACAGCGAAAGCGGCCGTCAAAACAGCCATGAGTAAATTTGGCGATAGTGTCAAAGGTGCGATGGATAAGATTTCGGATGATTCGGTCACGCAAAAATTGAAGGCCGCCATCGATCCGTTGATGGAAAAAATCAAGAATATGTAGAGGCTTGAAATAGCTGAAAATAATAAAAAAGGGCGTGCCTCTGGGCCGCCCTTTTTTTGTAAATGCGAAAGCTGTTTTATTCGTCACGCGTTATTTTTTGAATTTCATCATCCAGTCCCGTCATTTCCCAACGACCCAAAGAAATGGGAATGCTATCGATCGCGTTGAGTTGATCAAAAAATTCCTTCAGCTCAAAAGTTTCGCCAAGATCTTCTTTCTGCTTGGCATAATCAGCCAGGGTGCGTTCCAGTAAATATTTACCGGTCACATAACTGGTGCCATAGCCTGGCTGGCGAAGATAAAGGTGTTGTTCGAAAATTAATAAGTCTTTTTCCGTTTTCATCCAACCACGCGGCGTCCATTCAAGGTGAATTCCGCCGGCCTCTTCCATCGTCATTTCATTGGCATGGGCATACAGCGAGCCTAAGCCGCGGGCCGCTCTCTGCGCCAACATGATCCAAACCAATTCCCGTGTTCTCGGACTGTCATCATAAAGTCCTGCGTGCATGAACATTTCTTCCACGCCGGTTGCAGTCCCCTCGTTTCTACTGTCGAAAATATTGTAGAGCAACGGCTTTTGGCGTATCGGGCTGAGATTGGGTTCGCGATCCATGCGTGCGAGTTCAAACCAGTGATAAAAGTGGGTGAACAGGGGAAGAGGATCGTAGTGGGAGCCGATGTAAAAAAAGTTTCGTTTCTCTTTAGGGATAAATTCTCCCATGTGCTCTCTTAACGCCGGTTCCATGTAGCTGGTAACCGTGAGAATCTCGTTTTCTTTTAGGAACGTCATGAAGCGTTGTACGGCTTGTTCAGCCTTGGCGTCGTATTCGCTGGGTGTCGAGGCGGCAACCATGGGTGGTAGATCTCGATTGCGATGCTCTTCGAGTTTCAATGAAGCCCACGCACGATCGAGTTCCCGTTTGAGGAGTTGGACTTCCTCTTCCCAGGTGAGCGGGACCAGGTGTACGTTTTGTTGGTACCAGCTGTAATCATCCTTGCCAATTCCGGACGGGCCGTCTTTCTTTTTGGCTTCCACTTCGAGCCAATCAATCAGCGCGTCGGTCGCTAGTAAACTTTCCTCAATCACGGCCGATAATTTTTGGCTGGCCTGATTGCCGAGACGTC
Organism: uncultured Pirellulaceae bacterium; assembly: GCA_905480235.1. Lineage (GTDB taxonomy): Bacteria > Planctomycetota > Planctomycetia > Pirellulales > Pirellulaceae > CAJQPP01. Next base: position 25,997 of record CAJQPP010000067.1, read on the forward strand.
TACGAATGGCATTCAGGTTGGCTTTTTGAGAACGGATATTGCGTATGCCGGCAATCCATAATTCTCTTGCATTTCCGGTTAGATTCTCTTTTGCTTGCTCCATTAGTGGCGGAATCACTTTTAGATCGTCAATGAGTCGCTGCTGTTCGGTTGCTGAAAGTGGAAATTCATAGGTCCAAAACTCGGTGACGGCGTGATGCGTTGGGCCTTCGTGAGCTGGCACGTCACTGCGATTCATCCAGATCGATTGATAGAATGCTGGGTCACGCACCCAAGGCATCAGTACCCGGTGATTAAAATCAAAACCGTTCATCTCGGCACGCACCAAGTGCCAATCGACTTGCTCAGGAATACTCCAGTTTTTGCAATCGATCGCATCGAACCGGGTCCGCATTTTCAGGTACGTTTGATAACGCTCCGCAAACGTTTTAGCCGTGTAGTCTGGCGCTCCATTTTTTAGGGGTGGACGTTCGAACGCACGCCAGTCTTGATGGAACTTTAGTAAATCACCGTGAGTATCCCAGCCGTACGCATGGTCAGTCAGTAAGGCACCAGTAGCTAGAACGCAAGAAAGCACAAAAAATCGGCTCGCGGCAATCCGCCGTTGAGCAGGCAGGCAGGATGAGGTCATGATATTCACTTTGGATTGAGGAACTCGTCTCGAATGAAATGTACCCCTTGGTTTAGGCCACCGTCAACGGATTCGAGAAGGAAAGAGGGGACGCCGGCAAGGGCAGGAGTTGTTCATGGGAATGGCGATCAAGTGAAGCAACGAACTTGCATCCACTTGTTGTACTGTCGAATGCTAATGCCGAATTAGTTTGGCCAGTGAACTACTTGCGTTTTACACGAAACCGCGAAGTGCTGGCTGGTTTTTGATCTTTGGTTGCGCCCCAATGTGCGGTCAGTTCATTATTGCCAAAGTCCAACGAGTGCGATGAAATGTGCAAATCATTAGGATGGGACATGTTCCCGACCTTGGTCAGCTGAAAGATGATATTTTGATCGTCTCCCTTCACGGCCACCATATGCGGTTGATTTCCCAGACTGCAGTAATGTGCCATAGCCAGTTGCCCATTATCCATGTGGTAGATGGTGGTCATCTCTTTGGGTGGGCCGACAAATAGTTTTTCGATAACGCAGTGACCACCGGCACTAATTTCGTAAGTTACAAATGGTTCATTGGGGTTCGCCTCAAGTTCCTTCCCCAATTGATTTCCGCCGACCAGATACCAATCCCCTTTTAGCTCCTTGATTTTTTCAAATTGAGCTTGTGAGTTTAACGGTTTCGGTTGAGGAGATTGCCCGACCGCGGTTTGGCTCGCAAGCGGCGTTCCTAAGATGCCAGAAAGCATCAATAAAAAAATGATACCCGAAAGAGGGAGTCGTCTGTGGATGGGCATGATATGGCTCGTATCTTTGCAGGGTTAGCGTCGCCTCAAGTGGCAAAAGGATTGATGTCTCTACCCTATTTGCCGAAACGCCATTGTTCTAGTGGGCCGATCGTTGGGCCGCCGTAATATCCGCCACTTGGCGAAGGTGTTTGTCTGGCAAATCAATATCAGCTCGGTGCCCGTGCATTTCAGTGGCATAAATAATGACTAAGCGGCTTTTCGGTGCGGCACAAAGATCGTTGGTTTTTCGGGGAGCACCGCAGTGTAGGGAAATCTGTTCTTCCACCTGAGCATCGGTCTTTCCAAGAGGTACCAACTGATGGTCGCCACAGCCGTAGTGCAAATGCAAACGAAAGAGAAATGCAAAAAGAAATTGTCAGGTAAGCCGAGTTGCGGCATCAAAATACGTTCGTAGACAATGCGGTCAATGGGAAAGTGGTAGAGGTACATGCCGTAACTAATGACACCCAGGAAACGTATTTGTCGGTTTAATAAAACCCGACTGACGATTCCGCGGGAGGGTTGAGTGGCAAAATGAATGATGATCCCGGTGGCGGCTAATGCCGTCAGCCATTGACCCGTGGTCAGTAAATTGAAGCCTAGATTCCAACCTAAGGGAATTGATATGAGACCGCATAATAGAATGGGTGTTGCGAGCAATAGTCCCACTTTTTTAAGCAAGTTGACCAGCGTTTTTGCAGAAGGGATTTGGCTGCGGAGCAAGATGGCTGAGGCCGCACCCAATAGTAGTGAGTCCAAGGAAGAGATCGGCAAGTAGAGTAGTTGGGGACGCGTTAAGCCATAACTTACTGCGAATTCCCGATAGGTTATCGCGCTGACGACGCCTAACAGCATTACCGCACCTAGCAGTCTTGGCGTTTTGTAAAAGCAAACCAGTACTAGCGGCCATAACAAATAGAATTGTTCTTCGACCGCCAAGGTCCAGAAATGGGTGATGGGAGGACCGCTTTTGGTAAAGAAGGCAAACGCAAAATTGGATGTGTAAGTGGCTGTCCAACCGATCGTTTCGGCGATAAACGAGTTGCCGATCAAAAGAAAAAAGACCAAGAATGCAAAGTACGCAGGGAAGATGCGTAATCCGCGACGGACCAAAAAGGCAGACAAGCTTTTTCCGCGATTTTGCGAACGAATGACGTGATCAAGGAGAATGCCGGTGATTAAAAATCCGCTTAGCACAAAGAAAAAGCGGACTGCGATAAACCCGCATGCGGACCAACGGAGAGGGTGCCCTAATACGGAGGAGTGCCCCGCCATGACGGCGAGTACCGCCAAAGCCCGTAAGCCGTCAAATTCGGGAATGTAGCTGCCCGTGCGACGGAATGGAATAATGGCTTGCATGGGCAATGCGTTGAGGGGGAATGCAACCTTGATTAGCTCAGCAATACAGGATTAATGCGTCTGTCTCAATTTCAATCTTTCAGATTTGGTGGGACTGGCTAGTTTCTGCGTATCAACGTATTTTGGTAAAAAACACAAGGGTCTTGCTAGTCGCTGTTGCGCAGATGCTGGCAAGGTTATTTGTGGGCGTTTTTCACGGCGATAGCTAATGTTAATCATGGTGATCCCGGTAAATTGATTCCCCTGTATCGAGGCTTCATCAACGAAAGAGCCAATCCATTGTCGGATATTGCAGCCTACCACGAGTCGGGACACGCACTGATGGCCATTCAAATGGGCGCTCAAGTCCGTTCCATCACGATTCAGCCGGATTGGGATGACGGACCAGAACGATACGCCGATGCGCAAATCGCTTGGCCGATCGATGATTTCAGCCAAAGGGAACTACACGAAAAAATGGTGCTGGTTGCCTTGGCTGGACCCGTGGCGGAAATGTTGTATCGAGGTGAACCATTACACCCCGGCTTTGTCGCGGAATGGGCAGCGGACTGGAAATTAGCGTGGGAGGCCGCCACGCCGCTGGTGGCTTTGGAGCAGAAACGACTAACCTACCTGGAGCAGGTCGCAGGAAAACTTTATCAATTGTTGGACCGAGAAGACCAATGGGCCGCTTTGGCTGCTCTGGCTGATAATCTGTTGGCACACGAAACGCTAGAGGGAGAAGAGGTGCAGGAGATAATAGAGCAATGGCTGGGCTGATCAGCGGCCCGGTAAGATGCACGCGTTATAGAGCTTGCAACTTCTTTAGATAGATTGTTTCCAGCCGTCCCATAATGGTCGCCCGTTTTTATTAAAACTTCCATTTGGCAATGGAGTCTAGTCTTCTACCAGCTTCCAAAGCATGGCGCGCTTGCTACGTTGCCTGAAAAGTCGACAGCTCGAGAGCTGAAAAAGAAATCTCCCCGTAGGTTGTCGTTGGCGTAACTACAGTATCCCTCGTCGTTGGATTGAATCGTAAGGTAGGTCCAATGGTCGCTCCACTGATCTCCATCATCGTAACGTCCGTTTTTCAGGTCACAAAAGACGATTCGTATCAGCACAATCGCGTCGTCCTCGGCGGACGAACCAAACGCCTCGAACCGGTAGGGCTGATGATCGAGGATGGAGGTCGTTCGTGATCGATTCTAACCCGCGCCTTTGGCAAGGTCATATCGTATTGGCCGTATTCATCGATGGCGCGAGGCCAGATTTCGATCTGCTCATGCATCGACTGATCGCCGGGCAATTCACAATAACTCCATGTCGTCATCTGTTGCCATGGGTTGGTGAGGTCTGCCTCGACACGAAGGCGTTCATCCTGAAATCTTCATCGTTCCAGTAGTCCCAGTCGCTGACAGTAATAATGGTCAAGAGGCCTTTAATGACACCCAAATTCGGACACCCGAATTGGGCAGTTGGGTAGATCGTCAAACCGTTTCAGACTTTGAGGATTTCGATAAAGCCAACAAAAGATACCCGCTGCAAACTCGGCTTAAGCCACAGAAAAACAAGTTGTTCGCCACGCAAAACTGATTTCGGATCCCAGGGAGCCAGGCTCCCATAAACAGCCATCAAGCAGAGGCTACCCTTGCAGTGCCTAATTGAAAAAAGTAGCTAGGAAAAGTTTTGTAAAAAGCATGGCAGGAAATTTTGCGTTTCGCAGCGCATGCTAATTATTTAGCTTTGAGCAACGCTTTGTATCGTTGGGTCGGTTCTGTTTTTTTGCATCAGTCCGTGTTGCAGCATGCTTTAGGTCATTTGCCAAAGGTCGGGATAGTTCTATCTGTCAGGATTTCAATGGGCGCTATCGATAAAGAACTAAACGCTGGTTTTATTTAACCGGCAAGAGATTTGCAGCAGTTATTGCTCGCCCTAGAATTAAAGAGGGAGAAACTTCTAACTTGCGAGAGTGTGGCGAGCGAACCGCGGCAAAAAGTAAGAGCCGTTTTTGGATTTTTTTTGAGGGTTCGTCTGGCTTACGTGTTCTCAATGACGCAGAAGTTTTCTCAACTTATCAGCTACAGAAAAGAATGGAATAATCATGAAACTATCAGTGCTTACTACGCTATTGTTATCGGCCACTTTGCTCTTTCAAAATATCGGTTTGGCTCAAGACCAAGCGAAGCAAGAACATGATCAAATGCGTGGTGAGCATGACGCTGCTTTGACGGAGCATCAACAGTGGGCTGTCAAAATTGGAAAACTACAAGCCGATCACAGCAAAGCGTTGGCGGCTCTGGCTAGTTTGCGGGCCGAGATCCTCACCCATGTCGCGGAGCTTGACGAAATATCCAACCATATTCTTCAGCACGATGTGGAAATGAAAAGTCACGACGGCGCGATGCACAAACATGAAGGTGGGGGGGCAGGTCACCAGCATGATGACATGAAGTCCGAACACATGGAAATTATGAAACGTCACCAAGCGTTAGCCAAACGACTGCAAGCCGAATCGAAACATCACAATGAGTTGATCTCGAGCATTTTAAAGTTGACCCGTGAGCATGCCAAAACGTTTCACGATCATGACGACTCAGGTGAAGTTCATGAAGAGTCGTCCGACCACGACCACGACCACGACCACGACCACGACCATGATCATGATCACGCAAAAGACGGAAGCCGCTAAGTTCGCTGTCAATCATCAATCAACAGAGCGTGCTACCTGATGTGGGGGCCGCTCTTTTTTGTCTAACTCAGATTTGGAAACGCTTACCGAGATCAAGTAGTGAATTTCCGTTAGTTGTCGCTGCTCCAGGTCAAACTTAATTTCGAGGTCTAATTTAAATTTCGAGGCTTGATTTAAATAGGTCACACTGGCGGTGTGTGCGGTAAAACAGGGAACGATCCAAGAGGGGGATGTCGGCGGCAGTACCAACTGAATTTGGAAAGGACTTTGGAAAAGGATCCGCTGTTTCCTGACGCCGCAAATAATCTCGCCTGGGAACTGGCACACGATAAGGTAATGATGGATCTCGATCGAGCTCTGGCTTTGGCCAAAGATTTAGTCAAACGACACCCTGAAAATCCAGAATACCGTGATACTTATGGCACTATTTTATTTAAGCGTGGGGATTTCGAATCAGCTTTGGACCAACTGGAGCAAGTAATGAACGAAGTCGCCGACAAGGTAGCGGTGCATTCCACGTTAGCTAAGATCTACAACCATTTGGAAAAGCCTGATCTGGCCGATCTGCACCGTGAAAAATCGGTCGAGTACTCGATGAGAAAAAAAGTCAACTAGTGCGTTGTCCTCAACGGAATTGTATTCGATGCTCTTGAGTAATCTTTATTCGTTACCCGGACAGGCTGTTACACATTTGATGGTGAAATTCGAAGTTAATCGACGAGTTTTATTTTGAAATTGAACGGATAATTACCCCTAGTTTCGGACCTTGAACTAAACCAAAGGGGGCAAGTCGAAAGAAAAACTCCCGTCCTAAACCAAACCAGGTCGTGCCCACCAGAATTGGTTTCGCAATGCCGCGACCCCTTCTAATTGCTTTTGCTTTTGCACGGCCAATCTTTCGAATTTTTCGGTTTGCTAATTTAGCGATTGCCACTCAACCAGAAGTCGCTGCGAATGGTCGGGCTACCGAAACTTTGTCTCTTTCAAAAAGAGGTGAGGTTTTTGGGGACTTTGCTTTAGACAATCCTCAAGCAACTGTTATGCCGAAAGTCGTTATGACTTTTGGCTGTGGAATTCCGCATGCTCTGCGGTCACTGGATTGAAAGAGGTGGGCGAGAGAGCACGTTTAATGTGCAAAACCTTGTTGAATTTTAAATCAAACACTTTTTGAGCAGTGTTTATCGGGAGAGCGCAGAATTTTCCACCGTCACGGCAGTCCTTTACCAACTTATAAGGATTCATAATGCACAAAAATGTGCCGTCGCTCTCCGGGGCCAGACGAAAAAATTTGGCCGGAAAAACCTGTTTTTCGCTCAGCGCCGCTTTAAAGCCCTGCCGGCTCATTCGATCAAGATATCGGACAGGT
>CAJQPP010000068.1 GCA_905480235.1 uncultured Pirellulaceae bacterium
CGCGATCTTTTCGAGTTCAACCCGCGGATTCGGTTTCTCTAATACACTTTGTTGTGCCTGGAGAGTTGACGAGGACGATAGGGCAAACAGCCCAAATAGAATGACCAGCGAAAGACCGAAAGCATTGAGGAACTTCATTACAAATCCACCGAAATCGAATTGCTTGTTGGAGAATCCGTTAATTATGTACGATGGAACAACGCCGTGCCACAATGCATCTCAGAAATTGCCGCCAGGGATGCTCCGTTCGGCGTTTGGTTCAGATCTCACTCGGCGATGCATTTGAAGTGGTCCCAGTCGTGGAAACCATTGAACGGGTGCAGGGCCTTACTGTCGACTTGGTAATTTTCTCGCTTTGCACTACCGACATCGAATACGCTTCAAAGGTCGCCGCATTCTTATTTTCGCCGAACCGGCCGAATGTTGCCGTCAGCCGTGCGAGAACCCAGGTCATCGTCATAGCCTGCGATCGAATTTGCAATGCAATCCCTAACGATCACAACGGGCTCCTTGCACTCAATCGTTTCAAGAATGCACTCTCACTCATCAAGAAACCGTCGAGGCTCAACGGGAATGTATCAGTCGATCAATCGCTGCTTTAGACCGCAGAGCGATTTTGCCTCGCTGTACTCGGAGGATCAATCAATCCCCATATCCGCTTCCGGCATGATGATTTGCCCGGCGACAGACGTCCATCACACGGCTTGCAAGCAAGCGAAGTCGGAGGGCATGCTTGTTCAACCTTTCACATGCTGCCGCAAATTCTCAAATTAACGGACGAAATAATCGACAATTGTTTGCCGTCACGCGTAACACCTCTCGCGATCAGCCAAAAAAAGAAGGGGAATAGAAAAGCCCCCAACTGACTTTCGTCAGATCAGCTCCACATAAAACGCGCCAGGTGTATCAGGTTGCTTTTAATTAAAGCAACCACACTAAATAGATGGCCTAACCGATGCGACAGATTCGACTGACTGAATATCAAAAATCAGATGTGGCATTTCAGCTCTCTACATCTGAACGAGATGCGATCGCTGACGCTATAAAGTCAATTACGATCGAACCTGCGGCAAAGCAAGCGGAACACTATTTCTTACCCCTTCTAATCAGTCGATCGCAGCTTCGCATTCTGCCCGAGCTGCTTTTTTGGGAAAAACGAGGACTACAGTTAAAACCCTGTCCCTTTCTATTGCTAATCACGGCTCGTCGCTTTAGCTTGTTTGGCGAGCGGCCTCTGAAAGAGGCCGGACCGATCGATCTATGTAACCTAAGCGAGTCATGAGAATGAAGAAATCGACAAAAATCATGGGAGCGGCCGGGGTTGTTGTGCTGGTGCTCGGTCTTTTATGGGTCACTTCTTTGGGCAGTCGTTACGCGGTCGACGTGACGGAATCTGGTAGTTTCAAAGTCGATTTGCCTTTCGAAGAATTGCGCAAGATCATGGTTCGTTCCAATGCATGTAAAGAGATCATCAATGCAGATCCGGGCAGCAAGCTGGTCTCACAAAAATGGGACAACACGGATTTCCATTTAGGGAAAATCGATTTTTTGCATCCGCACTGGCAAGTCAATGCCGAGGGACAACTTAAGGTTGAATTCACGGATGACTACATTGGAACGACCGTCGCTGAATTAACTCAAACCGTTACGATTGTCCCAGAAAAAATTGAATCGTTAATAAAACTAAACCAGCCTCAAGGGCGTTTGTTGGGTTACTCGGTAACGACCGAGATGTTTTCCAAAGATGGAAAGTCGGAAGTAAAACAGACTTTACAGCTGAAGATTGAGACGCCGGCTCCTTGGTTCGCTCGAGGGTATGCACGTTCACGGGTGAAATCGAGTGCCAAACGAATTGTCGCTTCGATGGAGAAACACATCTTGGCCGCGGTGAAAAAACACGAGGGTGAGTTCGCAAAGTAGCGACTGGTGGCCGCTGAGTGCGACGCACGCCCCAGCCCCTACCCGATTCGTTCGACGGCTTCGGATTTGGAAAGACACGCTGAAAAGAAAAGGTGTCAGGAACCTTTTTTGATGTGTTCTGATCCACTATCCGTGGTTTCTGGACTATTGGGTTTGGCATCAATTTTGGGAATTTTCAAGAGCGCCATGGCGGACAAGAAAATGATGGCAAACCCAATCCAAGCTGATTTTGTCGGTATGTGCTCCCAAATAAAGTAGTCAAACAAAGCCGTGAAAATTATGCCGAAGTACCTGAAAGGGGCGATTTGGCCTACTTTTGCGAAACGTAAACTGGCCGCGCTGAAACCCGTTTGTGCCATCGCGAAAGCCCCTAAGAGTAATGCGGCACCGATCATGAGCCCATCGGTTAACCAGGGGATCAGTTTTTCTGAAGGGGTAAACATGTGGCCCGTCCAATTATAAATCGGAAACCCAGCAATCATAAAAGCGCCTAAACAAATGGGTAATCCGAAGGCCAGTGAATAGCACGTGGTGCGTTCAAACGGCTCTTTCGCCCCAAGTTTCCGATTTATATAAAGCCTAAATGCCATGAGTATCCCAGCAGCTAATCCCAGTAAGGAAGCCGGATTAAATGAGCTCGCGGTGGGTTGCAGTACTACAACAATTCCTATGAATCCGACTCCGTTTGCCAACCATGCGAGAGGCGTTTGCCTTTCTCCTGCTAAAACCCGAGCAATCAACGGCGCGAAGAGAGATCCCGTATTTAAGAGCAGCGTGGCATCCAGCATGGGGATCCATTGCAACGAAAGGTAATAGCAATAGATCGATACCGTCCAACAAAAAGCGCTCATGGCTTGAGCAAATGGCTGGTCAGTCTTAAGGCCTAAGCGAGGCCGAAAAAGAAACAGCAGGATGAAAAAGATCAGCAAACCAATGGCCCAACGCAGGATCATTAACAATTCGGTCGAGACCGCTACAGAGGACCACTTTACGATGGATGCCATTGTCGCAACGGCAAAGGCCGCGGCAATTGTGAATACTGCGCCTAGCAAAAGGCTGCCTTCTGATTTCTCTACACTTGCCACGTTAATGCTCTCACTGGATTTTAAGAGTCCTGGGACGTGCCTTGGAAAATTGCAGGTTTGGTTATGATGGGATAAGAAAAACCAAAATTCAACTGGGTTGCCAAAAAATATGTTGCTCCAAATTCGCTCTGCTAGGCCCCGCTATTCACTATTGGGTTTGGCGCCGTGGATCGCTCTCATCACTCTAGCCGGTCATACCATAGCGTGTCTTCGCTCGAGCAAAAAAACGCGAGACCTGAAAGTAAACAAGGTACACAATCGATAGCAGGCGAGTATTCTGGTCGGTTATAGACGTTGGGTAAGAATCGCTTAACGAACCGGAGTTGTCGGCGTTACTCAGTCAATCGAAGATAAAAATTATTCTAAAGTCCCCAAAACTATTACCTATAGAAAAAGTCGGCGAAGATTCTGGCGCTGATCCGCCGGCAAAGCGAGCGACTGCTGATTAAGATAGAACCCTGTTTTCGTCGGGTCGATTTCGTGTCGACATATTTTGCGCTTTTTCTTCACACATCGGATTTCGTGAGATGAATTTTTTACTTCGCGCTGCGTTGCTTTTGAGCTTGGTTTTTTGGGGACACGTTCTTCTGGGTCAAGACCAACCAAACGGCGATCCCCAAGCCGAGACCGTAAACCAGACATTTTCATCGCTCAAATTTCGCAACATCGGTCCCTTTCGAGGCGGTCGTAGCAATGCCGTTTGCGGTGTCAGCGGGGATCCCCTGACTTACTACATGGGCAGCACCGGCGGTGGAGTTTGGAAGACCACCGATGCCGGTGTTACCTGGAAGAACATTTCGGATGGTCAATTCAAAAGTGGATCGGTCGGCGCCATCACGGTCGCACCCAATGACCCCAACGTGGTTTATGTTGGAATGGGCGAGCACGCCGTTCGAGGCGTCATGACATCTCACGGCGACGGAGTCTACAAGAGTACCGACGCCGGTCGCACATGGAAGCACGTTGGTTTGCCTGATTCGCGGCACATCGCCGCCATTCGTATTCATCCCCAGAATTCAGAACACGTATACGTCGCGGTACAGGGCGCGCTGTTTGGACCTTCCAAAGATCGAGGGGTTTACCGATCTACGGATGGAGGGGCGAACTGGGAACAGATATTGTTTGTTAACGATACGACGGGCGCCGCCGACCTGAGCATGGATGCCACCAATCCCAGAATCCTTTACGCAGGAATGTGGGACCATCAACGGACCCCTTGGCAGATTCGCAGCGGTGGAAAGGGTTCGGGAATCCACAAGTCGACCGATGGTGGACAAACATGGAAAAAACTCTCCAAGGGCCTACCCAAGTCGATGGGAAAAGTGGCCGTCGATGTTTCACCCGCCAATCCTGATGTGCTTTACGCAAACATTGAGGCCAAGAATGATAAGGGGGGCGTGTATCGATCCGATGACGGTGGAGCCGCTTGGAAGCAAGTCAATTCAGATCGAACCACCGTAGCGCGGGCCTGGTATTACATTGAGATCTTTGCCGATCCGATGAACGAAAATCAGGTTTACGTTCTGAACGCACCCATGCTGAAGTCCATCGATGGAGGAAAGTCGTTTGTCTCGATCCCCAATCCGCACACGGACCAGCACGACCTGTGGATCAACCCTCAGCGGCCGGACAACATGATCCTTGCCAACGATGGCGGTGGATGCGTGACATTTAATGGTGGTAAATCCTGGTCACCACAGAACAACCAGCCCACGGCCCAGTTCTATCGCGTGATTGCCGACAACCAATTTCCTTATCGGTTGTACGCTGGCCAGCAGGACAACTCCACCGTCAGCATGGCCAGTCGTTCTTTGCGGGGTCAAATCAGCGAACGGGACTGGTTTCCCACAGCGGGTGGTGAGAGCGCCTTTCTCGCATTCGACCCGGACAATCCGTCCACGGTGTTCGGGACAAGCATTCAAGGCATCATGAGTAAGCACGACGTCAAAACGGACCACAACAAAAGTATCGTGGCCTATCCCCAATTGAATTTAGGAACGTTAGCCAAAGACCAAAAATATCGCTTTAACTGGAATGGTCCGCTAACGATGCAAAGTCAGGATCCGAGTGTGTTGTATCACGGCGGAAATGTATTGTTTCGCAGTGACGATGCCGGACATCGTTGGACGGAAATCAGTGGCGACCTGACTCGCAACGAAGCGGAGAAACATGGCGATGGCAGCACGCCGTTTACCAACGAAGCGGCCGGTGGTGAAGTCTACAACACCATCAGCTACATCGCCGCTTCGCCTCATGCCGCCGGTGAAATTTGGGTCGGTACCGACGATGGTCTGGTGCACCGCACGATAGATGAAGGGAAGACCTGGAATAACGTAACGCCGAACGGACTTCCCGAATCGTTGATTAACGCCATCGATATCTCGCCGCATGACAAAGATACCGCATTCATTGCTGCAACCCGCTACAAATTCAACGAGCTGCGTCCGATGGCATACCGCACGGTGGATGGCGGCAAGTCCTGGTCCTCGATCGTTCACGGGATTGCCGATGATCATTTTGTTCGTGTCGTTCGTCAGGACCCCAAGAACGAGCAGGTGCTTTACGCGGGAACCGAAGGCGGACTGTATATTAGTTTTGATAAGGGCGCTAATTGGCAACCGTTTCCATCGAACCTGCCGGTTTGCCCCATTACCGACCTGACGTTCCAGGACAACGATTTGATCGTGGCTACCTCAGGTCGCGCGTTCTGGATTCTGGATGACCTGGGCGTTATTCAACAGACAACAGGCAAGTTGAATGAGAGTGACTTGAAAGTTTTCCAACCTAAAGCCAGCTATCGGTTTGCCGAAGGTGGCGGAAAAGCGACGCCTTATGCTGGCGCAAACCCGGCACCGGGGGTGATCTTTGATTACCAACTGCCTGACTCGTGGAAGCAGGATGACAAGCTGACGCTACACGTTGTGCGAGGCGATGGTGTGGTGGTGCGAACGATCGACAGCTCAGATAAATCAAAAACCAAGACTTGGACGGGCGGCCCTACTGCCGCACCTCAACTGCCCGCCAAAGCGGGGCTCAATCGATTCCATTGGGACTTGCGTACCGATCCGATTCCGGGCGTGAAAAATATTTTTGTGATGGGTAGCCACGCCGGACCTCGCGTCGGACCTGGCGAATATACATTACAGTTGTCGGCGGCCGGGAAAGGGCTGGAGCCAGTCGAAACAAAAGCGATCGTACTGGCTGACCCTCGCATCGAAGCGTCAGACGAAGATCATGCCGTTCAACAAAAAGCCCTGGAAGACATCCGCACGATCGTGACCGATGTCCATCAATCGGTCAATCAGTTTCGTAGTGTCAAATCACAACTGTCGAAACGATTGGCACTCTTGAAAACGATGGAGGATCAAATAGAACTGGTCGAGTTGGCAAAGTCGGCCTTGAAAGCGATTGGCGATTGGGAATCGAAACTGATTCAACCAAAGCAAAAGACATTCCAAGACGTGATCAATTTTCGCAACAAACTGAATGCAGAATTGATGTACTTGGCGGGCGAGATCGACGCCAACGAACCCAAGCCCACGGTAGCCTGTGTTAACAGACTGGACGAGCTTTCACAAAAATGGCAGGCCGCGAGCGACGAACTGCAGGACGTGGTATCCGGGCCGGTGGCCGCGTTTAACGAGGCCTATCAAAAGAGCGGACTGCCTGTATTGATCATTCCTAAAAAGAACTAGCCTGATTTTGCTACACTTACCCTGTTCACCAAGCAAGTCACAGACTGTGTCCCGCGAAAGAAACCCCTATGAATCATTTGAATCGCCGCGAATTACTGAAAAACTCTTTGGCCGCGTCCGCCGTGGTGACGACCCTACCCAGCTTGGCCTTGGGCAACGTCGCCAGTAACGACAAATTGAATCTGGCGGTCATCGGCTGTGCCAATCGCGGGGGCGCCATTGGTGCCGAGGCGGTTAACCACAATTTGACCCAATGCTTGGCGCTTTGTGATGTGGTCCCCTCACGCGCGGAAGGCTTTAAAAGCCAGATGAAAGACCAGTGCGACGAGGCCGAAATATTTGATGACTTCCGCGTGATGTTCGAAAAGTTGGGTGACAAAATTGATGCGTGTACCATTGGGGTACCCGATCACGCTCATTTTCCCATCGCGATGTTGGCGATGTCGATGGGGATTCACGTATTTGTGGAAAAGCCGCTCGCCCACACTTTTGAAGAGTGCGAATTGCTAATCGCAGCGGAGAAAAAATTTGGAGTCCAATGCCAAATGGGGAACCAGGGGCATTCCAGTAACCAACGCCTGCAATTTCAGTCGTGGGTCGAAAATGGCATCATCAAGAACGTGCGTCGTGTCGATGCCTGCATGAACAAGGGTCGAAGATGGCACCCGTGGGGAGACGTAACATCCTACCCCGCCAAAGAAAAAATGCCGCAAGGCATGAACTGGGAAGTATGGGCAGGGACAGCGCCCCAACGACCCTACAGCAGCAAGTATGATCCGGGGAACTGGCGAGGTTGGTACGAATACGGCAACGGTGCCTTTGGAGACTGGGGGCCGCATACTCTGGATACGGTTCATCGTTTCCTGGAGCTGGGATTACCGCACACGGTTCGCGCCGAGAAAATTATTAAGCCCAACCCATTGATTTTTCCCCATGGAACCACGATCGCGTTTGACTTTGCGGAAAGAGGACCTGATCTGCCCGCGATGACGGTCAATTGGTACGACGGCGTCAAGAACCGTCCGCCAATGGATGATGGCGTGAAGATTCCAGCGTGTGGCAAAGCAATCTACAGCGACGACATTACGTTAGTGGGTGGTACCCATAGCGGGATGTTGAAAATCGTTGGTGGAACCAAGCAAGCCGAGATGGAGTCCAAGCTTCCCGCTTTGCCCGAAAGTAAGACGTCCACCAATCACATGGACAATTTCCTGAAAGCCGCCGCCGGAGTTGATCCCTATTGCAATTCATCATTTGCCATTTCGGGTCCGCTGACCCAGGTGTTTATGCTGGGGTGCATTGCGCAGCGACTGGGTGAGGACTTGACGTTCGATACCGTGACAAAACAGATCACAAATAACGAACGTGCCAACGCCTTGTTGAAAGGCCCTGCCCCTCGGAAAGGCTGGGAAAGCTACTACAAGATGGTCTAGATTGGCCCGACAGAGCCGAATTAAAAGGTGGCCCGTAGTCGACCAGTCTCTTTGAGTGGTCCCGTCAATTAAGACGAGAACGCAGACGCTGCGGTCACTGACCGCAAAACGGTTCGTTGATGTTCGGCTTAGGTTAGACGCTCGGTTGGCCGAACTTCGCCACGGCGGGGCAGCCAGCCGATCAAAGAAGAAAAGGTGTCAAAGAAAAAAAGGTGTCAGAAAAAAAGGTGTCAGGGACCTTTTTTGATGCACACCCCCACTGTTGATGTGAATCCAGTCCGTGGTCAGAGTTTTGATATTGGGATTGCTGTCTTCCCGCACGCGTAATAAACCCTGCACCACGATTTCATCCGCAACATGGTCAGTACCGGAAAGCGTAACGGTCGTGCCGGAGCTAATAATCGCCTGCTGGGTAGAGTCGGGAATGCCGTTATCCCAAACGAAAGGATCATGCCAATCACCCGACTGATGCGACACGGTGGCTAACAACTGTCGGGGTTCCAGATGTTCGAGGATAAGCCGACGAGAATCCTCACGTGAACGCGACTGAGCCAACTTTTGCCAAGAGAAAAGACGGGAAAGGAACTGCTTCCAATCGGGTATTGCTGTCACGAAACCACCTCTTTCTATTTAACTCCGATTGCGTGGTTTTTTTTTCGAGTAAAGCAAAATCCCAGTCAAACTTGCTCCGCATGAGCCAAATTTCTAACCTGTGTTTTCTGGAATCGTCGATTCGATCGAGATTTACCCATGGAAATCCGGCAAGCGGTCGACGGGCAGGAAGCCGCGTAAAGAAAACTTACTGGATGACACCAGCAGAGCGCACCAACATTTGTGCAAACACAAGATTCCTCCCGCCACGCCGTTCAGTCGTTGCTGAAAACCCTGCCAACGACAACCGGCTCGAATACCCTATACTTCCTCCTGGCACAATGGTGAGCGCAACTTGCTGGCCTCGCGTCCAATGCTACCCCGATATCGCAACCACAGGACCACAACATGATCAGACGATACGCGCTAGCCGCTTTAGCGGGAGCTTTCCTTCTTTGCACGCACGCGACCGCAGCAGATCATGTCGTTTACGAAGGTGACTCAGGCCCAGGCAAAGGCAAACACATCCTTTTCATCGCATCGGACCACGAGTACCGAGGTGAGGAGACCTGCCCAGCGATTGCCCGCATCATGGCCAAACAGTACGGCTTCAAGTGCACCGTTCTTTTCGGGCAAACGCCCGATGGACTGATTAAGCCCGGTTCCAGCCTGATCCCCGGAATCGACGCCATTGATGATGCTGACATGCTGTTTCTGTTCCTCCGCTTCGTTCATCCAGAAGATCCCTGGATGGCCAAATTTGAGCAATACCTGAAACGCGGCGGTCCTGTGCTCGGACTGCGAACAACCACACATGCCTTCGATGGACTCACAGGCAAATACGCGTATCAGAACTTCAACTCGAAAAAAGAAGATTACATCGGTGGGTTTGGGCGACAAATTCTTGGCGAAACCTGGAATCCAGGTTTGGGTGCCGGACACTACGGAAGCAACCATCAATTCGCAACCGCCATGAATGTGGTTCCCGAACAGGAAACGCATCCGGTCATGAGGGGTGTGAAAGACATGCACGCCATGGCTGGTGCCTATTCGGCCCGCCCCATGCCCAACTCAACGATCCTGGCAATGAATCAAGTGCTCGAGTCGATGGAGGTTGGTGCCAAACCCATCACCGACAAAGCACCTCAGCCTGCTGCTTGGGTTCGCACCTACCAGTTTCAGGATGGTAAAGAAGGACGGGCATTCTGCAGCACTCAGGGTGCATCAGAGGACATTCTCAGCGAAGGTGTGCGTCGAATGATTATCAATGCAACACTTTGGTGCATGAACATGGAAGACCAAATCAAGCCGGATGCAGACATTTCATTTGTTGGCCCCTACAACCCAACAACCTTCAACTTCAAACCTTCCATCACGGATGCTAGCCCCGATGAAATCCGAGGATGGGACACACCGATCCTGAAGGCTAAGAAGTAACCATCACCTCGATGATGCCAAAATGGACAATCGAGCGTCTTGATACCCGCTGCGGCGGTACAACATCAACCCGTTCTTTTCCATCGCCACCTGCTATTGCTGGTGGCGACGTCCACAGGGTGAGATGCTCGTTACCCAAGCCAAGTTCAGACGGGCAGGAAAAGAAAAGGTGTCGGACTCGATGGTTCGCAGTCCGCCAATAGTATTCAGCCGGCACTCACTTACCACGAATCACTCAAGTTCCGATGACGGGGATGGGGCGATGGCCTTTGCCACGACTTTGGTAACGGCCACGACGATCCAAATGTAAACGAGAATCGGAATTCCCATTAAAAGGCTACTTACGAACACCAGATTAATAATCGAATCCGTCAGCGATTTGACGAGTGCATTATCGATTAAGTATGAATTCGCTTGCATACTGCCCGCATTCCAACCGCTATTGGTAGCCACCAAAAGGACAGGTAACCCAAATGCAATTAAATAAACGCCAAGATGGATCAAACCCCGAGTGGCTGCTGGGGTGGGCGTAAGGAATCGGGTGTTTTTTTTTGTCCATATCAGCCAAAGAATTTCAATAGGTAGGAAATATTGGTGAGAGGTTACTTGATTGCATGCCTTACGATTCCAAGGACAAGTCAAAGGGCGACGTCTGTTTTCAGACGCGTTTACCTGCCTGTCGAATGCATCGCCAATCTGTTTCCGCCCTGTTTACAAAGCCACTAACGGCATTCAAGAAGGTGTTGTATTCGGCATGTTCAACGAAATCACACAACGTATTCGGTCGGGGATGGCAACTGCAGTGTGGCGGATCGCACGTTTCGAAATCGGCTAATTGCCCCATAAGAGATGGCATTTCGGATTGCCAAGCCGGATGCCGGTTTAGACCTGCTTGCGGATTTCACCGGAGACTATCAGCAAGATCCGGATACCGATGCGTCGAGCAAAATTTACTGGATGCAACGCATCCTCGTTGGAAAAATAAACTTTGATGCAGGGATGGTCGTCCGCCACGGACTCGCCCACGGCTTCCAAGCCATCCAGTTGCATCAATTCAGCTTTTACCGACTCGAAAGGCTGTGGTTCCGTCGGGTCCATTTAGTTTCCGTCATCGACCATGAAAATGATTCCGTTGCTCGGACTAGAGAAGGTGTCTGGGACCGTTTTTGATGCAGTGGATCGAGCTGAGAATTACCGCTGGGGCAGTTTGTATAACTGGCAGGGCGGCGATTCACCGATTGAACTGGCCAAGTGGCCAATTCGTAGATTGCCTGCCTGGGTCGAGCGAGTCAACGAGGCGCTGACCGCCAGGAAGCTTCAAGCATTACGTCACTGCGTCACCCAAGGCAGCCATTCGGAGACGACCCGTGGACAAAGAAAACCATTAAAAAGCATGAGCTGGAGTCAATCATGCGACCCCGAGGAAGACCAAAGAAGATCACTTAAACTGCCAACTCGGTCCCTGACACCTTTTTCTCCCCCGATGCAAGGTTCGCGATCCGTCAATCGTCAAAATCCTAGTGACGTTTCTTGCTCTTCCAAGTACCGCCGTATTGGTAATGTGCATTGTTGGGCTTCACTTCATTCAAGCAAGGCTCGCACACGAATATCCAGTCGCCGTCCTTTTCGATACGAACTCGAAAAAGCGTTGGTTTCTCGACGTTGCATCGCGAACAGCATTTCGCCCGAGTTCGCTTTACACGCATCTAATATCCTCGTTATTTTTTAGAAACGATGAAAAGGATCAGAAACTCAATTCTTAATTTCCTGCATTACAGTCGACCAGCTTCTTTGAGTGGTCCAGTCATGTGCAAGACACGAGCGCTGGCACTGCGGTCACCGACCACAAAAAGGCCTATGATTTTCGACGCTCGGTCGTCAGAACCTCACAACAGCTCTGGCAACCCACCGATCAACTCACCGAGATCGGCAGGCGGTACCAGCGATTCTGCAGGTAACCTTTGGCATTCCAAGGAACTCTGGCGGGCATGAACCCCCCCGTGGAATCGGTGGCCCGTAAATAGAGCGCTTCGGTTTGAGGCGTCACCTTGACCCGAGCATTCCATAATTGCCAACAAAACTCACCCGTTTGTCCAATCGTCTTGGCGGGTTGCCAAGTCGCCCCGCCATCGCCGGAAATTTGGATTCGCTGCACCCGCGCCCCGAGACGTCCCGTTGGCAAAACGTAGCCCGACACCTCCAGCATACCAGACGGCACTTTGGCTTGAGGCTCAGGTGTCGCAATCGCTCCATTAATCGGGTAGCGGTAGATCGGCCCCGACTCGGTCCAATCGATCGGGTCGGTTTTCCTGACAAGTTTGTACGCCGTGGCCAGGTAATGATTCGGTGAGGGCCGTTCACTGACGACGATCTTGCCCAACCATTTGACACTGCGAGCGCCGATATACCCCGGTACCACCGTTCGCAAAGGGTAACCATGATCCGGTGTCAACGCTTTGTCGTTCATCTGGTCAACCAACAGGGCCCCCGGTATCTCCCCTTGGGTCATCGCTTTCTCGATCGGTATCGAACCACCGAAAGGAATGACTCCTTTGGGTCGTTGAATTTGATCGAGACCCTCGAACCAGACATGCTTCGCACCCTCCACAACTCCCGCTTGCTTGAGCACATCGGCCAAGGCAAATCCAGACCAGCGGGCATTGCCAATCGCTCCCGCTTCCCACTGCACCCCCCCGACCTTGCTCTCTTCGTTGAACTCGGTACGCCGATTGCCAGCGCACGTCAACGTTGCTGTCACTTGGTGGCGGGGCATTTGTTGTAATTCTTTTAGCGTCAACGTGAGAGGCTTTCGAACCTTCCCTTCCACCGTCAACGCGTAACGGCCGAGATCGATGACCGGATTGGGAGCATGCGAGCGGACGTAAAAGTGCTTCACCGGAGTGATCCACGACTTCACCAAATCGGCCAATTCCGGTTCCCCATTGCGGGGGTCCGTGGTGCGGAAAATAAGATCTTTCCCCAAGGGGTCTACATCCTGCCCCCAGGCAATCCGAGGGACATGCAATCCTGTAATGGCAATAGCACCGCCAGCGATCAACAACTCACGACGGTTCAACTCAATCGACATCCGGTGGCTCTCCTCACACTCTCATTGCGCTAACAAGTCCTCATGACAGGCTGGCCAGCAGCCAGACCCCATCATAGTTTAAGAGACCTCCGGAAAACCACCATCCGTCGAGCTTTTACCACACAAAGTATTACGTTTCAGACACAGACGAACTCCGATTAAAGAAGGTCGGACTGGAGGGTTCGACAGGCCGCGATGAGAGGGTCACCTAGTTCTCTGATGAATCAATGACGAATTTCAATCATGGTTTAGGCAAATGCTAGACAAGCCTGCTCGCGCTGCCGTTTAATCGCGCCGCTTGAATAACACAAGATCCAGCCTTGCAAGCCGGCGGGTTGACGAAACGGTTGTTTCTCCGCATCGGATTTGGCAAAACGCCGCCACCGATGGTGCATGTTTCTCGAGACTTTTGCACACCTTCCAGTCCATGAAGGAAACCTTTATTAATTAAGGGGTCGCGATATCCTATCTTCGTGCGGAAGTGTGATATTATTTGCGCACAGCAACATGGGTATATAGAATTCTCGTGTGCCGACCACCTGTGCCATTAATTACGGAGCTGACAATGCAAGCGAGCAGCGAGGCTTTATACCAACATGTCAATTTCCTTACTTCGTTGCGGCCGTTTCGAAATTGGGAAAACCTCGAGTCATTGGAAAAGGTCTGTACCTACTTGCGTGACGAACTGGGCGATTACGGGCTGGCGGTTGGCGAACAACCATTTAATGTGCGTGGCAATGAGTACAAGAATGTGATCGGTACTTACAATCCTGAAATGAAGCGACGCTTGATTGTTGGTGCCCATTACGACGTTTGTGGCGACCAACCCGGGGCCGATGATAATGGGAGCGCCGTGGCCGGTTTACTTGAGTCCGCACGCATGGTGGCTGAAAGCAAACCAGAGATTGATTATCGGATCGATTTTGTTGCCTACTGCTTAGAGGAACCCCCTTTTTTTGGGACTCACCAGATGGGCTCCTACATACACGCCGAGTCGATCAGTGGAATCAAGGAAAACGTGATCGGGCTGATCAATTTCGAAATGATCGGATATTTTCACGATGGTGCCCAAGAATATCCCGACGAACGTCTGCGGTTGGTTTATCCACGACAGGCAAACTTTATTGCTGTGGTTGGTAAACATGCCTATCACGCCTTCAATCAAAGAGTGTTTGACCTAATGAAGGAGGATGCGGGGATTGATATTCAGATCATTGACCATCCAATGGTCGAAGATCTAGCCGGCATGTCCGATCAACGAAGCTACTGGGAGTTCGATATCCCCGCCTTGATGATCAATGACACTTCATTCATTCGTAATCCGAATTACCACCAAATGAGCGACGATATTGACACACTCAGTTTTGAGCATATGAAATGGGTGGTAACTGCAACTTACAACGCGATAGTTGGGCTCTGATATCTTAAGGTCGAAGGCACAACGTCGTTTGGGGCTACATCCTGATTACCCCCAAAGCCCTGCTATCCCTTTTTTGTTTCAGGCGCCACCTCGACTCCAGAAACCTAGCCAATGCTTTCTCAATCCCCCACACGCGGGGAAAGCTATGCTGGCCGGGACCCATCGTGTGAGTGGGCTTAACCCCGTTGCGAAAGCAAACACAGTACTTGCCTCCACCTAGCTTATGCGGAAACCGATAACCGCCACCTTCGCCGTTAGTACCACAATGGCAAACAAGCCTGCAGTTCTTATCGCGTTTCCCAGCGGTTGGTTTTCCACCATGAAATACGCAATGCTCCGCCTCCCATACAGCGTAACCCTTGCATCGATTTCCGTCCTTGCGAGTCGCTTTGCAACGACGCCGCATCTTGAATTCTTGGCAGTAGGCCAGACCATTTCGCGCAATAAAGCGTGACGAAAACATCATCATGCGGGATGGCGTTTGAAGCAGTCAACCAAATGCGCGTCACGTAGCATGACCAATAACAAGACGAACAAACGCTCGTGAATTCGTTATCTAACACCGGGTGAGCTAGACCGCTGAACATGGCCATTTGCTAAAACGGTAATTACCGTTTTGGCTTTTCAGAGGGTCAAAATTACCGCGTTTTTTTGATTAAAAGTGATCAACAATGATAAGCCTTGCGACCGCCTCAAAACCGCAGCTGAAGCGGGCCAACGAATGACGCATGTGGCTCAAACTGAACTAACTCAGATTTTACCAAGCGTTAACTCTTCATCTCGCTAAAATGCCCTACATAATTTAACCGAGAACGCTTGCGTAACTGGACTCCATGACGAACTTCCAATCAAAGAACCCGTTAGATCATTACCAGTCGAATCTATGTTGGAAAATGTGCTCGAAAAATAGAATGTCTTTTCGCCCGTCAGCGTCAAAACATAACTACAGTCTAAAAACCAGCATTGGCTTAAGAAGTAAGTGACTCCAAACTCAGCGGAGCCGCCCCACGCCCACCCGGAATCTCTAAAATCCTGAGGGGGGCCCGATATTTCTTCAATTGGACGTTGGATATCGGCGAAACCGACAAGATCTTGAACTTCGGTTCGAAGGTAGCTTACGGTAGGACCTCCTCCGACATATAAAAAACCTCTGCCAAATGAATGACCTAAGTAGGGGCGAAAACTAATCTGGTCGATCACGCGGGTTTTTGTAGAAACGGCAACAGCATTTCCAGTAAATGCTACCGGTGTTGGATCTGGATCCGTGTAATTAGTAAACTCTCCCACCTGTGGAAGACGAACGTCGCGAATACTTGATGACGCGTTGATGTAGTCATTTGTGAACTTAAATCCCCACAGCTTGCTCCCACGATTATGAAAATGTTGGAAATAGCCGACCTCAACAGATGGTGAAATCGTGAGCTCACCGTTCATGTAAAACGGAGTGCCTCCCGACGCGTCATCCGGTCCTTGTGCAAATCCTTCGGCAACGATCCCATCATCGTCGGAAACGATAGACTCGCCTATCGCTATCACATCTTGGGTACCGAAATAGGTTGAATTGGAACTCCCTCCAAAACCTATGTAAAACGCACTTCGCGGCATGAAATTCTGGCTATCACCAATAGTCGAAAATGATTGTGCTTGAAGCGCACTACCGTATAGCAACGACAGCGAAAGAAAGAGAACGCATGCAATCCGCAAAGAGCTAGTCTTCATGATCTCGATATCCCCACACGACCTTCGAAAATAACTTGCATCTAAATCTTTATTCGGAAAACGCAACCGGAAAATCCAGCCTTTCCCGCAGTTTCGACCTATTTTACCTAAACAACAATTCAATTAGATTCAGCCACCGAATCAAATCGTTCAAGCTTGTTGCGAAGAGTTCTGCACCGATTCCACACAAAAATAACCGGCCAAAAATCGAATTGCACCAGAACAGCAGCTTCAATAGGATCAGTGAAAGGAGTAATTCAGGTCGCCCTAAATCATTTTTGGAAGTTTCGATTGGTCATGAATCGCGCAGTACCCATATGGCTGCTTATTATGGGCCTTGGCAGGCTGCACGCTTCATTCCGCAAGTTAGAAGACACCAAATACAAGATATTTGCTAAAACGGTAATTACCGTTTTGGCTTTTCAGAGGGTCAAAATTACCGCGTTTTTTTGATTAAAAGTGATCAACAATGACAAGGCTTGCGACCGGTTCGACAGTGCAATAGCCTCGGAAAAAACCAGTTGAAACGTATCGTTAAACGTCATCTACTTTAGATTTTGACATCGTGGAGGTCGCTGGTTCAAATCGAGTAACGTTCCAATGGCAGGCGTTTATTGATAATCCATTACTGCGATTCGGCCAGGCTGAATTCCGCGGTTAAAACCTTCAGCTGTTCGACGTTCAGACGCTTTGAGGCGATCGCGAGATCAAGATTCTCTTTGGCACCACGTTCATCACCAAGCATTTGCAGTGCCCTTAAAAAGGCGATGTTCGCATTCAATTCGACCGCAGGCATAGATCTCCGTTGGCGGTTCTCCAATGCCATTCCACTGCACGCAGAACGCAGCCTCTGAACGGCCATCTGCAACTTTTCATTTTCATCGGGTTCACCGCAATGCAACCAACAGAGACCCAGCATGTAATTTCGGATCGGCGTTGTCTTTCCTTTTCGCTCATCCTCACTAACCAATGCGATCAGCATTCCGAGCGACTCGTCATACTTACCCATCGCTACAAAGTGAGCCGCACAGGAAGTCATTATCTCCATTGCTTTAGGGGTTAGCGGCCGCGATAAAGACTGAAGCGAATCTGCGTATAACGGCTCTAAAGCTTGACCCACCTCTTCAAAAACACCTGTGGCTTCCTGCATTCGCCCCGCTGCTTGATAAAGCAAAGCTAATTGCGCCTTCAAACGTAACAAAAGAGGATTGTCAAATTCAAATTGTTTTTCGTTCGCCTGAATTCTTTTACGCAACATCGAAAATTTCATCTCCAGCTGAGCATTTTCAAGATTCGCTCGATCCAATTGGCGGCGCCAAGCGGTTGCTAAAAAGACGGCCGTGTTTGCAGCGTCTGAATTTCCTTCGCCGAACAATTGAACTTGCTTACTTAATGTTATTTCGAGGACGTCAACCGCCTCTGCAAGCATTGCTTGTCGCTCAGTCTTCCCCACTCGTTTACTGAAATTCAGTAACGCACTACCCAACAGTGAATTGGCTTTTAGCGTTTCCCTATCGTTTTCACCGAAAAGACGTTTTCTTAATTCGGACACTTTTCGGCAATTCTCGACAAAATCCTTATAGCGTTTTGTTTGCCGACACCAAACACCACGGTTGCTAAGGGTCGTAATCGCAGCCCGCGTTTCGCTGTGCCCGTAACGCTTTTGAACCTCGGAAGCGGCGGTCAGATACTGATCCGCCCATTCCATGTTCTTATCGCCTCCCGCGTTAATAAGCTGACCTACCAACCGATTGCTCAGAATTAGCCATATCGTAACCAATGACTCATCCTCGGAATTTTCGAGCATTCGATCATCGGCAAGCTTAAGGGCTTTTCGTGCCAGCTTGATGCCTTCAGATGGATCACTTTTCCATCCCGCGATTTGTGAGCGGAGCGAATAGAGCTCCATTAATGTTGTTGAAGTAATACTCTCAACCTGCGGCAACCATTCCATAATTTGATTTTCCATGGCTTCCGCACGGGCATTGCGATTTGCCAAAATATACGTTTGGCATAAACGAATTAACGTCAAAATATAATCGTTCGATGGTTGTGGCTGAAACTCTTTATAGATCCGTAGCGAATCCTCGAAATGCCTTATCGCATCTTCCAACTTGCCAGAAGACGCAAAATATTGCCCCAACGTTGCGTTTCCCTTTGCTTGAACAAGCGGCTCCTTTCGTTCAAGTGACGCCTGAAATTTGGCTATGTGATTTGCAAAGTCAAATTGCAAGCCACGGTTAGCATTTCCCGAAAGAATGAAAACATCCGAAAGAAGCCCTACCAATTCGTCGGATATACCCTTGGCCGAAAGCGCCTGCTGACGAGCTACATTCGCGACCTTACTTTGCACTTTGGCTTCATTCGCCTGCTCAGTAGCATTTTTTCGTTCATTGTTAATGAATATCGCAGCTACGGTTGAAATACTCGCGATCACAACCATCGCTACCACTGTCGCGCGAAAAACGTTTTGATTCCGATGGATCAGCCGCTCCATCATTTCGAATTTTGTTTCTGGGTACGTTGCAACTGGAGAATCATCGAGAAAGCACTCGATCGCTTCCGCGATTTCTCGCGCAGAACTAAACCGCTCTTCGGGTTGCCAAGCCATTGCCTTCGAGCATATTGAAAGCAGCGGGTTTATCTGACGAGGCAGATCCTCGCTTTTTCTTGAGCGGACTGGGTCCCAGTTTGGATCGAGGACCCTTGGCTGATTCGCGATAAGATAGAACAGAGTCGCCCCAAGACTATAAATATCCGAGGCTTGATCCACTTTTGCTGAGTCACCGTTGGCTTGCTCCGGACTCATAAACGCTGGCGAACCAATGATTTGCCCAACAACCGTCGACTCTGAATTTGCCTGGCAAGATTCTAGAGCTGGATTTCTAAAATATTCCCCCGGGGTTTCCTCTGACAGCACCTTGGCAAGCCCCCAATCCACGACGAGTGTTTCCCCATACTCGCCAATCATGATATTGCTGGGTTTGATGTCTCTGTGAATCACTCCCCGACTATGTGCAAACTCAATCGTCTTGCAGGCATCCACTAAATGCTGCAGAAGGCGACGAAATTCTGGTTGATGTTTTCGGGGTTTCTGCTGATGTTGAAAATCCTTGACACGTTCATTGAGGCTTTTGCCCCTGATCATCCGCATCGTGTAGTACGGTCGGCCATCTCGAAATGTGCCCTTACTGTGAATGGGAACCACTCCTGGGTGATCCAACATTCCGGTAATCGCCACCTCTTGGTGAAACCTCAATTCAAGCTCAGGATGATTCGCAAATTTATTCTTAATCTCCTTAAGAGCCACTGTTCGACTTAGTTCATGATCGTGAGCCAACCAAACATTGCCGAGTCCACCCTCCGCATGAAGAGATTCCATGGAAAATCGATCCGTAGCATAAGAGCGATCGCAAGGCTTTTTACTAACCTTATGGGAGACTTCTTCTGAAGACTTGAAAGTATTCTCGTTTCGCCGTTCCATTAACGATTTTTCGAATTCTGGAAACCGTTCGATAAACTCATCGATTGTTAGATAGGGCTCACGGCGATCGCGAATACCCAATTCTAAAAGAACCAATTCGTCAGCAACGCGATTAAGCTCTGGCCAATGCTGTAAATATTCCTCAACCCTGGCAGCTTCACCCGACTTAAGTCTGAGTTCGAAGTCGGTGTGGACCAACTCTAAAAATGTAACGAAATCTGCACGGTTGCGATTGAAGATTTCAAAAACCTGGGGTCGCGTCAGTTGCCCCCAATCTTCTTCGAATTGATCGATTGTATTTTCGAGATTATCAGGAGGCATGTCGCTGCTGAAGTCGGTAATACGATTCGTTTTTAACAGGCATCTATAATAAGCGAGAAAGATGCACAAAGCTTGGTACCGATCAGAAAAAATCGATTTTTTGATTTTTTGGTGTCAGGATTCAGTCACGAAAACAGATTAGGTTTTTGGAAAACAACCATCAATGAAAGACGACCAGAACGTTTCCAGCGAACGCCGAACTTGCAGAGTCGAGTATTTTAATTTCAGATAATTTGAATTATTGACTCCACAATGTTACGTTTTTGCTAATGAACCCATCGTTTACTTGATGTGTTTTTCGTTACGTCAATTTTCGTTTAGTTGAGTAAACAAAATCGCAAGCCTTTAAAACTGGGAGGTTTTATGTACCGCACGATTACTCTTGCACTTGGAATTTTAGTTTCGATCCCCTGTGGATCCACGGCGTTTGGTGACACGGTCTTGTCGGCTCCGAACAAATTGGTGGGGGATTTCGATTCAGACGGGGATCGTGACGCAGATGACGTTAATGCTCTGGCGGGTTCTGGAAATCTTTCGACGGGATATCCACCAAGTCCCGCCCAAACAAAGTTTGACTTAGACTTCAATAATTGGATTGACATCTTTGACCTGATCGCATGGCTAGACATGGGAACAGTGGATCAAAATGGCGTAACCGTCGATGATCTCATCCTCGGTGACGCAAATTTAGATGGGGATGTAAACAGGGAAGACGTCAGTATCCTGAATAGCAGTATCGCAAGCCCACCACCGTTGCCTGCGAAATACACCTGTGGTGATTTTAATGGCGATGGCTTGTACGATCTTCGCGATCATTGGATCTGGCTTCGAGCATCACTATTTAATTAATCACACAGCGATGAGCCCGTCACTGTAAATTCTCAAAAACGCTTTGAACTTGATTTAGCGACCTGTAAATCGTTCGTTCCGTACGGCCAATCTTTTGACTGATCTCAACTTTCGAGCATCCTTGCAGCCTCAAGGTTACAATTTCCTGCTGCAGGGGGCTTAAGAGATCGAATAGCTGGTCGATGCTCTCGTTAAAAATGGCAACTTCCTGTGGCGTGGGCTCCGAATCACGCAGATCGATAGAACTGCCTTCCGGTCGAGTGGTCGTCGGACGTTCGACTGAGATATCTCGCTTCGCGGTCATGAATCCGGACACGCGGGTACTGTATTTCCTCACCGTGATCTTGACCAGCAAACACCAAAGGTCATTCCAGTCTTCAAATTGGAATGAACCGGTCGCATTCCGCTGAAAGAAACTCACGAAGACCGACTGCACGATTTCTTCTGGATCAATTTTTGATTGAAATCGCTGGTTGATTCTCTGGCTGGCAAGTCGCACCAATCGATCCACAAATTCCCGATGGATCCGTTCTTCGGCATCGGAAGCTCCTTCACTCGCGCGCTGAACCAGCGTCTCTAAAATAGACTCTTCTGGATTAGATTCGAAGTGATTCATTGGCGTAAGAGGATGCTTCAATACAGGGCCTACCTCAATGATACACGGAGCGTGCGAAGGAAAAAAGGAAACGCTCCATTTTCGTTTAGAAACGGAGCATTTCCTTTTGATTCTGATGTAGTGCTGAAATTAATTCACATCCTTAAGACAATGACAGAACTTCCTAATATCACCCAGCGGGTGAAGCGGTTCCTTCCGAGTGAGTTCCTCCGCCCCCACCCCAACTTACATATGTATGCTTGTATTCGTAGGTTCCATCACCATTCGACCAAAACTCAAATTTATCAAAGCCTCGCCTATTTCTGTAACTGCGATCTTCCTCATCCCATTCATAATTTTGCCCGTTGTAAAAAAACTCGGTTACTTTACCCTCCGTCACTTCATTAATGAAGATGTCAGAACGAGCATCGCTCAACTCGTAATCGGACCCAATCCCATTAGTCAAACCAGAAATATCGTTCAATTGAGATGCAAACACCGGATAAAAAACAGCGTTCCCCCCCGGCGCTGTAGTAACCGATCCGTTCACTCGGCTTGAATTCCCACGTATGACTAGTTCACCTTCTATTTCGTGGGATCGGTCAGTAAGCACGATTCTTTTCACAACCAACATCGCAACTCTACCATCGTTCGTTTCACCAAAATACTCGCCGCTTCTTTCAATTGGATCAGAAAAATACACTCGCATTCCCTCCTGAGCTCGGACGCTATCGAAGGAAAGTAAAAAGACAACGATGGCAATAAGTGCCGTTAGAAATTTCCGACTCAAATACATATTTTTCCCCAAAGAAGGCTTACTAAAAAAGAATCACTCGCATGCGGTAAAAACGTGGTTGATGGCAATAATGCAATTACCAGCCTCGAAAAAAGGCTCATTAACATTTTTATTACACCGCAAAAAATCAACGCGACATGCTCTCAAAAAATGTCGCTGCTTCTCTTTAGAGATCCAGTTCCGTATAGAAAACCTGACAGTGATTTAAGAAAAAACGAAGTCTTAACTGGGTTATTTGATTTGCCAATTACGGGCGCATTTTCGCCTGACTCGCACGAAAAATTGCGAACCCACCAAGCTGGTCACCAGTCGCGAGATGCTCCCATGCTCCCCGACCGACCTTTACTTGTAAAATGCGATCACTGCCACACCCTCGTTTGGATCAATGAGCAGGTCAAGGTGGGAGAAATCGGCCCGTGGGAACCAGAAGATGATGTAACGATAAGGTTCCCAGACGCTCGTCTTGGATCGACTCCCGTACTTCAAGATTACGCTTGTTTCCTTGAGGCCGGGATTAGCAACAAGCAGGAGCAATTTCACCTGCGACTCCGTGTCTGGTGGGCGGGAAATGACTCTCGTCGTGAATCAAGAAAATCAACGCCGCTTGATTCTTTCGAGACCGAAAATTTCCGCGCCCTTCTCGCGTTGCTAGACGAAGCCGAAGAAAACGACCGAATCATGAAAGCGGAGGCCCTTAGGGAACTTGGCGAATTCGCAACTGCGGAGGAGCTCCTTAACTTTAAATTTGAGGATGAACAGATACAAACCGTCGACCTAATACGTGAACTCATTAAAAAACGCATCACGACTGTCGCGGAGATCAAATGCTAATGCCCTTTGGGGAGGTTGTGCTTTGACCGGATATAAAGACCCTGCAATGCTCGTGGCGTCACATATCAATCCTTGGAGTGCATCAACGAATTCGAACGACTGGATGTTTATAACGGGCTGCTGCTTCTACCTGTCCTCGATAAAGCATTTGACTCTGGCTTTATATCCTTCGACGAATCGGGAGATTTATTAGTTTCTCTTTTGCTGCAAGAACCAGAAACCATAGGAGTAACTAGGTCGATGAAAGTGAATTTGAAACCGGACCATCAAGACTATATGAAGTTTCACCGGGAATGCGTATTTCGAAGTAATTAAAAAGGAATCCTTGGAAATAGTTCGTAAATTACTGATACGTCTTTTCCAACCCATCAGATAGGGGCGTGTTATTTCTTAAACACAGTCAATCCAATTACCAATCAGTTTGGCAATCAGTTTCTTGTCTGCTCATAAAGTCGCTGGTGGCTTTTGAGGTGATGAACCTGAACGGATCGAAAGGGAGTCCTGAATCAAGAAGTGCTTTGAAACTCTCGTAATATGGGAATATGGAGAGGGCCAGTACCGCCAATTCAGTCCCTGACACCTTTTCTTCACGTGACACCTTTTCTTCACGCTCAATGGATTTTCATCTTTGACCATCCACTCTCCGTTTTATGCGCGAAAAATCAAACCCATAGCGGAGCGGCATCGTACCGCAGTTAACTTCTTTGGTCGCCGGAGTTATCGATCGCTAGGTCGCCAAGCAACCCAATGATCGGGTTATTTTTCTATTTGGATTCGCACTGGAATTGAAAAATCTTGTCGCCGATAGAGGCATTCCCCGTCTTCCGATTTGCAAACGTAATACAAGGCGTAGCCCTTAATCACAAGCTCACCCGCTGAATCGAGATTGGTTTTGAACTCAAATTCCAATGATCGCGGTTCACCCGAGGAAGGAAGCTTGGCCTTTGAGTGAACCAGTCGGCGTCTTGATCGGATGCCACTGTCGGACTCATTAATCCAGACCATCATCTCACCTGCCTCGTTGTTCCAATATCCGGTATTCGGAACGAACCGTAAATGCGCGCGGACCGTTTCTCCCGGTGCGATCTTCTGCGGTACGACCGTTGCGTGAATGTTGATGATATATTCATCGTCCCTGTCGATTTTTCCGCTCGGATCTGGATTCTCCTCTTCCTTCGCCACGGTTTCGAATGTCTTGCTCGGCTGCGCGACTTCGGACCCTGACAGTGGAATCTTCAAATTGACGGGGGTTTCGCCCCGGCTCGTGATTTCCTGTTTGGCTTGATCGAACCAATCGTAAAATGGATAAGGCTTAATCTGGCGGGGCCCGTATTGCTGAATTCTTCGCCGCCAGATGTATTGATTCGGATTTGTTTCTAACGCCAGCGTCCAGAATCTCACCGCTTTCGTAAAGTCATCCGGACTTTCGTCATTTTCTTTGGCCAAATCAAATAAATTTCGATAGGCAACTCCCAGGCGAAACAACGCGAGGCCTTTCATTACCTCGTTCTGTTGAGCTTCGGCTAATTTTAACCCCGCCGTGTAATGGAGGACGGCGTGCCTTATCGATTCCAAGCTCCCTTTGCTCAAATAAGCATCACCAATCACTAGCGACGACGCACCTGAATTGGGCGCGGCATTAGCCGTCAACCAAGCCGGTGACATATGATCGCGATTAAGTTTTGGAGCCGGTTTTTCTGGAGATTTTGTTGGCCGGGTAACTAGTTTTGCAATTTCGTTGATTCTCGGTCGAGTGCTCATTAAATATCCATGCTCGTCGATCAATACTGGCACCGGAACAACCGCCAATCCCAAACTGGTGACGGCGTCCTGAGCGATTGGGAAATCGAATTGTTTCCATTGTTGGTATAGCTTGGCCCGCTCGGCATGCTGCTCCTGAACAACGCCGAGTACAACAAGCTTGCCAGCAGCGACTAGCGGTCTTGTTTTTTCATTCCACACGGGAATGGTCTTACGGCAACCGGCTCACCATGACGCGAAATGCAGCAACAGAACTTTCTTGCCACGGTAATCCGAAAGTTGAATGACATCATCGCCATGGATCGATGGCAGGATGAAATCCGGATGAGGTCCCCGTTTTTGTTTGAGCGGTACGTATTGATACGCAATCGTGGTTGCGTCCTGATCAAACATTTGCGTTAAGACATTCTGCCCGTCAACATTTTTTAGAATTGAAAAACAGGCCACCAAAATCAATAGCCCTTGGGTTGTAAATTTGGACATTTTTTTTGCCTGACGTGCCGGAATGGTGAATGAACAGGAGAGCCATTGTCTCGCGACCTTGCGACGCCTGGCTCAGTCTAGCACGG
This sequence comes from uncultured Pirellulaceae bacterium, assembly GCA_905480235.1. Classification (GTDB taxonomy): domain Bacteria; phylum Planctomycetota; class Planctomycetia; order Pirellulales; family Pirellulaceae; genus CAJQPP01. The sequence continues at coordinate 25,595 of CAJQPP010000068.1, forward strand.
TCTATTGGATCCGCGGACGGGAAACCAGTGCCCGCTAAAAAATGCGTCGGTTAATCTGCCAACTTAATATGAAACGATCCTAGCGGCGCCCAGATTGGATCGCGGCAGATCATTCGACCACGGCGGATTTACAAAAACAGTAACGCAATCCGGTAACGTTTCCCTTGGGGTTTTTTGTTTTAGCGTCAATGAAGGACCCAGTGGCAGTCGCGCATTGATAATCAATTACCGCAATTCGGCCTCGCTGGCTTCGGTTGTTAAAGCCTTTGGCTGTTCGTCGTTCAGGCGCCCTGAGGCGATCGCCTGCTCAAGATTCTCTTTTGCGCTACGTTTATCACCAACCATTTGCGGGTCACACAGCATGGCCGACACCGAGACGAACCAGCGCTCGTAAATTCGTTATCTATCCCTAGGTGACAACGATCCCGGAAAACAGTCATTACCGTTTTGATTTTCCCCAGGGTCAAAATCACCGAGTTTTTTATTAAAAGTACTCCACAACGAAAAAGCTTGCGCCCGTTTCAAGAGTGCAATCGACCCGGAAAAAACGAGTGAAACGAGTCGTTGAAAGTCATCTAATTTAGATTTTGCCAACGGTCTCGTTCGATGTACTTCGCAGATGAACTGAGGGCGTCATTTGCGTCTTGATTGAACTGGCGACTGCCGGAAGGGTGATTCATTACGAAGACAGGCTTCACATGAAAATTCATGTCATTGTGCTTTACTTTTTTGACCGATCTGGCTGCGAGTTAACCGAGAGCAGACTGGCGTGGTCGCAAGCAAGTGCCAGCTAGAAATTGAACGGAATCGATCTGAACTTTCGCACCCTTGAGCAAACACCGAGATTGCGTTTTGCTCCGGATAATGCGGCCTCTTGATTTAATTTGGCACCTATCTGTCAGAAGCAAATGATTCCCTTCTCGACAAAGTCAAAATAGGGGCTTTGTTTCGGCCTGTGAACCAAGCAAAAAATATTTGACACGCACTTTGTCATTGTCTTACCCTTGGGTAGAGGTTTCTTTGGAAACCTTCTCATCAACCATACCTTTTCACAGTCTCTTCTTTGCAAAGGGCGAAGCTGACCAGCACACAGGGGGCCACTTCACGGTGGATTAAAGATGTCGCAACATTCGTTAGCTAATTGGACCTTCGTATTTATCGCGTTCGCTTTTGTACCGTTCGCTCAAGGGCAAAACAGCCCGTTTGGCAGCCATACGTTTAACTACGCAAATGGGACGTTATTTCCCAATCAATACTCTCAAGTTCAAATCGATGCATTGGTAAGTGCTTATTACGACCAATGGAAATCAGATTTTCTGAGGGTCGATCCGGGCGGCGATGGCTACCGAGTCATCATGGATGGTTCGGGCAGAACGACCTCGGAATCTCAGGGCTTTGGGATGGTCATCCTGCCTCACATGGCCGGTTATGATGCCAATGCGCGGGATATTTTTGATGGCTTATTTACTTATGCTCGCGCCCATCCCAGCGATATTGATCCCCAATTGATGGATTGGGATCAACCCAACCCGGTGGGCAACAATAGTGCTTTTGATGGCGACGCCGACATTGCCTTTGGGTTGCTACTCGCTGATGCGCAATGGGGAAGCGATGGGCCCATCAACTATCGGCAAGAGGCCTTAAATGTCATCGAAGCAATCTATGACTCAACCATCGGGCCCAACAGTCATCTGCCGATGCTGGGTGATTGGGTCAATCCTTTTAGTGGCGGCACTTATAGCCAATGGACAACTCGCTCTAGCGATTTTATGGCCGGACATTTTCGTGTGTTCGGCACTGTCTCAGGTAACCAGACCCAATGGGATCAGGTAGTACAGACCATTCAACAAGCGATATCCGATATTCAATCAGATTATGACACGGGTCTGCTCCCCGATTTTATTGTGATGGACTCAAGCACGGGCGAATTCAGTCCTGCGCCGCCTAATTTTCTAGAAAGTCCCCATGATGGAGATTATTGGTACAACGCAGGACGCGTGCCTTGGCGAATCGGTGCAGATGCCGTTCTCATGGGTGACAGCGTTTCTCTAGAGCAAGCGGCCATGCTCTCCGAATTTTTTCAGCAAGCATCGGGCGGAAACCCTAATCAAATTCTTGGAGGGTACCGCCTGAACGGGAACCCGCTAAATTTTTGGAGCGACTTGTTTTTTCGTGCTCCCGTTGGTGTAGCGGCGATGACCGGTACCGATGCGGCAGACCAAGCATGGCTCAACGCTATCTTCGATAACATCAAATCAACTCACGTGAATTACTATTCGGATTCAGTGACCTTAAATAGTTTATTAATCATGTCTGGAAATTCATTCGATCCGCTCTCGTTGGATACCCCTACAGAGCCGACGTTGCCCATGGGGCGTAAACTGCTTGATGGAATCTCAGTCAACGGTGGGTTGGGCGATTTGCATGCCAGTGATGACCAGCGATTTGAGATCGACCCCTCTCCGACCAGTAACCTAATTAAGCAAAAGGTAGATCTGGTATTGGTGGGGGCCAGCAGCGTCACATCCCCTGCATCGTTTCGCTTTCGCCTTGAATCACGAATGATTGGCGGCGAGCCAGGTCCGGTAATCCAACAGATCTTTCTTCACCGCCCCTCGGATAATCGTCGAGAATTGGTCGATAGTCGACCCGTCAACGACTTTGATGATTCGATAGAGGTCACCCCACAGGGTGATCTCAGCCGGTTCATTAACCCCGCCAATGGAGATGTGATCGCCAGCGTCGTTTATCTCACTGATCCCAGCGGCCCATTATTCCCCTGGAGCATAGAGCTGGATGAAGCCGTTTGGCTGATTGAGTGAGTTCCGTTGGCATGCTTTCCGAATTTCAAATGCCATTGCGATCTAATAAATGACTGACGTTGGAATTGCAACATCCCAATCAATGGCAATATGATCTGGTTGGTTTGAAACCGAACCTTGCATCGCACTCCTGTTGTATCGCAGGAATAAAAGGTGTCTATAAAAGGTGTCTGAGACCGTTTTAGAGGATACGACCGATGGGCAATGGAGCTGAGCCAATCCGCCGCGTCTTTGAAAAAACTCGCTTCAACCACCGAGCCAAAGAAAACGAAAAAATGAAATTTATCACTGCGATCACCCTTCTGTTTTTTTGTTTTGGGAGCGCGATCGTTCAAGCTCAGGACCTTTCCAAGCCGGATGTGGTTTTTATCGTTGTGGACGACCTTAACGACTGGATCGGCACAATGGGCGGGCACCCTCAAAGCAGAACTCCGAACCTGGACGCACTGGCGGATCGGGGAGTCTTGTTTACCAATGCCCACTGCAATGCCCCACAATGTGGCCCATCGAGGACGAGTTTTTTGCTTGGTCTCTATCCCAAGAGCACGGGCAAGTATTTCAACAATACCCGTCGACCGGCTTTTTTTGGAGAACAACCGATGCAGGGCATCACTTCGAAAAATGCTCCCCCGGATCCTATCATCTTGCACCGACACTTTAAGCAGAATGGATACCGCGTTGTATGTGGAGGGAAGGTCGCCCACGGAAACACTGCCAAGTTGAAACGCGACGTAGATGCCTTCCTTAATCGCCCGCGGGACGTCCGTGGCAACTTTACCGACGACAAGGCGAACCTCTGGGGGGAAGGGGGACCCCATAATCATGCCGAAGAGGAAACCGGGGACTACAAGGTCGCCCGATGGGCAATCGATGAATGGAACAAGGTCAGCGAAAAGCCGCTCCTTATGACCGTTGGTTTTTATCGTCCTCATAGGCCGTTCAATGCGCCCAAGACCTACTTTGAAAAGTTCCCTCTGGAGACGATTCAGCTACCGCGGGTTCGCGCGAACGACCTCGATGACTTGCCGCCTTACGCGAAAGCGCTAGCCCGTTCGAATGCTCACAAGGATTTGTTCAAGCCTCGAACGGTTCATGAACAGATCCTGCATCTTGGCGGCGAAAAGGAATGGAAATATATGGTGCAGTCGTACTTGGCATGCATCCACTATGTGGATGCCCAAATTGGACGCTTTCTGGACGAGCTCCAAGAGAACCCGCGAAAAAGGGAGACGGTCATCGTACTGACGAGCGATCATGGCTGGAACTTGGGCGAGAAGACGCATTGGTGCAAGGCAGCCATCTGGAGAAATACGACCCGTGTTCCGTTTATGGTCGTCTTACCCGGCGTGAGCAAAAGCGGATTTCGTAACAACCAACCAATCTCCCACGTCGATATCTATCCAAGCCTCTGTGATTTTGCCGGCATCCCTCAGCCCGGCCATCTGGAGGGGCGTTCCATTCTACCTCTCCTGAAAGACCCTACCGCAACACGCGATCTTGCCTTTCTTAGCTATGGTCCAGAGAACACAGCGGCCCAATCCGAACGCTATCGCTACCTGCGTTATGAGGACGATTCCGAAGAGCTATATGATCATAAAAAAGACCCCCACGAATGGATCAACCTGAGCAATCACCCCGAGTTCCAAGCGATCAAAAAAAAGATGCGCGACCAGGTCCTCGGTTTTCAGGCACAGTAGCCAAGCAACCCAACCTCCAGCGAGGGACTCCCTAAACCATTGGGACCCAGGTGAGGCGTGTCAACTCTATTAGAAAGGCGCCCCGCTTCCAACGCTGCTGCAGCGGGGTCTTTGCACACCTACTAGTTTCCGCAGGGATAGAAAACGCACGATTTATAGGTCTTGATCGTAAAGATCGTGATCGCGGAATCCATCTCGGTTTGACGCCGTTTTCATCCCAGCGAAGCTCACAACCGACGGGTTCGCCAAGGTTACTCTTCTACCCAAATGGACCGTATCAGGATTACTTTTCGGCGCACTGATTCCTCGACGCACCCAAGTTCCTTGGCAATTTCTTTGTTGGTGTAACCTTCCATTTTGCGGACAGCTACTTGCCGCAATTCTGGCTTGAGCGTCATGAGCAGTTCATTGCAGGCCAAGCCAAACGCTTCTGCAAAGTGCGGAGATGGATCCGGGATTTGATTGAAACGATCCCCGTCGCCTGTGGCATCAAGGAATGCGGAATGCCCGCGGATCTGCCCACCACCTCGCTTGAGACGATTTTGATCGCGGTAAATATCATTTGCCTTATTGTCAGTGATCACAACCAACAGACGCCAAATACCATCTCGATCTCCAAGCTCGGGCAGTTTGCCATTTTCCAAGGCGCGAAAGAATGCATCAAACGCTTTTACGACAACATCTTCTTCGTCCGAAACTCGTCGGCTGCCAGCCGTGAGTCGATTTCGTGCCAACCTGACCAATCGCTCGTAATAGCGGACCCAGAGTTGTTGTCGCGCGTAGTCGTCACCCTCACGGGCTTGATACAACCACTGTGTGATTGAGTTCGCTGCCAACGGGTCCGGGTTCACTTTTTCTTACTCCTCCTGTCCAACTACACATCGGCTTTTGATAGTGAATCATGCCATGGGCTTGGCGACCATTTCTTTTGTCGACAACGCCCATCAGAACAATGTACCATTGAATGTTAGCCAGCGCTCACTTTCTCAGATCAAATACTGATGCAGAAATACCTACCGGACGAAGAAATTGACAATCTCTGCGACGAGTTTGAGCAAAAACTTCACAGCCACCAGGTGCCATCTATCGAATCTTACCTGAAGCAGGTGGATTCAGATCGCCAATCACATTTACTTTACTGGCTACTTCTTATTGAATTAGAGTTGCAGCCAATCCAAGAAATGCAACAAGCAGCCTTGATGGATAATTTCCACGAGCGCTTTCCTGAATTCGAAAGTGTAATCAACGATGTTGCTGATCAATTCTTGAATCTCGATCGCACCGTCAGACTTCCCCGAATTCCAGGATATACGCTTGATCGACTCATCAAACGTGGTGGCCAAGGCGCAGTCTATCGGGCATTACAGGATCAAACCGGTCAGCGGGTTGCAATCAAACTAGTTTCGGCGAACGAACTAGAAGTGATACCGGCAGATTATCGATCGCAAGCCGTTTCTCGATTAAAAAAAGAGATCCGTATCGCCGCAAGTTTGAAACACATGAACGTTGTAAGAATCTACGACGCTGGAAGTTGCTCCGACGGATTCTATTTCGTCATGCAATTGATTGAGGGAGGAAATCTCTGCGAGCGAATTTCGATTCTTGGTCAATTTGAGATTTCCAAAATCATTGGTTCGGTCGCAGATGCTCTAAAGGAAGCGCATGCCGCCGGAATTTTGCACCTTGATGTGAAACCACAAAACATTCTGTTTGATGAAGTGACTGATCAACCGCTGCTGGCAGACTTTGGCCTTGCCCGGCTTTCGCACGACGCAGAGGATCGACTGGCGATTGCCGGAACTCTTGGCTACATGGCTCCCGAACAGGCGATGGGTACAGCGGTGGACGTGCGAGCCGATGTATATGGACTCGGCGCAACCTTGTACTTCTTGCTGACGGGTAGAACGGCCTACCAAGACGTCGCGTTGCCGTTCAATGAGGAACAGCGTGAATCCTGGTTGCCCACTCCACCTCAAGCCTTGAACCGTGATATCAATCAGGAACTCGCACGGATCTGCATGAAATGCCTCGCATTTGATCCGCACGATCGGTATCAGAACTGTCAGGAAGTTGCTTGGGCGATCGACCGATTTGCAGCGGCGGAAGATGGGCGAAGAATCGCAAGGATGGGCGACCGCGCAATCATCACCAGTCCACTTTTTCTGATCATCAACTTGCTCGTATTTCTTCAGATACAGCTAGGATGGACCCGAATTCCATCGCTTGAGCCGCTTATATGGATCACCATGTTTTCTATGTATGTCGTCGTCTTCTTCGTGCTGAAGTCAGTTAGCAACTTGGACCGACACACTCCTGAGCATCTCGCCATGGAGAGCTTGTGGGCAGTTTGGCTTGCAAAAATGTTTGCCGCGATAGCGGTCGCGGGTTCCCTGCGATTGCTGGCATTTGGACCTTTGTCGCCAACCTCAGTAGAGAATACGGTTCTCATGTGTTATCCAATGTTCTCTGCACTGACAGGTTTGGTCGTTGCCACCATCGCTCCAAGATATTGGCGCAGGCTCTACATTGGGGCTGCGGTCTGTTTCTTATTTGCATTTGTGTTGATGGCGACAATCGCTTTCGTGAAATTACCAATTGCGCCATTGCTGTACGGAGCTGGTGCCACCTGTTTGGGGATTATTTGGGGCATCAAGTTGAGGCAATTGGCACGCGAGCAATCACGTTCTGACAAAACCATCGACCTAAACGAAACGATCGAATTGACCCAAACCGCCCCTAATTCCGCAGATTTCCGTAAACAGTAAAAGATTTTAATTTCTTGGTTGGGTTTTCTCACCCAATAGCGTTCAACAGTTAGCGTAGCGATTCACATCGCGTTTCTTGGCAATAACTGTAGTTACCGCATGAGCGAAACATGTCCGACGGCGCCGAACGAAAACTTTCTGTGCATGAGCTAGTTTTTTTGGACCTCGATACCCAAAAACGACCGCAGGTCGTCAACGGCGTCGCTTGTCTGTCAGGACCCGTAGAATTCGAGTTGGTTCGAGAGAGATTGGAAAAATTTGTGATTGCCAACCCACAATACCGCTTTCGAATCGTTAATCGTGATTCGCCAGTGTGGAAATTAGACGAAAACTTTGACCTTTCCCATCACTGCATCGAGCTAACCCTGAACTCCGATTCGGCGGAAGATATTCTCACTTATGTGTCCAATGAGGCCACCCGTGGGCTCAACGATGAACAGCCTCCTTGGCGGATCGCTTTCATCCGCGGACAATCTGCCTCAGATCTGCCGGATCAATTCGCGATCGCAATCTGGGCGCACCACGCATTGATCGACGGTCTTGAGGGAATGAAGTTGTTGAGCAGCCTTTTGGATTCTCGCGCCACATCAAAAGAGAGCGGTTCACGCCCAAGACTCAATGGCAAAAACAAAGCACCAAACATCCCACCCATCGTCAGTGCTAATTGTGTTCGCTTACTTGCCAGAGATGTTTTGCGACGAGAAATCAAGAGTCCGATAAGAGGGGCTCTTTCAACCAAGAGACGGACCCTTACTTTCAGTTGGTCACGCAACGTATTCAAAAATGCACGGGCAAAACTAAACACAACTTTCCAAGAAGCGCTGTTAGCTGTTCTTGCGGAGGGCTTGGCGAATTATTGCGGCAGGCACTCCACTCGACGTAAATTGCGGGCGGTGCTGCCACTTGGGCGGCCCGGTAATGATTCATCCAGTTTCATTTCCAACCAACACGACGTTGGTTTTATAGACCTACCGTTGAAGCCTGCAAACTGGAAAGTTCGATTGAAGAAAATTCGTTCTGGCTTGTATTCGTTGCGGCGACAACAAAAGGCCCAGGTTTTCCCCACGATCTTAAGTTTTCTTGGCCAGCTTCCCAGCGTTGTTCGTTCGCAGTTTGCCAAGAGATGGTCAGCACAGTCTGATATTTTGATCAGTGTTCTTCCGGGTGGCACAACTCGGCAACAGATCGGTGGGGTCGATATTCAGTCTTTATTTGCACAACCAGCTCTGCCTCCAAAACACGCGGTAGTCATTGGCGCAATTGCGACTCGCCACAACGTGTGTGTAACTGTGCAAATAGACCCGGATGTCATTAGCGACCCGCAAAATCTCAAGGCTGACCTAGCGCATGCCTATGCCAACATCTTGGTCTAGACAGACGTCTTGATATAATTCCTCGATCAACACGGCAGGCTTCAAAACCAGCCGAATGGCCTTATTGCTCGTGGGCCACAAGGATTGGAATGGCGACGGCCAAAATAAATAGAAAGAAGCTCTACCATGAAACTCGTCCGTCGCATCAATTATTCAAATCTCGCGATGTATTTGCTAATCCATATTGGATCGGTAATGTGCTTTTTCGTAAAGCCGGAGTTGGGAGCGATTGGAGTTGCCGTCTTCTTATACTTCATCACCGGAGGACTCGGTTGGTCGGTCGGTATTCATCGGGGACTAATTCATCGTTCATTCAATACTTTTCGGTGGGTGGAGAACCGTTTAGCTTTACTACGCACACTATCGGGACTGAGGGGTCGCAATTCCAGCACCCTGCCCTTCCAGCACTACAAATGGTATCTCTGCTCGTGCCTATCAACACAGGCGACCGCTTGAACCACGGCTTCTGGATTCTCATTCGTAATCGGATCGTCTGCCACGTAGCCGCTCATACGGCAACCCATCAGACTAACGGTCAAGCGTTCTTTGCCGCGGATCAGTAGAAAGTCTTGGCATTTACCAACCGTGGTCAAGGCTTGATTGGAACCGGAGAAACACTCAACGTTCGAGATAGAAGTATGCCCCTTCCCTTCAATAATTAGCGGATGAATATCCTGCAATGGAGCGCCGGCGTTGGCGATAATCGAACCTTGGCTGATCTGCCAGTTTCGGTTGAAGTTATTGCCGCCCTGCTTGTGAATTCCAACGGCCACACAATCCAGATTGAAATTGGTCAACTGACCATAGGTTTCAGGCCCTAGAAAAATGCCTCCCCAGGTACCAAAGGTAAAGACATCCATCAATTGCGCATTGTCCGTGTTATTGACAATATAGCAAAAAGATTTTTTGGCCATGACTGCATCAATGACCTCCTTGCTGTGTCCACCATCGATGAAGCGTCGGTTTGCGGGATTGACATGACAGTGAAGGATGCGCGGAATGTCATAGCAATGGTCGATGCGGATGAACGTACCGCTGAGTGGGTAGCCATAACAATGCTCAAATAGAATCTGCTCGCAAGCTCGGTTTCGTGTGGCGTTAAAATCCATCGCGAGGTATTCGCCAAAGAAGGTTAGGCACGACAGCGTTACGCCTTGAGCCATTTGGGTTTGGGAAGCTTGGATCGTCGGTGGATAGGCGATGATCTTGCTGCCATCACGGGCTGTTTGTTGGGGATACCAGAACTGAATACCGCGGATCTGAGTCGCTGCCTGAACTGTGATAAATGGTTGGGATTCGTCTTCGATGGCAAATACGCTGCCCACGGGTTGGGGCTTGTCCGGGTGCCGAGTTCCTCGCCCCACGGGACCGTGCACACCGAGAAGAGAGGCGTTTGCCTTTAGCACGATGCCCGAACTGACGCGGTACGGCTCAGCAGTGGGTTCCACGAAGAGAGCTGCACCCCGGCCGGCAGCCCAGTCGATGGCCTTCTGTAAATTCTCAGCATTCTTGGCCGCGGTATTTTCCGGCAGAACTCCAAAGCTGCGAATCGATCGGTGCATCGAATCACCAGCCTGAAGCGCTGGCGAGCCTGCAGCTGTCGCTTCCGCCGCTGCAGCACCGGCCGTTGTAGCAACTGCCGCGGTACAACTCAAAACACCAGCTCTACTTAAGAAAGCCCTTCTACCATCCATCACTGTCCCCTCTGCATAAGATTTAGAATCAACGGTAGCAGTGATTTATTCTTTCCGGTCATCACGGATGCTATTCCCCATCTATTTATTCAACGCACATTCGCGTGGTCACAATATAAAGCACGTCGCCACAACTGAAACACCAAAGGCATAAACCAGCCCAAATCCGCAACGACGATCAACAGAAACGCCAAGGCAAACGACGCACACGCAGAGTAGAACCCATAAGAGCGCGAAGCGCAAAACTCTTTACCAAAAAGCTAAGTTTACCTCGATCAAGCCCAACCCATGCCGAACAACGCTGCATCGTATCACTGCCTTTGATTTCGGACGATATCCCGATTTGGCAACCAATGCTCCAACTATTTCGTTCGAGCGTTAAAGCACAGATCCACCAGCTGATGAATCGACATGAAAATTTGCGGAATGGCTTCCATGCATCTATATTGAGATTTCGTCGGTAGGTCGCAAAATAACAACTTGGGTGAGACATGAACACTGACCAGAAACCAATTGCCCAAAAACGAGGATTCCGACCACGGTCGGTTTCCACACGACTGACTTTCTTGATTACAGCCGTGACGTTGTCCGCTCTTACGGGATGTTTGGGCGTCGAGAACTTTCATTTTAAGGTATCGCAGCACCCAGATGATTCAGTGACTGTTCGTATCGGCGGGCTGGTCACCGATCAGATTATTGAAAACTGGGAGAGCCAGCAATTCGACAGCAACAGCGCATTGTTATTTCTCCGGCAAGTCACTGCCGCGGCGCCGGTGAGAATCATCGAACAGGGGACTTTGCCCTGGCCGGGAGATAAAATCTGGATCGCCGCGATCGCCGACAACCAGCAAGCATCATTTCAACTTGCCCTAAAAACGGTATACGAGGATATCAGTCGACTTTCGCTGGCCATCTTTGTTGAGTCTACAACCGTTGGGACAAGAGGACCCAAGGTGGTCTGGACGGTGGTGGATCGAAATTTTGTGGGAGAGCGAGCGGTTCATTTGAACATTGAGCCTGCGGTACAGCCTATTGAGATTCGACCAGACGGAGCCAAACTGGTCGACACAAAAAACCGTGACACCTTCGTTCCTTTCGGGTTCAACTACTTCTTCATCGACGACGTTGACGGAGTCGAAACGTTTCATGACCGGGAACAACTGACCCGCGAATTCGCATACGCGCGTACGATACTCAAAGCCAATACCCTGCGCATTCACATCGATTACTTTCGTCTGATGGACACGCCAACGACACCCAACATGCAGTATTTTAACTATCTGAAGATGCTGATTAGTGTTGCCGAAGAGACGGGGATGTATCTGGATTTCACAGGATTGGCCTGTTACAAGATCGATCGCATTCCTGAGTGGTACCATGCACTTGACGAGGAAGCTCACTGGGAAATGCAGGCAGCATTCTGGGCCACCGTGGCCAGGATGGGGGCCGGCAGCAACGCCATTTTATTTTATGACCTAGTCAATGAACCGGTAGTTGCCACTGGCGCCTACAACCCTGACTATCCATGGATTGTGGATTCGTCTTATGGCGGACATTATTTCGTGCAACGAATCGCCTTGGATTTGAACGGGCGAACGAGAAAAGAAATTGCCAAGGTCTGGATTGACCGGATGGTTACAACCATTCGACAACATGACCCCCGGACGCCAATTTCGATCGGCGTAATTCCGTTTGCACTCAAAAACGAAAATGCTCAACCGCTGTTCTATGACCCGCTGGTAGCTGAGAACCTCGACCTGGTATGCATTCATGCTTATCCGACGACGGATGCCGCGGAGAACGAGGTCAAAGCCCAACGAATCTCCAAATACGAAATTGGCAAGCCAATTCTTATCGAAGAAATTTACAATCACAACAGCGGGCAGCCGTTGATGGTTGATTTTATTGAGGACTCACTAGTGGCTGGGGTCGATGGATGGATATCCTTCTATCATGGCGAGACGATCGAGGAATTATACGAAGACGGCTCGATCAGCACGTGGTTTCAGATTCCGGTCCTCGAGTACTATCGTGATGAAGGTGAGTATTTGATCAAACGCGCTAAATAGCGACGTTCTATTTTGCGGGTAAGCTTGCGTGCGTCATGCGTTCATCTATTTGAAACGCCGGCTTTCATGTCCCGCAGAATGTTTTGTAGTTAGCGGTAAATTCCTGTGTGGCCGGTGTCGCATAACGGGCATAAGCGGGATGCTCGTCGAATGGAGCCTGCACTACTTTTAACAGACTTTCAAATGGCCTGAGGTCGCCATCATCTGAGGCCGCCGCGATCGCTTCTTCGACGAGATGGTTACGAGGAATATAGAGCGGATTTGCTGAACGAATGGCGGATGCCAACGGGGGCGATGCCATGCCATTCTGTATGGCTCTCCATCGTTTAAGCCATTCGTCAAGTTCGGTTGACGCGGCAAATAGAGATTCGAGTTTGTCTGCATTGCCTTCCGCTGCTTCTGCCAAGAACCGCCAGGCTAGGGTGTAATCCACGGCATGCTCTGCAAGAAGTTCATGCCAGTCATCGACCAACGTGCGCTCGGACGCACTCAGACTGCCGGGTTTGTCAGGATCTGCCAATCCCAGCTTTGCCAAGGCACCTTGATACCAGTGTTGCTGGAAAGTGGGCACAAAGGTCTCAAGCACTGCCGTGGCGTCGGCGCTGGCCTGTTCACCCGCCTCCTGATCGAGGAGAGGTAAGAGGGTTTCCGCAAATCTTGTCAGGTTCCAAAGCGCGACGCCTGGTTGATTTCCGAACGCGTAGCGTCCGGCGTGATCAATGGAACTGAAAACGGTCCGCGGATCGTAAGAGTCCATGAAAGCACACGGGCCATAGTCAATCGTCTCTCCTGAAATCGTCGTGTTGTCGGTATTCATGACGCCATGAATGAAACCGACCAGCATCCAACGCGCCAGCAGAACGGCCTGACTTTCAACAACGTTCCGCAGCAACGCAAGGTAGGGTTGATCGTCCTCGAAGGACTTGGGGTAGTGCCGCCTGATCACATAGTCTGCCAAAGTCCGAATATGCTCGAATTGACGGCGAGCCGCAAAGTACTGAAACGTGCCAACCCGCACGTGACTGGCGGCGACTCGCGTAAGCACGGCGCCCGGAAGCGGACGTTCCCGCATGATCGGTTCACCCGTGGACACAGCGGCCAGAGCACGGGTCGTGGGTACCCCCAGGGCATGCATCGCTTCACCGAGCAGGTACTCACGCAGCACCGGGCCAACCCCCGCTTTACCGTCACCCCCCCGAGAAAATGGTGTTCTTCCCGATCCTTTTAGGCCGATGTCGCGCCGCACGCCGTGGCAATCGATCACCTCGCCCAGCAGCATAGCTCGGCCATCCCCAAGCTGCGGAACGAAATTGCCGAATTGATGGCCGGCATATGCCTGCGCAATAGGTCGAGCATCGCAAGGTACTTCATTTCCTGAGAAAATCTGTGGAGCCACCTCCACCGACAGTGCCTTTGTGTCCAAACCAAGCTCGCGGGCGAGCGATTGATTGAACTGCAACAGCCCTGGATTGCGAACCGGCGTCGGCCAAACCTCCGCAAAAAAATCCGGTAATTGTTCGGCATAGCTGTGCTCGAGATCTAGCGCAATCGTCGATCGATTCATCATTGAGATCCTTGCTTTGGCTGCTTGACGAGCGGTGGACGAAAAAAGGGAAAGGAGCTAACAAACCTTGATTCTTACAAGTTTAGCTTGTTTGCCAATTCCACCTCTGATTTCTTCAAGCGTTTCGAACGCAAATAGACACAACTCACAACCATTTAACCCACCCAAGCGATCAGTCGAGAGGATGCCGCACGGTATCGACACGAATACATGCTTCCAAATATTTTTATTCGAGCAGCTTCGAGCAATCGTTCGATTTTATAAAATTAATGGCCTGCAGCTCGCGTACATTATCCAAACAAAGAGAAACGTACAGAACGCCGCTTTATTCCGTTTCCTCAACTCAGCAACTTCAGTCTTTAAGCCAACTACTTCCTGCCTTAAGCGAGCAATAGTCTCAATTTGGGTGACTGCTTGTTCTTTCGGTATCTCATACAGCTCCGCGAGTGGGCAAAACATTTTTTATCAAAACGGTTCGGTGCACCTTGAACAGCGTTCGAGGCTTGCCAACTATTAGTCGATTCCAATGACTTCAGATAACCTAAAAAATGAAAAGTGACGAATTCCCTTGCCTCCGACCGGTCATCCAAAACATATCCGCTCCAGCGGATTTCGGTCGGCTCAAGCAACCGCAACAAACAGTCATTTGTTTTTTCGTGCTATCCTTGGGATGTACAAATATGTTTTGCAGCTTTTCATGTCGTGTTTGAGTAGGTGTTGGCTAATCTCACTGGGCGTCCAATCTTTTACCTAGAGAAAGCAAACTGATGAGAAATTCCTCCCTTTCCTTCCTTGGTTTGGCCGCTCTGTTCATAACAGGTTGCGGTCTCGATCATAGCGGTATCTACGAGGCAGAAATGCAAGTGATCTCAGGGAAGCAGGAGACGGAGGAGCATCCGTTTGCAGAAGCAAGAAAAACGTGGGCTCGCTTCGGCATTCCGGTTCTCGAACTCAAGCCTGGTGGGCGGTTCGCTAAAACTGAAAATAGGCATCATACGGAAGGGGATTGGTGGGTCACCGCAGATGGGACCATTGCCATTCATGGCGATACGCATAACGGCCAGTCCATTCACCCCGGACTTCGGCAAGAAATCGATATGCAATACAACATTCGGTCGAATGAAATACTTTCCCGCCCATACGGCGAACCCGAATCCAACCTTGAAATCGTATGGACTAAGAAATGATGGCGGGGGAAATCGCAATACTGACAGTAAACCCGTTTCCCGAAAATGAAGACTCCGCCGCCGTCCGAGTGGGGTGTTGCGTTTACAACACAAAATCATCTAAATGAAACTTGGCTGCCGTTTTTCCGATTCGGATATTCACCTGATGATGCCGCGTTATTGCAGACTGTCATCGGCACAGATTTTGGTTACCGCCGCAGCAATAACGATGTTGCTGGTTTTGGTTCTCGTTGGGGAAAACCGGCCGATGGAAACTTACGAGACCAATGCACGAGCAAAGTTTTCTACCGCTTCCAATTGACCGAGGTCATGGCTGTGACTCCCGACATTCAGTTGACGGTTGACGCCGTCCTGAACCCACAGGAAGACTTACTTGCATTTTTTGGAATTCGCCTTCGAGCGGCATTTTAGCCGGACGATAAAAAGGGTCAGGAGCCTTAAAACGTAAAAAACCAATTGAGTGATAAGATATGATTCACCCGATCATCGCCAGGTTTACTGCGTGCGTATTGGTTGAGGTATCCCACTTCGATTTTAGGTTTATTTGCACCGTCAAACTTTTTGCCAACGCCAAGAAACAGTCGGTTTTGGCCTAAACTTCCCCGTTGGCCCCAATCGGTTTCATTCAGGTCGAAGAAAGTCTCGTTCCAAGCCACCAAGCTGTAGGGACTGTTGCAACGAAAGGGACGATCCACCTTAAAGAACTGACGAAATCGGAGACCGGTATCATCACCTGTTTCAACAAATCGCTGTTCAAATCGTGATCGCGAAAGGAATGAAAAACTATTGAATTTTGGCGCCCACATCAATTGCTGCCAGAGGCGATTCTCGTCCACAAGCTCCGTGCCCGTGGGCGGCAGGGTGTTGATCCATGCATACCCTACCCAGAAATTGGTATTGGGAGTGATTTGGTACCCGAGACCTGGCCTGAAAATGCTCTGATGAAATCCGTCGGAATCGTCCAGATATCGCAAATGGCCGTCAAACCACCACAAGAGTCGCGACTCTTCCGAACAACGTTTCACTTTCCCTTGTGTATTTAGGGAAAACCACGAACCGAAGTCATGAATGGTCTGTGCTTGGGCCTGACAACAGGATCCCAACACAAAAAACAACGCGGCGGTCGCGAGTGCCATCGAACCCATAAAATGAATGGGGTTGGTATACCGGTAAGTGCTGATCATGAGAAAAACGCCTATCAAAAAATCTCATTCAACCAAGGAGCATGAATTTAAGTATCGACAAAAACGATACCTTTCATGTGCTCCGATTGAATGTGACGCCGCTATCACTTTCGAATTATCGAATGAAAGCACACGAAAGTGACACCTCTGAACGCATCTTAATCAGATCCATATCTTTGGCCCCCTAAAATGACAAACTACTGTGGTTCTTTAAAATATTATTAACCGTTTCGACTTTTACGACGGTCAAATTGATCGAATTAGCATTGGCAAAACGCCACCCTCCTCTGGCCTCATAGAAATCAGCTCTCGTTTTGGGCATGCCGCCTCTACACGTGTTTCACTTTCAGGGTAATTCGTATCGATTTAACAAACTGGGCAAAGCTGCAGCCAACCATGCTGGTAACCCAAATTGGGTTTGAATTATTTTTTGCCGCACCTGAGTCCGAAAATTCTCTCGACACACGACAACTGATAGCGTTGCCCATGCTTGTCAAAACAGGTGACAGCTTGATTGGGACACCCAAGCTGGGTGGCCGCCTGCACTGAGATAAATGGTTTGGCTTCGTCTTCCATAATGAAGATGCCACCGGACGGGTCGGGTTTTTTCCGAGTGCCGCGAACTAGGGGCGATGCAGCGTGAAGAGAAGTGTTTATTTTTGCACGATGTCTGAACTGACACGATCAGCCCCAACAACCCGATCGACAAAGAGGGCAGCACCTCGTGGGAACGCTCAATCGCTGGCATTCCGCAAATGCTCTGCGCTCTCCTCGAAGTTACTCAGCTCTGACGCATTGCCATTCGCCTGACTGGACATTGGCTTGACTGGGCATTGGCTTGACTGGGCATTCGCCAGACCATCATCCAATGTGGACGTCACTTCATCGCGTTACTATTTTCAATCTCGAACGATTTCGCAATTTGGTAAAGCATGTTCCAGCTTTTCAATACCGTGTCTGCTGAGCCCCGGGCAATTTTCGATTACCAGATACTCCAGTGCTCCAAGGTCTGCGACTGTGTCTAGGGATTCGTCGGTTAAAAGCAGGCAGCCATTTAACGAGAGTTCTCGCAGTTTCGGCAACTCTGACAGGTGGGCAATTCCCTCGTCCGTGATCTTGGTGCAATGATCGAGATAGAGTTCTTCGATCGTTTTCCTGTCTCGGATCTTTTCCAGAGCAACGTCGGTAAGGTGGTTGCAATCTGCAAGATTGAGCGTTTGCAAGACAGGCATTTCCTCCAATACGGCGAGCCCTTCGCCATGGAGGTTCGGAATACTCCACAGATGGAGTTGCTTCAGCGACCGCATTTGTTTCAGGTGTGTCAGGCCGCCGTCAGTGAAGTTGTCGTTGTCGCTCAGGTTTAGGTACGTCAACTGTGTGTTGGCACTTAGATGCTTGAGACCGTCATCGGTTAATGCCGCGATGCAGCCGATATTGAGCGACTCCAGATTGGGCATATCACGCAATGTCTCGAGGCTCTTGTTGGTAAGCTCCAAACAATAGAACAGGTTCAACGTTTTCAACCGCTCCCTATTTTTTAGGTTAATGACCGCGGCATCCGTCAACTGAAATGACTCCATCATGTCCAGATGTTCCAGGGTTTCAGGAAGCTGGATCTCGCCCCCCTTCAGCGGCCAATTGAAACCCATTTCCAGGGTCTGCAAACGGCGGAGCTTCTTGAACAACGGATTGTATCCCGCGGCCGTCAACTGGAAGTGTCCGAACAGGCCAAGAAATTCCAGAGATGTCAGGTTTTCCAAGTACTTCAATCCGGCATCGGTAAGCGTCTTGTTTGCGCGCCAGTTTCGACTGCCATTCAGATTCAAGTGCGTCAACGAGGTAAGTACCGCAAGCGGTGCGAGGTCCACATCCTTGATTTCACCGGTGGCGTTTGAGATGTCTAAATAATTCAGGTTGGTCAGCAGCTCCAGTCCAGCACTATCGAAACCGCGTATATCCCGCACTTCTAATCGCCTGAGCAACGGCAGTTTCTTGAGTTCGCGATAAACCTCAGGTAGGGGAAGTCGCGTTTGGCTGAGATCCAGCCGCGCAAGCTTCGGCAGTTCCGAAATCACCCGGATGCCCTCGATGGTGACCCGATGGCAACGGTCGAGGCTCAGGGATTTGAGTTGCTTGAGGTCAGCGAGGTAGGACAATCCCTCGTCGGTGATTCGGCTGCAGCCCGACAGGTCGAGTGAGGATAATTCGCGAGCACGGCAGATCAGCGCGAGATCAGCATCCGTCAATGCGTCCCCCCGCTCGGCCAGCAATGCCAGCGCCTCTGCGGAATTTACGGAAGCCGCTGATTCCTGTGTAAAAGCCTGCGTTTGCAGCAAGCCGACCACCAGAACCGCCAATAACGCCTGTGCGATTGCGGACCCGAAATACGATCTCATGTTAACAACTCGTTCAAAGGCCCCGTCTGATCTTTGGCCTTACCGAGTGCCATATCGGGTTGACCAAACAGATCTTGTGGGATGCCCGAGAGGTGACACAGCGTTGTGAACCAATTGCAAATGGTATGTTTGTGCCCCGCCCGACCGTACTGAGGATAGGCGATGTATCGTCCTGTCGATTTGAGCTTGTTCCCGATATTTCCTAACACAAGCATCGGCCAATCCGATCCGATCGAGTGATGCTTTGCGGCATTGTCACTGGTGTAAACGATGATTGTGTTGTCGAGCATCGTTCCGTCTCCTTCGGGGACGGCATTCAATTTCGCGGCCATGGTAGCGATCAGT
This sequence comes from uncultured Pirellulaceae bacterium, assembly GCA_905480235.1. Lineage (GTDB taxonomy): Bacteria > Planctomycetota > Planctomycetia > Pirellulales > Pirellulaceae > CAJQPP01. Next base: position 44,691 of record CAJQPP010000068.1, read on the forward strand.
TCGATGTGAAACGATCGAATTGCGTTACGGCAATCCTGGGCGGACAGCGTGGCATAACCGGCTCCATGGCCGATCGCATGCACGTTATTACCGATCCCAATTCCCGAATAAACGGAATCGAGTCCATCGGCATGCACGGTGACGACATTCGTCAAGCCGGAAATCAAGGCCGCCGAAGCCATATCGAAATGAGCCTCCAGGTGGTGCGTCTTGAATCTTGAAGTGTACTTGTCATCAAGATCTGGTGCGTTCTGAATGAGCGCATTTTGCATGGCCACCAATTTGACGCGGCGGTCCCGCAGAGCTTCGAAACCATTGAGGTAATGCCCCAGTTTTTCCTGCTCTGTGGAAGGCAGACTCTTTTGCAACTTACGAATGTCGGCCGACATCGCATCGAGGACATTACCGGTTCGGGTGTACTTGTTCTTCAGATCACCACCTTCCAGAGTACTGCCGAACAGATTCTCGAACGCTGCCACAGGATTCTGTTGGAAAGGAAGTTGTTGCCCTGGACCTTTGGCAGAGATCGCTGGAAACGTGACACCCTGACTGCCCTCACCCATCTTAAATCCGACGTGATTGAACACTGAGGGAAAAGCCTCGGAGAGATGGCCGTCGATCGTGGCGTAAAGCGGTGGTGCATGGGGCGACGCTTTGTAGCCGCCCAAGGCACCGTAATGCGCACTATGTCCCAAGCGTGTCATCTTTCCGCTCAAGCCTTGAATGATGGTGAGTTTTTTCTTGAACGGCTCCAACGGCTTCAGGCTATCCGAAAGCTTACGACCATCAAGCGATTCATCGACGATTTTATCGCCGTGGTGTTCCAACCCTTCCGGATTCAAGTACTCGCCCTGAAGCCCACTGCTCTTCACCACGAACACAAATCGTTTCGGTAATTCCCGCCGCTCTGCAGCCTCCAAACGCCTCAGAAACGGAGTCAACGCCACAGCTCCAGCGCCCAACGTGACGCCACGCAAAATGGTTCGGCGATCAGGTTCAATCATGCTTTTATTTTCTGTAAAGGAATGAGTCGGATGTTAACAGGGTAACCAGCAGCTCCTTGAAGCTACCTCCGCTTTCGACATAAGCCTTGTCCATTGCGATGAGCGTTTGGGAATCGCTAAGCAACTCGTTGCGTCCCATCCAGTACCGGAAGACATATCGAATAAAGCTTTGTCGAGCAAGTTCGGAGTCTGCCAACCGTTCCATCAATTCCCGCACGTTGGTAACCTCCAGATCCAACGCTGCATCGCCAGTGTGGGAAATGGCACCGGTCGTGTCGACCGGTTTTTCTTTTTCGGTTTCTCGCCATCTGCCAACGTGATTGAACGCTTCAAACGGCATTCCCAAGGGATTCATTTTTTTGTGACAGCGCCAGCACTCCGCCTGATGTACGACACTAAATCGCTGGCGTAGCGTTTGGTGTTCATTATCGGGAATCTGAGCGTCGACGGTGATTGGAATATCCATCACCACGCCCGCCAGCAGTTTTTCACGAATCCACTTGCCGCGGCGAACTGGGTCGTTGTCAAAATTCCCACTGTGTGCGATCAGCCAGCTCGGTTGTGTAAGGATGCCACAACGCTGATTTTCCGGAACTCGAAAAACCTTGCTGTTCTGTCGGATCCGTTTGTCACTGCTGGCATCCTTGTCGTACTCCTGTTCGAACGGATCGAGATTGTAGCTTTGCAAGTGGTGAGATACCCGGTAACGCTCTTCACCGCGAGCACGCTGGATCTGGCGGGCCTCATTCTTTCCATTCCAGTAAACCGCGACGACTTTATCAGTCGTCAACAACTCGCGGAGGACGTTCTTGTCTTCCTGAAGGATATGCAAAATCAGACTATCCGTGTCGTACATCAGCTTGGCGGCGCTACCATTGCCGAACTGCTTAAACCCGTCACGTTTCTTGAACTGATCGACGTCCTTGAAGACCGCTTCGGCTTTGTGGTAACCAAAGAACTCGCGAAAAAACTGTAAGATTCGAGGGTGAGTAGTAGAGAGGTAGGTGCGATTGTGTGTCGTCACCCATTTTTTTTGAGGCGTGTCCAAGATTTTGCGTACCACGCGTTCGACGTCGGCACGCGTCTTTAGCTTCCCAACCTGCATCTCCTTCACCAACGAACTGTGGCCAGCTGCCCAAGCGGGGCTTGGTGTGGCCATCGTTTTTTGGATCGGAGCTTCGCTCTTTTTTGTGTAGACGTCGACGGTCTCGATTTCGTCAATACCGAATGCCGGCTTGTTATGGAACGCGTATTGAATCGCGTATGTCAGTTCCTGGGGGGACAAGAATCGGCGACCCTGTTCATCGGTTTCGCCCATGCCGAGTTCCATGCGATAGACAAATTCCGGAGTCAGGGTGACGTAGATCAGGACTGCTTGCATCGCCATCTGATTGCCGAGTTCAGCGTTCTTTTGAAACACGTTGTTCCAATAACTTTCGTATTCCGATTCATTCGGTCGACGGCGCAGGAAAAGTGCAAAGGCAACATCAAGAGCCTCTGCAAATGTCTCTCGAGAAACGGGACCCTTCGTCTGTACGATCTCTTGAAAGATGATTGGGACTCGTCCGCGATACTCGTTGGCGGTTGTCGTCACTCCCCCCACGAACATCGCTTCGTTATTTCCGGTTCGACTTCCTTTATTCTTCACCTGTGTGACAATGCGTACCTTCTGGCCGACGGTCAGAATCTGAGCCATCGTTTCGGCATTTACCAACAACGCTTCCAGCGATGACTGGTCCGCGACGATCGACGCGTAATCCGTAAATCCAGAAGCGTGATGCACAAATTCGAAGAACGGGTTGGCGTATTTCTGATCGGCGAAATATCGAGTCGCCATCAACTTGCCTTTGTGCGGTCCTCGCTCGATTAGATGCTTACCCGTACCACCGATCTTGACACTGTACCGCGGCGCCCGACCGTATGCTTTGCCCCATAACGCGTCGTAAATGATCGGCCGTTGACGCCACAAACGCGCAGGCGTGTAGGGTAAATCCTTCACGCTGCCATCAAACAGGGTCGTGTGATCGACGTAATTTCCGAACTGAGGTAAGAGCAATTTCTCCGCCAATCCAAAACCTGCGTCAACTCGCGTCAACTCGGTTTCGATCTGTTGCAAGAAGCTTGATCTGACAGACGCATCCGGCTGTGCACTGTGATCTGGCGGCATTTCGCCGAATTGCACCTGAGCAAAAACCCGATTCCAGATTTGTACCGTTTCGTCGTTTGAAAAATCATGGTCAACGGTATCTAGGCGTAAATCCCCTTCCTGATTATCTGGCCCGTGGCAATCAATACAAAAGTCTGTCACAAAGCGTTTCGCATTCAGCTCGAAACGTAACTTCGTGGACTCCGTCGGCTCTTGGGCCCCAACATCGCCGGGCACGGTCATCGAAAAGACGACCGCTGATAACATCAGTATCCCGAGAGATTGCGTTAGAAAAAACGGCCGTGTTGGAGAGATTTTCATTCCACTAATTTAACTCAGCATTCATCAGATTCATAGAATCGATTTCGGAAGCGTCATTGAGTGGGCCTCGGCCCCTTTCGCTTGACCAACCAAGAGCGAAAGCGATTGAAAGAGCTATCACAAATCCATTCAAATGCGTGTCGTGAACGTATTGTGAACTTGGAATCGGAGCATCCTCTCTGGCAATTATTTTTTGTGGGCAAAAACACAACTTAAACTATCGAGATCGACTTTCCACAGGTTATCAGGCACGAAGCTACTTCTGACCGATGGCATAACATGCGAAGCGCGTAATTTTTCACGCCACATTTACGCTCGACATAGCAAGCTACCAACGGTTCCTCATAACAATGCATCCGTTTGTGGAGGCACATAGTAGAAAGTGCGTGTAGAATCAAAAAAGCTGTAAAAAGATTTTGGGAGTTTGAAATGAATAACCATTCAAATCCAAAGGCAATTGGTTTTCCTAAAAAATGCATCATGGCACTCGCCTTGTTGCTAGTATGCGATTGCACTCCAAGACTGGCCGCCCAAGACTCGCCAAAAGCCCTCGCGCAATTTCGGTTTGATGGAAATGCGATCGATCATAGCGGCGGCAACAGCAGACTTTTCCTGAAAGGCAGACCCGCGTTTCAAAATGGAGCGCTATACCACGATGGAGAATACGGCAAGGATGGTAAGGAAAACGAACCCGGGTGCCCAATCATTCACACGCCTGCACTCAACTTTCAGGCGTTTACTGTCGCCATACGATTCAAGGCGGAGTCCATTGAGCCATCGGACAATATCATTACGGGTGGACGCTATTTGCGCTGGTTCAGCATGCGAACTGGGAAATCAGGATTTCTTAGCGTCACATTTGACAATCAGGAACTCGAATACAATTTCCCGGTAACTCTGGAAACCGACAGGTGGTATTCCATTGTTTGCGGCGTCGATCTCGAAAACATGTATGTGAAGACGTTCGTGAACGGAAAGCGACTATCGCAGCACCAACTACCGGAGGGTTTGCGGCAAAAGATGTTTGCCGAAAAAGAACTGCGGCCGGTAAAAAATTGGTGTCTGGCCAACTACTCCAATGGCTATGTATTTCACGGTTTGATCGATGAGTTTGCTGTATTTGATGGAGAGTTCGCCGATATTATTGCCGCGGACTATCACTCGGATCCAGCGTTACTCGATCTCATTACCGGCGTTGGAAAACAGCCAAGCCTTCGTCGTATCGACAGGCTGAAATCTGATCTTTTGAGCGAAGGGATTGAGGCGACATTCGACGGCGTCATGCAATATCTGGATTCCCGTAAACCAAATGTGCCGTCGAAACAGATCATTGCAACGTTGATTCGACAATTGGGCGATAGCCGATACGCCAAAAGGCAATCTGCCACAATCCGACTGCAAAATTTGGATCCCCCACCCCTCCTTGAGCTGAATCAAGCCAGTCAAGATAGCAATCCCGAAGTTGCACGCCGCGCGCGAATGTTGCTTTCAGGAAACTTCGGCGATTCAGATCGGCCGGTTGATTTACTTCCGCTGGCGTTGGAGTATCTGAAGGTCATGCCCAATCCAGACGCAGTGCCGGGCCTGCTGGAAATACTCACTACCTGCGATGACAAAGAAAACGCAATCGAAATTGGTTCAACGATTGTGAGTTGCGCGGGACCGAAAAACCGGCAACAAATTCGAAACGGATTTTCCCACAGCAATCCGTGGGTACGGCTGGCTGCCGTCGCGGCCTGGTCAAAGATCACCGATAAGAAAACCGATCAAGTTCTTCTAAGCGAATACCTGGATGATCCGAATGAGCTTGTACAAATGGCGGCCATCTCGTCACTCATGAGCAAACAAACATCGGAAAGAAAAGCAGCACTTCTCAATCTGCAATCCTCCCCTTCTTTCACGACCCGATTCATAGCACAGTCTCTACTCGAAGATACCGGAACCAAGTGAATACCCATTCTCAGGCGCCCATGCCAACGGAACACGCCGCAAAGCAATCTAAAATCGCAGGCGCGTGAAGCTCACGACCAACGCTCGACTTAATTATTACTCCACATACCGCCCGCGTGCTCATCACGATATCCCGTTGAATTTGGCAAAACACGCCCGCAGCGAAGGCATGCTTCCCGAGGTTTTAAGGCACCTTCAGGCCCCACTCGCCGTTCAAATCACCTTTGCGATTAAAAGGCTTAGCTCCAATTATACCGACGTCTATACATCCCGATAAACCTGCGGGGTCGTCTCAATTTCACCTGCGGGGAGCTCGCGTTAAAACCTTAAAACATCCCATGATCCCTGCAGATATTTAGTGCTGCCAGATCAAGGGCCCAGTGAAAGGGGACAAATCAACAGTAGCCTGAAAATTTCATTGAAAATCATTGCCTGTTTTTTGGATCCGCGCGTCTTCCTATTCTTCTATGGGGAATCGTTCACGCACCTCTATTTTTCGTTGTTTGCCATAAAGTTCGAACGCCATAGCCGTACTTTGAGCGGGTGTCAAACTTTTGGTCTCAATTACCGCCACTGACCTTTTTTGAATATAAGTGTTCGAATTTCGACACACCGTATCGGCAGTTTCAATCAAAAGCAAAGTAAAAAATGAATTCCTTTGCCTGCAAGGATGGGCTAAAATTCGTTCCATAGAATCTGCGGGTCTATCGTTTATGGTAATGTGACTTGCATGCCGATACCGAATCAACTGAAGGTAACACCAAGCATATGGACTTCCATTTCTTTCGACTGCTAAATCGCCAATTTCCTATTCTGTTCACCGCGCTCGTCATGGCCACGGTGACTTCGGGTTATTCCAACGCTGACCAGTTTGAATTCAATCAAAACGATGTGGTCGCAATTTACGGCAACGGTCTTGCCGATCGGATGCAGCACGACCCGTGGGTCGAAACGATTTTGCAAAGCCAACTGAAGAGCAAAGACATCCGCTTTCGAAACATGAGCTTTTCGGGAGATATGGTCAACAAAAGACCTCGAAACCAAGGCTTCACCAATGATGCTGAGTACCTGCAGCACGTCTCGCCAGATGTCGTATTTACGTTTTACGGATATAACGAGTCCCATGCAGGGCCCGGTGGTGCCGACGCTTATCAAGCCGAATTGGTGAAATTGGTTAAACGGTACGCTGAGCTGCGACAAGAAAAGGGAAAGGAAGTCCGGTTCGTTCTTTTCAGTCCCATCGCTTATCAATTCTTGGGAGACCAGCATCTGCCAGATGGAAACCAGTTGAACAAGAATCTGGCTGCCTTCACCGAAGCGACACGAAAGGCCGCAGCGGAAACCGGCGCAACGTTTGTCGACCTCTTCACGCCGACTTTGGAATTATTCAACTCGAACTCCAAGCGGTTCACGATCAACGGAATCCATCTCAACAACGACGGATATCAAGCGCTTGCCGGCATCATTTCTCAGGCGTTACTTGATAAACAGGCTCCTCAAACGGACGAACTTGCGGATCTTTACGCTGCCGTGGAAGATAAAAATTGGCATTGGCACAATCGCTATCGAGCGACCGATGGGAATGACATCTGGGGCGGTCGATCGACGCTGACGTTTGTTGACGGGCAAAGTAACGCCGACGTCCTAAAACATGAACTGGTGATGCTGGACGTGATGACCGCCAATCGTGACAAAGCGATTTGGGCAGCTGCGGAAGGCCGGGAACATACAATCGACGACAGCAATGTTCCGCCTCCCGTCAAAGTTATCTCTAACGTGGGCGGGGGCAGCAAGAGTTCAAGCGCTCAAAAGGAAGGCAGTGTCGACTACCTGAGCCCCGAAGAATCTCTTGCCAAAATCAAGGTTCCCGAGGGATATGAACTGAATGTATTTGCTTCCGAAGTGGACTTCCCCGATTTAGCCAATCCGGTGCAGATGCAAGTCGATGGCAAAGGTCGCTTGTGGGTTGCCAGCTGGAATACTTATCCCAAGTGGGAGCCCGGCAAGGCGATGAACGATAGCCTGATGATTTTTGAGGATACCGACGGCGACGGCAAAGCGGATGTTCGGAAGATTTTTGCAAACGTCCATAACCCGCTTGGGTTTGAGTTTTGGGGTGGTGGTGTGATTGTGACATCGGGCACCGACCTGCTATTCCTCAAGGATACCGATGGGGACGACAAAGCGGACGTGCGGTACCCGATTCTGCAAGGACTTGGAACGGCCGATACTCATCACGCGGCGAACAACCTGATAATGGGACCTGATGGTGGAATTTACTGGCAGAGCGGGATCTTTCTGGTACACAACCACGAGACGCCTTGGCAGCAAAACTTGAATACCGGCGGTTCGGGGATGTATCGTTTTGATCCCCGCACTTTCGCCATCACGCCACACGCCATTAATTCGCCAAACCCACACGGCACCAGTTTTGACTCTTGGGGATATTGCTACGCCAACGATGGCACCGGGGGGAAATCCTATCAAGTGCGTCCCGAAGGAAAAGGCTTTCGAATGCACACGTTGCTGACGAAAGAATTTCGCCCCGTCGCCGCCAATGCCATTCTTTCGTCGGAACACTTTCCCGACGAACTGCAGGATGACTTCCTGATCTGTAACACGATCGGATTTCTGGGTGTCAAGCAATATGATTTGGATCGGGATGGAGACAGTCTGTCCCGTAAGCTTGGAGAAGTCTGGGGAACTCCCGGTCTGGAATTGCTAAACAGCGAAGATCGAAACTTCCGTCCCACGGACGCGGTCGTCGGCGAGGATGGCGCACTTTACGTGGCCGACTGGCACAATGCGATCATCGGCCATATGCAGCATAACATTCGCGACCCAAACCGCGACCACGCACATGGCCGCATTTTTCGCCTGACGGTAAAAGACCGGCCGCTGCAACGACCTGTCAAAATTCATGACCAACCGATCGCGGCATTGTTGGACAATCTGAAACACCCAGTCAACGGAGTTCGCCACCGGACACGCATTGAACTGAGTGCTCGCGACTCGGACGCGGTGATTGCGGCAACTCAGAAGTGGATGAAAGACTTTGATCCCAATGATAAAACAGAGGCTCACCATCTTCTTGAGGCCTTATGGGTGCACCAGCAGCACGGTGTTCAAAACGACTTGCTACTGAACAAACTGCTTGCTTCGGAAGTAGAACACGCGGCATTCGCTGCCAATACGGTTAAGCATTTCTGGTACAACGTGGATACAAGGAAGGAAAGTAATTTTGTCGGGCCACCCAAGAGTGAGTATGTCAATTTCAAGCCTCCCAGTCACCTCAATGACGCGGAGCAAAAGGTGTACAAGCTGGGTTCCCAAATTTACCAGCGTGAGTCTCACTGCGCGACATGCCACTTGACCCACGGTAAAGGCAGCCCCAATGTTTATCCGCCGCTGGTTGACAGTCCATGGGTGGTCGGCAGCGAGGACCGCCTGATCAAAATGAGCCTACACGGCGTCTGGGGAAAAATGGTCGTCAATGGAAAAACATACGACCCTTCCCGCGGCGTGCCACCCATGACTGCATTCCGTTCATTATTGAATGACGACGAGCTGGCAGCCGTTTTGACATTTGTGCGTAATAGCTGGGGGAATCAGGCCCCCCCGGTCAATCCAGCCAGCGTCAAGCGAATTCGCCGGGAAACCAAAGAACGCACCACGTTCTGGAAACCTGATGAGCTGCTTGCCGAACACCCGATGGAAGCCGCTCTGGTGGGGAACACTCCGGAGGTTGAGGAGTTCTCAAACATCGCTTTGGAAACCGAACTCCTTGCGACGCCCACCGCCGAATTGGCCAAGATTGCCCTCGAACGCGGCAACAGCAAACGAGGCAAAAGGCTATTCTACGAATCGGCTGGAGCCTGTTTCGCCTGCCACGATCCCCCTCGGGGCGCAGCTCGCCTGGGACCCGACCTCGAAAACATGCCGTCCAAACTCACGCACGACCAGTTGGTTGAATCCATTATCTATCCCTCTAAGTTGATCGATAAAGAATATGCCGAGGTGAAAATCTTGACGGTCGAAGGCAAGATGCAAACGGGAATTCGGATTTCAGAAACCGACGATGAAATCGTTTTGCGAAACGTGGCGGAACCCGATCCTATCGTGATCAAGAAAGATGATATTGACGAACTCATGGAAGCGGAGGTTTCAATAATGCCCGCGAATTTGACGCGGCAACTGAAAAGTCGCGAAGAGTTCGACGATTTAATGAAGTACATCATCGAAATCAGAGATCGCAAGTGAATCACACGACGCGTCGCGGCGACGGTTGATTTAGGGACTCGCTGCGACGTGCCTCGCTTGTTTGTTTGTTACACGCAAATCCCACAGTCCACCGTTACGTGTTGTAATCGGCTGGCCTGTGAGGCTTTGGCCCCGCGCGGCTACGACGGGTCAGGATGTTAATCCACGACGGGCCACGCGGCCGCATGCGATTCTTTTGACCAGCTTTCTGCGGTCGCCCTTCCGTCACGTCGCCCCATGGATCTTGAAATTACGATCCAAGATCTCGAAGAATCCATCCGTGTACAAAGCGGTGGCCGTGAATTTGAAGCCTTCCTGAGGGAAGTTGAATCTAAAACCACTGGATATCGAATCGATGCAACCCAAAATTGAAGCCTTAGAGGATCATATCAACGGGCTTAATCGCGAAAGAGAATCAATCATCGGGAAAATCAGCAAAGAGAAAGCGGAGCTGAACAAGACCGATATTGGTTCCAATGCAACACAGAAACAAATTGAGTCCCGGTCAAGCTTAGAGAACTCGTGCTCTTGATCTCGGTCATCAAGAGCAATGGGAACCGATCACGGTTCGCGGGAAGGGGGAGGTGTTGCTGTATGATTTTCTGTTGATGCCGATTTTTTAAAGGGATAGAAAAACTGCTTCATAAACCCTGTGGGGACTGGATCATCCGCAACACCGTATTCACGGGGCCAGCGATCTTCCGGCATATGCCAGGTGCCAAAAACCATGTCGATAAAAGGAAAATGAATGGCAAAATTTTTATCGACGGCTTCCTCTTCTTTGCCATGATGCCAGTGGTGAAAACGGGGCGTCGCAATAATGTACTGGAGCGGCCCAAAAGGAAACTTGATATTGGAATGAATAAATACCGACGCCACGTAAACGAAGATGATGTAAGCGTAAAGCGCGGGTTCGGCAAAGCCCACCAAGTACATAGGCAAGGTGGTGAAGCACCGTAAAAGAATAACTTCGATGACATGCATTCGCGAACCAGCAAGCCAGTCCATGGCTTGAGCCGAATGGTGGATGGCGTGAAAACGCCACAAGCGTGGAAACTGGTGGAAGCTACGATGGAACCAGTATTGCGCGAGATCCGTCAGGAACATGATCTCGATGAATTGTAACGCCATGGGTTGCGAGGCAACCCATTCGCGGATTCCAGAAGCCCAATGGGTGGCCGCGATAGCCTGCAGTGACGGAAACAGTGACAAGTATGTAAGGGTTTGAACGAAAAAGGTACTGATGAATAAGTACATTAAATCCTCACGCCATTCGTAGCGGAGGATCGGCTGATCGACCCGTTTAAAGAGGCGCTCCAAAGGGATAAATATTGCACCTAGAAATATCAGGTTTAGAAAGAAAAAATCGAGCCCGAAATAAATCGTGGTGGGGTCATCTTCGAGCGGTTTCGCTTGCGCACCGCCGATGATCGTAGCGACCATCACGAGGGTTAGAGTAGTAAAACCTAGAAGCCGATTTTTTCGAAGTGTGATACTGATAACGCCAAGAATAAATGCGCAGAGTAAACCCAAAAACAACACTCCACGTATCAAGGCCTGGTGCTCAACGTAGTAGCTCCTTGCCTCTTCAACGGTGAACCATTGCGGGAATAAAAAACAGATCACCGTTGCCAGCGAAGCGATGGCCAAAAACAAGCCGGTAACGCCGCTGATCCAACCACTTCCAAAACGTCTTTCCTTGGAATCCAGTTCGTTTAATAAATTTCGCATTTTGGTGTTTGCAATTTTGAAAACTTATGTTCGCTGATGGTCTCCGATGTGTTCAATAGCACCGCACGGGGATCCGAATACTGATTGAGTATAGTCTTTCGAAATTCGCAGCATAACGCAAAGCTCCCGCACTCACTCGCCAGCCAATCGAATGGGCTGCCTTAGTGGATGATGTATGGGTCTACTCTTCAAGGACACTAGTTGATCGAACAAGCGCATCACGAAAAAGGCTCCTGCTACCTTTTTCATATAATTTAGATAGCCATTGCCGTGTTGGCTTTTTCACAGGTTAAATTAACCGCGTTTTCCGGTTCGAAAACAAGCAAGGCTGCGTCAAAATCAAATCTGCATTCGAAGCCAGAAAGCTGGATCGGGGCATCACTTTGAACCAGAACAAGATCAAACTTTACCTATCGGGCGGCTTCGCGGATGCGGTCAGCATTATCACGCCAAAACTCTAGAGTGATGATTTGGACAGCCGATTGGAGTGTTCCATCTTTCGCCAGCTCTTTAAAATTTTTGCCCGCATAATAGGTTACCCAACCATCGGTGCCAGCCAACAGCGTGTCGTCGATGAACTTCGAAAAAACTTCCAGACTACAACGCATCGGATACATCTCTTCAATGATGATCGGTTTTCCAATTTCGTATTTGGCGATTCGACTGGCTCTTAGTTCATTGTCTGAATTCTGGTCCGGATAATGGTGAATGCAAACGACATCCAGATTCTCGGCGACTGTTGCGTCATAAAAAATGGGTAAGTGTCGTTCGTAAATCAAACCCCATCCAACGGCGCCAATGGTTGTCGGTGTGTCCGGATCGTGCTGCCGAATGGTACCCACCATCTTGTCGATCCATGCCTTGGCGACAGCTTTAGGGTCACGCCCGTTGAGATCGACGACTAATCGTTGCAGGAAATATTCTCCAGCAAAACTGCCGTCAAAAATCCAGGGGAAATCCGGGTTGAAATTCCCCCCAGATACAAGCGGTTCGTTTATCAAGTTGTAGAAAAGTACGCAGGGCCTTCCCGCACAAACTCGTGATACCGCAGCCCAGTACCTCGCTTGCATCTCCCAGTGGGCTTCTTCGTCAAGTTCGTGGTACCAGTCAGGCACCGATTCCAGTAGATAACAGTCCAAACCAGTGACATCCAGATAGATACCGGTTTGTTCAGCCACGTCCAAGACCATTTCCAAGTGATCTAAAAAATCGGGGTCCGCTACTTCGGGCGACTTCATCATGCGGTGATACTCAACATGTATCCGCACACAATTGACCTTGATCGATCGCAAGAACTTGAAATCATCCAGTAATTCCTGGCGAGTAAGTAATTGCCACTGCCCGTCAACCTTGTGGCGAAGGTACATTTGCACGCCCCAGGGAACGAACGTCTCACCGGTATCACTGAACACAAATTTTTGACCATCGGCACGAATGCGGACAGGCACGGTACCCGGAGTCGAATTGACGTGGACCACTTGGGTTCCAATGAAATCGCGATCGCAAGTGACCCACGTGACCTGCGGTTTTAAGTCTGAGGATTGGCGATCCGCGACAACAAGTCCCAGTGAAAGATCACTGATGTCGCGATAGACCCCTTTGCAGGCTGCGTTGAATGAAGATCTGGAGGTTTTATCGATGGCTGCTGCCCAGATTTCATCTCCAGTCCAACCAGTCGATATTAACGAGTCATTATCGACAATCAAAACCGGCGCAGCACTGGTCAGCTTACGAAGTTGATACAAAGTATCCTCAACGTCGAATTGGTTGCGTTCCAAGATTCTGACGATTTGGTCAGTGACCTGCCCGCCAAGCTTGACGGTCGTGCCTCTCGAAGCGGTTGGTTCAACCACAAAATGGTAACCCTCCACTCCCAAACATCCGGAGATGACAGGCAGAACAACGAGGAGCATCCAAACCCAAGACCGAGGAGTTTGAGGACCGGTGGGAATCCATGAATGCGGATGGTCAGTCGAAAAAAACATGATGGCTCTCCGGTTCTTAATTCAGGAACGCGAATTTGGTCCAGTCGGTTTAACCCATTTGATACCAATTGACGCGGAACCTGATCGGGAATTCGATCCATAAGTGTTTATTATCGTGGCCATGATTTGCCGGGTTGTCAAATATCTGGCAATATATTTATCTGCCCGATCCTCATTCACACCTTCGTTTTCATCTCGTGCTGACCGACGAAGTCGTTTCGATAGCGATTGAACGACCACTGACCAAGAAACCTACCCATTCCGTTGTGGATGAGTGGCACGCAGGCAAACGTCATAAAACGCGTGCAACCGGAACACCCTAGAGACGAGTGGAGAAGCGGCAATATCCGGGGTTATCGTATCGCAATCCAGACAACGAAAAAAACTATGATCTTTCTGTTGATTCATGACGGGAAACGGAAAAAGGTTCCTCTATTAACCGCGTTCAAAAAGAAATCATCTTGCACTTCAGGTGACATGCGGGCCAAGGTTCACCGATCTTGCTCGCGGCGTGGTGAAGGTATTGGGAAATCCCAAGCAGGCGGCAACGCAAAATCCAACCAGCAGTAAATTTTGCTGGTTGGATTAAACGGCAAATAAGGCTGGTTCTAAATCTCGCCTTTAAGCCCACGCTCGTAGTATTTGTGAGTGATCTCGTCTTGGTGTTCCAACAGCCAATCAATCGAGGGCTCGTTGTTCATCGCTTTGTGAATCGCCTGCGCCATGGCTTTGCGGTGAATTTCGAACAACGCTTTATGGTCCAAATTATCATCTGTTGTGACACCTGGATTGAGCCAGACGGAACAGATGATACCGAGGTCGTTTGCTCTTTCTTTCGGAATGTCACCGGCTCGAACTGCATCTAGAACGCCATTGGCGATCGCCGCCTGAACCGTCCCCATCAAGATGTTGGTATAGCGACTCTTCTTGACCGTCACTTTGCTGACCATCAGAGTCACCGGACGCACTTGCACGTCGGTGTTAAGGATCGCAAACACTTTGGAATGGCCGGCTGCCTGGTCTCCGGTTAGTGTTGCAATGGCCGTGCCAACGGGTCCGTCAAGTTCACCGATGACGACTTCTGGTTCGGCAGCCGTAAAGGGCGGCCCGCCCGCCACCAAACTTTCACCCGTACGCATTACGATTCGATCACTCATGATTACTAGTCCTGATTTGCAAAGTGAGATGTATTTCTAATCGCATTATCATGGCCAGCGTGTTTGCTGACAACGGGCGGGACCGTCCGATGATGAATCGCCACTCCCTTTGCTCGAAGTGATGCCTATCTGAATGGCTCAATCATTAAATAATCTCTATCCCCGTCTTTAATCACGCATAGGATTCCGATCCACGGAACAAATAATGAGCGGTCGTCACCCACTTCACCAAAAATATAACCCGTTGACTCAAAATTCTCTCTGGACGAGAAATGCCCCGATCGAGTCCCGATCCCGCTCGTGAACTTCGTCGTCTTAGTCGTCCCTAGCATTATTTGTTCGCTCACCCTTTGGTTGTGGGTTGAACCGCTTGCCAAGACTTGGGCAGGTTTTCTAGCGACAACGAAAAAGGCTCCTGACCCCTTTTTTTGTTTCCACGTTTTATAGGCTACTCACTTTTGTCGGCATCCGCCTATTAGCTTTCGCTGCCTCCTCACTCGAATGCGTTATTGCGAAACGGGTTCCCAATACAATATTCTGCAAACCGTGTGGTGAACGCATGAATGCTCCCGACCGCGTTCAAATCGTCTTCGCTTTTTTCCAAATTAGGGTGAGGAAGAAATATGCCGTGACCATTGTTGTCAACGGGGACCAATAAAATTATCGCTGACGAACCTGCGATAAATGTTTACTGGCACCAGGAATCTGATGCCTCGCATCAACGCGGCCAAGCGTCGCGAATAGACCAATACGTCAGGCGTTCTAAATTTACTATAATCCATCGTTGAGAAGTCGGCTGAGCGTCGCCGAACCTCACCCGGTTCAACATTACCTGTGTAAAATGGGAGAGCATTTTTTGGCAAATTGCCCGCTTACAAAGCCCCCCAACGATTCCGCTACAAGCATGGACGGCGCAGCGGCTAATGTGTTGCTCAACGCACCCAAAATCATGGATCCGCTATTATTAGAGAAGCGAGCCATTCCCCCGGAGATCAACATCGCAACCCACGGACACGCTATCATTCGTTTCACCCTGCGGTCGCCCGTTTCTCGCATCAAAACTTCCATCGCAACCACCAAAATCAAAGCTCGGCTTGGATACAATAACGAGACCATTCATGTTTAAATTTATTCATGCAGCGGATATTCACCTCGACAGCCCCTTGCGCGGGCTAGAGCAGTATGAAGGTGCGCCGGTTGCAGAGATTCGAAACGCGGCGAGACGTGCGCTGAGTAATCTGGTCGACCTGGCCATCGAACAGGAAGTCGCTTTCGTGCTGATCGCTGGCGATCTCTACGACGGCGATTGGCGAGACTACAACACCGGATTATTTTTCGTCGGTCAAGTTCGGCGTCTCCGCGAGGCAGAGATTCCGCTGTATTTGATTTCCGGAAATCATGATGCCGCCAACCGCATGACCCGTACGTTGACGTTACCGGAGAACGTGACCTTTTTCTCTGCTGACGCACCAGAGACAACCGTGATATCAGATCTGGATGTTGCCATTCACGGTCAAAGTTTTGCCACCGCGGCTGTCTTTGAGGATCTTTCTGACGGCTATCCAATTAGCAAGTCTGGTTTGTTTAATATTGGCATGCTGCATACCTGTGCTGCCGGACGTGAGGGGCACGATCGATATGCTCCGTGTTCAGTCGAAGGCCTAAAATCAAAAGGGTACGATTATTGGGCTCTCGGCCATATTCACCTTCGAGAAGTGCTTTCGGAGAAGCCATTCATCGCTTTTTCAGGGAATATTCAGGGACGTCATGTCCGCGAAACGGGCGCGAAAGGATGCCTGCTGGTCACCGTCAATAACGATCGTTCTTTGAAGCCCGAGTTTCGGGCACTGGACGTCATGAGGTGGGAAAGACCCAATGTTGATATCACGGATTGCCGAGGCGTCGAAGACGTACTTGAGCGTGTTTCGTCGGAGATTGTGCAGCGTCATGGACAGGCGGGTGGACGCCCTTTAGCCATGCGAATTGAATTGACAGGCGAGACCGAGGCCAATCGCATATTGCACTCAAACAAACACCATTTAATCAACGAAATAAGATCCCTTGCCGTTGACGTCGGGAGGGGGGAAGTCTGGATCGAAAAGATTCGACTCATGTCCACAGCCCCTGCCTCGCGAATGGTCACAGGAAATATTCCCGATGATGCGCTTAGTGAAGTAGCCTCTCTATTCCAACAAATTCGCGAGGACCCAAGTCATGCCGCGACGCTTGGCTTTGATTTGAGCGACGTGATCAAAAGGTTGCCCGCAAACCTCAAAGACTTAGTACGTATTGATGACGAAGATTGGCTAACCGAAGTCGTGGCCACCGCAGAACCACTGCTCGGCAGTAGGCTCGCAGGAAAGGAGGTGAGCGAATGAAAATCCTAAAACTCTACTTGAAAGCCTATGGGCCGTTTACCAACACCACTTTGGATTTATCCGAGGGGCAACACGGGTTACATATCGTGTACGGACCGAATGAAGCCGGTAAAAGTTCTTCCTTGAGGGCTATCACAAACCTCCTGTTCGGCATGCCTAGTCGCACATCCGACGATTTCATCCATCCATACAAAAAGCTTCGAGTCGGCGCAGAATTGCGACACAGTGACGGTTCGGTCTTAGATATTGTACGCAAAAAAGCCAATAAAAAATCGTTGTTGAATGCCGATGAAACCCTCTGCCTTGAAGACGAATTGGTCACTCGTTATTTGGCTGATGTAGATCGTGATCTGTTCCGTATGATGTTTGGCATTGATCATCAACGGTTACGGGAAGGTGGCCGGGAAATCGTCAATGGTGAAGGGCGAATTGGCGAATTGTTGTTTTCTGCCGGGGCCGGCATCACCGATCTACATGCAGCCCAAAAAGGAATCAATGACGAAATTGAAATGTTGCTCAAATCAAGCGGTAAGAGTGGATCGATCATCGCCGACATTCGGCAACACAAAGAAACCGTTCAGGAAATGGAACAAACGCTTGTAACGGACGATACTTGGAAACAACACAACCAAAATTTACAAGCAGCGCAAAACCAAAAAGACTCAATTGATACACAGATCCGCAGTACTCAAGGCCAACGCAATCGCCTGGTTCGCATTCGAGATGCGACCTCCGCCATAGGGCAATGGAAAAAAGCAAAGGCTGACTTGGCTGTCGTCGCAAATATTCCTCTTTTACCAGAGAACTTTGGGACGCAAAGCAATGAACTCCTGCTCGCACTCAAAAATTCAGCACAGCGCATGGCGGATGCCAACAAAGCACGCGACTCCTTACACGAATCGCTAGCAAAGCTAACAATCCCCGAAGCATTGCTCAACGAGGCGGATGCCACAGAAGCTATTCGTGATCGGTTAGGTGGTTACCGGAAAGCAACGGCCGACCGCCCAAAACTGGAAACCAAATTGGAGGCTGCGGAAAACGAAGCGAAAGAGATACTGCGAGAACTCGGTCGCGCGCCCGACCTGTCGGCGATCGAGGAACTCCGCCTTCCGAATGACAAAACCGTTCGCATTCAAAACCTAGGAAATCAACAGGAAGCACTCGTAGAACGAGTGCGCTTAACACGGCGCGAATGTGATAAAATCCGTGGTGAAATTGCAAAGATGGAAGATGAAATTGCGAATTCCAAAAGCATTCCCAACGACATCAGTTTAAAGAACATCTTGCAGACCATTCAAAGTGGAGGGGATTCGGAGGGACAATTGCGGTCGCTTCAAAAAGACATCAGTGGACTGGAAGAAAATGCGTCTATTGAATTGAATCAACTCGGTTTGTGGTCCGGTACGCTTCACGATCTGGAAAAACTTGCCGTCCCGTCGCTGCCGACCATCGAGCGTTTTGCAGACGAATTGAATGCCAAAACAGGCGAGATCCGTGCAACAGAATTAAGAGTAACGGAGAAAGTCGAAGACAACTCCAACCTTGAACGAGACCTGGCGACTCTGGAAATTGCGCAAATTGTCCCCACGGTGGAAAAACTTAACCACGCCCGTGAATTGAGAGATAAAGGTTGGCAATTAATTTTTAATTCCTGGAATAAACCGTCAATTGCTGATCCCTCAGTCGATGACTTTTGTCAGCAATTTCCAACGAGCACGTCGCTGCTGGAAGCGTATCGTCGAAGTGTAGAAGATGCCGATCAAATAGGAGACCAACTTCGACAAGACGCTGATATCGTCGCAAAGAAATCCAGCATCCAGTTTCAAATGGATCAAAACGACCGCAACATAAAAACCTTCACCGTCGAAATCGAGAAGCTTAAAAAAGAATTAGCGGAAATCGACCTTCGCTGGCAAGAGACCTGGACATCTCTATCAATCCAACCTTGGGATCCGGTGGCGATGCGTGATTGGCTTCGTCGCCAACAACAGCTTGTGGAAATAGCCGGGCACTTGCGAACCAGTCGATCGCAAGAAAAAACACTCGCTGCACAAATCGAAAACATGTTGGGCGATCTGGCGGCAGCCCTCAATGACGTTGCGCCCGAATGCAAGACTGCCGAATACTCACTCCGCGAATTGATGCAAATTAGCGATGACAAGATCGAAGAAACGCGAAAGGCACAAAATCGAAATGACCAACTGAACCAAACTTTGAATAACCAACGTGCGAACCTTACCAAAACCGAATCTGATTTTGCGGAGTCGGAACAGGAATTGGAAAATTGGCGATCCAACTGGGCGACCGAGATGGATTCGCTTGGTTTGTCGGATGATGCATTACCCTCCCAAGCCAACAGCGTTCTAAACGATATTGGACGGCTATTTCAAAAGTACCGGGATGCCGATCAAATGCGAATTCGGCTCGATGGAATTTCCCGCGATGCCCGAGAATTTGCAGCGGACGTCAAAGAACTGGTTGGAAAAACATTGCCGGAACTAGAACAGCAGCCACCAGAATCTGCCGTATCTTTGCTGTCTACTCGGTTAAGCGAAGCTCGATTAGATCAAGAGAAACAGGATTCACTTTCACGCCAAATTGAGGAACAAGAACAAAAATTAAACTCCGCAACCAACGCCTCAGGGAAAGCAACGACCTCTCTTAAAGAGATGTGTCACGCGGCATCATGCGATTCTTTTGACAAGCTTCCAGAAATCGCAATTCAATCACGTCGTCGCAGGGATCTTGAAAACACGGTCCGAGGTTTCGAAGAATCGATCAGTGGACAAAGCGGTGGAAGAGAATTTGAAATATTTCTAAAGGAAGTTGAATCTGAACCACTGGATATCGATTCGATGCAGCCAAAAATTGATGAATTTGAGGCTCATCTCCACGAACTCAACCGTGAACGGGACTCCATCATCGGGAAAATCAGCGAAGCGAAAACTGAGCTGGATAAGATCGACGGGGGTTCCAATGCGTCCGACCTGAACTTGAAATGCGAAAGCATTGCTGCTCGACTAGACGGTCAAGTTCAGGAAATCGCTCGGCTGAGATTAGCGGCATCCGTTCTCCATGCGGCGATCGAGGAGTACCGTGGAAAGAATCAAGGCCCCATCCTTTCGCGCGCCAGCGAAATTTTTCGTCGGATCACACTGGATGAATTTTCCGGTTTGCAAGCCGATTTTAACGAAAATGGAGACCCCGTACTTACCGGCGTGCGCAACACCAGTGATGAAAAAATTGGAGTTGAGGAAATGAGCGATGGAACCTGTGACCAACTTTATCTGGCCTTACGGTTAGCCAGCCTCGAAAACTGGTTAACGCGTCACGAACCCGTCCCTTTCATCGTCGATGATGTTCTATTGAATTTTGACGACGGCCGAGCAGTCGCCTGTCTAAAGGTACTTGCGGAATTATCCCAACAAACCCAAGTGATCTTTTTCACGCACCACCAGCATCTCGCAGAAATCGCGAGGGAAGCGCTTTCTCAAGAGGATTTATTTGTGAAGACGCTGCGGTAACAAAAAACTCTCACTCCCTTTTTTCCGTACTGGAAGAAGGCGAGCTTAATATGTCAATTTCTGGATGAGAAAATCGTCAAACGGGATACCGGAAAACCTAATCGAATCGTACGGTCCGCCGGTACTGAATACGTTGAATTCAATTACCTTATCCCCGGTCGAGTCCACGCCTGCCAACCACATACCCTGTTCATGTTCATATAGGAGGTGAGCTGCAGACTTTGCCGTGGCCAGAGCTTGATCTGAAAGACTGAGCTAATGCGCTGTTCCGCCCGCATGAAGGTTGGCTCGAAAATCGGTACCTGCGGGCTGCCGTTCGATACCGGCGATATTTTCATCCCCGACCATGAACCGAGCGCGCCTTTGCGCTAAAATCCACCCCGGCAAAAAGGGTTTTCAATTTCTAACCGTATCGCGATAAAAAGGCGTCAACATTTTCTTGAGTGATCAACTCAATCCCGGTATCCAGGTTGCGCGGCGTGGGGATGCCCAACGATTTTTGCCAAAGCATCAGCAATGACATGGATCCTTGCATCCTGGGAATCGTTGCCGAGGACGAATCAATGACTCCCTCTTTAATAACGTCCAGTATCGGTTTAATTCCATCCATACTCACGACCTTTACTTCACCGACCTTTCCCGCCTTTTTTATTGCGGACGCGATACCCAAGGGCCCCGACGCATCACAACATAAATAACCTTTGAGGTCGGGATGTTGATCAAGCGCCGCAACTGCTTGATGACCCGCAAGTTCGATGTCGTCATGGTCGCTCCCCCCATCCACCATCTCAATCCCAGGGTACTTGGCCAAGACCTTTATTTGCGCTTGATATCGATCCATATGATTCGGAGCGGCAGGCACTCCTTGCATGATCGCCACTTTCCCGCTGTATCCAATCAATTTCGCAAGCCTCTCGGCGGCCACCGCACCTTGTTCGGCGTAGTTATTACCGATACTGGTTATGGTTGCGTCCGGCGAAGGTGAATCAAAAAGCACGAGTGGAATTTGGAGTTCCTTGATCCGTTGAATTCCAGGCATATGCCCCACCGTGTCAACAAGATCGACCGCAATACCATCGGGATTACTTGCGACAGCAGATTCCAAAATAGCATCTTGAATGGGTTGGCTGGCCTGGGCGGGAGGCATAAATTCGACCGTGACTTCGACTCCCAACTCGCGGCTCAAAATCTCTGCTTGATTTTCGGCGCCTTGATGCACTTCGCCATACCACGGATGCGAAATCTTCGGCACAATAATGAATCGAAGTGGTTTTGGCATTTCTCAAGCCCCTATCTTTGGAATGAATTTGATCAAGCACGAACATTGGAACCGATCAATTTTTTTGCACCAGCGTCCTGAACATTCAACGAATCAGTAAAAGTTCAAGCGGTCATGACAGATCAGAGCAGCCGGGAGCAAAATATTAGCAACCTGGCAATTCCCGATTTTGCTAATGCAACTTCAAGAAGGCATCGGCTCTCACTCAATGAGGTTCCGACAAGTCACCGCTCCTATCTAAGCCGCTCCCACCACTTCCCCTGTTTTGAGAAAATTTGATGGGTGCTGCCCCACCGCATTCGAGGCAATCATCAACCGCAACGACCATCCCAATTTTTACCCCGCCGCGTTATTTTATTCCATCAGGCGAGCCCTTTCGCTCACCTACGAGCGCTTTTCCTGCATGGAGATTGTATGAGCCTTAACATTTGACTTCGCTACAGCCCGTTGGGGTCGTTTACAAATCTAGCGGGATTAACCCGCTCTGAGATCGATCAGGGTACGGCGCAAGAATCCACCTTTCCCCCGCCGGTCAATTTCCGTTGACCACTTTTCACACGGAGAGATTTGTCACGCACCTCAAGACGCACGCGTGCTTTTAATCGGCAGATATCCGTTCTTAATTTCCCCGTGGTCATGATCCAGGTTGGAGATCTAATCGATTCTCTGGCAACTTTTTTCGCCGCTCGGATATGCCTCAGCGATCAAGAGAGCGCCGGAGTAAGAGCCGTTTTTGCCAACGCGACTGCCCGCCTTGGTCTGGTCGTCGACCGACAATCCCGCACAGGATGAATGCCGATGGATCAAACACAAGGTGCAGGATCTTCATTTCTTAACTGATGAAGTATGTTTATCCAGAAATCAAACTTCGGTAGAAAGAACGCCCATGCCAATTGTATGCAAAGCAGTCTCTTTTAATGGCGAGCCCATCGTGAACCATGGCTTGCGAATTGCCCGTCGAGAGGTGACGTCATCAGCATTTTGTTTGATGAAGTTGGCATGGCACGTTAGGATATCTTTAGATCCTGAAACCCGTCTTTGTCTTTTCTCGGGAAGTAAAAATGCCCCCGCTTGGATTCTTCTTATTGAGCCTGCTTCAGTGTTTGCCGTTTTTCGTTTCATCCGGTATCTCCGCGAACGAGGATCAGCGATTGATTATTCAGAATGCTCTGAATGTATCCCGCTTGACTGGCCGTCCTATCCTGGCGGTGGCCGGAAGTAATTCGTGAAAGCCCTGCGAGCAGTTGCTGAATCGACTGAAATCAGACGAGTCGGTGACACCGCTATCAGCACAGTTTGTGCCCATCAAAATTGATGTCGCTTCGGATGCCTACAACGACTGGTCCAGTCTATTCCCCCACGAAGGAGGAAAGGGCATTCCCGTGGTTTACATCATTCGCGCGGACGGCAAAAAACAATACGCCCAGACCGGCGCGTTGGGGACCGCGGCTTTAACCCGTTTGCTTAATTCCAACCTCGCGACAGCGGGAACCATTCTCAACCAGGCACAGGTCGAACAACTGGTTGGCATCCAAGAGAAATTAGCCCGCTCCATCAAACGAAAAAAATGGGCCGATGCCATCGATTTGGTTAACAGCGTGACCACCATTGAATGGTCTGGCATTGAAACCAGTCTCGCGCAACCTGCAGTTGTGATGCAAGGGCTTGTTGAGCAATTATCTCAGGGTGTCCAATCGGAAGCGACAACGATTACCGATTCTGTAATGGGACCCTCGTTTGATCTATCCCAAAAGATCGATGTTGCGCTGCAATTCGGAAAACTTGAATTTGAGGTCCAAGGTTCTTCGCAGGTAGATACTTGGCTGGCTCCGTCACGAAACATCATTGCGATGGACGCCGAACTTGCGAAGCGGGTTGATTGGGTCCAGAAAATCCTTGCCTACAAGACCACAAGAGAAGCGTCCCAGCGAGCGGTTGTGGAACGCATTGCCCAAGAGCAACGCGGTAATAAAATTGGTAAGTTAGCGGCCAAACTGGTGGGTACCCCCGGACAACCGCGTCGCAACCGGCGTACCTGGGTTAGTGCGAATGGCAATTTCAAATTAGTAGCCCGTTACCACAGCCAAACGGCTGATCGCGTCAAGCTGATCCGAACCAACGGCGAAAAGATTGACGTCGAGATTTCGAAGCTGTGCGAAGCCGATATCCAGTATCTACGCCAGCAGAAATAAACATCGCTATCTTTCATACGTTTTGAAATTTTCGTACGGTGTGGAAAGTTACAACCGCAAGGCTGGCGACCCCGCAATGGACGCAACTCCTTCCAATCCGTGGCAATTATTTCGGATCACGCGAAAGGATCAATAGGTTTATGCAGCAAGCAGCCTCTTGCCCCCTTTTTGGCCGCCCCCACTGTCACGTGAAGTCCGAATTTTTCGGGTACGCGATCGAGAATATGGTGTTAGCCATTTCTATTTTGCAATTCGCGTTGATGCTTGCCAGAACCTGGAATCGCAGTCTATACTTCGCCGACCGGGGCGTCGAATGAAGTCCATAATCAAACCATGCCCCACAAACTCAATGTGAGCATCGTCATCAAAAATTGACCGTAGCGATTCGCTCTCGTCCATCTGATTATCGATCGTATGCGTGGCATCCGTATAATTTCAGATCAACCGAACTAGGACGGTCGCCAGTAGATTTAAAGATGGCCCTTA
>CAJQPP010000069.1 GCA_905480235.1 uncultured Pirellulaceae bacterium
GCGAAACTCGGTGATGACGATATCAATTGGCCTGATGTTCAAGCCGCGTTAAAGGAAATCAATTTCCATGGCTGGGCAGCAGCCGAAGTCGGCGGAGGAGGCCCCGCGCGTTTGCAAGAAATATCACACGCGATGGATGCCTGCCTTGGTCTGAAACCCGTTTAATTACAACGGAGACCCAAAAAACAAGGTGCGGATGACCTACGCCTTCGCTAAGCCGCAGGATCATCCCACCGAAACGTCATTTCGAGGATTTCTTGACGCCGCTCCCTAGAGTACGCAATAAGAAGTCCTCGTATTTTTTCATCCGATTGATGGTTTTGACATCGCCACCCAAACCGTGCCCTCCGGTGGGGTCGAGAAACAACTCGACATTCGTTTCCTTGCCCGCTTTGAGCAACTCCCGATAGATGGCAACGGTGTCCTGAAAAAGCACATTAGTATCTTCCATACCATGCACCAACAATAATTTGCCTTGCAGATTTTTTGCCAGCGGTCGCAACGAATATTTCTTTTGATCCGGTTCACCTTTCCGCGAGGGCCCGACAGTGCCAGTCGTATACCACGAATTGTAATTCTCCCATTCGGTGGGGCCGGCTCCGGCCATCCCAACCTGAAAAACATCGGGTTCGGTGTACAGGCACATTTGCGTTTGAAATCCACCGAAGGACCAACCGTGGATTCCCACTTTCGCTTTATCGGCCGCATAATTCTCAGTCAGATATTTGACGCCATCCACCAAATCTTCGACCTGCGGCTTTCCGACTTGATCGTAATTCGCTTTTTCAAACAAGCCTCCGTAGCCGGACTGACCGCGGGGATCTATCACCACGGTCAAATAACCATGCTTATCAGCCATGTGGCCCTGAAAGAAATATCCATCACCGCGGTAACTGCCGTCCGTGACACTTTTGCGAGTACCTAATGGACCACCGTAAACGTAGATCAGCAGTGGGTACTTCTTTTTGGCGTTCTTTTTCCAACCGGGCGGCTTGAACATCATGCCGTGGATCGTGTGTCCATGTCGATTTTCATAATCGAAAAACTCGGGCTTCCACTGAGTGAGCTTTTTGGTCTCCGCCGGATGGGAGTCCGTCATTACTTTCACATTCCCTTTTTCATCCTGACGGATCAACTCGGGCAAAGCACCGTAAGTAACAAAATTAGAGATCAGTTTTTTCCCGTCGTCACTGACCGCTGCGCTTGAGTAAGTACCGTCTTTTTTCGAAAGACGCTGTAAATCCCCGGATTCCAAATCCAACGCGTATGCCATCGTGCGGGCGGGTGAATCCTTGGTGGCAGTCACAAATAACGTTTTGTGATCTTTGGAAAAACGCAGCGGGTAAACTTCGAAATATCCGGAGGTCAGTTGCTTCACGCTTTCATACAAGGGATCCAGCATATGCACATGGCGAAACCCACTCTGTTCACTGACAAAAACGATGTGCTTGCTGTCCCACGCCCAGTCGGGAGAGACCATACGCGGAGTATTGGGGCCTCCGTCGTGTTTGAAACGATAAACAATGCGTGCCTCGTGCTCCAGTTTCAGTGGGTCGCGATTGCTGCCACCACCGCGGCGTCCTCGGCCACTATCCTCGTCATCATCACTTTCCTTTTTCCGCTTTGCCGCAGCCTGCTTTTTCTTGTCCGTTGCGGTTTTAATTAACTTCTTCAAAGCCGCTTCGTCAGGAAATGCCCCCACACGCAATTGTACTTCGGAATTCTCTTGGTCGAAAAAACAGAACGTTACCTGACTGCTGTCTGGTGACCATTTCGGAGTACTGATCACGTCGCGAGGTTCGTCGACCTGGTTATGGAAAATCTGAATCAAATCCGACTCTTCTTTCAAAGCCGTCGTCAAATCAAATAGATAGACATGCACCTCCTGAGGCTTCGTCTCATCATCCGAAACGGTCCTTGAGATGGAGTCTGCTTTGGCAAAACGATCTCGGTAGCGGATAATATCCACCTTGCGACCGCCCGAAGATCCACGTTCGCCCGTTCGGCCAACCATGACGATTCGTTTACCGTCATCACTCAATGAGTAACTGGAAAGCCGTTCCCCGTCAGGCAACCGAGGATTCAGTTGCTGTACCATGTGGTCGCCGAAAATCACCCGATAAATCACATTATCAAGGTTGTATGTATACCCACTGCCGTCGGGTAAATAATTCACTTGGGACTCTCGCGCCAAGGTCTTGGTAAGCCGCTTCAAATTAGGTTTGGATACGTCCTGAATTTGATAAATTTCGCCTTCCGAGAAAACCAACATGGCATTTTTTGTGGGATGCCACTGGAAACCTGTTATCCCTGAATAGCGTGGCGCATCGTCGTCGTCCGCATCCTTTTCGCCAACTTTGTTGATAATCTGATGCTCGTCCTTCTGTGACTTTTTCGATTTGCCTTGCTTTCTTTTTTTCTTGCTGTCACTGGTTTTGGCATTTCCCTTCTTGGCATCACCCTTCTTGGCATCACCTTTCTTGGCATCACCTTTCTTGGCATTACCTTTCTTGGCATCACCTTTCTTGGCATCACCTTTCTTGGCATTACCTTTCTTGGCATTACCTTTCTTGGCATTACCTTTCTTGGCATTACCTTTCTTGGCATTACCTTTCTTGAGTTTTTTCCCCGTTTCGTTTTTAGTTTTTTTCCGCTTCGCGTCCGCTGATTTTTCCTTTTCGTCTTTTTCGTGTTTGGCAATCCGATCGGCTTTCACCGCACGCGTGCTCCTTTGAAATTCTGCCATCCGCGCGACGTCGGTAATTCTCGTCAACGTATCCGTCTTGAATTCGTACAGCCAAAGGTCGCTACCATGCCGGCGTTCGTCATAGCCCCGGTAAAGCCAGGCGGCGTATTTCCCGTCTGCTGAAAAAGCGACATCGCTGGCCCGGGGCCCAAATAGCCCGTTCTTGGGAAAGAGCTTCTCCAAAGCGGTGGCCTTCTCTTTCTCCTCCTGCTTTTTTTGAGCCTGCAGAGACGGTTGAAAAGCCAATAGGCTCAGTATCAGCGCCATGCTGAGTAGAAAGCGCACCATCAGAAAACCTCACAAAACTAGGATTCGCAAATCGAAAAGGCTCCATATTAGGTGGAAGCCTCTTCTCGAGCAAATTATGGGGATTTCGGTGCGCTCGAAATCTCGCCAAGACGACATGCCCGATCGCGACAAAGGGTCGTTGTCCAACCCGTCCCGCTATCGTGAACCAGCTAACGCTGGGGTCAAACCATCCACTTCAAAACCATCTCGATAGTCCCTTTGCAGCAGATTATTTGCCGCATCTACATTGGTGACCAACAAATCCCGGGAATTCCATTCGAGCGATTCTCCGGGGAAGCGGTTGGCAACCACACCCAGCAAAAGGGCTTCGGTGAGCGGGCCAGCCAGCTCAAAACCCATGCTGGTTTTCCCTTTACCGCAACAAGCATCGACCCATTGATGGTAATGGTTGTCCGATCCCACCTCCGGCCGCTGGTACTCTTTGAATTTTGTTTCTGGAAAAAGCACCGCCTCTCCGATGTGCGGCAACAGCATTTGTCCGCCTTCGCCAACAAACAATGAGCCTTGACCCGGTAACGGTGTGCCGGCGGGCAGTCCGACGGAGGTTGCCTCTGGCGTCGCGTTCTGTCCGTCGTACCAGCTCCAAACCAGCTGATCGGTCGTAAATTCCGTTCCCGGGAAAACATACTTCACTTGGTTTTTTTCTGGGTGCCCAACCCCCGTTGGCTGGCGACAATTGGTCACCACATTGAGGGGCGCCGTTAATGCTAATGCCGTGAACGGAGTATCAAAAATATGCACTCCCATATCCCCCAACGTACCCGTACCGTAATCAACAAACTTGCGCCAGTTGCCGGGGTGATAAACTTTCGGCACAAAATCTTTTTCCGGCGCTGAGCCTAACCATAAATCCCAGTTCAGATAATCCGGCACGGGTGCCACTGGCTGTGGTTCCGTTCCGTCGTAACCCCAATTTTTATTGGACCAGGCGTGAACCTGACTCACCTTACCAATCACACCATCCTGGATCATCCGCACTGCGCGTTTGTAGGCTGGGTGTGAGTGAATCTGCGTGCCCATTTGTGTGACCAGATTTTTTTCAGCAGCGGCCAGTCGCAGTTGCCGGCTTTCGAACACTTCGTGAGTTAGGGGCTTTTGGCAATAGACGGGCTTGCCTGCTGCGATCGCCATCATCGCCGCAGGCGCGTGGGTATGGTCGGGTGTGGAGACGACGACCGCGTCGATGGCGTCCCCCATCTCAGAAAACATCTCGCGAAAATCCGCAAAACCACGGGCCGAGGGGAACCTGGCCTGCGTGGATTTCAATGTATTGGCATCCACATCACATAGCCCAGCCACTTCGACATGGTCATGCGATGCCACGGAATTCAGATCGGACCCACCCATTCCGCCTACGCCGATATGGACTGTGCGTAATTTTTCCAGCGTTAACGAACTGGCTCTCACACGCCGGGAAGTTGCCAGCCCCAGAGATGCCGTGCCGACCAAGGCAGAGCCCGCACGTAAAAAGTTCCTTCGGTGAAGATGATAGGACATAGCAGGAGCTCCATTAAAGTTATCTAGAGCATCAAAGATAACTGAAATTCTACCGGCTGTGTTACGTTTGACTCAAATTTTAACGCCAGTTTCCATGGGGGGCGGAAGCTTGCTGGCCTTCCCGCCGCAGGATGGCTTCTGCCAAGACCTGCGACCTGCGAGCGGCGGCGGCTTGAGTCAGATGGTATTGCGAGTCAAAGAATTCGTGCTCTTGAAACACCATTTCGTCCAGAGAATTAAGTACGGGAATGGTCATCTGCTCGCCCAGTGCTTCCTCCAACTTCCGCAACTCGCTTTCGAAAAGAGCCAGTCGCGCTGGCGAAATCGGCGGCGAAGAGTAATAAACCTTAACCCCTTTTTCGATACAAGCCTGGTGAAACTGATTAAGCCGAAGCATGGCCCGCTCCAACGAATCAGGCAGTATGACGACCTTGCCGTGTTTCCATGGTTTTGTTGGCTGACCATGATGCCCCACCATGTCTCCCAACTGATTGAAATTACGCCGTTGATAGACCGTGGAAATGACCTGCGGTTGATCACCTTTCAAACGCCGTTTACCGCGTACTACCCACTGATGCAAAAGATCTAATGCTTCGCGATCCAGAAATCGCTTCCATGAAAAATTGGACTCAAACCAGGGCTTGGCAGCGGGCCAATAACTTAGCAACTCTTGCACGTAAGCAGGATTGCCATCAATCTCGGAAGAAGCGATTACTGCAAACTCAAAGGACAGCACCACCGTATCGCCCTGCCGCACATGAGACTCGACAAAGTTTAACGGAAAATACATTCCGAGGGCCGCATGCAAACCGAAGTTAACGGGCTGCAAACCCAAACGCTCCCCCAAGCTCTGACTATCAAACCCAAATGCGACGTTGGATCCGCCGACCGTGATCACTCGAGGTTGCGAAGTATCGGCAAGCAGCTGGCTTTTATCCAGCATCGCTGCCAAATAAGCATTCTCTTCAGCAGCTGGCTCCAAACCCTTGGAAATCAGTACCCAAGCGATCACCAATTGGATCAATGCAAAACCGCCGCAACGCAACACGAACGAAGTCATAAGAAATTCCAGGCTCGTTAAAACTCAAAGTAAATAAATTGTTGTCCCGCAGAGGGCATCATGTAATACAAGGTGCCCCACAATACGGTCGTATAAATGGCCCAACGCATTGGAGCCGGGCATCGCCCCAGATCAAGCGGGCACATTTTCCGGCGCTGAATCCACTCAATGGCAACCAAGAAACCCAGCAACATCAACGACCGCTTAAACAATTTCCCCTCCCCTGCAAACGCGAAAAATTCCTGCCACGCCGCAGCCGAAAAGGCATCCGTGAAAAAACGCCCGATGATCAATAACGCGTCTTGAATATTGTCCGCTCGAAAAAACACCCAACACAAGCAGACGATGCCAAACGTGAAAGTGATATTTAACAGAGTCCTCAAGCAAGGAATATTCTGCTCGCCGCCGGGCGTGGGAATCACATCCCTGCCACCTTCGCGTTTCTGAATGGCAGCATCCTGTTTCCCCTTTTCGTTTCGCCCCCGATTGCCGTGACCGGAAGCGACCATGCTGCCGTGCACGCCTCCCCACGCCAGGTACTGCCAACCCGCACCATGCCATAAACCGCTTACCAAAAATGTGGCCAGTAAGTTTCTGGTTCGGCGAAACGATCCCTGCTGACTACCCCCCAAAGGAATATAAACGTAATCCCGAAACCAGGTGGAAAGTGAAATGTGCCAACGACGCCAGAATTCACCCACGCTTTGTGAAAAATAGGGGTAGGCAAAATTTCTCATCAAACGAATACCAAACAGACGCCCTGTCCCGATGGCAATATCGGAATAAGCCGAGAAATCACAGTAGATTTGGAATGCAAAACTGACGGTGGCAAATGCCAACAAAGGCCCTGAAACCAATTCAGGCTGCGCATAGAATTGGTCAACCACCACCCCTAAACGATCGGCGATGACGATCTTCTTAAAGAACCCCCACAAAATTAATCGACAGCCACTGCGTGCCAAACCCTGATCGAAGCGCCGTAGCTTTTCAAACTGAGGCAACAAATGGGAGGCTCTCTCGATAGGGCCCGCAACCAACTGGGGGAAAAAGGAAACGAAGGCCAGATAGTCCAGAATATTCTTGGTCGCGCGGATCTTACCCCGGTAAATATCAATTGAGTAACTGAGCGTCTGAAACGTGTAAAAACTGATCCCCACCGGCAATATAATATTCAATGTCACCGAACCCGGCGTCCAGCCAAACCCCGTTGCCAAATGCGAAAAACTCCCGGCAAAAAAGTTGAAGTACTTAAATAGTCCCAGCATGCCCAAGTTTGCAAACAGACTGGCCCCCAACAACCATTTGCGTGCCCGCTTTGACCGGGCTTGGCCCAAATACCAGCCCAAAACGAAATCCAACAGACTGGAAAATAAGATCAGGGCACAAAAACGATAATCCCACCAACCATAAAACAGGTAACTGGCAAGGATTAAAATGAGATTCTGGCGACGTGGAGTGCGGAGCAACCAGTACAGCGCAAATACCAACGGCAAGAAACCAATAAACGTCAACGACGTGAATGTCATTTATTCGAAGGGCCGAAAGGCCTCTCCTAGGAAATGCAACTGGCGAATCTAAAATCGGTGAATACACCATTGCAGAACCAGCCACAAGCGGGATCGATCTAGTGGATGCTAGCGAGCAACTGCCTGCTTGCGATTTTGCGCACACCCTTGGGTGCGAAGCCGACCCCCTGGCGTGCCGGAGATCCCGCTGCGTTAGGCGCTACTGAGCCACCCCCGCACCAACTCGTCCGCATGGAATTGCACGTACCAAACGCCGAGGGCGATGCAGCAAGCCGCCACGGCCGAGACGATGATCAGCTCCGCCAGAATCAGCGACACCATCGTGCCTCGCCCGCAGCCAATCTTAAACATCGTTTCCATCTCACCTTTTCTCAAACGGATGGAAAGCAGAATCACTAGCATCAGAAGCAGCGTGGTGGAAATCGAAATCAAAATTGCGTTGGCCGTAAAAAATCGCTTCACGCGGAAAACCAAACTCATCAATTCTTCCACCACCACGATCGGTTCCGACATTTGGGCCGTTGCATCCTCTCGCAGGTACCGTCCCAACAAGAGCGCCTCAGCCTTTTCATCATCGGGCACGACGATTAAGGCAGTCACCGGAAACTCATCGGTGCTGCCATGAAAATGAAACGAACCAATATTATCATCCGTAATTTCGAGGTAAGGGCGTACCGATGGAGCGGCCGTCAGTGTCCCATCATCGGTCTCATTCTCCAACAAATCAGCCGACTCCAGATCCTCGGCTTCCGTGTGTCCGTGGATCAGGCCCTCAATCACCCACGACGTTTTGATGTCGACAAAAATCACATCGTCATCGGGCGTATTGGTCGGTTCGAGGATGCCGTTAACGCGCATCTTGAGCGGTTCCGGCCCGGCAAACGCGAAGACATTTTCCGGATCCGTCAGCAACTGGTCACCGGGCCCCAAGCCCAGCGACTGGGCAGCCTCACTGCCTAACACGCAATCTCCGAGGCGAACTAAACCGTCACCCTGCGCCAGACCCATATCACGAAATTCAAAGTAATCCAAGCTTGTCCCGACCACCGGGATCTTTCGCGCCGTGACACGCACGTGAACAGGAATAGCGGTTCCTCGATCTGTCGACTTCAACCGCTCCCCGAAGGGCAACGTCCCCGGAGCTTTCGTTTTGAAATACAGCGTGTGCATGGCCAGGTCCACACGACTGCCCTTGGCACCGACAACCAACGGCGTCGCCTCGGCACGGGCGACAATTTGGCGATTGAAACTGGATAACAGAATCGAAAGCGCGATCGGCATTAACAGCGTGAGCACAATGCAAAGCACCATCAACAATGATTTGAATCGGTGGTACAAGACGTAACGCCAGGCCAATTGGAAGGCAGCTCTCACGGGCCACCTCCATTTTCCTCAATCCGAAATTGCTCAAAGTCAATGGTTCGATCAAATCCCTCCAGGATATTGACGTCATGGGTTACCGTCACCAAAGTGATTTCGCCTTCCAAGCACTGATCGAACAAGAGTTGCAAAATACGTTTTTTATTTCGCGGGTCTAAATTACCGGTTGGCTCGTCCGCCAAGATCAAATTAGGGCGGGTTAACAAGGCCCGACAAATCGCCACTCGCTGCTGCTCACCTTGAGACAAACGCGTCACGCGACGATGTAATTTATCCTCAATACCAGTGGACGCCGCTAACTCCGCAGCTCTTTCACGCACCGCGTGATCAAGGACCAGAGATCGATTAATCCAATAAGGCAACAAGATGTTTTCGCGAACCGTCAAATATTCAACAAGCTCAAACTGTTGAAAGATGGAACCGATGGTTTGCACGCGAAAACTTCGGCGGGCGGCATCACTCATGGCCCCCACCTGCTGGCCATGCACATGCACTGACCCGCGGTCAGGAACACAAATACCGCTGATCAAATTCAACAGGGTCGTTTTGCCGGAACCGCTGGGGCCAACCACAGCCACCTTCTCGCCAGCTGCAATATCCAAGGCCGAGATTTCCAATTGGAAACCTGATTGCGGGTAGGCAAATTGAAGATCGTTGAGCTGAATCATGAATGCCTGAAATACGGCGACTAATAAACCAATAAATCACAAACCAATAATTCGAAAACCAAATCGGGCCGACCATTCATCCCGGGGGGGGGCAGGGGCTCCCGTGTTTCTACCCGCATAGGATACCGACCTGCCTGCCACCACACCATTGCCTGGGCAGTGTTACCTTGCTACCCAACCGGCGACACCTCGTCGGCAACGCTCACAACATTAATCGGTCCAGCGAAACCAATACAACGCTAAGGAGAAACTCACCACTCCCCAAACTGCCATTGTCAAAATTTGCGATCCTAACATCATCAAACCAGCACCCTCCAACATCACCGCTCGCAAGGCATCAATCAGTGGTGTCAGCGGCAATAGTTTTATAAACGGCTGCATGACCTCTGGAAATCTTTCGTAGGAGAAGAAGATCCCACTTAATGTCCACATCGGTAACATCGTCAGGTTCATCAACCCGGAAACCGATTCCAGGGTCTTTGCCCGGGAGGCCACCAATAGCCCGATACCGGAAAACTGCAGGGCCCCCAAGAGCACCAAAAAGACAATGACCCACCAACTGCCATGCACTTCGACGCCGAACGCGTAATGTGAGAAAATCACAAGCAAGATCATTTCCGGGATCATAAACACCAGACGACTGGCCATTACGGCCATGAGAAAATCGGTTTTGCGCATGGGAGTCGCCAAAAACCTTTTTAGCAATTTGCGAATTCGCATGTCCACAATCGCATAACCGACACCCCACAAGCCGCCCCCCATCAAACCCATACCAATTAGACCGGGCACCAGAAAATCGATATAGCGGCCACCGGTCTCCGTCATTTCCTGATTCGCTGATATGACGGGGTCCACTCGCCCAGCCGCTCGCTGTAACAAATTATCAACCGTGTCCCGTGCCACGACACTTCCCGGTCGCGTGGGATCAAAAAAGTAATCCACCCGACCGCTGGCTCGATTCAGGTAAAGGTCGGATCTACCGGTGCGTAATCGTTCCTTGCAATCGTATTCGCCAAACTGCTTAAAAACGATGCGTGGGTCACCCGCCAAATCTTCTGCCAACGCTACCGCAGCGGGTGATGACACGGCGTCCACAGTAATGATCTCTACGGGCTTGTTACGAAACGCAATTCCCAGCGCGACGACCATAAGAAGAGGAAAGAAGTAGACCCAAAAAACGGCCTCGGGTTGACGATAAAACTCCCTCAAGCGGGTCAGGCTTAACTGCGCCAATGATGATTGACTAATTTTCCCCACGGTAACTCCTCGCCCTGTTAATTTTCGGAATCGGAAGTTCCACTGAGCTGACGACCCGTTAAGCTGACAAATACATCCTCGAGACTGGCATGTCGAGTCGTCAGGCTGGTCATTTGTAACCGCTGCTCAGCAAGGCGATTCATTAATTCGGTTAACACCATGTGGGGCTGCTCGACCGTCAAGCGAATTTGATCACCGAGCGAGTCGACATGATCTACCGTTGGTAAATCACTTAACCATGGCAATTGCTGCGCAGGAATCGACTGAGTATCACCGCGGGTATTCGCTGCGGAAAACTCAATCACATGTTCAGCGCCCAAGGATGCGATCAACTCGCGTGGTGTACCCAATGCAATGACTTTGCCGCGGTCAAAAACAGCCACCCTGTCGCATAACCGCTCCGCCTCTTCCATGTAGTGCGTGGTCAGCATGATCGTCTTTCCACGTTCCCGAAAGGACCGGATGATGTCCCATAATTCCCGGCGACTGGCGGGGTCCAAGCCGGTGGTTGGCTCATCCAGGAACAACAAGTCCGGATCACCAATGATTGCCGTGGCCACGGCCAAACGTTGTTTCTGGCCACCACTGAGTTTCTTGACCCAGCTATTTTTCTTTTCTGTCAACGAAACTTGCTCAAGACATTCCGCGACCGTAAGACCTTGTTTGTAAAAACTGCGAAACAGGGTCAATGTTTCACGCACCGAGATTCGTTCGCTGAGGCGCGTCTCCTGCAGTGAAACGCCAATGTTTTGACGAATCTCTGAACCGGCATCGCGCCAGGTTCGTCCTAGCACCTCGACGTCACCACTGGTAGCCGGCAGCAAGCCTTCGAGAATTTCGATGGTGGTGGTCTTGCCGGCCCCATTGGGCCCCAAAACGCCAAAGCACTCACCCACCTCAATTTCCAGGTCAACGCCGCGTACGGCTTCCACCGGCGGTTTGCCCGGATAAACCTTCACCAGGTTTCGGCAATAAATGGCTTGCTTCATGGAGATCAATCGCCACGGCTTCGGTGGATCAAGAGCTGGGAAAAGACATACTCAATTGCCGAAGCCTCGCTTAATTTCCGGGCGTTTGAGTTTCATTAAACCCATAAATCCAAACGGAATACCGACGACCACTAACGGTGAAATCACAGGTATCATCGCCATAATACAAGCGGCTCGGCAAAGTTTGTAGTTGTGCAATTTCCCCATCAGCACCCCGCCGGCAACCGAGCAACAATAGATGACAGACAAAACGGCCGCCAAGATGATGCCACCGCCAATCGACAGGGTAAGCACAGCTTGTGCCTGTGCGTCCCGTCGCTCTTTAGCCGCTTCCAGGGCTTTGGAAGCTTTTTTGTTTTTGGCGGACGCCTCTTCGACCCGGTTCTCGCCAAATATTTGCCAAACGAGATTGTCAACCAACTTCTCGGTTTGCGAGCTACCGTAAATGAGGCCAAAGATGGTTCCCCCAAAAACGAGGGCAATAGAAAGCAGGCCACTAAAAAAAAGCCCTCTGGCAGGTAACTTCAAGGCTTCGCGAATGGCATCCTTATCCACTGCCTTGGAGAGATCGGCGGCCTTGTGCTTGAATTGCTGTCGCTGAAACTGTTGCTGTCCAAAATCGCCACTCATGGATCAATTTGTTTCCTGCGAAAACCTACTAAGCTGAATCAACGTTGAGTTGTCATTATGGCTGTACTTTCCAATTTTTGAACCGGAAAAACCAATTTGGCGAACAGACTTGGCAGGCACCAGCGGCCCAGCATTCGGCAAAACCATCGCAAATCCACCCACGCCTCACAGTCGCTTGCGTACACGCACTCACTTACGCTTACCCTTTGTCATCGGAAAACCCAAAAGTCCGCTGGGCAATCCGGGGCGCCCGCAGGCTAACCTGGAAAGCAGGCCACTAACGTGGGCGAGGTAGCGAGCGTTGGTTTTTTAGGGGAACCTGCGGATTACGGCCAATATGTTTCGTCAAAAACGCGGCCTGCTTGAGGATATCATCGGGCGACGACTCACCAAAGCCATACCCGGCCTTGGCCAGGTGCTCCGCTTCCAGTTCGTCCAGCATGAGAATATCGGCCTTCACACTGGCATTCTCGGCTTGCTGGCCTCCTCCCAACCCCCGGTTATTCAAACCCCGACCGGCAACCGGCAACTGCCCCAACCCAGGCACGCCGCGGCGTATCGCGCCCGTGCTGGAACGGGTGCTGCCCCCCAAACTCAGGGTGCCGCCGTCGGGAACCTTGACGGAACCTTGGTAATAAAAGCTCTTAAACACCGGTAAACGGACGGTGGACGGCAGTTGCAATTGGGCTTCAGCGGTTTGTGGCAAAGCACAGGAGATGGCAAACACCACTCCCAATAACCCTAGAAAGAAGGAGGATTGTACTGCTGGCATCGACTTGGCTCCTATCGACTGCGGAATTCCTGCACGAGTGGACGAGAATATATTCTCAGGCCGCGGAAGAGAATTCTAGGCAAGGGACACAAATTCGACAAATAGCCCCTTAATACCGGCCCAAAACGGTGGGAACTTGACACGGATGTAAGGTCTGGGCGGCAGTCTCAATCCCTACCTGAATTTTCTTATTTTTACCGGTTGACGGCTTATGGAGGATTCCTTAACTTTATCGATTCGTCCTTGGAACCGCTACGGTTTCAGGGCCTGTTCGTTGTCAACTTGGAATTGGTTTTTCTTACCCGATTAACTCAGGGGTTCGCTCGGTGGAAGTCATTCGTATCCGTATGGAAGCTTACGATCACTCGATCTTAGATCAGAGTGCACAGGATATTGTCGACACTGCCAAAAGAACGCACTCGGAGGTACACGGGCCAATTCCGCTGCCAACGCGCATTGAGCGATACACGGTCTTGTCGAGCCCGTTTGTCGATAAAAAAGCTCGACAACAATTTGAAATTCGAACTCATAAGCGTTTGATCGACATTGTCCAAGCGACGGCGAAAACTATCGAGGCGTTGAATAAACTCTCGTTACCCGCCGGCGTTGAAATCAAGATCAAAGCTTCTGCGAAATAGAGTTATTATAACCCGTCAGACCTTCCAAAGTCGTTTGAATATGGATTGGAAGCTTGCAGGGTAAGCCAAATCACGGCGGACCAAGTCGTCCGTTGGGGCAGTCACCGATCGGATCATCCTAGGTGAACGTCTATGTATTTGTGCTCCCCGCGGCATACCCAACTGACAATACGAACCAGCATTCAAGGTGAATGAAAATGAGCAAGGGAATTCTTGGCCGGAAGGTCGGTATGACCCAGGTATTCGATCCCGAAACAGGGGTCGCGACACCCGTGACAGTAATTCAGGCTGGTCCGTGTACCGTTCTGCAAATCCGTACCGCAGAAAACGATGGGTACGAAGCAGTTCAGTTGGGTTTTCTGGATAAGGTCCGCCCGAAAAAAGACCGTCGTTCGCGCCAGAGCCAGGCAAGTCGCTCGGAACGCGGGCACGTTGCTAAAATCGGCAGTAAGCGCAGCAAGAAAATGGCTGAGAACGGGGTGGAAGCCGCCGAAAAGGCGGATTGCGAACCCCAGCAGTTCGTTCGCGAAATCCGCGGAAAAGTCATCGACGGCGTGGAAGTCGGTCACCAAGTCAGTGTCGAGGCACTGGAAGGCGTGCTTGCGGTTGATGTCACGGGTACCAGCAAGGGTCGTGGTTTCGCCGGTGTAATGAAGCGACACAACTTCTCCGGTCAACGTGCAACTCACGGCGTCAAGAAAGTGCACCGGCATGCTGGGGGTACGGGTATGAGTGCCTCCCCGAGTCGCCTGTTCAAAGGGAAGCGCATGGCTGGGCAGTACGGAAATGCCAAAGTCACCCAACGCAACTTGCGTCTGCACAAAATCGACGTGGAAAACAATCTCTTGTTAATTCACGGTGCCGTTCCTGGCCCCAACGGCGGCATGCTCGTGATCCGAGAAACCAATAAAGTCGGCCCTGGCAGTCGACAGATTACGAAATAGGTAAATACCCATGGCAACCCTACCCATATACGACAAAACCGGAAAAAAGGTCGGTGACTACGACATCGACCCTGCGGATTTGTGCCCAACGATTGATAAGCAATTGTTGCACGACGCGGTGGTGATGTACCAAGCCAACCAGCGCCAGGGCTCGTTCAAGACCAAGAGCCGGGCAGAGGTTCAAGGTTCGACGAAAAAGATGTACCGCCAAAAGGGTACGGGTAATGCCCGAGCCGGATCCAAGCGAAGTGGTGTGCGACGAGGTGGTGGGCATATTTTCGCCAAGCGTCCGCGCGACTTTTCTTATCGATTACCTCGCAAGGCATTGCAAAAAGCAACTAAGATGGCGATGGCCGGCAAGATCCGCGACGAGCAGGTCATGGTGCTGGATGAACTCACCATGGAAGCACCCAAGACTTCCGAAGTTGCAAATCTGTTAGAGGCACTCAATATCAGCGGACGCTCGACACTGATTGCCACTGACCAACTCAGCCAAAATGTTTTCAGAAGTGCTCGCAACATACCGCGAGTGAGCGTGATGGAAGTCCGCGAATTGAATGCTTTGGCAATCCTTCACCCGCAACGAATTTTGATTACGCGGGCAGCGTTGGACGCTCTCAAAGCGGGCCAGCACACGGAAACAGAAGTGGCCGCTGGCTAACTGAACGAAACAAACAAACGCAGATTCGGAAGACGCCAAAATGGCACGTGTAAAAACTAAAAAGAACCGACCCGCTCCCTCACCCAAGGGACCGCAACTGGAGCCACATCAGGTCATCGTAAGACCCATGGTGACAGAAAAAAATCTGTTCTTCGCGCAGACACAAAACCATTACACCTTCGAGGTCAATTCGTTGGCCACGAAAACCGAGATTAAAGACGCGGTTGAAAGTCTATTCGAAGTTGAGGTCGCGAAAGTGATGACTCAAAATCGAAAAGGCAAGCCACGTCGTTACCGATTCCGCTTTGGTCGCACCAAAGCCATGAAAAAGGCGATTGTAAAGCTGAAGGGCGATCACAAGATCGACTTCTTCTAAACCACCGCGGAACACGGAAAACAAGCACACTCAACGGATAATCAAATGGGCATTCGAAAATATAAACCGACTTCACCAGGTCGACGGGGAGCCAGTGTCAGTGACTTTGTCGATCTGACACCGGGTGCCAAGCCTGAAAAGAGCTTGTTGAAGCCGTTGCCGAAAAAGGGCGGTCGCAACAATCAGGGTCGGATTACCTGTCGTCACCGCGGGGGTGGTCACAAGCGGATGTACCGCGTGATCGATTTCCGTCGCAACAAGGATGCCATTACTGCTGTTGTAAACTCCGTGCAGTACGATCCGAACCGCAGTTCACGCATTGCCTTGTTGTTTTACAAGGATGGCGAAAAACGATACATCATTGCCCCTGAGGGGCTGAAGGCTGGCATGACCTTGGAAAGTGGCCCCGAGGCACCTCCCACTGTCGGTAATTGCCTGCCTTTGAAAAACACTCCCGTCGGGACCGTGGTTCACAACGTGGAACTGCGACCGGGACAAGGAGCCGCGATTTGCCGCAGTGCCGGAACCTACGCCACCTTGATGGCTCGGGAAGCCGACTGGGCGCAAATCTCCATGCCCAGCGGAGAAATCCGCCGAATTCCCTCCGCCTGTCGTGCCACGATAGGACGCGTTGGAAATAGTGAACACAGTAGTATCCGATTGGGTAAAGCCGGTCGTAAGCGATGGCTCGGTCGTCGCCCGCATGTACGAGGTACCGCGATGAACCCCGTCGATCACCCACACGGTGGTGGCGAAGGTCGCACCAAGGGAGGCCGGCATCCTGTCAGCCCAACGGGTGTACCTGCCAAGGGCGGTCGGACCCGTAAGCGAAGTAAACCATCCAACGCATCGATCGTGCGTCGGCGTCGCTCACGACGTTATGGTCAACTCCGCGTGCCCAAGTAAGTCCATCTCCGCAATCAACAAAACAACGTAAACCCGAATTCGCAAAGCCATGAGCCGATCACAGAAAAAAGGTCCTTTCGTAGACGAAAAGCTATTTGCCAAAATCGTCAAGTTGGACGATGCCGGCAAAAAAGAGCCGGTGAAAACCTGGTCCCGATCCTGCACCGTGGTCCCTGAGTTTATTGGACACACATTCATGGTTCACGACGGTCGTCGACACATCAAGGTCTTCATTACCGAAGATATGGTGGGTCACAAGCTAGGCGAATTTGCTGCGACTCGAACGTTTCGTGGCCACTCGGGAAGCAAAAAAGGAAAATAACCTGACCTCGTCATCGAGATCCGGAGAGAAAAAATATGTCATTTCGTGCATCACATCGCAACGCTCGCATCAGTGCCCGCAAAGTCCGCCCCGTGGCAGACATGGTTCGCGGCAAATTTGTGGACGAAGCACTCGATATCCTGCGGTACCAACCTCAACGAGGGGCTCGCATGTTGGAGAAAGTTCTGAAAAGTGCTTTGGCCAACGCCCAGGACCCGGATCAAAACCCGGGGCAGATCATCAACGTTCACGACCTGTTTATTTCCGGCGTGCGTGTTGATGGGGGCTCCATGTTCAAACGAGTACGCCCGCGTGCTCGTGGTAGTGCCTACATGATCAAGAAGCGGATGTCACACATCCACGTCGAGATCGACCAGGTTTAAGAATACATTTGGCCTCAGCTTCGGCAGCAGAGGCATTGATTGAACGATAGATAAAAGGGAACTCTGGCGTTTGCCGACTCCCAGCAAACAAATTATTTATTAACGCTCCCACGAGCACAAAATCAAAGAGAAGATTATGGGTCAAAAGGTAAATCCGGTCGGTTTCCGAACAGGCGTGATGGTGGGTTGGAAAAGCCGCTGGTACGCACCCAAGGACGAATTTGCCAACTTGTTGTTGGAAGACAAGAAGGTCCGGGATTTTATCAAGAAACACCCTACCAAGAATTACAAAGCGGCCGGAATCGACCGCATTGAAATCGAGCGTACGCGT
This sequence comes from uncultured Pirellulaceae bacterium, assembly GCA_905480235.1. GTDB lineage: Bacteria > Planctomycetota > Planctomycetia > Pirellulales > Pirellulaceae > CAJQPP01. The sequence goes on from CAJQPP010000069.1 coordinate 17,396, forward strand.
GATGAAGTCAAGGTGATTTTACATGTCGCTCGACCCGGTTTGATTATCGGGAAGAAAGGTCAGGAAGTCGAAGTCCTCCAAGAAGAATTGCAGAATCTGATCGGACGTCGAGTCAACCTGAAAATTGAAGAGATCAACCGACCTGAGCTGCAAGCTCAATTGGTCGCTGAGAAAATTGCCGAACAACTTTCCAAACGAGCCAGTTTCCGCCGCACCATGAAACGTGCACTGGAAGAGACCATGGATGCCGGTGCCAAAGGCATCAAAGTTCAATTAGCGGGTCGTTTGGGTGGTGCTGAAATGGCACGTCGTGAAAAACAAATCGCCGGATCCATTCCGTTGAGCACTTTACGCGCAAAGATTGACTACGGGTTTACCGAAGCCAAGACCGCGCAAGGGCACATTGGAGTTCAGGTCTGGATTAACCAGGGTACTTACGGAGACGAAACCGATGGCGCTGATGCCAAAACGGGTCAAGCATCGAAAGGTCCAAAGAGGTCGTATAAAAGGTAACGCGACTCGAGGCAACAAAGTTGTCTTCGGGGACTACGGGTTACAGTCGCTCGAGCCAGGTTGGCTCAAGGCGCAAACGATCGAAGCCGGACGTATCGCGGCCACGCAATACATTCGTGGTGAGGGAAAACTCTACATTCGAGTATTCCCACACCGCTCGATCACATCGACTCCATTGGAAACTCGAATGGGTAAAGGTAAAGGGGAACCGGAATACTGGGTGGCTACCATCCGGCCCGGCACGATCCTTTATGAGTTGGGCGGTGTGTCCGAACAGCAAGCAAAGATTTGCTTCGCTCGTTTGGCTCACAAAATGCCGTTCAAGGTGCGGATGGTCAAACGCCGCGCGATGTAAATAAGGTTTGGGTCGCAGAGACCGAAACAAGAAGCCACAGTGACAACGGGTGTGGGTAAATTCGATCACCCGCAAAATTTGAAATAAGACAAGGCAAACCGTTATGAGCGAAACTTCCGAACTACGTGAGATGAGCGACGAGCAGTTGCACGCCACGATGGCGGAAACCCGCAAGATCCTGTTTCGCATGCGAATTCAGGCTCAAACTGAACGATTGGACGTTCCGACCGAAATGCGACGCAACCGCCGTCAAATCGCGCGGATTAAAACCATCATCAGAGAACGGGAAATCGCCCAGACCAAAGCAGCCATCGATCAAGCCATCGAATCGGCTGCCGGCTAGGCACCCTTACCGAAACAAAAGCCACGCAGAGCAATAATAAAAGCAAACAGCCATGCCAAAACGACAAGCCATTGGTCGAGTGACCAGCGACAAAATGAACAAAACCCGAGTGGTAGAAATCCCCCGCTTGGTCAGGCATCCCAAGTACGGCAAGTTCGTTCGCAAGAGAACCGTTTGCTACGTGCACGATGAGAACAACGATTCGGGTCAAGGCGATACCGTCGAGATCATCGAATCCCGGCCGCTCAGCAAAAAGAAACGCTGGATGTTGGTCAAAGTGATTGAAAAGAATACCGAAGTCGACGTAACCGCCTTGCGAGCTGCACGCAAACAGGCCGAAACGACAAGCGAAACAGAAGACTAAACGTCAACCGCCGGTCGTTACCAAAACCATCCGACGCCCCTTACCCGGGCCAACTGAACACGAAACACTTGAGTCATGATTCAACAAGAAACCCGATTACAAGTTGCCGACAACACTGGTGCCAAAGAAGTAATGTGCATCAAAGTGCTGGGCGGTTCCCGGCGACGCACGGCCGGAATTGGTGACATCATCGTCTGCAGCGTGAAAAGCGTTTTGCCCGGCAGTGACATCAAGAAGAAGACGATTGTGCGGGCCGTGATCGTACGGACCAAAACCCCGACGCGGCGAGCCGATGGCAGTTACATCCGCTTTGACAGCAACGCCGCCGTTATCATCGACACGGATAAGAGCCCCCGCGGCACCCGTATTTTTGGTGCGGTCGCTCGTGAACTGCGAGAGCGCAATTTCATGAAAATTGTCAGCTTGGCCAACGAAGTATTGTAAGACCCGAAAAAGAACCAAAGAACTATCGCCAGTAATAGCGAACAGAAATATGCCCACGCGACTCCAAAACATGTACACCGAAACGATTCAGGCCCAGTTGGCTGAAAAGTTCGGTCGTAAAAACAAGCATTCGTTACCACGACTGGAAAAGATCGTGCTCAACATGGGTGTCGGAAGTGCCTTGCAGGATAAGAAGAACCTGGAAGATGCCTTTGCGGCCCTAACGTTGATCAGCGGCCAAAAACCAGTGACCACCGTGGCCCGTAAATCGATCGCGAATTTTCGTTTGCGTGAAGGAAACAAGATTGGCTGCAAGGTAACCTTGCGTGGCGATCGCATGTATGAGTTTCTTGATCGACTGCTGTCGTTCGTGCTGCCTCGCGTGCGTGACTTTCGGGGCGTGAACCCCAAGGCATTTGATGGTCGAGGCAATTACAGCCTGGGCCTGACGGAATACCTGGTTTTTCCGGAATTGAATCCGGACAAGTTCACCCGTTCTCAGGGATTGAACATCGCTTTCGTAACTTCTACCGACAGCGACGAAGAAGGTCGTGAGTTGTTGCGGAAGTTCGGCATGCCCTTCCGCGACAAGAAGTCCGAGGCTGCGGCCTGACAAACGGTTAGACAAGACATTTACAAACTTAATTTCACAGGTCCATTCAGTGGCACGAAAATCAAAAATTGCCAAGGCGAACCGGAAACCGAAGTATTCGGTTCGTCAGGAACGTCGTTGCAAGATGTGCGGTCGCCCGCGTGCGGTGTA
>CAJQPP010000070.1 GCA_905480235.1 uncultured Pirellulaceae bacterium
AACATTGGCACGCTGACCAACGACGGCACGCTGACCAACAGTGGTACTCTGACCAACAGTGGTACCTTCAACCAAAACGCGGGTCGATTGACGACGGGCGAATTGTTCACCGGTGGCACGTTTAATTTCAGTGGCGGTACACTGGAGATCACCAATGCGAGCCAGGCATTAACGGTGGGCTCAACGGAATTTTCGTTGACCAATGGAGCCTCCTTCAACACGGATGCGGGCACGACGACGCTGGCAACGGATCAAAATCTGGAGATTGCCGGTGCGACGAATATTGCCAATGGTGGCACGTTGACCTTGGATGGCGGCAGCCTGACAACGGCCGGCCTTGATAATACCTTGGGTGGTACGTTTACCTTCAATACGGGCACCTTAGGCATTACCGATTCCGGACAAGCACTGACGATAGGTGCCAATTATTTCTCGTTAACCAACGGAACGACTTTCAACACGGATACGGGCACGACGACGCTGGGAACCAACGAGCATTTGAACATCGCCGGTGCGGCGACGATTGCCAGTGACGGTGTCTTGACGATGGCCGGGGGCAGCCTGACGTCCGGCTCGTTTACCAACAACGGAACGATTCGCACGACCAGTGGAACGTCCACGGTTGCCGGTGACATGCAAGTCAACGGGACCATCGATGTGGGTTTGGGAAGTGGACTCGTTTTAATCGATGAAATAACCGGGAGCGGTACCTTTGCCGGTGGCGGAGAAGTGACTTTTCAGGGTAATTTCCGTCCGGGAACGAGCCCCGGGACGATTGAATTTGGGGGCGACGTGACGTTGGATGCGACGTCCACCACGTTTATTGAAATCGCGGGTTTGAGTGATGCCGAGTTCGATCGTCTGTTCCTGAGTAACTCGGATGCCACGTTGACGATTGCCAGCGGAGCGCAGGTGGACGTGCAATTGATCAACGGATTCAGTCTGGATTTCAACCAGGAATTCATCTTCGCCGAGATTGCCGGTTCGAATGCCCCGGTGGGTACCTTCAGTGGCTTGGGCGAAGGCGATTTGGTCGGTAATTTCGGCGGCTTTGATCTGTTCATCAGTTACAGCGCCGGGACGGGTAACGACATCTCCTTCTTTACCAGTGTTCCCGAGCCGGGTGCCTTGGTGATGTTCGGCTTGGTCGTGGGACTGAGCGGCATGGGTCGCCGGCGACGTCGCTCGGTCTAGGTGAATTGATAAACATCTCGTTTGAACATCCCAGTCAATGTTCAGGCTTGTCGTATCCGGAGCGTGCGGCAAGCCTCTGTTTTTTGGGTCTCCCGCCATGAGAACCGTCCGGTGAATTCGAAGCTCTCAAGGCTGCTAGCGAATCGTGTAGGTGATGGCCCGGATGGACGTGGCGCCGAGCGTCCCGAAATGCCGTTGACGGTCGGTCGGACAACCGGTATTCAGCTCGTTCTGGAATATGATCGAACGGCGTGTACTGGAAGAGACCAAGAACCGATGCCATCCCTGAAAATCGTAACTGCCCTCGGCTTACCCCTCGTCTTTACCCAACCCCTGTGGGGTCAGCAGGAATCGGCCGTAGAGGCCGGTACCACGGTGGCCAAGGAGACGGCCGAAACGGCCGGTACGGTCCTTACCAAACTGAAACAAGGGCTGGTCGAGGGGGATGTGAATGCCCTCAACGAACTGGTCGGCCAATCGCTGGTCCCTGCCGGCGTCGCCTTGGTGATTCTGGTCGTCGGCTATTTTGTGGCCTCCTTTTTGGGCCGCGTCATCGGCGGCAGCCTTTCCAAGCGGGTCGATTTGACCTTTGGGAAATTCTTTGGGCGGATGCTCAAAAACGGCGTCATGGCGATGGTCCTGTTGGGTGTGCTCGGTTATTTCGGGATCGACGTCACCAGTTTTGCCGCCATTATCGCGGCCCTCGGTTTTGCCGTCGGTATGGCCCTGCAAGGGACGCTTGGTAATTTCGCCGCCGGCGTGATGTTGATGGCCTTTCGCCCCTTCAAAGTGGGCGACTATGTCCAAGTCGGTGACGAAGAGGGGGTCGTGGAAGAGATCGATCTGTTCGCCACCCGTCTGAATACGCTGGATAACCTGCACAAGATCATGCCCAATGGCCAGATCTTCAATACCACGATCACCAATTTCACTCGCAATGATTTTCGCCGCGTCGATGTCAACGTGGGCGCCGATTACTCGGCCGATCTCGATTACACTCGCGCGGTACTGCAAACCGCCATTTCCGAAGTCCCCGGGGCGGCCGCCGAACCGGCTCCCCAGGTCGTGATGAAGGAGTTGGGCGATTCCAGTGTGAATTGGCAGATTCGCGTCTGGTGTGAACCTGCCAAGTACTGGGAGGTCCGTGAGTTGTTGGCAGTCGCTGCCAAAAAGGGGATGGACTTGAATAACGTCTCAATTCCCTTCCCACAAATGCAATTGCACCTGCCCAGCCAAATTCAGGTCGATAAAAAAGCGGCGTAAACAGAGCGCGCGTCTTTTGCTGAATGGTACTGCGTGAGGCGCTCTAGCGATCGACCCGTTGGTTGGTCCAGGCTTTGACCCGCACGCGTTTGGAAAACAGTAGGTGGGGTTCTCCGTCACAAGGGATGCCCAGTGGTTCCAGCATCGTATTGGTTTCGACGGTCCACTCGGCTTGTTGTAGCGGCCACGGTGGGTGGTCAATTTCGCCCCGTAAAATGCGGCCCTTGCCATTGGCGACATACAGACAGTACCGGGCCGTTAACCAATGCTCTAGTGTGCCGGGTTGGGCGTGGAACACATCTCCCACGGGGCGATAGGTCCCCACGAATGAGGCCGGAGGTTCGTTTCGGTGGGTTCGACGACTGGCGTAATGGTAGCGATCGCCATCCCAGCGGATCGATTGTTGGGCGTCCATGTAGGGCAAATGAAACAGGGCCCGAGCGACGCGAACGGCCAGCGGGTTGGTGGCGTCCAGGCTGAAGAACCAGACCCCCGGTTTCCCCTTGCAGGTAACGTAGGTCCGCACGTTCATTTCCGGAAAGGCCGAGACCCAAGGCATGGCCGGCACAAAACGGGGTGCCACGTCGGCCATCTGGAATGGCACCAAACCGATCCAGGCCTGACCCTCAAAGGTATCCACTTCGAGACCCTCGGGCAGCTGCGGGGCGAGTGTTTCCGCGGAAACGGGCCAGTGGGCAAACAGCAGATCGTTCCATTCCATTCGCAAGGCGTGCGAATGGCGAGGCACGGGCCATTGTCGATCGGAGGTGGTAGTTGGCATGGTCGTGATTTATTTAAAGCGAAACTTCCTACCTAGATTAAACCGCAATTCGCGTGCTTAGAAAACGGGCACTTAAAAGGATCTCTGGAACGCGTGTCGCGGACCCTCCCTTTATATTTATCAGCGATCTGCTTTATTGACCGTCTCTTTCGATGGGCAACCCAGGTCAGAGAATGGCCGGGATTCACACACCGGTGCGGGAGCTCTCTTTTTTTGGGCAAATTTTTGGACTACGGCTTGTGCCGCCCTCTTTACTTGCTATCCTTTTGTATTAACACGTTAATACACTGTAGCGAGGTCGGTTGCATGAAAAGTCGAAACACAGCCAAGAAGCCCAATCGACGCGATGTTCAGCGGTTTGTCGAGGCGCTTCTGGCGTTGCAAACCGTCAAGGAGGGGGAGCGGTTCTTGGGCGATCTCTGCACCCCCGCCGAATTGGAAGCGATGGTCGACCGCTGGCGAGTTGTGGAATTACTGAAAGCGGGAAAAACCTACCGCGATATCAGTGAAAAGACGGGTATCAGCGTGACTACCGTGGGCCGCGTGGCCCGGTGTTTAGAAATGGGATCAGGCGGATATCAGCTGGTCTGGGAACGTATCGGAAACGCCAATCAAAAGAGTAAGGCAGCAAACGCATGAGATTGAAAATTGCGATACAGAAATCGAGCCACCTGTCCAATCAGGCATTGGATTTATTACAGAAGTGCGGCATTACGTTTGCCCAAAGCAAGAATAAATTGTTCTGTTTTGGTTTGACTTTACCCTTGGATTTGTTGTACGTGCGGGGTGATGACATCCCCCAGTTATTGACGGACAACGTTTGTCAATTAGCCATCGTCGGTCAAAACACGGTGCAGGAATTTGAATATGAACACGGCATCGATTTACCTTTTGCGGAATTAAAGTTGCTTAATTTTGCCGGCTGCCGATTTTCAATGGCGGTTCCGGATGCATTCGATTACGAGGGGCCGCAAAGTATGGCGGGCAAAAGAATTGCCACCAGTTATCCGGCCACGTTGCGGCATTTTTTGACGGTAAATGGGGTCGCTGCCACGGCGGTGAAGTTATCCGGTTCGGTTGAAATTGCGCCCAAACTGGGAACGGCCGATGCCATTGCCGACATCGTCTCGACGGGTTCAACTTTGAAAGCCAACGCGCTCAAAGAGGTGCAGGTGATCAACCAGATTGAGGCAGCCCTATATCGAAACACAGAGCCCTTTAGCGACGAAGGCGAGGATCTGGTGCGGCGTTTGCTAAGACGGATCGAAGGCGTTCAACAAGCGGCTGAGAGTAAATACGTGATGCTGCATGCGCCCCGCGCTGCGGTGGATAGCATTTCGCAACTGTTGCCTGGTGCGGAATCCCCCACCGTATTGCCGTTGGAAGGTCAAACCGATCGTGTGGCGATTCATGCCGTCTGCCGAGAAGGGGTTTTTTGGGATCATATTGAGGATCTGCGAGAAGCAGGCGCTAGCGCGGTGTTGGTGATGCCGATCGAAAAAATGCTGGGTTGATAAGTGTGATTTGGAAATTCGATTGCGAGGGTAATTAAAATGCAATTTGTGGAATGGAATAAATCAGACGCAGCCGCACGGACTGCCGCATTGGCTCGGGCGCCACAGAATCATTCGGAAAAAACGCAACTGATCGTGGCCGATATTCTGCGGCGGGTACGTCGCCAAGGCGACGCGGCGGTTCGCGAGTTGACGATGCA
>CAJQPP010000071.1 GCA_905480235.1 uncultured Pirellulaceae bacterium
TTCCATGATCGGGGCGATAAGCACGGCCGTGATCCAGACGTCCACTAACGTCAGCCATTCACCGCTTTCGTTAACCCGATCAAAAGATGGGTGCTGGTACTCAATAAACCTGACCAAGAAGCTCTGCAGCAACCAAACTAAGGGCACCCACATGCAAAATCCTTTGCAACCTTGGCTAATACCGGCTAGCCACTGGGATTTATCCAAACCGAAATCGGTATCATGGTGGTCGTATCTTCGCATCAACCAAGCGAAAGCAAGGACAATACTTACCAATTGGGCCAATCCGCTGACCAATGCAATTCTCGCCGAGCTGCCGGGCGGAATGGGGGCGCCTGCTGGCAAGTTGTAAGCCGCCAATAAAAGGCCACCGGCAAGAGCTTGCACGAAAAGCCAAATAAACGCTACGGTTAGCACGTCGACCAGGCCCCAGCGTACCTTGCTCGATCGGTTGCACCAAAAACCCGCAGAACCAGGTCTTAGACCAGCGCGGATAAACTGCAGCCAGAACCATCCGCCCAGCGCGGTAACGCTGGTAAAAATGGCCGCCGTAATCCAATCCGTTTCCGACCAGTTACCCATGACGCTGACTTTCTTTTCCGTCTTTAACGGGCGGCCAAATCGATGGACTTAGCGGCCGTAACGACGTATTGGAAACCTGAATAGAGGGTGGATAGAACGGCTAACCAGATTGAAATGATCATGGTTAAATTCAACCATGTCGGCACGGCGTCGACGCCTTCTGCCAAGGGATCGCGACCTGCCATTGAAAGTGCCACGAGGCAGGCGACCGCGGCGATACATTGAAACCACATTTTCAGTTTACCGGCCATTTTGGCGGAAAAGTCCCCTCCGGAATTTTCGATGAAACTGCGAATTGCTGTGACTAACAATTCGCGGGCAACGATCACCACTGCCATCCAACCTGCCACCGACGCGTACCACGGATACTCTCGCATCTCCACGGATAGGAGAACGAAGGTTCCACAGATCAGGAATTTATCGCAGAAGGGATCGAGCATACGACCCAATTGGGTGACTTGGTCATATTTACGCGCCCACCAACCGTCGATCCAGTCTGTTCCGGCGGCCACAATAAATCCCACCATGGCGGCCTGGTACATGCCCAAGGGCAAAAACACAAAGACAAGAATCGCCAAAAACAACCGAGCCATTGAAAGCTTGTTCGGAACGTTCCAGATGGTGGGGGAGTCAGTCATAGCATTCGATTTTCTGTGTAGGCGTGCAGTCGACAGCAGCAATATTGTAGCTTGCCTGAGTTGATTTGAAATCGGTTCGATTGATGATCGGTACAGGACGAATCGTTAGCGGGGTTCACCCACTGCAACCGCAACCAAATCGTACTCGTGATTTGTCACGATCTCACAGGGGACAATGTCGCCAATTTTTAAGTCATGTTCGGTCTGCGTGACGAAAATAAGACCATCTACGTCGGGAGCATCGTAAGTGGTGCGGCCGACCCAAGCCCCCGGATGCTCGGGAACCGATTGATCGATGATGCAATCGACGGTTTGCCCAATTAATGACTCGTTGCGCTCAAAAATGACTCTTTGCTGGATGTTCATCAGGCCTTCCCGGCGACCTTCCATCGTTGCCTGGTCGATATGGTCGGGTAATTTTGCCGACGGCGTATCGGATTCGTAGGAGTAGGTGAAGGCGCCCATGCGTTCGAATTTTTGTTCGGCGACGAAGTCACAAAGTTCCAGATACTGCTCTTCCGTCTCTCCAGGAAATCCGGTGATCAATGTGGTGCGCAAGGTTAATCCGGGGATGCCATTTCGCAAGCGCTCGATGATCTCTTCGGTTTGTTGTCGGTTGACGCGTCGACTCATGCGTTTCAGCATCGTGTTATTGATGTGCTGCAAGGGCATGTCGATATAGGGCAGGATTTTTTTTGCCTGGGCAATGGTTTCGATCAGATGATCATCAATGTACATCGGGTAAAAGTACATCAATCGAATCCAGTCGATGCCTTCTACCTGGTCGAGCTCTTTCAGCAATTCGGCAAGGCGTGGCTCGCCATAAAGATCCATCCCGTAATAAGTCGTATCTTGTGCGACGATAATTAATTCCCGGACGCCGCTGGCCGCCAACTCATTTGCCTCCTCCAAAACACGCTCCATGGGCTTGGTTGCGTGCTTGCCCCGCATTTTGGGAATAGCGCAAAAGGTACAAAGGCGGTCGCAGCCCTCGGAGATTTTTAAGTAGGCAAAGTGACGAGGCGTAATCCGCAATCGCTGCGTGTCCGGTAGGGCACGGATGGGAGCCGGTTGGAAAAGTGTACGCTGTTCGGTTTGATTACCCAGCATGCGATCTACAATGGCCGTGATTTCTTCGCGGCTGAAAACACCTACTAAATTATCGATGTCTGGCCGTTCCTTCAGCATCTCTTCTTTTTGCCGTTCCGCCAGGCAACCGGATACGATGACGCCCTTGGTTTGACCCTGCCGTTTCAGTTCCAGCATTTCATCAATGGCCGCAAAAGACTCTTTCCGAGCCTGCTCGATGAAACCGCAAGTGTTGACGATCACGAAGTCACTTTCGGCAGGATCCCGTACCAGTTGGTAGCCATCCAGCTTGAGCAATCCCATCATGCGTTCACTGTCGACGGTGTTCTTGGCACATCCCAGACTGATAAAAGCGTAGTTGCCCTTGTAATCTTCGGTTTCAGGTGGTTTTTGATAATCGACGGACAAGGAAATTTCTCGATAAAGACAACGAAAACAGGAGGATTCTGCCCCTGATGTTAGCCAATTCGTGGCTGAAAAGACAGCTGTGATTTTTCATCCGAACGGATTCGAATCCAAGACTCGTCAGGAAATTTAGGATTCGTACAATGGGATCCAAGGAACCTTCCCATGAAAGTCAAACTGCTTGTAGTCGCCGCACTCACCTTGTTGATCATTGGGGTGGGAATAATCGTTATTAAGCCTCGTGCCCTGCCCCGCCCGCCCACTTGGTATGAGCATCCGGAATTGACCTGGGACCTGACGAATATCAAGCCTTGGGAGGTTCAAGAAGAGCAGATTGGACCGGCTTTGACGATTCGTGGCAGCGAACACCGGGCGGCGGGCAAAAGAGTGGTGATCCTAAGGCGGGGTTCGCTAACTCAAAGTCTCGTAGTCCATTTCCCCTATGGCGAATATGAAAAGGGCAGCCAAGCCTGTGTTTTAGTCCCCTCGGGAGGCGGGAATCTAATTACGGGCACCGTCCCTTCGGCCAACCGAGAAATCATGAAGCCCTATCTTAGTCGGGGCTTTGTCGTGATTTCTTACGAATTGTCTGGTGCCATCGCTCCTGGCGATGCCCGGGACCCGGAGAAATTATCAGCGGCCTACCGAAAATTCGTGAGCGTCAAAGCGGGCTTGGTCAATTCGAGGAATGCATTGGAGTATGCCGTACAGTATCTCAAAATCGTCGACCCCCAAAAAATCTTTGTGGCCGGATACAGTAGCGGCGGCACCCAAGCTCTGTTGTTTGCAGCGCATGAACAACGTCTGGCGGGCTGTGTCGCCTATTGCCCCGACACGGGACTAAGCGATTTTGATGCCCGGAAATTGAAAAGCCTGAAGTTTCTCTCCGGCATTGATGCTTTCGTTACGAAAGCCGCTCCCTTAACCCACGTTGAGCGTATTGAATGTCCGGTGATGATTTTTGCAGTGCAGGACGATGAGATTGTGAGCTTTGGGGATGTGATGGTTTTCTTTCAGTCTTTGGAGGAAACCAACAAGGACGCCATGTTGCGGTGGAGTGAATATGGGGGGCATGCGATTCCTTATCAAACGACCGGACGCGAGCAGGGTGCACAGTGGATAGAAAGAATTGCAGAACGTGATTAGCTGCACGCTCCCTCAAGGCGGCCGATCGCAATTCAAGGCGACTGTCGGTTTTTGAACCTAGGTTCCGCGATCGCTTTCTTCGTACATCCCGCAATAACTCTCGTAGCGGCGGAGGTCGATCAGGCCGTCCGCTACCGCGTTTTTAACGGCACACTGAGTTTCGTGCCGGTGCGAGCAATTCGGGAATTTACAGCCGTTGATAAAAGGGCGAATATCTCGGAAGCAGCCTTCCAGTTCCTCTCGCGCTACGTCCCATAATTGAAATTGCCGAATACCGGGGGTGTCGACAATATGCCCACCGCCGGCAATCGGGATCAGCACCGCGGAGGTCGTCGTATGACGCCCCTTTTCGGAATCCTGACTGACGTGGCTGGTTCGCAGGTTGAGATTGGAATCAATGGCATTTAGTAACGATGATTTACCAACTCCGCTCTGCCCCGTAACGACGCTGTCTTTTCCAATGACCAAGTTCCGAAAACGGACCAGGCCAACACCGGTGGCCGCGGACACCATCAAAACGGGGTAACCAAGATTACTCCAAACACCGATCAACGGTTGTAATTCGGCACGCGGGATAAGGTCGATCTTGTTAATCACGATGACCGGTCGAATCGCGGTTGGTTCCGTCGCGATCAGGTAACGGTCGATAAGTCCCGGTTTCAGGTTGGGTTCGGCTGCGCTACATACGATTAACGCTTGGTCAACATTGGAGACGATGATCTGCCGTTTACCACGACTGGTACGGCTGATCACCGAGTGCCGCGGTTCGACGCGGACGATTAAACCTTGTTGTTCGAGGTCCGGGCGAATCTTGACGTGATCACCCGCGACGACCACATGTTGTAAATCCGTGGCAAGATTTTTTAGCAATCCACGGGTCGCACATTCAAATATCCCCTCGGTGGTCGAGACCTTGGTTTTTAAGCCGTGGACGCTAAGCACCCGACCGGAAAGACAGTTTTCTTCGTCAATGTCCAACAGAACCTGAAAGCCCGTTTCTTGTTCCCCGACGATTTCACCGACGATCGTACGTCGCCGCGTGAGGCTGCCTTTACCGGAGACACGTTCGCCGCTGACCAAGGCGTTATCGTCCACGTCCCCACGCGCGTGGTCTGTAAAGTCCTTTTTACGGACCTGACTGTCGTGCTTTTTTTTGAATTCCGCACGAATTTTGTTTTTCCGTCTTCGTTTCTTGCCCATTTGCCCACGCGTCGTTGTGCTTCGGCCGTTCGCCGGTCATTCTCTCGGATAACAGGCTCTCTTTCACTTAACGTTATCATTGCGGCAGCCTGAAAGCCATTACCACCGAGTCAGGGTCGGTCGGTACCCTTTCGCCGCAAGACCGTATTCTTTGTTGAAAGATGCCGCGAACGTTTTGAGAAGGATGTTCTCAAATCTTTAATTGAACTACATTTATAGCAGAGAAGTGGTGACTGGCTAACGCGCTAGTTGCCAGTACCAAGCCACCCATTGGAATAGGGACAGCGAAGTGGCAACGACTCGAGCCAAAAAAATATTATGTGTTACGGACGACACGTTCCAGCAAGACGGGTTGCCGCTGAATCTGCCCGAATGGTGCGAGGTGGTCAAGGTAAACATCAAGGAACTCGACGATTGTCTATTGTCTGAGGAATTCGATGGCTACTTCATTCTGAATCAACAATCTGGACCGCAGTGGCAATTCTGGCATCTATTGCAGAATTCCATGATTTTTAACCGCATGCCGGATGGATTTGCTGTTACCGATCGCAGGAACAAAATTGTTTGGGCGAACAAAAGCCTTGGTGACTGGTTTTCCGAGAACCCGCTTGTCGGTCTGGATTTTTTTGACGCCATGGGCCGTCCGGAAATTATCGGTGAATGCAGCAATCCTCTAGCGAATGCTCTCAAGACGGGTCGCTCGAATTCCTCGTCATTGAAATGTAATATCCGTACCTACTATCGATTACGGGTCGCCCCGGTATCTGTCGATGGATTGGAGCCATCCCATAACCTGATCATTGTCAGCGACGTTTCCGAAGAAGTTTTGCACGTGCAAAAATTGGAAGCGATCCATAATGCCGGTTCTGAATTGGCCGATTTGACTCCGGAAGAAGTTTGCCGGATGAATATCGAAGAACGTATCGATTTGTTGAAAGCGAATATCCTCTACTACACCCAGGATTTGCTCGGATACGACGTGGTGGAAATTCGGCTGATTGATCGAAAAACCAATCGCTGCGAGACCTTACTGAGCGAGGGGATTGATTCGGAGGAAAGTAAACTGCCACTGTTTGCGGAAGCACAGGGTAATGGTGTGACGGGTTTTGTTTGTGCCACCGGCAAAAGTTATCTGTGCGAGGACACCACCAGCGACCGACTCTACATGGACGGTTTAATCGGCGCGAAGAGTTCGCTGACAGTCCCCTTGATGTTACACGATCAAGTGATCGGTTCGTTTAATGTAGAGAGTCCGCAAGTGGGAGCTTTCACCGAGGCAGATTTGCAGTTGCTGCAGATCTTTTCGAAAGATATTGCCCGTGCTTTGAATTCACTGGAATTGCTGGTTACTGAAAAGACCAGTTCCGCAAAAGCCAGTTTGGAAGCCATTGAGACCGCTGTCGGGTTGCCTATCGATGAAATCTTAAACGATACGGTTCACGTCATTGAAAATTATATCGGGCAGGATGCCAATGTATCGCGACGCTTGAGACGGATTCTAAAGAACTCACGGGAAATTAAGCAGGTCATCCATACTGCTCGTGAGGAGATGACATTTGGTGAAGCCGTTCCCGAATCCATGCAGGCGCACCACAGACCCCTGTTAAGAAATGCCCGAGTGTTGGTCGTCGATTGTGAAGACGAAGTTCGCAACAGTGCTCACCTGTTGTTGGAGCCCTTTGGGTGTATCGTCGAAACCGCTCACGAAGGCAATGAAGCGTTAATGATGGTGAGAAACAGTGATCCCGGCGAAGAATATGATGCCATTATCGCTGATATTCGCTTGCCGGATCTCTCCGGTTACAACATTTTGATGAAGCTGAAGGAATCGATTGAGGAACCACCTCTGGTGTTGATGACCGGGTTTGGTTACGACCCTGGGCATTCCATCGTGAAAGCTCGTCAAGCCGGATTGAAGCCCTATGCAATCCTTTACAAGCCCTTCAAACTTGAGCAATTGTTAGAAACGATCGAGCGTCTGATTCAGCCAGATCAGGTTGAAAACGTCTAGACCCCTGCCCTGTTTCGGAATGCAATGATTGCTTTGGATGCCGTCCAGTTTTTGTTTGTCCTGGCGGGCCACGTCGGTGTCTGGTGCGTGCTATTTAGCCAGATACACGCGACGTCGTTGCCGCGGAAATTGCGCAAATTGATCGAGAAGATCGTGTTTGTCGTGATGGCATTAATCCCAGTACTTTTAACGCTGAGATTTCTGGATATCTTTCCAGATCAAGCTTGGATGCAGCCCTACCGAATTTTTTGCGTCGTTATGTTGGCGGGCCTTTCTCTGAGATGGGTTTATCGCAAGTTAACGAACCGGAAACCTGAAGCGGTAAAAGACGGCGAGTTTCAATTGTTGGATCTCGGTGACCGAATCGAGGAACCGAAATTCCGCGGCTTACAAGCGAATTTATTAAAACACGTCCCGGGGAATCAAACCCTGAAGCTGTCCATCGAAACACGAGATCTGTTTCTCGAGCGTTGGCCAGCGACGATGGACGGTATGGTAATTGCGCATCTTTCGGATTTGCATTACACAGGGAAAGTGACTCGGGAGTACTTTGAGAAATTGTGTCAGGAATGCAATGCTTGCCTGCCGGATTTTATTTTCTTAACCGGCGACATCATTGATAATCCGGATTGCCTTGCTTGGTTGCCAGAGACTTTAGGCACGTTGGAGTGCCGGCATGAAAAATATTTCGTATTGGGGAATCATGATTTGCGGGTTCGTGATGAAACCAAGTTGGTGCAAGCCATGGCGGCCTGCGGTTTCCACAGAGCCTTGCCAGTTTGGCAACCGATTACCTTTGGGGGCCAGACGTTTTACATCGCTGGCGATGAATTGCCATGGTTTCCGGGGGCGGAGAACCTGGCCGCACCAGAGGCCCTTTCGATCTTGCTGGCCCACACGCCTGACCGTATCTACCGAGCCAGTAATTTAGGAATCGACCTTGTGTTGGCGGGGCATTGCCATGGTGGGCAAATTTGCTTGCCGCTCATCGGGCCAATTGTAGCTCCCAGCGTCTATGGTGTCCGTTTTGCGGGAGGGACTTACCAGGTGGGGCAAACATTGCTGCACGTGTCACGGGGAGTATCCGGGGACGATCCGATTCGCTGGAATTGTCCACCGGAACTCAATATTATGCGGTTGCGAAGCCACCAGGCCTCGGCAACAGGCGACCCCGGGTAACCCTCGATCAGTATTGGGTGGGTAGATGCCGTCAGTTACGCCCAAGCGAGTTCTTTTTCAGCGATATTCGCTGCCACCGATTGGTGATCGATTAATCGGCTAAGCATGCGTCGTCCGCCGGGGGTATGCACGCCGATTGAATTCTTGGGTGTCTCATCGCTGCGGAGCAAAACCCGAATTGGAGTCACATCCTCGATCGAAATACCCTCTGCGGTCATTTGCCAATGAACTTCTAAATCAATGCTGCGGTTGTTCGGAGTGTCTTCCCATGTCATTTGAGTGCGTTGCATATCAGGCTCCAGAAAACGGGTGGGGGTGTGTACCCCTTGAACATCGGCGAATATCCAGTTGCCAATGCTGCCATTTTTCGGAAAGGTTTGCCTCAGCGTTATTTTTTCACTAATCAGCAAAGATTAACGTTGCGACCGTCAGGACCGGAAGTGCTGTCGTTAGGATCGTAACGATATTACCCCGGTTCCCATGGGCGGCCTGAGTTCTCAACCGTCGCCATTTTGGCGGTTCCGCAGCGCGCGAAGCTTATCCCGTAAGCGTTCGATTTCATCTTCCATCGCATCCAGTTCGTTGGAGTTATCCGCACTCGAATTCCCTTGTCCAGCAGGTCCCTGAGGTTGACCGCCCACTCGCGGTGGATTGCCTCGGGTGTTTCGATTGTTGCGCGGATTCCGGTTCCCTCGAGCATTGCCACCGTCGGCCATCGCTGGTCCGTCGGCCATCGTCGGTCCGTCGCTATCACCTGCCGGATTACCTTGTACGCTCGGGTTTCTGTTGGCTCGGTTAGGGTTTCGGGCAGGGGCGTTGGCATTTTGATTTCGTTCTTCACGATCGATTAGGGATTCCACTTGATTTGCCAGATCCACTTCCCCGGCGTCCTGCAATCCTGCCAATGCGGTTTTTAGGCTTCGTAGGCGAAAGGACTCGTTGGGTCGCCGCGCTGCCCCGCCTCGATTTCCACGGTCGACCGAGGGAGACCAATTGCCTTGGGGCGGTCGGGAAGGTTCACGATTTTGTTTTTGTTGTTGCAGACGTTTTTGGCGTTGTTGAGCGGCCTTCAAATCCATCCCGTCCTCGTTGCCCCCGATTGTGGGTCTTGGGACATTCCCACGACCTCTCATCGAAAGAGGAGAATTGAAACGCCGCTGGGCGTTTTGCCGTTTCCGCTCGCGCGTGTTATTAAGATCCTCAAATTGATCGCGCAGTTCTTCGAGTTTCGAGAGACTGGTGTAGGCGGCATCGATTTCATCCTTAAGCTCTGTCTGTCGCTGGTTATCACCGTCTTCTTCTGCTTTGCTGAGTTGACGTTCCAGCAGGGCTATCGTAGCCCGTTCTTCTTTGATCATATTTTCGACTTCGCCTAAACGCCCTTCAATTTGCTGGTTCTGGTCGTCTTGGGCAAAGGCAAAAGGAATGCAGGTGAACAACATGGCGATGGCCAGGATGGGTGTTTTCAGAGCAAGCATTTCAAGGGTCCCAAACAGAAACAAAATGAACAGTTTTCGACTGATTCCATTATTTGGCACCAAGGCGTGGGGAGCAACCATTTATTCACGGGGAAATTCTGATTCCCCGATAGATCTCGTGGTTTTGGAGGTATTTGCCGTATTCCCGGCTATCCACAAGGGTCCAGCGTTCTGGACACAAAAAAAGCCGGGTAGAAACCCGGCTTAGTGTCTGCTGCGGCGTTAGCCGTTATCGGTATATCTCAAAACCCATGGAAGGGCCGTGGAAGATGGCATCCCCTTGGTTTTCTAGGTTCGGCATTCTGTTGCCGAAACGCGTACTGTAGAGACTCTCGGAATCGTAGACATTAAACAATGAAAACAATTCGTATCCCGCTCGTAAGCGGATGTTGGGAGATATTTTGTAACGACCCCACACGCCAAACTCGGCACTCCAAGCGAAATCAGTTTTTTCAATTCCACCAAAGCCTCGCAACTGGCCGTCGTTAATATGCGTTACCGTGTTGCGGGCTGCATTGGCGTAGCCGCCCAATTTCCAAGCGTAAGAGAATGAGAGACGATACCCAATATCGTAAAGCACCTCCATGCCGGTGTGGACACCAAACATTTGATTACGACCTTGGATTGAGTGATACCCTTGTTCGCCGTTAATGTTGGCCATCGACAATCGGAAATCATCTTGAAAATTGATGTATCGGCCACCGACAAAAGCTTTGACAACATCCGATCCCCACCAGGTTTTGTTAAAAGCCAGTGAGTAAAGCCGTGTCTTATTCCATTGCTGAGCATAGGTTCCGTTTTGAAAAGCGCTGTAGGCACTGGGCGGTAGGTTGTTGGCACTCAAGGGATATAAAGCCCGTACCAGAGAACGAGCAGCATTGGTTTGCGTAGACGTGGCAATCCAAGGGTCGAAGCCCATGAAAGTACCTTCATAGCCACGAGTGGCGTCCCGTTTTTTACCGATCGTCGCCCGAGCACCAAACTGGAAACCATAATTATCCAGTGTCGTAATATTACTCGCGCGGAATATCCCGTCGTTCCGTTGGAAATTCAGGGTGTCGTAGACCGCATAGTAACGTGACGAGGTAATGAAACCACAGCAATCAAATGTCGCTGATTGAGCACCGTAATCGACGAGCACCTCGGTGGTTGGATCGTTGAGTACGGCATTTTCTGCATCAAAGAAGTCTGCTTCACCAGGAGCCGTCAAGATCATTTCTTGCTGCCCGACCATGGGATTGGGATTGCCGATCGACCCGGCCCCACCAATGGATGCCATCGGTACCATAGGTGCCCTAGGGTTGGAGAATTGCATGGAGGCCGGCGTCGTAACAGGATTCGGCGGCACGTTGGCAAGTGGCAGGCCACGGCCAAAATTCTGAGGAGCCTGAGTTGTCGCTGGCACAACTGCGGAAGCAACAGGCAGGCTGCTCTCGTTTTTTGCTACTCTCGGTGCCGAAGAATCAGTTGCCGGAGCGGCCGGCAATGTTTGTTTGTTAGTTTTCAGGAACTCCGCGATGCGTTGCTCGGCATCTGCTGGGAAGTTCTTGCCCTTGTTCAGGTTTGTGTCAGTTGCCGCGGTTGATTCCATGGTTGGTGCGACTGGCAGGCTCGGTGCCGCAACGGGAGCAGGCCCTGTAGGTTCAACAATGACTTGTTTGGCAACCGGCGCGTCGCTTGGTGCGATCTCAGCAGCGGTTGCTTCCTCTTTCGCCACCATGACGGGTTTAATTACAGGCACTGGCTCCGCCGGGGCGGCCGTTTTTAACGGTTTCAGAGGAATGGCCTGTTGCGTCGTCGGGGGCATCGGTGCCAATGGCTTGAGTGCAATGCGAATGGAGGATTGCGGAGCAGTTTCCTGAGGAAGCTTCTTTTCCGCGGGCTGCTCTTTGGGCAATAACTGTTGTCCGGACACCAGGCTGCAGCAAAAGGTTGCCCCTGCAAAACAGACTGGAGCCAGCAAGCGAAGAAAAGGTGTTCTGGCAATCTTATTCATCATTTCACTTCGGTACGGTATGCCGGATGTGTGTGGCCAACGCATTGCCTGCGCAATACGCAAACGCGTGCTTTCGTATATTCGGTTAAACGACCTCGGTAACTTTTAGGGATTTTAAGGAAAATTCAAATGTTAGGGTTATTACGTTTTAAGCGAACTTTTTGCCCGGTTACGGTATAATTAGGGGCCGACTTGATGGCATGAACTGCTTGCATCGGTTGGCGTGGCCGCAACCTGTTCAAAAAGCGTTCTTTACCCTTAAGACGGCGACGCCTCACTGGTAAAATGGGGGTTTGATAAAACGGGATGACATGGCCGTTTCCGACGTTGTTCCCAGATATCAATTTCACCGGACTTAGATTTTCTGAGCCGCGAATAAGGCGGTTGTTTTTATGAATTTTATTCTGTTTCATTTACGTCGGTTTTTGATTTTCCTGACGGACTTGGCGATTTTCCCATTCCGCAAGTTCCGCGAACTGTGGAGCGACAGTTCGCGAGGCCGCGCCCTAGTTTTTGGGCTGCCTGCACTTCTTATCGCAGCGGCAGCCGTCATTTCGGTGATTGTGGGCATGTCTTCTCAAGAACGGTTTGCGAGCAATTATGACATCTCGAAAAGACGCGCTGAGAATGAAGGCGAATACGCCGATGCGATCGTCTACGCACAGAAATTAGTCCAATTTCAACCTGATGACAAAGATTTGAAATGGGAACTTTCCCGAATCCTGTTTGCGGATACCCGGGACGAGACGCGTGATGCGAGCTTTCGCACTGGAAGGTCCATCCGTAGGTCTTTAGCACCTGATAACGCCCCGGGCTATCCCAAGGCTCATGTATGGGTGGCCAGAGAAATTCTTAAACTCAAAATCCCAGGCAGGAGCAAGGCAGAGCAACGCTCCAGTTTCATAAAAATATTGTCGAAGGCTGAATCGCATTTGGAATTTGCTCTAGCCACCGAGCCCGACAACCCGGACGCCAGGACATTGATGGCCAATAAAATCATGATTCCACAGGGAAAATATGATGAGGCGTTGGAAATTTACGAAGAGTTGTTTGAGGATTATGTCGGGTTCTTCACATCCATCGTTGAACTTCACCTGAGGAAGGGGACGCCTGACGATGCCATTCCCGTAGTCGATGAAGCCATTCGACGATACGAGATCCTTTTGGAGAGCGATCCTGATAAGGTTGATTATCTGCGCAGGCTATCAAGTGCTCACGCGATGAAGCGTGATTATGTGACGTCTGAAAAGATTCTGACGGAAGCTATTGAGCGGCAAGATGATCCCAAAAAACAGTTGATTCTTGAGGAGGCGCTTGCTCGCATGGTCCTTTCTCAGGCCGTTAACTTCAAAGGATTTTCCAGTGCTGATGCTGAATCACGGAAAAAGTATTTGGGCCTGTTGAAAAGAGCCTTTGAAGTCAATCCGACTAGCGTGCAAGCGGCCGTTTTGGTTACTCGGTTTGGTTTCGCGAATTTTCCGGAATCAAACGAAGCGTTAGAGATTTTTGACGCGCGGGAACAAAGAGACCAAGCCTCGTCTGAGGCTTTACAAATCGCTGGCACAGCAGAGGTGCTCAGGGGTGATAAGTTGTTGGGAATCCGTCTGCTGGAATTGGCGATCCAAAAAAATGCTCGTAACCATGAAGCGTTAAATAATCTGGCCTTTGTTATCAGCGAATCGGATCCGCAGCGGGCTTTGGAGTTGGCAACGATTGCAATCGGAATCCAGCCCAGAAACGCAGGCTATTTTGATACACGCGGTAACATTTACATGCAATTAGGGGAGTGGGTGAAAGCTACCGCGGACCTGGAATTTGCTTCGAAGGACGCTCGCCTGAAACTGAAGCCTGCGGTATTTGAGTCTCTCGTCGAATGCTATAAGCAACAGAACATGATTGGCACCGCTGCCAAAATTCAAAAACAGGCGGATGAATTAAAACGGAAACAGGGCGGTGCCGATTTATCGCCTTCTCAATAACGAAAGATTGAATCGTGCCACTCTTACGCCGCAAAAAAAACAATCAATTTCAAGATGGGTTTTCGCTCACACGATTTCTCGGGGCTCCATTTCGAGCTTTGTTTGGATTGTTCAGGGGATCGGAAACGGGGATCGGGGAAAATCTACCGCTGTCCAAACGGATCCCGCGTCGTTTGTTTCAAATCATCCTCTTTCCGTTCTGGATAATGGGCCAACTTGCGGCTTTTCTGTTTCTCAGCTGGACCACGACCCGCGATGGAAAGGCCGCTTTGCTGGGCCTTATTCCGCTGAGCGGAATCGTGCTCGTTGGAGGGATTGCTTTTGGAGCAAGTTTCTTGGAAAGCCGACTTGTCAAAGCAGTAAATTCCAATGCGACCAATAACGCCGAATTAGTCGGAGATTATGATGACGCGATTTTATATTCGCGGAGGTTGCATAATATTCTACCCAGCGACGCAAATAAATTCAGGCATGCCAAGAAACTGATTAATGCGGGTAGGGATGAAAATGGCATGGAAATTTTGGATTCTTTAGCGTCGCCCGTTGAACCTGGCTATATCCCGGCGCACGATTTCCTCGGGCGAAAACTGCTTACCGAATGGGAAAAGAATCCGGAGTTAGACGACAAACTTGCGTTAGCACGAAAACACTTCGAGTGGGTAGAGTCTAAAGCGGTCGATGGAAATAAATACAAATACGATGCCGAACGGTTTATACCAATAATCATGTTCGAACAAAATGAGATTGAGGAGGCGATCGCGCGGTTCCAGCAAATATCTAATACGGTTCCGGGCGTGGTTCCCAAACTGGCTCAATACCTGTTCGATAACGGGAAACCAGAATTGGCCCAACGGCATATGGAACGCGGCCTCACGGCACTGGATGCAATGGCTGAACAAAATCCCAACGACCTTAAAATCTGGAATTTGAAATACGACATCTTGGAAGTCACAGAGGACTACCAACGGATTTTAAAGGAACTGAATACGGGAGTACAACTGGCGAATTTACCGTTTACTAAAGATTACATTCGTTTGTTGCAATCCAAAGCATTGCATGCGTTTTCAATGAATTTTGATGATCTGGAAGATGAAGATGAGGTTCGCCGAAAATTCACACTGGTGATTAAATCGTTGCTTAGCTCACCGCGAAATATTGATTCGCTAAAGGATTTCATCAGCTTGGCGGCTTATCCAGCGAATGAAAAAGTCAGGGAATGGCTGGAAGAGGAAGCAAGAGCACAGCAAACGCCAGCGATGGGGCATTTGGTTATGGGTATGCTAGATACCATGCAAGGAAAGTTGGGCACCGGTCGTATGTATTTCCGGTTAGCTGCAAGCTCGCAATACAAAGCGGCTTTGTTACTGAATAATTTTTGTGAGGTCATGAGCCAGGAAGAGGATCAATTGAGTGACGCCCTGCGTTTGGCGAATGTTGCCATTGCGACCTGGGGTGGACCCCCTGAATTGTACAAAACACGCGGCGCGATTTTGCTGAAACTTGATCAGGCCGAGGAGGCACTTGTTGATTTGGAGTATGTAGACACCGTAAATTCACAAGATCCCAAGCTACAGCAGGTGCTTGCCGATTGCTACGAAAGCCTTGGACGTGATGACGAGGCGGCCAAAAGTCGGGGAAAATTTGAGGAGCTTGCACAAATTCGGCGGCGGCAACAGGAAGAAATGAAAGAAAAAGCCGCTATTGGTGGAAAACGATAATTTCAAAATCGATCATCAAAACCGTTCTTGCGGCCCGTGCTACCTTTAGAAATTGCTCGTTACAAGTCATAATACTCCTCGGATTACTACGTACAGTGTCCGTTATGCCGCCCTCTTTGGTGAACAAGATTAGATGATGCAACCCAGCCGAAACTCATTTTGGTTCATGCTATTCTCGCTATTACTGTTGCGATTAGTAATAGGCATGCACTTCTTTAACGAAGGCGTGACCAAATTGCAGAGCGGTACATTCAGCTGTGCCCCTTTTCTGACTCAAGCCAAGGGACCTTTGGCACCCCAGTTTCAGAAATTGCTGGACGATTACGACGGCAGGAAAAGACTCTGCTTAACCCCTGAAAATGCGATCGACACTTCGGAGACATTCGCGATTTGGGAGGACTTCACCAATTCTGCAGCTGAGCAGTTTCAATTCGATGACGAGCAGCGAAAACGTGCGGATCGATCATTAAATTGGGCAAAAAACTGGCTGGGAGATTTTCTGGCGATCAATGAGGCCGAGATAACGGCTTGGATCGATGGTGAACGACGACTGGAGGGCTTCGCTCGAGATGGCCAGGATCGTTCGGGCGCCGCACTAGAAGTGGCTTCCTTAAATGACCAAATTGGCACCATTAAATACGATCGAAACAAGGCTGCCGGGCCGTGGTTCGCCGAGGTGGAATCCACCTGGGACGAATTGGAAGCGCGAATTAATGAAATTGCCGGCACCCGCGGTGGTTCCCAAACCCTCACCGTATCCCGGCCTTTTGCTCAAGAATGGTCTAAACAGGCGGTCATAGACCGTTATCTTCCATGGTTCGATACCGTGGTCGGTGCCCTGTTGATATTAGGATTATTTACACGATTCGCCGCTTTGGCCGGCATGGGACTTTTGCTGGGCGTGGTCGCGACCCAGCCATTTTGGGCACTCGGAGCTCAAAATACGTATTATCAGTGGATTGAAGTTGCTGCTTTATTGGTGTTGCTGGCTTCGTCAGCAGGACGGTTTGGTGGATTGGATTACTTCTTGGGTCGCCGCGAGGCGACAGAACCGAATGAGGATTGATTGATGGATTTGACCCCCGAACAAAGAGAAGTTGGTAGCGAGAATTATTATTCTGCCGTAACGGCGATGGACCAAATGCGTCGTCGTGACTTCCTCAAGGCGACGATCGCCGGTGGAACCGTAGCGGCCGGTCTCGGTGCGATGTACTTTGGCTACCAAAAACCCAACCGTCCGGTTCGCATTGCCATCATTGGGACAGGTGATGAAGGCAACGTGTTGATTGGTGGCTTGAATCCCGACTATGTCGAAGTTGGCGCGATTTGCGATATTCGACCCTCCAGTATCCACCGGGCTTTCCACGGCGACTGGGCTTCCCCTTATGCTCTGGCTGCACGACCGGGATTAATGCAAATCTATGGTTGGAAAACCGAAGCAGAGGCAAAAAAACACGTGGCGGTCGTCAGTGATTACCAAGATGTACTCCGCGACCCAACGATTGAGGGAATCATTATCGGATTGCCCTTGCATCTACACGCCGAAGTCACGATTGCAGCGTTGGCCGCGGGCAAGCA
Source organism: uncultured Pirellulaceae bacterium (assembly GCA_905480235.1). Taxonomy (GTDB): domain Bacteria; phylum Planctomycetota; class Planctomycetia; order Pirellulales; family Pirellulaceae; genus CAJQPP01. The sequence continues at coordinate 17,000 of CAJQPP010000071.1, forward strand.
CGTGTTGGTTGAAAAGTTGATGGCCCATAATGTGGCCCAGTGTAAGTTGATGGGTCGAACAGCCATTCAGAACGACTTACATTTATCGATCGGTCATCAAAGGCATTACAATATTCTCTACGATAACGCCGTGAATATGATTGAATGGGGGCTGTTGGGTGAAATTCACCACATCCGAGCTCAGTGGCATCGTAATAACCTGCCGGGAGCAGACTCTTGGGCATTACCCATCCCTGGCGGTGAATACACTGCTGACGGCGAGCGAGTGGATAAAATCCGTTCTCAAATAGAATCGATGGAACGGCAAATCGCGAAAGCCGACCCTGCGAAATCGAAAATCCTGCGTAACAAAATTGCTCAATGGAGAAGCTGGGACCAAGATAAAATGGTCAACGCATTGAAGTATGGCTACGTCGATAACGAGCAAGTTTACAAAGACGGTCGGGTACGCAGTGCTCTGGAAGAATTAGTCCGATGGCGTCTGTGGAATCGCACCGGGGGCGGGTTGATGGCCGAATTGGGTAGCCACCAAATTGATGCCTCGAGCATTTTTGTCTCGGCCCTGTCTCGGAAAACTGGAAAACATGTTCACCCCATGACGGTGCATGCGGTCGGTGGTCGCCACATTTTCCCCGGCGATCGGGATGCTGATGACCATGTCTATTGCATGCTGGAATATCCTGGACAAGGATACGATTATGACTTTGACGTTGGGTACCGAGATCCCATAAATCAGATGCCCGGCCGCGCGGGCGTTCGCTCGTGGGAAGAAGATCCAAACAAGAAAATTGTGGTGACCTATTCCTCGATCAACGGAAACGGATACGGTGGTTATGGGGAAGTTGTCATGGGTTCCAAAGGCACGCTAGTCCTGGAAAAGGAAAAAGAAGCCTATCTGTACTCCAACAAAAGTTCGACCACGAAGGTCGGTGTAAAAGGCGACGCCGGCGCTGCGGCATTGGATACAACCGCCAGCGGTGACCCATCACCCGCCAAGGCTGCTGAGACTGCCGGCGGTCCGGTCAGTCGAGGCTATCGCGAAGAGATTGAACATTGGGCTTGGTGTATCCGACAAAACTCCATGGATGTCTCACCGCGCTGCGACGCTAAAATTGCATTGGCCGACGCGGTCGTCGCGCTCACTGCTAAGATGGCCATCCAACGTTCTCAAACAAAAGGGCAGCACGGATTTGTACAGTTCGAACCGGCATGGTTTGACCTGAATCATGATGCGGTTCCGGAGACGACTTTGATGCCCCGCAACGCACCGACCGTGAATTCCGAAACTCAGTCGCTAACTCGGCCGTGATTTTTTCGGTTGGGGTGGAGAATCGCTCAACGATATTGTTGAGTTGATCGAGGCCTAACGAGAAGCAACATAAAAACAAATGGCCGTCCAGCGTGGTTCTGGGCGGCTCTTTTTATGGCTGACGATTTACTTGTCCGGTTAATGGCGGGCGGGCCAGCGTCGGTTCCTTTAATCATTGATCGAAACATTCGCCCCGCCAGGCGTGTGAATGAAATGCCTTCGTCATATTACTGACCATTTAGTGAACCACGGTTCCGGTTCGGCAAATGGAACGTCCGCGATTGATAGAGGTCGGGATCATTCTTTTGAGGTGGAATCTGCTTCGATGCTCGAGTTCATTAAATCAAATTGAAGATCACCAATATTAAAATAAACGCGATACTTTAGCTTTTGTGAAAGCACTTGTTCAGCGGTTGGTAAGGCGGTCTCGAACGCTAGGACTTGCGCGTTGATCATGTCCAACTGCTTCGATAATTCTTTCAAGCGATCCTTGTGCTTGGTTTTTTCTCCATGGGGCGCATTGTATTGAATGGCCACTTGATTGGCCTGATTAATCTGCCGCTGCATTTGTCCAAGATTCTGTTTCAATTCACGAATATTTCGACTGTTGAAAACGGTGGCTTTGCCGGGTGAATTAATTTGCAATGCGGAATCGATTTTAATTGTCTTGGAAATACCGACCGAGTGGGCCAGTCGAAAGAATTGGTTTTCCGGTAACTTGTCGAAATACAGAATTGCCTCGGGGCGAGCAGCCGTGGCCGTCATGCCGGTATCCGAGGATTGGGTTTCGAATTCCGCTTTGGGTAATGGCAGGAACTCAATCGAAATGGCCTCTGGTTTGGGCAGGTACTTCAGCGCCAGTTTCATTTTAGAAGCGGCTCGCTTTTCATCCAATTGTATCGCTGGCCCCGATTGAGGTTTTCTCAAAAGGATGGTTTTGGAATCCTCGGGTGTTTTGATTTCGAGCAGGCAATTTTGCAAGAAGTTTAGATTGATGTCGAATGGTTCGCCCTCAATCCAGTTGAAAAACAGCTGATCTTCCTTGAGGTTAATCTCCGCGACGGCCTTCTTATTCTCAATTTCTCGAGTATTCGCGGCGTATAAAACTTCCCAGCGTTTTCCCGTTTGATCACGTTGAATCTCAAGTAAGAGTGGGCGGGAACTTGCTTCCGCAGGGACCGTTAAAAACAGGCCCAAGGGGTCTTCGCCAATTTTCACAGGCCCAAGTAAAACCGGTTGGAAATTTGGGTTGTCTTTGGTGAGTTCAGGAATAGCTACGCCGCCGGGCATACCTGCGAATACGCCGGTGGTGGGAATGTTACTGACCGTACTCGGCGAAACTCCAACAAGTTGCGTATTCGGGCCGGGCAAATTCTCGACCGTGATGATGCGAACTAATTCCGTTAACAGGACTTGCGGTTTCTTGTCATAGGTTGTGATTTTACCGCGAATGCAAATGTTCTTATCGAGAAATTTTTCTTTCAATGATTCTTCGCTGATTTCCAAATCTTGTTGTCGCACAACGATTTTGAATTTGTCTCGATCATTCTTGACGAAATTCATATACCGGGTTTTGCCACTTCGCGAGGACCCTATAGAAACGATTTTCCCAAAGACCACCACTTCTTTGTCCATGAGGTCCGCTGTTTTTTCCCAACTGACCAAGGGCAAGCCTTCCGCCTTGTCCATGACGATATTCTTGGGCGGACCCTCGCTGGTTTTTATCACTGGACCTGTTGGAGCGTTGGCTAGGGTTTGTGATCCATTCTGCGTTACAAAGGCCTGAAATCCGCTCACTCCAAAATTGGTTCCGCCATCGCCCGCAGCGGAGCGTTCTCCATAGAGTAGAAACCCGACGAAATCGACATTGGTAAATTCAGGTTTTTTGGTGGCTCCCGAGAAATCATCTAGTTCTCCCTTTACCGGAGCATAGGTTTGCCACTGCATTGCTTTGGCATCGACATTCAGGATCGTTTCGCTGTATCCCTCGTTCCCTTTCGCCAGATTATCACTAGGGTTTGAGATGTAGAATGTGCCGTTATCGCGAATGGCAAATCGAACATAAGCATTGGCTAATTTTTCCAAATTAATTCTCGGTACCGGCACCACCATCTCGCCGGAACAGCCTTCCTCCATCAAATTGACCGGAGTCAGGCGGAACATGTTTAGGGCATAGGCCTTGTCTCCTGAACTGGCTTCGATAATGCGAAACCGAAAACCGCCATTGAATACATTGGCGACACCAGCACTGGCCGGACTGCGAGGGTTCTTTTTGAAGGCGATGTAAACATCTGGCCCCTGATATTCAAGGAAGCCTTTTCGCAGAATAGGATTGTTAACGTCCAGTTTTTTGCTGTCGGTCAATAAGTTAGCGTGACTATTCTCCTGTAACTCCATTAAATCTAAATCAATCGCGAACTGTTTTTGTGGTGCCGTTTTATTATCCGAGTTGGGGGGGCCGTTGGCATCCATGATCGGAGTTTTGGGTTCACCTGAATCAGAACTTGAGGCTGATGTGCCCGTCGATGTCTCAAGTTTTGAATCCGCCTCTTTTTTCTCGGCAACAGGCAAACTTGACTCTTCAGGCACAGTGTCAGTCACAGATTTTTCGTTGCTAGGGTGACTGCGGTTGACCTCATTAGCAGCGGTTGGTGATTTTGGTGTTTCGGTTTTCGATTGGCTAGACGGGCTTTTTTCTGCAGCCTTGGAACTGGCAATATCTTCTGCGGTCGTTACCGGAGTTTCTGTGATTTTAGGTAACTCAGCGGAGGTCGTGGAGTTCAAGGTTGGTTTGTCGGAAGCGCCTTCCTTTTTCGCGACTGCACCTTGATTAAAACCTCCAGCCAGATACCAAATACCCAAGCCGCTTAATACCACCAAGCTAACGGCGATTCCAATCCAGAGTTGCTTGCCGAGTGGATCCGTTTTCGGCGTGGGCGCGGCCCCGGCTTTACGGGGCTTCTTGGCCGTCGCAGTTTTTGCCGATTGTTTTTTCCCAGCAGGCTCGGCGGCTTGTTGGTTGGATTTTAGCCATGCACCTAGTTCATCAATTAGCTCACTCGTCTGTCTATTGGTTATGTCGGATGTCTGTTCCATTTTTCCGAACACGGAAAATAATGCCACGTCCGCATTATTTAAGGGCTGTCCTACTTGTTTTTGAAAAAGCGTTTTCGCGATACGGCCCAAAGCTGCGACGTCATCGGAGGGATCTGATGCGATTGCAAATTCATCCGGTTCCGAATCGGGATCAATCATCTTGTCTAAGAGTTTGGTCAAGCCGAAGCCATTGATTTTGACAGCGTGTTTTTCATCCACGCGTATATGAGATGCTTCCAGTTTGCCATGCAGGACATCGTGTTCGTGGGCATGTCGGGTGCCTTGGAGGGTTTGTTGAACGATCTTTGCGATACTGTCAGACTTCAGGCTCTTTTCGGGAACATTGGAAAGCGTGACACCTGTTTCGCTCTCAAAAACCAAATAGTATCGGTCGCTGTCTTTGTCGATATCGTAGACATGTAGCAGGTTAGGGTGATCGAGCTCGGCAACGAGCGCCGCTTGTTGCAGGAACTGTTTAATAAGCTGTTTGTTTTGTTCGGCGGATTTGGGCAGCAGCCAAACATCGACGTTGCGATCGAGTCGTTGGTGGAGGGCCCGGAATCGATCGCCAATCGCCTGCTTCGGCAAGTGGTCCAGCAGGCGGTAATGCCCGACTTTGAGTCGGTGCCGACCGGTCATCAGGAATCGCGCCTGCCAGTCAGTCAACCATTTGTTTGTCACGCATAGCCGGGCAAATTCACGAACATCCGAGGTTTCGGAGACAAGCGATTTTGCTTCCACTAGATTAGCGTCAGCAAGAACACCGCTTTTTTCAAGCAATGCAAGATATTCTTGAGTTGTTTTCACTGACATGAAGTCGGCCAGATGTTTCGAAGGTACAGGGGTCATTCGCCTAAGCTTGCCTTGATTTTGACACCTGACCCAGAAAGTTTCAATTGAAACCCGGCTATTTCATGGTTTTATCAACCGGTGGATTGTGCGGATTTGCGGATTGCCTTCCCTTGATCAGGTTTTTGTAGACTCCCAGCAGGCTTTCTGCACAGGCTGCGACCGGGAACTTTTCTAAAGCCAAACGCCTTTCCGTGCTTTTGATACGATCTCGCAGCTCGTCATCTTGCAGTATTCGCAGCACAGCGTTGGCAGCTTGCTCTGGATGATCTTTTTCGATCAGGCAGGGTTTTAAGATTGGGTCGCAAAGAATTTCAGCGGTTCCACCCACCTGAGTTGCCACAATGGGTAAACCGCTGGCAAGCGATTCCAAGAGCACGCGGCCCAAAGGTTCCTGCCGCGCGCAATGCAAAAGCACGCTTGCCTGCTTCATTAAATCGGGGATGTCAGTGCGGATTCCCAACCAGTGTACGTGGCCTTGAAGCGGACCGTGGGTGGAATTTCGCAGCAGAGCCTGCTCGTAGTCCAGGGACTCTTGCTTCTGTGAATGACGGGATCCGACTAAAAGAAAATGAGCAGACGGGATTTTTTGGTTCAACGTGGTGGCTGCAGCCAGCCACGTATCCAAGCCTTTGCGGAGGCCAATTTGTCCGACGAATAACACCAAAGGTGCTTGGGGCGAAATGCCCAACTCGCTGCGAATATCCGATGCAGCACTTTCTGGCGAAAACATTTCGGAATCCACCCCGTTATAGATGGTTCTTATCCTCGCGGATTCCATCCCTTGAGCTTGGTGGAAGTCCGCGGTTGCCTGGGATACCGCCACCAATCGATCCAGGCCATTGAGGTCGCTCATCACCGTCGGGTTCAGTTTGATAATATCCCGCAGATAACCGAGGCTGGGAATTTGCAGTTGGCGACAAACCGGACCACAAATCCTGCTGGCGGACAGGCTATTGCAATGCACCAGGTCGGGTTGGATAGATGCCAATTGGATCCCCAAATCGCGGCGCAAGATTTCCAGCGGTTTGCGTTTTTGATGGGCGATGAACTCGAATGGCTCGATAGCCACACCGGTATCAAGGAGGGTATCAGCAAACGGGCTGGGAGCCGGGACGATGGCCCGAAAGCTCCAACCGGATTCTTGCAATTTAGGCAAAATCGTCAGCAAGGATTTCTCCCCGCCGTTGAGGCTGCCATATTCGGCGATAATTACTGCCGAGGGCATGTGATCGTTGTGCCTTAGGGCTGTGGGCGGCTGGTTAATCGACTGTCCAGGTGTCGCCGCTTCTCAAAAGAGCGTTCATATCACCGGGACCTTTTTCTGCTACAGCGTTTTCCACTTGTTCGTTTATGGCGTCGTCGTAAGTGGGTCGATCGACCGCTCGGAAAACGCCAATGGGTTCTGGGAATTGCGGAACCCGCATACGGCTCAGCAAAAATGCTGGGGTGGAATCGACGCAAGTTTCGTCATGCACCCACAAATTCGGATCATCCGACGTCGTGATTTCTGGCGTCAGGCCATTCAGGCGAATCCCTTTTTCGGATTCTTTACCAAAGATGAGCGGTTGTCCGTGCTCCAGCATGATGGAGTTATCCAACTTGACAGCCTTCTCCTTCATGTAATCCCAAGCCCCGTCATTGAAAACATTGCAGTTTTGGTAAACCTCAACAAAAGAAGTGCCTTTGTGTTCGGCGGCGCGGGTTAACATCGCTGCCAGGTGTTTGATGTTGAAATCGACGGAGCGGGCAACAAATGAAGCTTCCGCTGCAATCGCAATCGACAAAGGGCTTAAAGGGTAATCAATCGAGCCCCGCGGTGTACTTTTGGTGACGGAGCCAACCGGTGAGGTTGGAGAGTACTGGCCTTTCGTCAATCCGTAGATGCTGTTGTTGAACAACACGATATTGACGTCGATATTCCGGCGGATGGCATGCATCAGGTGATTACCACCAATACTCAAGGCATCGCCATCGCCCGTAATGACCCAAACGCTGAGATCAGGGCGGGTGCTTTTCAGTCCTGTCGCAAAGGCGGGTGCCCGGCCATGAATGCTGTGCATCCCATAAGAGTTGACATAATAGGGGAAGCGGCTGGAGCAGCCGATCCCGGAGATGAAAACGGTTTTTTCCTGAGGGACTCCCAGCTTGGGAAGTACCTTTTTCATTTGTGCGAGGATGGAGTAATCGCCGCAACCGGGGCACCAGCGGATATCCTGATCGGAAGCGAAGTCGGCCGGTTTTAAGACGGGCAGTTGGGTGCTCATGATGACGTGCCTGTAACTTCCTCAATTTTTTCCACGACCTCGGAAACGGCAAACGGTTTGCCTTTTACTTTGTTCAGGCCGATGGTGTTCATTTTGAATTGGGCGTCAATCAGTAAACGAAGTTGACCGCAATTCAGTTCGGGGATCAATATTTTATCGTATCGGCCTAACAGTTCCTGCATATTCGGCGGCATGGGGTTGATCCAACGCACGTGGGCATGGGCCACTTGGGTGCCCTTTTGTTGGCACTGCAGCACGGCGGTTCGGCATGCTCCGTAAGTTCCGCCCCAGCTCAACACCAATGTGCCCGATGCGGGTCCGACGGCCTCTAGTGGTTTCAAGGTAGCCGCGACACCGGCGACTTTAGCGGCGCGGGTGTTAACCATATGTTCATGGTTTTCCGGATTGTAGCTAACATTGCCGGTGCCATCCTCTTTTTCCAGCCCGCCGATGCGGTGCATCAATCCTGGCGTACCCGGCAAGGCCCAAGGTCGCGCCAATTTGGCATTACGTGAATAGGGCAAAAAGGACTCGCCCTCTTTCAACGCTTGTGGATGCTCAACGGTAATTCTTGGTAACTCGTTAAAATCGGGTAACTTCCAGGGTTCGGAGCCATTGGCAATGTAGCCATCCGAAAGAATGAACACGGGTGTCATGAACTCCGTGGCCACTCGCCATGCCTCGATCGCGGCATAAAAACAATCGCTTGGGCTTTGGGCGGCAATCACGGGCATTGGCGATTCCCCATTGCGTCCGTGCATCACCATCAACAAATCAGATTGCTCGGTTTTGGTAGGCAACCCGGTACTCGGTCCGCCACGTTGAACATCAATTACCAGGAAAGGCAATTCGAGAATCAAGCCCAGCCCGATGCCT
>CAJQPP010000072.1 GCA_905480235.1 uncultured Pirellulaceae bacterium
CCCCGGCGGCAAGCTCCTCTCCAACAAGCTCCTCTTCAATGATCGACGAAAAAGCGTCTGCCTCTTCCGCGACCATCGTTTTGCCAGTTTGGCAGCCATTGAAACTGAAAATACCAACGGCAACGAATAACAAAAGCAACCACGCTTTCATGGATAAACTCTCTTTTTTCATGGATTCATTTCCTCATCTGCGAGCAGGTGGCTTTGCACAGCGAATTCCAATTCGTCGAACTCGGCGGCCCGCAACCCAACATGCTTCCATAGCACGACATAATCGCGGTAGAGCACGACAATGTTCTCGCGGTTGGTATCAACTTTCCAAGCCTTTAGATCATCGTTTCGTGTAGCAGGATCGAGCAGGCTGATCGAAAGGTGGTTGAGCTGGTTGCCTCGCGCCATTTGCTCAATATCCGCTGGCGTTCCATCGGTTAAAACAAGAAATACGTTTAGGCCCGATGGCTGGTGTTTTTCTGCTAGAGCCTCCAGGCGATTGGCCAGACTGACCGTGTTTGCGCTGTCTTGTGCAAAAATTAAAACCGCTGGTTTTTCCAAATAGGTGCAAACCGGACAGTGCTTGGTGCCCGCGTCAGGCCCGCTAATATGAACGGGATTAAACGCGCTGACTTCATCACCGACCGCTAAGCCGGGACTTCTTGATGAGTCCAATAATGGATTGCTTAACATCCCGTCGGAGAGACGGAGATTTTGAAGAGGGGATTGGCAACCTGTCGGAAGTAATAGGAAAAACAATAGAAAAAAAGAGACAGGTCGGCTGAAAAAGGCCATCAATGGTGTTCCATTCGCTTTGAGTTAGCACTCCGGTTACAGGTGAATACTCATTTCCGGGACTCAGCTTCAAGATCGATTGGTGACTTTGACCTGTCTTAGCTGGCAAAAGCCGATAGCATTGGGTCGCCGACCGAGACAGACCGCAAGGCGTGAGTTATTTTCCGTAGCCCCTAGCGTAATCGGGCGACGAGTTTGGAATCCTGTTTGATAAATGGGAAGACTGCGAACAGGAGCAACTATTTTTGGGAGCATGATTGCTGTCCCTTAATGCGGTTGCTCGATTTATCCACGGCATGGCTGAATTTTCAGCCTGGCATCGCAGCTGAAACGGTGCCTGTAGGAAGCTCTCTCCCGCTACACTATGGTGAGCATTACGGATTTCGTTGGTCCATCTAGTCAGGTTTTTTATGGAGAGTGTGAAAGTATGAGAGGTTCATGCTTTGCTTGGGTGTCCGTAGTTTTTGGATTGTTGGCCTTCGCTGTTACTGCTGGATTGAATCAGGAAGAAAATCCATTTGAACCTGGGACGGTGCTTCGAGATTTTGGTGAAATCGCTGCGGTTGATACCGACATGACCATTCCCAAAGGCACGCAATTTCAGATTCGCTTCGATGTCGGCGTGCAAGCTAACCCGGGTAAATTGAATCGTACCTTTGAATCAGCAGCCCGCTTTATCAACATGCACGTTGGGGCGGGCGTACCCAGAGAAGCGATTCGTTTGGCGATTGTTGTGCATGGCGGTGCAGTGTTGGATCTAACGACGCAGGAGCACTTCGGCAGCATTTACATTGGGCGACAGAATCCCTCGGCGGACGCAGTAAAGCAATTGCAGGAATGTGATGTCCAATTCATTGTTTGCGGGCAAAGTACCGCCTGGCAGTCCATTTCAAAAAATGAATTATTGCCAGGCGTCCGGGTTGCTTTATCAGCCATGACGGCTCATGAATTATTGGCGCAACAGGGTTACACGCTGAATCCATTTTAGTGAGCCGCGGAAACACGTTATCTGTTTTTTGAATTGAGAGCCTTCATGCGAGCGGCTTCAAATTCATCGCCAGGATTCCATGCCGGTAGATTGGGTTGATTGGCAGTTTCCAAGCCGAGATGAAACATGAGTTGAGCCTCTTGCAAGGCTCCGCCCAAATTCCAATCTTCTCGGTACTCGTCGCTGGTTTGGTGGTAGACATTCTCCGTCCATTCTCGCAATTGTTGCGGGCCCCATTCTTGGGGTTTGCCTACGACATGTGTGCCCGAACCTAGGTAGACTCCAGGAACACCGATTTTGGCCAGGCTGAATTGATCGGAACGGTAGTAGTATCCGCGATCGGGGAATTGGTCCCCTACCACGACCCTATTCTGCCATTTGGCCAATGCATCGACGGCTTGGTCCATGTCTGATTTACCGCGTCCAATGACTACCACATCGTGAGTGGGACCGAGAATATTGACTCCATCGATGTTAATCACCGCGGCCAGGTTGCCGGCTGGTATCGGAGGGTTAGCTGCCAGGTATTCCGAGCCCAGTAAACCTTGTTCTTCTGCGCCGACCGAGGCGAATAGGATGGATCGTTTAGGACGTTCGGATGTTGGAAGCGCGGCGAAACCGCGCATGATTCCCAGCATCACAGCCACTCCCGATGCGTTATCGACTGCCCCGTTGTAGATGTTGTCGCCGCGTTCATCTCGTGCATCTGCTAACCCGATATGGTCATGATGAGCTGTGTAAATAACCCACTGTTTCGCCAGTTCGGGGTCCGTCCCGGGCAGGAGTCCCAGAACATTTCCAGTCGTTCGCTCTCTAACGCGGCAATCTAGGTGCAGCGAAAGTTTACTTTTAAGATCGACGGGTTTGAAATCCTTTTGCAATGCCGCTTGTCGAAGTTGATCCAAATTCAAGCCGCTGGCCGCTACCAACTTCGCTGCGGCTGCTTCTGTCAGCCACCCTTCTACGGGCAATCTGCCTTGGGATACGCCACCGAGCGCCATCTGTTCTCCGGTCCAGGAAGTTTGAATGACTTGCCACGGATAACCTGCGGATGGCGTAGTATGGATAATCAGCGCACCGACCGCCCCCATTTCTGCCGCTTTGGCATATTTGTAATCCCAGCGACCGTAGTAAAGTCGTGTGCGTCCCGCAAAAAGTTCGGGATCAGATTCGAGGTCGTTGTTAAGCACCAGCAAAATTTTGCCTTTGACGTCAACATCCTTGAAATCGTCCCATTCATATTCGGGCGCTTGCATGCCGTAGCCTACGAAGACGACGTCGGCATCCGCAACGTCAACCGCTTCCACAGGTTGTCCACAAGTTAGGATATAGTCGTCGGAATTCTTGAAATCTAAATCGCCACTCGGGGTTGTGAACGACAAATTGGCTGGGGGTTTAGTGGTAACCCCGACCAGAGGAACGGCTTGAATATACGTACCTGCGTCGCCCACCGGTTTTAATCCCGCCAACTCAAATTGCGAGACAATGTAATTTTGGGCCAACAGGTCGCCTCGGGTACCGGGACCTCGCCCTTCCAGCAGGTCGTCCGCCAAGAACTTGATATCTGCCCTTAATGATTTTTCGTTAATGACCCGTTTCGCGGTTTGCTCAGCGGTAACGGTTGGTTTGATTTCACGCGTCGGCGAATCTTGTGCCTTCAACGTCGATTGCATCAGGACGAGACAACCCATCGCAACGAGGAGACGTTGGTAACGATTAAAGAATGTTGTTCTATGTTTGCCGAGGTTCATTTCTCATCTGCTTTCTGTCGTACGTAAATTCGCAATCGTTTTTGATCATAATTTTTAGCATTCTTGCGAAAGGTCCAATCGCTATTCGCGCCGGGACTATTGCCGATCCCGATATCGGCATTAACGCCCTGACGCCAGTGGTTAATGGCAAAAAGGGTTCGCTTACCTTGGGTGTCATGAATTTGCATGGAACCATAGCCATCTTCGACGCCGTAAGGACGATCCCCGAAATCGAAGCGTTGGTCCGATGCTCCCGGAACGGATGCGGCGTTTTCTTCCGCGTAGTTATTGGGCCAGAACTCCATGTTACCGAGCAAGCTTTTTTTGCTTGTAGGAACATTGGACGTGTTAGAGAAGACTTCGACCTCTTTGACTTCTTGCTGAAAAGCGGCAGCGGATTCGGGAGTCGGGATACCAATTTTCTTGGCGTCATCGGTAAACGCAGCAAGGGAGACAAATAATTTTTGGTCACCCAGGGCTTGCGATTTTAATTCCAGAAAGTAGCCAATGCGATCAAAATTCTTGATGGTCGACGCTCGGTCAATATCGTAGGTAATGGTGCGGCCGAGCTTGTTAAGATCCAAATCATAGACCAGTTTGTATTGGTCGCTGTCAGGTAATGACTCCATGAACGTGGGGATTTTTCCATGACGAACAGCGGCTACGGGCAGGCCAGTTGGTCCCGTTAAATTTGGTTCTGCCAGTTTGTCCCAAGCGAAACGAAAAGCTGTGGGTTGAGAGACGGTCGGCGATTTCAGAATCACGGAATTGCCAACGATTTTTGCCGTGGCGGGCTGGAAACCGTTCGATCCAACGCCAATTAATTCGAAATGACTGGGCGGTTTATTATCCCGAGTCTTTAACTCCCCAGCAGTATCGAAAATAACCTTGAGCCCACCCGGCATCATCTCCATGGCCTTGAATTCAGGACTGTTCGCTTCTGCAACCTTGCGACCATACACATCTTGTAGTGCCAAATTCGCCAAACGCTTGCCAACGTCCTGCTTGTTCGGCGGATGAATGTTGTTGAGGGTCGTAATGTCGTTAGTCACGACCATCCCTGTATTGGGGAGACTCAGTGTGGCTGACTGGGCTTCCCAAAGTTCGGGCAGCGTTTCGGGATTGTCATTGCCATATTGAAAAGGCGCTATTTGCACAAACAGAAATGGAAAATCCCCCTGTTCCCAAATGGAGCGCCAGCCCTCGATCAGAGCCTTTTTCTTCTCGAAGTACATCATGCCATCGCTGCGGTTGCTTTCTCCCTGGTACCAAAACGCACCTCGGATGGGTAATCCAACCAGCGGATGAATCATGCCATTGTAAAGTGCCGTCGGTTCTCCACTGCCATTGAGCGGGCGTAATTCGTTCGGATGAGCAGGGCTGGGCGGTGTGATCTCCAAAGTCCCTGTTTTTGAGCGAGCCAAATCCAGCCATTTGGCAGTCGCCTCGACGTGTTCATTCATGCGTTGGATATGTTGCGCGGTGCCTGGCGTTCGTTGCATCGTTAATTGATGCAGGTCTTTTAAGGCTGGAACCTGTTGCATGCCGACCGTACTGGTCCATGGTTCGACTCGCGTGCCACCCCAGCTGGAGTTGATTAAGCCGATGGGTACATCTAATTCCTCCTGCAATCTCCGAGCCGCGTAATATCCGGCAGCTGTAAAACTCGCTGCGGTTGCAGGGGAGCAAACTTCCCACCGAGTATCTCCGATATCGGCCTGAGGCGTTGGGGAGGCGTTGCGAGGTACTTTAAGATGACGAATGAGCGGATGATTGGCTGCCTTGATTTCCGCATCTGGATTTCCGGAAGCGGCAACGCTCCATTCCATATTGGATTGACCTGAGCACAACCAGACTTCACCCACCAGTACATCTTTCAATTCGATGGGCTGTGACGATTGATTTCCGTTGACACGGAGCACGTGGGGTTCCTTGCTGGCAGTCATGGCCGGTAGCTCTATTTGCCATTTGCCGTCAGAATTTGTTTTTGTCTCTCGGGTATTTCCGGCAAGACTGACCGTCACCAGTTCGTTGGGATTAGCCCAACCCCAAATCTTGATCGGCATCTTTTGTTGCAAGACCATGTGGTTGCTAAAAAAGTTCGGGAGCCGAATATCGGCGAGTACCGTTTGATGGTGAAATAAGCCAATTAAAAGAATCAAGCCGGGAATGACATGACGGGCCCGCAGATGGAGGGGAAGCATCTCTAGCATGGTAAACGTCTCTAACGAGGAAAGGGTGGCGTTACGAAGGTCACATCATAGCGTCGGAATCACGGAGTGCCAAAATGTTAAGTTTTGAACCACATCCTCAGCTTGAAGTTGCGGTTTTTCGTAGTCAATTTCCCAGCCCATTGAGTCAAATCGCAACCCCTGCCGAGGTTGTCGATTATTTGCAAGCTCAGATTCAACCGCCCATGACCAGCGATGATCATGTCAGGAAAGCTGTCCGCGATTTGTTACGTTACAGCGGATATAAGCCGACCGGGCGTGGCAAACCGGCATCTGAGTATCTTGCCAAGGCACGGGCCGAGGAACGGCTGGGGTGTGTCAACGCCGTGGTGGATACCTGCAATGCCGTTTCGTTACATAGCGGTTTACCGATTAGCGTGATCGATCTGCACAAATCTGCCGCGCCTTGGAAAATCGCGCCAGCGGACGCACAGGCTCAGTATGTGTTCAACCCAGCGGGGCAAGTTATTGCGTTATCAGGTTTACTTTGTCTTTTCGACGCGGATGGGCCCTGCGCCAATGGTGTCAAAGATTCGCAAAGAACAAAAACGGACGGAACGACCTCCCAGACACTTACCGTAATTTGGGGAACTCAGAATTTACCCGGTCGTACCACTGAGGCTGCCCAATGGTACTTGCAGTTGCTAGGGCACTGTGGGGCCACGTCTGAGCAATGGTGAGCGGCGGCAGCCAATGGGTCCGTTAGACAACCGATTATGTAATATAGGGGTGGCACAGCCCCGATAGCGGGTCTCGGTGCGTTTGTTTCAACGCCAGTTGCCCCCTGCCCTGATTTGCCTAGGCCCTGTTAGACTGACCGCATGACTAACCTAGACCTGCCCCAAAGAGTTCTCGATCATGTGAATCGAGAGAATTACAAACCTGTCAAACCGCGTATTATCGCAAAGCAACTCAAGTTGCTGCCCGATGAGCTTCCGGCATTAAAAAAAGCAATCAAACGCCACGTGCGAGATGGACGGTTGGCCTACGGTCCCAAGCACTTGGTGTTGTCGGTTGCCCCGCCGGAAAAAAAAACCAAGGCAAAAGCGACCGCTGGTAAATCAGTAGCCGAGCCACGCAGCAAAAAAACGGACACCCAGAATAAAAACAAACACCGCACTCATCGGAAATCCAATGCCAATGAGGTGATCGGTCGGTTTTCCCGTGCGATGGGTGGGTTCGGTTTTGTAGCGCCGGCGCTTGATCCGGAAATCACGGCGGACGCAAAGGTTCCAGATGATATTTTCGTGACGCAACGCCAGACGATGGATGCCGCGACCGGTGACTTGGTCAAGGTGGTGATCAGCGCTCGTCGCCAGGGCCCACGCATGCGGACAAGCGGTCGGATTATCGAAGTGCTGGAGCGGCGAACTCATCAGTTTGTAGGGACCTATCATGAACGCGACGAGACGGGGCTGGTCGCCATCGATGGGGGGCTGTTCGAATCAGCAGTCTATGTAGGAGATGCCAGCGCCAAAGCTTGTCAAATCGGTGACAAGGTGGTGGTGGAAATGGTGCGCTTTCCAGGCCCCCAGCGAAATGGAAACTATCGGCATGGCGAGGCCGTGATCGTCAAGGTGTTGGGAGATCGTGGACAGCCCGGTGTCGATACCATGACGGTGATCGCCGAGTTCGGATTGCCGGGGGAATTCAGTGAACAGGTACTCGAAGATGCTCGGCAGGAAGCAGAGAAATTTGACGAGTCAATCGCAGGAAGAACCGACTTTACCGGCGAAACAGTCGTCACGATTGATCCCAAAACCGCTCGTGATTTCGATGATGCAATATCACTGAAAAGATTAAGCAACGGCCACTGGCAATTGGGGGTACATATTGCCGATGTCTCCCATTTCGTAAAACCGAATACCGAGCTGGATAACGAAGCTTACCGACGAGCTACCAGTATCTACTTGCCGGATCGAGTCATTCCCATGCTCCCGGAGGTGATCTCCAATAACTTGGCCAGTCTGCAACCCGATCGCGTGCGTTACACTCTGACCGCCCTGATAGAATTTACGGCAGACGGTGTGCCGGTTACAACCGAATTGCATCGCGGTGCGATCAAAAGTTGTCATCGGTTTAACTACGAAGAAATCGATGAGTACCTCGCGGATGACAAGCCTTGGCAGGAAACGCTGGAACCGGATGTTTTCCGAATCGTGCGCGATATGCACACTTTGGCAATGATGCTGCGGAAAAGACGCATGACCCGTGGGTCGTTCGATCTGGCGATCCCGGAAGTCGAAATTCTGCTGGATAAAGATGGCAGAGTCAGCGGAGCCACGACGCGTGATAATACGGAGAGTCACCAGGTCATCGAGGAATTTATGCTGGCCGCTAACGAAGCGGTTGCCCAACACCTCGTCGATCAGGAACTGTACCTGGTACGAAGAATCCATGAATCTCCATCGCCGAAAAAACTCACGGACCTGAAAGAGCTCCTAAGTGATCTTGGATACGAAGCGGATAATCTCAGTAGCCGTTTTGAAATGAAACGCATTATCGAAGAATCACGGGGCACACCCGAAAGTCGAGCAGTGCATTTTGCAATTCTGCGGGCGATGCCCAAAGCAATCTATTCGCCAAGGGAACTGGGGCATTACGCGCTGGCAAGTAACGCCTACTGCCATTTCACCAGCCCAATTCGACGCTACCCTGATTTGATCATCCACCGCATGATCGAAGCTTTGATTGCCGGACAAAAACCGGCAGCCGATTTCGCAATGCTGTCGCGCTTGGGCCAGCACTGTAGTGAGTTGGAACAACGTGCGGTGAAAGCTGAACGCGAGTTGATCAAACTGAAATTAATTAACTTCCTGCGAGAGCGAATTGGCCAAGAGATGGATGGAGTGATTTCCGGTGTGGAGTCGTTCGGCTTATTCGCTCAGGGGATAGAATTGCCCGCCAGTGGATTCATACCCATTGAAAGTCTGCCTGGGGATAAATATCACTTCGACCGCAACACGCGTACCTTGGAAGGCCATCGCAAAGGCAACCGATTTCGCATGGGTGACCCCGTGCGAATTCGAGTCATCAACGCAGATCCCGATCGACGAGAAATCGAGTTTGCGTTGATTTTGGGGCGCCATGGCCGAACGATCTCGGAGACCGAAAACGCGGATGCGAAATCCAACAAAGATACTCGAACGGCTCCTTGGGAAAAAAGAAAGACCGATCAAAGAGCGGTTACCGAGGACGGGAGTTCCCGCGAAATAAGTAAATCGGGCGCTGACAAACAGGCTGCCTCAAGTCAGAAGTCAGTCGGTGGCAAGAAGAAACCCAGCGGTGGCAAGAAGAAACCCAGCGGTGGCAAACGAAGTAGAACCAAGAAATAGTGCCATGATTTGACTTGGGCAAAGTACCCGCTGGTGCGGCTTGTTTCATGCTTGCCTGAGGAAACTGGTCACCGAGGATGGTCAGCAGGATGGACAGGCGAACTGAGCCAATAGTCACATTTTCTTTATTTTGTCTGACCGGCTTACCGCGTGTTGGGTGACGTTCGAATTCACCAGAGGCGACTTGAAACCTCGGCTACGTCGCGGATCGCCGTGTGATTTTGCATTTGCGGGCGGCGAGGTGGTTACCGTAAGAGGGGGATACTACCACCTTCTAGCCGGTTATTCGCTGTTTAAGGGCGTCATGATTGCCGCCGTTTCCGAAAGATCCTGCTAAACGGATCGCCTACGTTGAGGCTACACAAACGACGGGAAATTGACGATAATCTGGTCAGGCCGAAATCCTTTGCGGCCCCTCTCTTCGACCTTCGTCGTCGGGCGTTATATCGCCCAAGAAATTGCGGGTAGACCCGCGGTAGATGGTGCGCGCTGTTGATACGAACGCGGCGGCGAATGGGTCCTTTTCTATGCGATTAAAATTTCCAGTTACTTGTTGATAAATGCCATGCTAAAAACCGATTCCCAACATTCCGAGGCTCAAGTCGAATCCCCATCTGCTGACGAAGCGGCGTCCAAAGACGCGGTTGCCATGATTCTGCAACAGGCTGGAAAAACAGCTGACGAGATCGCGGCCCTTTCGACACTAGATGACGCGGATAGTTCCGCCGAAACTCAGTTTTCGGGTGAGGCTCCCACGATCGCATCGTTGTTTGGTAAAGGGAAGGCTCGTGAATTTGATGCGGGTGAGTTTTCGCCAACTGCCGAGGTGGCGGAAGTTATGGGCAAGTCGTTGGACTTTTTGATGAAGCACAAAAAGGCCGGCACGATGTTTGACAACCAACGAATGTTGTTCCGCAAGGAGATCATTCAAGGCCTCGCCGACGTAGGTTTCTTCGGTTTGGCGATTCCCAAGGAATATGGTGGCAGCGGTGCAAAGCTTGGAGATCTTGGACCCTTACTGCGAGCCTTGACGTTTGTGCACCCGGATTTGGCGGTGATGTTTGAAGTGCACAACTTCCTCGGCCCGGTAACACCGATTCTTGACTTCGGCACGGAAGAGCAAAAGCAAAATTACCTTCCTCGCATGGCGCGGGGCGAATTGTTGGGATCTTTCGCACTGACCGAACCTGGAGTGGGTGCGGACCCCAGTAAACTCTCTATGAAGGCTCGGTTGGAGGGAGACAAGTATGTCGTTAACGGAGTCAAATGGCCAATAACGAATGTGATCTACGGAGGCATCTGTGTCCTGGTTGTGAAATTGGAAGGGCACGACCTAAAACCTGGTAGAGACTCGGGGATGATCGTCTTTGAGGTACCACCGGAGGACAACGCCAACTTCCGCATGAAGCGTAACGACTTGACGGCCTTCGATTATCTGTGGAACGCTCGGTTCCGTTTGATCGATTGCGAGATTCCCGCCAGTTGTTTGTTAGGCCCACCCAGCAAAGGGCTTGCCCAGGCATTCAGTTCGCTGGCAAAAGGCCGCGGCGGTATCGGTGTTAACAGCGCGGCTAAGACCTTTAAGTTGCTGGCTCACCTAATTCTCGACCCCGAATTTCAAAAAACGGGTCAACAACAGCAAGAAGCAAATCAAGCAGGCGAACCCAACGGCGGCGGCTGGACATCATTTCGAGCAACATTTGGAAAGCCCATCGGTTGTGCACCACGGATTCAGACATGGGTCGGTCGAGCAACATGCCATGGGCTGGCAGGCCGGGTGCTCGGAGATCTTTGTTTCCGTCTCGCCGCTAACGGTGTGCGTGACGAGACCCAAGGTATGATCGCCAAGGTCTACGCAACAAAGGGACTGCTGCAAACGGCGATTAACTGCTACCAGATCCAAGGTGGGCGTTCGGTTCATACGGACGAAGTTCGTAAGTACACCCGGTTGCAGGCTCAAGGCGTTGATCGACAGATGCCAGAAAATCCGATTGAAAATTACATCGGTGAAAATATGCATGAGTTCACGATTGCGACGGTTTACGAGGGACCCAACCCAGTCTTAGCCGACGTTGGCGCCCCGAACGCGATGACTCGTAATATTCGTAACCGTTACCTCGAGCCGATTGGTGTCGCGGAGGTCAACGGGAAATTTGGCCTGATGCTCAAAGCAAAGTTCGGTTGGTTCATTGCAAGGACCGTGATGGGTTCTTGGTTCGGTGGCTGCGATACGTCTGGCGTCGACAATTTGTTCCCGGAGAAACAACGCTACATCAAAAAGGCAATGAAGCGAAACCGTGTTCTGGGTCGCCGAGTACTGTTAATCATTGCCCAATACCAAAAGAAATTTATGGACCAGTCATTCCTGTTAGGTGATGAGGGTGGAGTATTTGACCAGTTGTGCGGTAGCTTGGCTTCGTTGTGCTTTGCACTTTCGTTGGATAAGCCTCAATCAGAATATCTCAAAGTGGCGGCCGCTCTTGATCTGGAATCTCAACTGAAAATGAAAGGGATTTCTTCTTCTCCCAAACTCCAAGCAGCGTGGGCTGAAGTGGGCCGTTTGATGATGGACAAGAATTCGCAACTGCACCGTGATCTGATTGGCGACATCGAAATTGCTGACATCCCGTTGGATCCTCGATTTATCGAGCGTTTCATTTAATGAGTGAACGTTGGTGGTTCAGTTTGCAGGAAAATCGTTCTAGGTGGGCGACGGCATAGTGCCGTCGCTGCCTAAGCACTGGGCGAGTAGCCGCGGTAGGGCCTACGGCATTTTCTTGTCTTTCCACTGCCCTCCCCCGCCCCCCAGATACTTTCCCGCCTGATCCATTTTCGATTCTTGATTCGCGGCCCGCGGATCCTCGCTATCGCCCAATGCTTTGAAAAGCTGTTGATCGAGTTCGCTCAACGAGGCCGCGTATTCCGTTTGATTGGCTACGTTGACCAACTGTTCAGGGTCTTTGGAAAGGTCGTAGAGTTCCTGAGCTGGCCGTTTACCGAAACTGAGTGCGTAGAATTTACTCCCGTTTGGCGTCGCTCGCATTTCCCAGATGTCCGTTTTCGTCGGGCTATTATCGCAATCACTTAACCACGCTCGGCGGAATTCGGCGGCGTCGGGATCGGGGGTACCCGAAGGCCAGCGCTCGGGTAAATAGTTGCGAATGTACAGATACTTCTCGTTACGCAACCCGCGCATGGGGTAACCACCGCGATTCCCTTTTTCTTGGCTAACGGTGTGCCTTTCTCGACCGAAAATAACGTGATTTCGAAGTCGATTGATTTGGCCTGATTGACTCGAATGGAGCAACGGCAGCAAGCTTTGGCCAGTCATTTCTTTGGGGATAGGAATGCCTGCGGCGTTCAAAAAGGTGGGCGCGATATCGGTAAGCGATACAAAATCTTCAATGGTTCTCCCCCCTGGAATTCCGGGCCCCTGGATAGCCAACGGAACCCGAGTGCCCGAGTCGTAAAGGTTGGTTTTGCAACGCGGGAATGGCATCCCGTGATCGCCCGTGACAACGATAATGGTGTTGTCAATTTCACCCATCGCTGTTAGCCGTTCTAAAAGTTTTCCCAACTGCCGGTCAAATCTTTCAACTTCGAAATAGTAATCGGCCACATCATTGCGAACGGTGGGTGTGTCGGGGAAGTGGCCAAACAGATGAACTTGGTCAAGCGGAATTCCGGATTCTTTACCGGAGCCGGCTTTGTAGCCGCGATGGGGATCAAAGGCGCCGAACCAAAAACAAAAGGGTTGACCTGGAGGACGAGCAGCAAAAAAAGCTTCGGGAGTTTTGAACTTCGGCCCGGCAGGCTGCCGGGTAAATTTGCCGGGTCCCCAGGCTTTTCGATAATGGCCGATGAAATAACCGGCCTGTTCCAAGAGACGGGGGTATTCCGGAACCGTTTTATCAGGCCATTCCGACCAGAGATTAGCGGCCTCTCCCAACCGCCAAAAATGTTGGCCAGAGATAATGGCACCTCGACTGGGAGTGCAGGAGGGCGAGGATACAAAAGCGTGCTGGAACAATGCGCCGCGTTGGGCGACCGCATCAAAAACAGGTGTCTTCAATGCTTTGTCGCCATAGGCGCTGGCATGTGGCCAACCCCAGTCGTCCGCGATGGCGAAAACAAAATTCGGTCTTCGGTTGGGCGTTTCCAAACTCTCTTGCCATGCTTGCGCCGGTAAGTTTGCAAAATGTAAAACGCAAATCGCCAATGCGATTATTGACTTGATTTTCATTATGGGGATCCTCGTTTGGTAAGGTCCACATTGTATGGCAAAACCAAACGGGTTGGGCTGGATTTTATGTTGGCGAGGCGTGCTGACGGCCGTTCGCTGGGGAGGAAAGAAATGCCGCGGGAGACGGCGAGTTAGCGGTGGATTTAGGCGGTTTGCGAATTTTCCAAACCCGCACGATAGAATTTACCGCGAGGAATAGCGAATGCATCCTCCGCGGACTCCGATGGCCAATGGCCAAGCGTCTGCCGAGGGTTATAGTCGAGGTGAAAACCAGGGAAACCTAGGGCGCTACCGCGAGAAGTTTCTGTCGCGCCAATTCGTCTGCCACCAACGATGTGGGGCGATTTAATTCTCGCGACCGTTGAAAAATTTGCCACAGGGTATTTGAGATTTCCTGAGTTTGAAGACGAGCTTTATCGGCATTGTACTCGGGTTTCTCGTGCGCAATGTTAATAATGCCTCCAGCATTGATCACAAAGTCCGGTGCGTAAAGTACCTCTTGTTGATGAAGCCGCGCCCCATCTTCATCGTCCATCAATTGATTGTTAGCGGCACCAGCCACGATCGGGGCGCCCAAGTTTGGGATAGAGGTTGTGTTCAGGATTCCCCCCAAGGCACATGGGGCAAACAGATCAGCTGGGGCAGCAGCAATTTCATTGGGCGGCAAGGCGGTAGCGTCTAGGTCGCGGCAAGCTTCCTCCACTCGCGCGGCATTAACGTCCGCTACGATCAGTTTGGCGCCGGACGCGTGGAGTTGTTGACACAAGTCCATACCGACATGGCCGAGTCCTTGGACAGCAATGACTCGATCTTTTAAGACGCTTGGGTTACAGGCTTCTTGATGGTCGAGTCCTTGATGCCAAGCGAGAGATGCGAGGATTCCACAATAGGTCCCGTAGGCCGTCATTGGCGATGGGTCACCACTGCCACCGTGTTCAATCGGCAGACCCGATACATTCTCTGTCTCTTCTCTAACGGACAACATATCTTGGACGCTGGTGCCAACGTCTTCTGCGGTGATGTAACGTCCCTCAAGAGAATCGACAAAACGCCCAAAGGCTCGCATCAAAGCCGGTGTCTTCTCGGCATCCGAATTGGCGATCATCACGGCTTTGCCACCACCCATTCGGGTTCCTGCAATTGCGTGTTTGTAACTCATGCCCTTGGAAAGACGCAGCACATCAGTGACGGCTTCGTTCCGGTCAGTGTATTGCCAGCGCCGACTGCCGCCGAGCGACGGACCGAGCGTCGTGCTATGGATGGCAATTAACGCTTGTAAGCCTGTTTCGGTATCTTCGCAAAAAACCACTTCCTCATGGCCGTCATATTCCGGGTGTGAGGCTAGAGATTCGGTAATGGACTGAATCGAGAAATGTTGCTTGATCAAAGGGATGCATCCTCAGTTTATGAACCCGCCGAATATTATGTTGCCATTATGGTGTTAATGCATCGTTCGTTGAACTCCCGATTGGAAGATTCCGGGATGAAATTTTCGATGCTTGGCTTACCAGTACTTTTCCAAACCGACCTTTAGCACATCGGCAAACTGATCCAGTTCGGTTTGCGTGATAGGGGTGGAAAGTGCCGCCGTACAGGTGCGGAACATCATAAAACCATGGCGATAAAGGTGGTCAACCAGTAGTTTCGTCCGGTGCCGCTCAGCAACGTTTTGCCAAGTTGAACGATAATCGGTCGGTGAAACGGCTTTGGGGTGAATGCGAAACATGGACCCCGCACCTGTCACACTCGCCTGGACGCCGGTTTCGGCGATCAAATCGCCCACCAATTCGCGACCTGTTTGCCCCATTTTATTGATGCGATCGATCGATGCTTGATCATAAATGGACATGGCGACATGACCGGCGGTCATTGTCACGGGATTGGCTGAGAAAGTTCCTGACCAGGGAAAGGGAATTTCGGCTTGCGCCGGGTCGAGAACTGACATGAAACGGTCCAGGCCTGCTAGTGCACCAACAGGAAAGCCACCCCCAATGATTTTTCCGAGCGTGGTTAAATCTGGCTGTACGCCGTACCATTCGGCGGCCCCCGCATACCCCATCCGGAAGCTAATGACTTCATCAAAAATCAATAATACGCCATGCCGATCTGTCCATTCACGGATGGCTTCAATGTATTCCTTATGAGCCGGGATTAGGCCCGCTCTTTGTGGCACCAGGTCGACAAGCACGCAAGCCAATCGGGTGGCATTTTGGTCGAGTCGTTGGAGCGTGCGTTGGGTGTCGTTGAAAGGGAAAATTACGACATCGTTGAGAACGTTATCGGGTGTGCCGCGAGCTACCGGTACGGAGTGCGGATTTTCCAAAGGGCCCCAATTATGAGGTGAGGCATTCTGGCTGATTTCAGCAAAATCGTAGGTTCCATGATACGTTCCTTCGGCCTTCGCAATTCCGGAACGCCCAGTGATCGCTCGCGCGGCTTTGATCGCCGCCATCACGGCTTCCGTCCCCGAGTTCATAAAACGAATTTTTTCAAATCCGGGAACTCGCTCACAAAGCAATCGCGCAAGCTCGAACTCAGATTGGGTTGCCATTGTTACGGCGGAACCTCGATGGAGTTGTTCCGTGACCGCGGAAATGATTTGAGGAGTGGCATGTCCATGAATTAGGGAACCCATGTTGTTGGCAAAATCAACACGCGTGACTCCGTCGATATCGGTTACGTGGCAACCGCTGCCCTTGGCCAGATAATCAGGATTAGGTTCTCTGTAAATCGTGTTGCGACTGATTCCACCAGGCATGATTTCGCGGGCGGAATCAAATAGATCACGACTCTTCGACGCATTTTCGGGGTCGCTCTTCATACGCCTTGTTGGTGAAGAGGTGGGGTGGGCAAAGGTGTCATGGAGAAGATTTTTATAGAGATGGCAGATTCTTGGTTTGGCGAGTCACGGCAAAAGCACAGGTTCTATTTGTGCCGCATGCCATTTCGTTGGATGGATTATTGGCGTTTTTTGCGAGGCTTTTGCAGCGTAAGTTTTCCATATCATCATTTCCGGGTTCGCTGATAATAACAAGTTCCGATGGAGTTTGTGCTGATTATTATTAGCGTTTTTCGCCAGCACTGTTGGAAATCGATGGGATTTCGCAACGGTAGCATGAGAATGTGGTTGAACTGCGTGCCGGTTAGTGAACATAATGACACTAGTCCGGATCCGGCTCGAAGGCGTCGTCGAAACGACAGCCCAATTACGGGTCCTCTGGGTTCAGGGAATCAGGAAATAATCGTCCCGATTAAGTTGGTAACCGGTAGTCCGGGTTGATCGCACTGCCCTGCTCCTGAAAGAGAGGTAAGTTTTGGAATCAGAACTGACGGCACGCCAAAAGAAAATTTTTAATTACATTCGGCGACATATTGATAAGTCCGGTTACGGACCGACGGTGCGGGAAATTGCGGCGGCCTTTGATATCGCTTCTCCCAACGGAGTTGTGTGTCACTTAGATGCTTTGGTTCAAAAGGGCTTCATTGTTCGCCAAGCGCGAAAGTCGCGATCGATCGAGCTGTCCCCGGAGTTTCAGGAAGAGACACGTGGTTTGCCATTGGCAGGCGAAGTGGCGGCAGGTTCGATGCATGAAGCAATCGAACAGGATGAACGGATCGATTTTGACCGCCTCTTGAACAAACGCGGTGCCTTCGCATTGCAAGTGCGTGGGGAGTCGATGATTGAAGCTCAGATTTGCGATGGCGACTTCGTCATTGTCCATCCGCAGAAAACGGCACAAAGTGGCGACATCGTTGTTGTCAGAACGGACGAAGGTGAGGCTACGCTAAAGTATTGGTTTCCCGAAAAAAACCGGGTGCGGTTACAGCCCGCCAATCGAAAAATGAAGCCCATTTATCGTCGGGATGTACGCGTGATTGGCGTTGTCAAAGGTGTTGTGCGTTCCCTTTGATGAGCAGGTTTTTTGGCAACCCTGCTCAATTTTTGCCTTGCTTGGGTTGCGTCTCTTGAGCTGTAGGAGTTGGCCAAGCACTCGTGATTTTTTCGAGCGCTTTCTTAGTTGGTTCGATGAAATCTCCCATTTCATAATGGTTGATGTCTGAGACCGTGATCAGATCGATATTGTCTGCACCGGATTCCACGAGATTCCGAAACGCAACTGAAATATCTTGAAAGGCAAATAATTCGTCCTGCTTGGAATGAACGACCACTATGGGGGCCTCGGTTTTGAGGCTGCTGGCGTCGCTGGGGATTTTTCCGGAAATGGCCACGCAAGCTTGGAAAACTTCGGGGTGTTGATTGGCGTAATGCCAAGCGCCTTCCGCACCAATTCCATATCCGACGATCATGATGCGGCGGGGGTCGATATTATAAAGCGACTTAATTTTATCGACCAGTTCCATCACTGCCGTTTCGCAGGTGGGGTCAAGCCATGTTTCGTTGAGCATGTTGGGGCCAACATAAATGGCATTTAAGTCGGGTAACGCCGGTTTGATGAGTTGTTGAATCACAAGACCACCGAGGAAACGCTCGTAATTGACAACGCCGTAATGTAACGCAATCACCAACGGGAAAGACTCTTCATTGTTGTAGTTGGTTGGCACATCAATGGCTAAATCGACATTCTCACCGGAAGGCGACTCCCATACTTGATAGAAGAAGCCTGGTTTGCAGAGCTTGAGATCCGTGAAGTCAACATCGACAGACTTTTCATTCTCGTCGGGAATAAACGGTTCTTCCGCTGCGATTCCACAGCCGGACACTACCAATACCGATAAAAAAAGTAGCGAGGCGCGGCGAGCTATCATGCGTTTTGCCAATTCCGGAATAACGGTCAATTTGTAAACATAAAATGAAAAACGTAAGATGAGGTCAGGCATCTCATTAAATTACTGTTCAGCGGACAGTGACCAAGTTT
This sequence comes from uncultured Pirellulaceae bacterium, assembly GCA_905480235.1. GTDB lineage: Bacteria > Planctomycetota > Planctomycetia > Pirellulales > Pirellulaceae > CAJQPP01. The sequence continues at coordinate 18,212 of CAJQPP010000072.1, forward strand.
GAGCGGAAAGAATTGCCGCCCAGTGAAGTTCAAGAAAAGGCCATAGTTTGTTCCAGTGTATTTTTGCCAACCCGCATCTTGGATGGATATTGTTCTGCTTGATCTGCTGGCCTGCTCCCTTGGTTGCCTACCTCCAGAATACGTCCAATCCGTCGCTGGATGCAAGCGACAAATCCGTAATTGACCGGGAAGCTGAATTTTGTATGCAGGCCATTGGTGCTACATCCGCGTCGTTGGCCATTAGTTATCAGGGAAAGGTGATTTATGCAAAGGGATATGGGTTTTCAGATCGGCGACAAAGAACGGAAACATCCGATCGCGTCGCGATGCGACTAGCCAGTTGCTCCAAACCCTTTACCGCCGCAGCCATCCAAGAATTGATTCAGCAAGGATTACTGAAACACGACACGCTGGTGTTTGATTACCTCGGGATTTTACCAACCAACGATCTAGCAGATCCCAGAGTCCGCGATATTACCGTCAAGCATCTGTTAGAACACCAAGGAGGTTGGGATCGGAGTGAGACTTTCGATCCGATGTATGAAATCGACAGGATCAAACGCGAATTGGGAGTTGCCAAGGTCAAGAAACGCCATCTTGTGCGTTACATGTGGGAACAGCCTCTGCAGTTCGAACCTGGAACCGTAGACTGTTATTCCAACTTTGGATATTTGTTGCTGGGACTCGTGATCGAAAAGGCAACGGGGAAATCATTTATACAATCAATTCGAGATTTGGTGACAAATCCGATTGATGCCGGGGAGATATTTCTTTCCTCTTCCGTGAGTCAGAATCGAAAAAGTCGTGAGGTTTTTTATCCGGCGGAGAACGGTTTGAATTTGCAGCTCCGCGATTCATCAAGTGGCCTGACAGCCGATCCGACCACGCTTTGCAAGTTCATGGAAACTTACTGGCTGGACGGTCGTAAACGCACGGAACGAACGGGGTGGTTTTATTTCCAGATTGGCACGCATCCCGCCTGCACCACTGCTCTGATGGAACAACGAGAGGATGGGTTGAGCTTTGCCATCCTGCTCAACCGTCGTCAGGAGGAGACTTATCGAACGGACAATGATGCCATACGCGAACGTTTCAATAATACGATTGATCGATTGGCAGAGCGCTGGCTAGATAAGTAATCATAGGTTCCAGTACACCTCTTAAAACCCTTGTCATTCAGCGGATACAACATGCTTACGCGCTGAAATGGAATGGGTTTCAAGTAGGCACTAGATGAAATGGTCGCGGTGGTGCTTACGCGGCTCGATTGTGAACCAGGCCTTGGTTGATTTTGTTGTACAGCGTTTTCAAGCTTATTCCCAGTTCCTGGGCAGCCGCACTTTTGTTCCCTTCATGGCGATCAAGAGCTGCTTCGATCGCGTGTCCTTCAATCTCTCGTAGAGACATGCCTGAAGTCACAAGTTTTCCGCCCACCAGATTGCGATTGCCAAATTTCCGCGGAAGATCTTCGGAGGTGATGGGCAAGCGATCACAGATAATGGAAGCGTGTTCGACGACATTCGCCAATTCACGAATGTTGCCAGGCCAAACGTGAGATCTCAACGCCTCGATGGCAGAGGGATCAAAGGGTTGGGGAAAGTGTTTGGCCTCACTGCGAAAGCGGGATAACAGATGAACCGCGAGTTCTTGCACGTCATCAATTCGATCACGTAGAGGTGGCAATTGGATTTCAAAGGTGTTGATGCGGTACATCAAATCTTCACGGAATTCACCGGCACTGACCATCGTGTTCAAGTCGCGGTGGGTGGCACAAACGATGCGTACATCAATGGAGAAGGAGTCGTTCGCACCGACCCGTCGAATTTCTCCACTTTCCAGTACGCGAAGTAATTTTGCTTGTAAGGATTTTGGTAGTTCGCCAATTTCATCGAGGAACAGAGTGCCTCCGTCAGCGACTTCAAACAATCCGGAGCGAGCTTCATCTGCGCCGGTAAAGGCACCTTTTTGGTGGCCAAACAGCTCACTTTCGATCAAATTCTCTGGTAACGCTCCACAATTGACCGCGACGAATGGGTTATCGTGACGGTCGCTTTGTTCATGCACCGCTCGCGCTGCCAATTCTTTTCCGGTACCCGTTTCCCCAAGGATCAAGACGGTCGAATTGGTCGGGGCAACGCGTTCAATCAACGCGCGAACGCGTTGTACGTTGCGGTGATTGCCTACCATTTCAGAGTCACCTTCAATGCGATGAAGACGCATTTGCAGTGCTTGGCATCGTTTGCTGAGCTCGATTTTTTCGCCCACACGTTGCAACATTGATCGCAACTCGACCAATTTGCATGGCTTTTGCATGTAATCGAAGGCACCATATCGCAGCGCCTGCACGGCGGTTTCGGTGGAGCCTTTGCCCGTCAATACGACGGTTTCCGTTCCCGGTGCCAGTTCCTTGGTCTTGCCAATCACTTCAATGCCATTCAAGCCCGGCATGTCGAGATCGACGAGGACGCAGTCGTAAGCGTTTTTTTCCAGAGCTGCTACGGCAGTCAGACCGTCTGGACAGACCGTCACACGGTGACCCATGCGAGGTAATTCAGCAGCGATCAACTCCTGGAGATGGATTTCGTCGTCGGCGAAAAGGATCCGCAAACTATGCTGCTTTTCGTTGTTCTTTGTCATCGCTAACCACTGGTAAGGAAACAGTAAACGTCGAGCCGTGACCCGTTCCATCGCTTTGGGGATGGATCGAACCGCCATGCTCTTCAATGATTCGGTAGGTAATTGACAGGCCCAGTCCTGTACCCTGGCCATCACGCCGGCGGGTAAAAAAGGGCTCGAAAATGTCTTTCAGTACTTCAGGCTCCATGCCGCAGCCGTTATCGACGACTTCGAGATGGGCGTTGGCGTTGTCTTGCGTCAGTCTCAAGATCACTCGGCCATCCTCGTCCACGCTATCTAACGCATTGGTGACAAGGTTCAGCACAACTTGTTTTATTTCTTGCGCGTTGGCGATCGCACGGACCGCACGGTCGCATTGCAACTCGACGTGTTTGTTTCGATATCGACTGAGCGGGCGCACCATATCGACGACCTCTTCGACAAGCGGCGTCATTTCGGTAGCAACTTTTCGAGCATCCCCCAAACGAGCGAAATTTAGCAGGTTGGAAGTGATACCTTTACATCGGAATGCTTCATCCTGAATCCGCTTTAGATACTTTTTCATATCTTCGATTTCATCGGATGCACAATGCGAGCCAAGGGAATCGACGCCTAGTATTTCGTAAAGGCGACTCTCCAGCGATTCGGCGCTCCAGGCAATGGAGGCTAGGGGGTTGTTGATTTCGTGCGCGACACCCGCTGCCAGAAAACCGACGCTGGCCATTTGCTCGGTACGTACAACCTCGCGAGTACGTTGCTTGACTTGGTCATTCAAATCCCGATTGATATCCTGAAATTTGGTGGTCATCAGATTCATCGCGGCCGCCAGTTCGGCGATCTCGTCATTGGATTTCACGTTTATTCGATGATCAAAGTCACCGGCGGCAACACGTCGGGAACCACAAACCAAAATATCTAAGGGTTTGAAGACTCGCATGCGAAAACGATGAAGTAACCAGATGACAGAGAAAATACCAAACAAGGCGAGGATCGTAACGTTGGTAAACCATTGGCGGTAATCTGCTTTGGCCGCTTTGGTAAATTCCTCCAAGCGGTCTTTCATATGTTCGGGTAGCTTGTTGGCCTCCGCCTGAAATTTACCTAGACGGTCTTCTAATTCAGAATAGAAATCCGGATTGCTTTCCTTGCCCCAGATGTTCTCAAGGATCCAGCTCAAATCCTTCTTCATCTCAGCCACGGTGGCCAGTTCCAATGAGTTGTCCGTTAATCCTGATTGGTGGCCCGAATCATTGCCTACTTGGTGGGCATAATTACTGAGTGCCTGATCGACGTTACTCAAACAAGTTTGAAACTCGATCGGCCAAAAAGTCGAACTAATCCCGTCGTCGTGTGGCATGACGGTGTTGACAGGAGACGGATCTCGATTGATGTGTGAAAAGGCAACCCGCAAGTTTCCGATTTCATCACTGAGCTTTGCCGAAAGAGGCATCTCGTGAGCTCTCTCTCGGATGTTCTTGGTGAGCTTGCGAAATTTGCTGACCGTCAATAATCCAGCAGTCGAGACCAATATCACAACCAACACGAGGATCGCCGCACCCAGGTGCATTTGCGAACGAATGCGTTTACGGAATCGTAGATTCCGATCAGGCTCTCGTCCGAAGTGGTTGATTTCTTGATTCATTCTTGAAAATTTTTCCAATGACTGGGGGGCGGGAGAGTAGCAAGTTACCCGCCATCGGGGCAACGTCATTTGTCTCGGTGAAAACCGAATGATGCGTTTTCCAAAGCTGATTGATAGCAAATTTCGAGAGCTCGTTTTTTTTCGACATTTCCGGGCTTTTCGTAAGACAGGTTGGCAATTTTTGGGACTGTGACCAAACGTGTCACTGCCCGGGCGATACTTGACATGTCACCCATGAAACGAGGAAACATGATGCGATTACAAATTCGAAAAGCGATGCAAGATCCAGACGGCTTGGTCCTTACCTTCGATTACACAGATAAAGACGGAAACCATACTCGACGTGTGGTAAGCCCTGTGCGATTTGTGGCGGCGGGCCGTTTTTTGGCGCTTTGCCTTAATCGAGAAGAACCGAGAATGTTCCAAATGGAACGCATGGAAAATGTGCAAATAGCCGGCGCCCATCTATTTATGATGCCGGTACCGATGTAGAGCTCCAGCTCTCGAGACAGTCCCTCGAGTGTCAACAGACATTAATATTGCTTGGCCCCATAGATTTCCGGGGAGATTGCTCACGTGGCGGGTGCAACGAAGTGAGATCCTGCCATGCCAAGTTGCTGCCGTCAGTGATCGGTGACTCGAGACATTGCCGAAACGTTCGCTAATTGCGATTGATGCGGCGTATCAGGTACCAAGCGAGCAACATCAAAACGCCGTTGCCTAACCAAACAACGGGAGCTGGGAGATCACCTGATTTTGCTCGGCCTACTCCATACATTAACAATGGGTAGTAAACCAATAGGATAGGAATAAAGCACATACCAAACGTGCTCCAAAAATCAGAACGTCGCAATAAGATTGCCAAAGGCGCACCTACCAGCACAAAACAAAGGCAACTGAAACCATTCGCCCACCGTCGCCAAGGCTCTGTTCGCAAGCGATGGACCCGCTCTCGCCCGACGCCTAAATTGTGCAATTGAACCGGCCAGCGGGGGTGTGTGAGTGAAACAAAGTCCCCGCCCAGCATCTGAAACGCTGCTTGCATCGCGAGTTTCCTGTTTTGCGTCGCGTTTTTCTCCAATTGGATTTGGATTTCCTTGGGGATCCTCCATAACGGTAGGTTCGATGGGCTTTCGTTCCGATTCTCTGAATTGGTCGCACTATTAAGTGGGATTTCCAAGTCACCATTCGGAAGGATGAAATTGAGCTCCTCATCCTCCACCTGCGCCCTCGCGTTTTGCACTGAAAACACCAGCACCCGCTTTTCTGGATTTACCGTTAAGCGGGCCGTATCGGCTGTGAATTGCAGGTCTCGCCCCGCATCTTCTTGATAAATCTGAACACTGGGATTGATCAACTTATCACCGATGACATCATCGACGAAAATTGAGCAGCGACCCGTTTGGTAGGAACGGTTCGTCTTTAACACGGCGTAGATCGTTTTCTCAACCGAGTTCAGGACGACATCGTAAACCCCGCGGCGACCCCATGAGGCTGCCATATCGTTTAGGTAAACCGTCACGATGCTCATCATGAACGCCATCAGTATGACGGGCCAGATAATGGCCATCGGGGAAACACCCATCGACTTGATCGCGATGACTTCGTTAGAAGATGACATTCTTCCCAAGATCATGCACGTGGAAAATAATGCGGTCCCGGGGATCGCAAAGCAGAGCGCGTTGGGCAACACAAAGGGGATGAGTTGCAAGATAGTTAAAGGAGTCAAGCTTTCGCGAATGGCTTCCTGGACCACGCCTACGATTAACATCAAAGCCGTCATACTGGACAAGGTCACGATAAAGACCTTGAGCATTTCCAGCACGATATAGCGAGTGAGGATTTTCATTCAGGGTTACCAAAAAGCTTGAAGGCGGCAACCTTAGCAATTTGGACAGGTTTGGCAAACCACAATTGCGACTGGCAGGTAAATGCCAGCACTCAGTTTGACTAGATACCGTCAATGTTGGTGTCAGATGCCGAGCGGCGAGAGTGTTCTCGCAATTGTTCCATCAAGAAACAGATGCTGCGGGCATAGCAGCGGATGGCCATGGCTTGGTCTTCTTGCTTGACCGATTGGTTGGCCTTGGCAATCAGGCGTTCCATTTTCGGCCAATTGACGTCCCATTTTTGACCGACGGCAGCTTTTTGTAGGTCACCGGTAATCGTTTCAAGCTGGTAAATGACATCTTTGCCAGAGGCTGCATCGGTTCGCGTATACGGGCCTTTACCAAAACGTTGCCCATTTCCAAGCACAACTCCACCGGATAAATTTTGCGTGATTTGGAACAGAAACCAACCCAGTGCTGCTAATGCGATTACGCCCGGAATGATCGCGGGAACGATCGATTGGGAAACGAAAAACATGAACAAAGCGGTGATGGCAAACAAGCCAAAGATCGCGCCAGCAATCGGTGTCAATTTTGTTTTTTTGGCCCCGACGCGGATAGGTCCTTGTCGTGTATTGGCCGCGGTTGCCATGCGTTGATCAATGACTTTGACGATAATCAACGTGATATTGTCCGGCCCACCACGTAAATTGCTGAGGTCGACTAAAACTCTGGCGGCTTCGCGAGCCGGCAGATTCGCGAGGATGGGGCCTAGTTCCTGATCGGTAACTTGGCCTGTTAAGCCGTCGCTACACACCAAAAACGTGTCGCCAACCTGAATGGGAAAGGGTCCCTCTAAATCGACATTAACGTTTGCATTGGGCCCTAAAGATCGTGTGATGACATTCTTGGGAACTTGGCTCAGACTTTCGTCGTCAGGGTCAAGGTTTCCCATGGCCCGCATTTCCCAAACCAGGCTGTGATCAAAGGTGAGTTGTTCCAGCTTATTATTTCGTAATCGATAAACGCGGCTATCACCGACATGGGCAACCACCGCACCCTGGGGCAGCAACGTCAATACGCTGCACGTCGTTCCCATGTTGTAGAAATCTTCGTTGGCCTGTCCCTTGCGGTGAATCGCTGCGTTGGCATCACTGACCGCTTGCCGCAATGCTTCGGGTGGAGACAGGTCACCGAATTTTGTGTAGAGCTGTGGGATCTTATCGGCGGCAATTTCACTCGCCAGTTCTCCGGCTGCGTGGGCACCCATGCCATCGGCTACCAAAAACATGTGCCCCTTTTCGCTCCAGCGTTCCATCGAACTAGCCATGCTGACGCAGAGGCTATCTTGATTGCTAGCGCGGCGCATGCCGACATCTGAGATCGAAGCGATCTCTAGATACTTCTCCCACTTGGAAATTGACTCGGGCATTCCGATATTTGGCTAAATCAACAAAAGAGGGGGGCGTTTTTAGCGAACGTATTCAAAAGGGGCAACGCTTGGTCGCGCTCGTTTTCCCAGATTAACAACCGTTTTTGGCTCGAACGGTATGGTTGTCTGACGGCTGCTTGCAGACCTCATTGTATCCGAACCCTATGGCGGGCGATAGCAACGAGATTCCGAGAAAGCCGGTATATCGCTAGATCGTTATGAATACTATAGTTCTCCGCCCGAGTCTCACGTATCTAAAGGTATCGCGACGGAAGAAGCTCACGGTATGTTGGAAAGAACACGATCAAGTTTTTTGCTAATCGCCATTGCTGCGACCCTGATTTTGTCGGGTTGTAACAGTGTGCAGAGAAAAATATTGGTGCGCAGCTATCCCGAAGGCGCCTTGGTTACGATTGATAAGCAGCCGATCGGGCATACTCCGGTAGCCGTTCCCTTTACCTATTACGGGACCCGTGAAATTCAGCTTGAAATGGACGGGTTTCAAACGAAGAAAGTCAAGCATCGCTTCTCACCGCCCTGGTATCAATTTCCTCCGGTTGATTTCGTTACCGATAATTTCTGGCCTCGAGAAATACGCGATACACGTATCGTGAATTTTGAGCTGAATCCACAGACGACGGTCGACGAAAACTACTTGATCGATCGTGCTGGTCAGTTGCGCGGCGATGTCTATCGCGGGACCGTGGCGATGCCGATGGCAAAAGCGGACGCAGATGCCGATACCATCGTTTCCGAACCGCAGCGAACAGCGATCTTGCCCAAAGAGCTTTTTAATCGCAAGTAATGAGGCATTGGTCCGATGGAACCATTGACTTCATTGATCCGATGTTTGGCATCGGGATTACCGGAATTGAGGTTTGGGGGCAATCGTACCCTTGAATTGACCAAAGGGCTGCCCGCGATTCAGAGCACCACGAACCCCCAATTGACCGGGGTCTCTAGCAATCCCGTCGACCGCGTATCGCACGTCATTCATCAAGGGCTGCAATTGGATAATGATCGGCTTGAGTTGGCGGCTGATTTCGCGTGCGTTGCGGACCGTTTCGTTCAGATTGTTGTATAGCTCGGGATCGGTCAGTAATTTACCGATGGTGCCTTGCGAGTTCCCACCGTCTGCGAATGATCCAATATCGTTGAGGAAGGAGTCGAGTTTGGCGAGGTTGTTATTGAGTGCTAGGATCACTTCCGGCCCCTGTTCACCGAGTGCTTCGGTAAAGCTGGTTAGGTTGGTTAAGTTTTCTTCCGCTCGCCCGGATACACCTTGAAAGCTATTGATCGTAAATTTGATTTCGTCCACCACGTCGGGCAATTTTGAGACCGCTTCGACCAAGCTGCGTTTGATTTCAGGATCATCTGCGATCTCGAGGAAATTGATCATTAACGCATTGAAGTTATCGATTGCCACTTTTGCTTTTGCTGAAAGGACGCGCGAGTCTTCTAAAAACTCCTGGATACCACTGCCTTCGCTGGATACAGCATTCTGCAAACCGCCGATGATGTCATCTGCTTTTTGTGCGGCGATCGCTACATTGTCACTCGCTTTTTGAATTGAACTAAGCGTGTTTTCGACTTGGGATTCTAATTCCATAACCACATCGATCATCTCCACGGGACTCCGCTCGATAACGACTTTATCTTCCGTCACTTCGCCATTATCAGGCAAGGCGGCGCCCGGAGTGAGATCGCGGCCGGGCATGAAATCAATAACGGCATCTCCCAAAAGGGAGGCTGTGCCAATCTCACAAACTTCGTTTGCAAAAATGGACTCGCCGGAGTCGATTTTTAGGGTGAGTTCAACAAAACGCTCTTGGTTTTTCACATCCGCGACCCGTCCAATACGGATTCCGTTGCGACGGACCGGTGTGTTTTTGGTGACATTGGGCGCCGTTGCCGTTTTAACGGTAATGGTGTATTGAGATTTCCAGCCTTCGCCGAAAATCATAATCAAGATCGCCAAGATAATCGCGGCACAGATCACGACGATCCCTACGCGATAGGCAAATCTGGTTTCTGCGTCCATTTCGTTAGCCCCTGGCACTGGATGCCGCTCTTAATTCCATCAGTCGTTCCCCTGCTTCGCCATTAACGAACTGTCGCACGCGACGGTCACGGACGTTGTCGAGGTCTTCGGGTGTTCCGTCAAATATGATTTGGGATTCGTCAGGCTTTAACCGCGCGAGCGGGTACAACATGACGATCCGGTCGGCTACCTTGCGTGCTGTATTCATGTCATGGGTAACCACGATACTGGTGACCGCATTACGTCGGCGGGTTCTCAATATCAATTCATTGATCACATCGCTCATGATCGGGTCTAAACCCGTCGTCGGTTCGTCGTACATGATGATTTCGGGTTTCATGATCAGGGCTCTTGCCAAGCCGACCCGCTTGCGCATACCTCCTGATAATTCTGCCGGTTTTTTTCCAACTGCGGTATCCGGAAGCCCAACCTCGGATAGCCTTGAGAGCACTTCTTCACGGATCTCAGCCGGTGTGTAGTTACCATGCTGTCGTAAAGGAAAAGCCACATTTTGCCCGACCGTCATACTGTCAAATAATGCCGCGTTCTGAAATACAAAACCGAATCGCATCCGCAACTGGCTAAGCTGGCGCTCGTTGAGTTTGCTCATTTCTTTATTGTCAAACAGGACTCTACCGTGCCATGGTCTCACCAACCCGATGATGCTTTTCATGAGCACTGTTTTTCCGCAGCCGCTTTCGCCAATCAGTACTAAGGTCTGACCTGCGGGAATCTTCAAACTGATATTGCGCAAGACGCGTTGCTCACCGAAGCGGACGGAGATGTCCTCTAAGGAAACGAGTGGTTCTTGTTCGCGAATTAGTTCATCGATCATAGGTCAGAACAATCTTGCTCCTGCGGGGAAGAAGATCATATATAATTTGTCGAGGAAAATTCCGATTCCCAGATCCAGGATCAAGATAGATACAAATGAATATACAAACGATGCGGTTGAAGCCCGCCCTACGCCTTCCGCGCCGGGCGCGCAATTGAACCCCTGGTAACAACTGACCATGGCAATCGCAGCACCGAAGAAGAAACTTTTAAATAGACCAGTGAAAAGGTCGTACCAACTCACAAATTGGGCACTGTTGTAAAAGTAAAAGTGGGTGTCGATATTCAAAACTAAATAGCTGTAAAAATAACCGCCGGCGACGCCCATGAAATCAGCCATGATGGTCAACGTGGGGATCATTAAGAGGCAGGCTAGAAAGCGAGGGACGACGAGATATCGGATCGGATTAGCGCCCATCGCAGACAACGCATCAATTTGCTCTGTCACACGCATGGTGCCGAGTTCTGCCGCCATGGCACTCCCCACTCGACCTGCCAGCATTGTCGCCGCTAACACGGGACCTAGTTCGCGCACGAGCGTCATATTAATGACGGCTCCTAAACGAGTTTCCAGTCCCAATTGGCGAAGCTGAAAATAACTCTGTACGGCCAGAACCATGCCGATAAACGTGCCTGTCAAAGCCACAACCGGCAAGCTCAGCACGCCCACCTGATAGAAGTTGGGCCATATGGTTTCCCGCCGTGGGGCACGGGTGAACATCCAGACAAAAGTCGCCCAAGTAAACAGGCTGAAACGGCCTAGCGAGATCACCGATTGGTAGGTTACCCGCCCCCAATCCACGATCCACAACGTGAACCGACTCAAACGCGGCGATGCCTGGGAGGGAGTTTCGGTTGTGAGCGATGGCGACGACACTGAACGGCCTGATTTGATAAAGACTGTTTTGCGCAGCTTGGTCCTCGATGCAACCATACTGCACTCTCTTCTTCGGCTCATAAATCTATGCCGCTTGAGGGGACTTTGCTGATTAGACAAAGTCTGCTGCTAGCAATGGTGCGTGGGTTAAGGGGGATGCGGTACAAAAAAACGGCTCGCGGGGGATACCCGAGAGCCGTTTTGGAGGTCCAGTTTTGACGGTTTGGATTTCTATTTAGGAGCTTGCGTAGCCGCTTCAAAGGCTGGCAGACCGCCGACTATTGGCAAGGTGAATTGGGTCGCGTCGAGGTCCAGCGTCAATTCTGTTCCCGCTTCTGGCCAAAGCGTAAAGTCGTAATCACTGGAAAAAATCATCAGGCCAATTTTTTGGCCAGCGGCGATGACTTGATCATCCGGTTGCAGGTCAAAGCTCCACTCGTAAAACTTGCCGGGCTCAAGCGGCTCGCTTTCGGTGAGTGATTACGACTTTACGCTTTGGCCAGAAGCGGGAACAGAATTGACGCTGGACCTCGACGCGACCCAATTCACCTTGCCAATAGTCGGCGGTCTGCCAGCCTTTGAAGCGGCTACGCAAGCTCCTAAATAGAAAT
>CAJQPP010000073.1 GCA_905480235.1 uncultured Pirellulaceae bacterium
CGCTGACGATCTTTCCAAGATCGAAGGCATTGGCCCAGCAATTCAAGGTCATTTGAACGCCGCAGGAATCGTCAGCTTTGCTCAGTTGGCCAGCACGCCCGTCGATGATATTCGCGGTTTGTTGGAAGCTGCAGGCGGCGCCTTTACCGGACACGACCCAACCACCTGGCCACAACAAGCGGCTATGGCGGCAGAAGGTCGCTGGGAAGAATTGCAAGCTTGGCAAATCGAATTGAATGGCGGTCGCATGTAGACCTGCGTTCATCAGGAGTTAATGAAACGCCGTTCGGAGATTCCGGGCGGCGTTTTTTCGTTCCGGAAACGCGTCGCAAATACAACTGTCCTCTGCCTGCAGTGAGATGGACCGCAGGCAAGCGGTCGCCCCCTAATTTCCGTAAAGGTTTGACATTCGTTTTTTACAGCGGCTGGCGTGGATAGCGGGGAAGCTCTGAAACGTCCTATCGCGCCGTTGGGTGGTTAGAGAGAACTAGAAGATTCATGGGTTTCAGCGAAGAATCTCCAGCATTCGCACGGTCACCAGCACGATTAGGGCAGCGGGCCCCAGAATCGTCCAATTTAGCCCATTGGTGTATTGTTTTCCGCTAAACAGCTGTTGAATCTCTGGTAAGTCAACCACAACAGGGCACAAGCAATTTTAAGACTGGCATTTTTCAATCTTATTCGCGATAATCCAACTAACGAGTTCTTATGTTTTGCTGTCCCTAGGTATCCTGCTATGCCGGAAATCATTCCGTTAAAATTGCTTCGCCCCGGCAGTAAGGCTGCGATCGATACGATTGATGGCCAACCTGATGAGGTGCAGCGTATGGAAGAACTCGGGCTTCAACAGGGTAGTGAGATCGAAGTGCTGCAGCACGGCTGTCCCTGTATCGTGCGTTGTCGAGGTGTTAAGTACTGTCTTCGTGGCAACGACTGTCATTGCGTTTGGGTGCGAGTGAACACTTATCATGACGCTGGATCAAATTGAACCGGGTGGAAGTGGCACCGTAACCGCTGTATCAGGAGAAGATGCGTTAACGACCCGGATTTTGGAGATGGGCGTGACACCAGGCTGCTCCTTTGCGGTCTTGGGAACAGCTCCTTTGGGCGATCCTATCGAAATAGAAGTGCGTGGCTATCGCTTGAGCTTGCGCAAATCAGAAGCAGCCCTCGTCACCGTGGAGGCGAATAAATAACCTGCTGGCCCAAAGCGAAAAACGGGAATTCCCGAATCGGATACAACTTTCTTTCTCGCGAAATTCTCAAACAAAACGATGCTGACAAATCAGACGGACACCGAAATAACGGTCGCCTTGGTGGGAAATCCCAACACGGGCAAGTCGACATTGTTTAACGCATTAAGCGGACAGAACCAACGCACCGGAAATTATCCCGGTGTGACCGTGGAAAAGAAAATTGGCCATTACAAAATCGAGGACCAGCAATTTCAGGTCATTGATTTACCAGGCACCTACAGCTTAGGCCCCAAAAGTCCGGATGAGACGATTGCTTTGAAAGTCCTTTTGGGTCGTCAGAGTGACGTGCCCGAACCAGACGTTATTATTTGCGTGGCCGACGCCAACAATCTGGAACGCAATCTTTTTCTGGTCTCTCAGGTCACGGATCTTGGCGCCACCGTCATTCTGGCTTTGAACATGGTGGACGTTGCCACGCGAAATGGCATTCAAGTAGATGCGGAACGCCTAGCCGAACGGCTGGATATCCCGGTCGTTCCCATTCAAGCCAATAAAAAAGTTGGTATCGAGCAACTCAAAACAGAAATCAACCGCGTAATCACCTCAGGCGCGGTATCCACAGGCCACTCATTTCCGGAGCAGGTCGAACAGGAAATCGATACCGTCAAGCAGGCGATTGATCCGGTGGGATGCAATCCTCGTTCCCGCTTTCTGGCACAGCGATTGTTGTTGGACGGCAGTGGCATGGTCAGCAAAATCGTGGGTCCCAATGCTGCATTGGAAGGCGTCGTGAATGCCTCGCGTCAGCGACTTGCTGATTCCGGAGTTCAACTGGCGGCGATCGAGTCGATGTCGCGATACCGAATTATCAGCGAATTAACCGAACAAGCCATTCGGCGACCGACCGAAAGAGCGACGACGCTAACGGACCGAATCGATCGCGTGTTAACCAATCGAATTTGGGGAGTGGTTGTTTTCATCGTGGTGATGGTGGCGATCTTTCAGGCAATTTTCGTTTGGTCGGTACCCTTAATGGATGGCATTGATGGCTCCGTCGGTTGGCTCGCGGATACGGTGGGAGGCTGGTTACCGGAGGGAGCATTTCGATCGCTCGTGACCGATGGCATGATCGCCGGTGTGGGCAGTGTGATTATCTTTTTGCCACAAATATTAATCCTGTTCCTGTTTATCGCGTTACTCGAAGATTGCGGCTATATGGCTCGCGCAGCATACCTGATGGACAAAATGATGAGTCGGATTGGCCTGAGTGGTAAGTCCTTCATTCCATTGCTGTCGTCATTTGGTTGTGCGATTCCCGGCATCATGGCAACCCGCACGATTGATAACTGGCGTGATCGTTTGATCACCATGTTGGTAGCGCCACTGATGAGTTGCAGTGCTCGATTACCCGTTTACATTCTGCTCATCGCAGCCTTTGTACCGGCAACGGGTTTGCTGAATGGTTGGATCAGTCTGCAGGGACTGGTCATGTTTTCCATGTACGTGATCGGAGTGGTTGTTGCGATGGCCATGGCTTGGTTATTGCGGATGACTCTTCTCAAAGGCGATACACCCCCATTCGTAATGGAATTACCCGAATATAAAATTCCCTCGATCGTCAACGCGCTCAAACGCATGTGGGAGCAAGCCGCCGCATTTTTGAAGCGCGCAGGTACATTAATTTTTGCCGTTTCCATTGTTGTCTGGGCACTTAGCTATTTCCCCCACCCGGCGAGCATTGAACAACAGGTTCAAGACCGCTACGCCGCGATGGATTTCCAGGGCACGGCCGAAGAATTCGAAGCCGCGGTTTACCGCGATACGTCCTCGACGTATCTTCAGCAGAGCTACCTCGCGCGGGTTGGTAAGACCATTGAACCCGTGGTGCGACCGCTCGGTTGGGATTGGAAAGTTGCCAGCGCCGTGGTTGCCTCTTTCCCCGCTCGCGAGGTCGTGGTGGGGACCCTGGGAGTCCTCTATAACGTGGGCGATGAAGTTGATGCCGAATCGGATACGCTTCGTGACCGGCTCAAGAGTGCCACGTGGGATGGCTCAGATCGAAAAGTTTTTAACTTGCCGATGGCTTTGGGCTTGATGGTGTTTTTTGCGTTGTGCGCACAATGTATTTCAACTCTCGCCATCATGGTGCGAGAAACCGGTGGTTATCGCTGGCCGATCTTCACGTTTGTTTACATGACCGCGCTGGCATACGTGGGTGCCTTGGTGGTTTACCAGGTTGGTATGCGGATCAGCGGATAGCCGCCGAGTATTGGGCGATCCTGGTTACACACGGCGGGACCGGGTCACAACGGCGATCGTGTATAATCCACAGTACCTCCGGCGGTTACTGGATTACTGAGTGCCGCGGAGCCGAAATTTTATACTTCAATTCCTTACCTCAATAATCGGATGGACACGCAACAGACGCTGACCATTTTGCTTGCTGTAGCGGCGAGCGGCTACTTGCTACGGCGAGGCTGGTTGAGTCTGCGCGGCAAAGGCAACGGTTGTGGCGCCTGCTCGGAGTGTCCCGTCGAACCCTCCGAAGAAAACATGCCTGTGCGCAAGGAGTTGTACACATTAGGGAAGCCGAAATAAGATTGTCTGCGGTCTCCTTTGCAGCAGCTCAGGTTTTTCACCAACCTCAAACCTAATCGTCATCATGTTGTTAGTCATCGCTTTCCTATCGGCCGTTATGGCGATTCTCACCACCGCGATGTTGACCTTGGCGCAGTGGAAAATTCAACGGCTAAGCAGCATTCCGGTACCGGCTTCCGATTGGCAGGCACCGGCGGTATCCATTGTCGTCGCCGCGCGGAACGAATCCCGAGATATCGAGCAAGCCATGCGATCCTTGCTGCAGCTGGCCTACAAGCCTTTACAAATCACGGTCGTCAACGATCGTTCGATCGATGATACGGGCCAGATTCTTGACCGCCTGGCGGCCGAAAATCCTCGCTTAAACGTCGTTCATTTGGAACGATTGCCGGACGGCTGGCTGGGCAAAAATTACGCTCAGCACTTCGGGGCCCAGCGTTCCCAGGGGCAGTGGTTGCTGTTTACAGACGCAGATATTGTATTCCAGCCAACGGCGTTGCAGCGGGCGGTCTGGTTGGCCGAAGAGCAGGGTTTGGATCATCTCGCCGCCACACCCAAGGTCGCCGTACGAGGGTTTTTGTTGAATGCTATGGTGGCTACGTTTGCAGTGTTTTTCAAAGCTTACTTTCGGCCTTGGCGAGCGCGAAATCCGCGAAGCAAAGCGTTCATTGGTATCGGCGCATTTAATCTAGTGCGAGCGGAGGCCTACCAACAAATTGGCGGTCACGAACGTCTAAAAATGCGACCGGACGATGACGTGAAGCTTGGAAAGGTCCTTAAGCACTCCGGTTTTTCTCAGGATTTTGTGTTGGCGCCGGACATGATATCTGTGCGTTGGTATGGTTCCGTGGGCGAGTTGATTCGTGGCTTGGAAAAGAACTCCTTTGCGGGTGTGGAATACAATCCTTGGAAGGTCATCGCATCTACCGTCACGGTGCTGTTGTTTCATGTGGGACCGTTCATGGGAGTTTTTTTCACCACCGGTCTGGCCCAAATTTTATTCGCTATTGCTGTCGGGCTGTGGTGGTTTTGTTGTGCTCAGGCATGCCGTGATTTCAAACAGTCGCCCTGGTACGGATTGGGGTATCCTGTGGCAGCCTTGCTGTTGGTGTACGTGCAATGGCGGACGATGTTTTTGAATTATTGGTTAGGAGGCATTCGTTGGCGTGATACGTTTTATTCGTTGGCTGAGCTCCGCGAAAATCGAGTTTGACGACCTCTCTTAACAGCGCCGCGGTAGCATCCCATCCGCTGGCCAGAAAAAGTGATTCGCGGTTCTATACGTGGAAGCGCTCGCGTGGCTGAATCGCTTCTTGTGAGCAGTCGGCAACCAACGTAATTCAAATCACATCGAGGGTCGTCGTCGCCTCCCGCAATCGCTTTTCTTTGCGTGCCAACCGAGGTAGTGCTAACCTGAAACGCGTCAGCTTCCATGTCTTATTTAGGAAATTGCATCGATGCAACGTTTCTGGTTCCTAGCCGTAATCGGTTTATGTGTCGCCTTGGCGTTGAATGGCAGGCCAGTTGAAAACGGAGCAGGGACCTTGGGTCCTCTGCTCGGAGAGAAGGATCGAGGTGGTGATAGGCGCACGGGGGTGGCTTGGCGGGGCCATGAACTTGATTCCATCGCAACGACCGAATGTCTAACGCAAGTATCGAAAGTCGTCACCTTTCCACAAAACAGGGACCCAACGGTTTCGCCAGCCAGTGACGCGGCAACCGACGTACCGAGCCCCCAAGAAACGTTTAGCTTTGAGCAATCGCCGGCAGGAGAATTTACGAAACTTGCCACACCGATCGGTTTATGGACGACCAGCGCAGGGGTGACCGCGGTGGATGATAAGCATGCTAAAACGGGTATGCGTTGTTTGCAGCTTAAAGGCGGCCAAAAAACGAGTGTCACTTTGCAACTGGCCGAGCACGTTGACACGTCTGGCGAACTGGTATTTTGGGCCGAGAGGTGGACAAGTCGAGCTCCCTTTGCTTTTCGCATTGAAAAAAATGACGGCCAGCAATGGAAAGAAATCTTTAACGGAGATCGCTCAGTTCTGGTGGGGAGGGAGTTTCGCTCGCAAGTCAAAGTGCCCCTCGGCGACAGCAACATTCGAGCATTGCGGTTCACCGTAACCAGCCCAGCAAACACTGGCGTGTTAATTGACGATATTCGTTTTACCTCACCTGTGCCGCAACAGATCCTGAGCGTGGATGTCGTCCCTATGACTTTGCCAGCATTGGTGGGTGCGGAGTTCAGTCCGTTGCTGCGATTAAAAATTGAGACTCAAGGAAGTCTCAGCCCGATTTCCTTGACGGAGGTAAGCGGCAGTTTACTGGGCGCCGCTGGAATGTTTTCATTGCAAATCGATCGTGATGATCCGCATCAACAACAGGCCCTGACATTACCCTCGCCACCCAACCGAACCGAGGATTGGCAAATTGAGCCTTGGCAATTACGCGACGGTGACAACGTGATCACGATTGGGTGTCAGCTGAAAGAAAACGCGAATATCGATTCGCGGGTGGGGATGAAACTGGACCACCTGAGGTTTTCCGATGGCCAGACTGTGAAACTGGAGGGGCCACCGACGGTGCAGCGGATGGGAGTGGCATTGCGGAATGCCGGTGCCGATGGTGTCCATACCTATCGCATCCCAGGATTGGTAACCACTGAGGAAGGCACGTTGATCGCAGTTTATGATATTCGCCGGCGTTCCGGAGGTGATCTGCCCGGCGACATTGATGTTGGCATGTCGCGATCTCGGGACGGCGGTCAAACGTGGGAACCGATGCAGGTCATCATGGATATGGGAGATGACCCTGCTTGGCAATACGATGGCGTTGGTGATCCCGCGGTAATGGTCGACAGGAATACCGGCACCGTGTGGGTGGCAGCCACGTGGAGCCATGGTAACCGGTCATGGCGCGGTTCGGGCCCGGGTTTGGATCCGCAGCAAACCGGTCAGTTGATGTTGGTGAGGAGTGATGACGACGGGGTCACTTGGTCCCAGCCCATCAATATTACCGAACAGGTAAAGCGACCCGAGTGGAGTTTTATTCTGCAGGGACCGGGCAAGGGGATTACGATGCGCGATGGGACTCTCGTTTTCGCCGCACAATATCAGGACCCTCCCGACAAGCAGCGACTGCCGCACTCGACGATCATTTTCTCAAAGGACCACGGCAAGACATGGCAGGTGGGAACCGCCGCGTTCGATGATACCACCGAAGCTCAAGTGGTTGAGATTGAGCCTGGCGTTTTGATGTTGAATTGTCGTTACAACCGTAAGTCAACTCGCGTCGTTATGACCACAAACGATATGGGCCAAACCTGGCAAAAGCACACCACGTCTGAACGAGCATTGATTGAGCC
Organism: uncultured Pirellulaceae bacterium; assembly: GCA_905480235.1. GTDB lineage: Bacteria > Planctomycetota > Planctomycetia > Pirellulales > Pirellulaceae > CAJQPP01. The sequence continues at coordinate 7,162 of CAJQPP010000073.1, forward strand.
TCGCTCCTGCATGGCCAGCCTGATCGATGTGGATCAGGAAACCGGAAAGGATGGGGGAGGGTGGTTGTTATTTTCCAATCCCGATAGTACTCGCGGCCGAAATCATCTCACGATCAAGGCTTCACCGGATGGCGGTTTGACTTGGCCCAAAGCACATCGTTTGTTGTTGGATGAGGGCAACAGCGCTGGTTACTCTTGTCTGTCGATGATCGATGAGAGAACGGTCGGCATTCTGTACGAGGGAAGTCGTGCTCATATGACATTCCAGCGGATTCCGTTAGGCGATCTGATAGCAAACGCGGCACCCCCGCTAGAAGACGAATTAGCACCCCAACAAGCGCTGGCGTTGCCGCAGGTCTTTGGCAATCACATGGTCTTACAAGCCAATTCGGAACTGCCGATTTGGGGTAATGCCCGTGCCGGTGATTGGGTGACGATCACGTTGGGCGACGTGGTTCGAAAGGCCCATGCCGACGAAGCGGGCGAATGGTCGGTGCGTTTGCCATCACGGCCGGCTGACGCTGCTCCCCTGACACTGACGATCCAATCGGGTGGCAAAGAAATTCAATTCGAAAATGTTTTGATTGGGGAGGTTTGGGTCTGCGCGGGGCAATCAAATATGGAATGGCCTTTGCGCAAATCAGAAAACGCCAACGCGGTGTTGTCTTCAGCGAATCACCCATCGATACGGTTGTTGCATTTAGCCGGTGGCGCTGGGGGAAATGCCAGCCGTTACGATGATCAACAGATAAAACGTCTAAGGCCCGAGGCTTTTTGCGAGGGTAAATGGGCCGTGGCCACCGCGGAATCCGCTCAAGACTTTTCGGCGGTGGCGTGGTATTTCGGCAGGCACTTGCAGCAGAGGCTCGATGTGCCGGTGGGTTTAATTCATTTGGCAGTGGGTGGCACGCCCGCAGAAGCCTGGATTTCAAAAGCAGCAATACAAGCGGATGCGGATCTTGTCGGCATGGTGGCAGGTAACTGGTTAGACAATCCACGTTTGGGAGATTTTTGTCGAACGCGGGGGTTACAAAACTTGCTACCCGCCATCCAAGCGGGCGAGTATATTCCCGGCACAGTAGACGGACCCCATCACCCGTTCCAACCCGGTTTTATGTGGGATGCGGGAGTGGCACCTTTGATTCCTTACGCCATCCGGGGCGTCATTTGGTATCAAGGTGAGTCCAATGCGGAAACACTTGAGCGAGTTCGGCAGCATCGCAGATTGTTTCCCATGTTGATTTGCCACTGGCGAGCCGCCTGGCACCAAGGCGATTTTCCATTTTTGTATGTGCAATTACCGGCCATGAATCGACCCCAGTGGCCCGCCTTTCGCGAAACTCAGCGGCGCGTCCTCGGGCAGCTTGAAAATGTCGGGATGGCGATCAGCATCGACCTTGGCGATGCCACCAACGTCCACCCGCCGGGCAAAGAACCGGTCGGTCAACGACTCGCGCGATGGGCGCTCGGTAACACGTACGGCATCAGCGAAACGATCGTGTCGGGCCCGCTGCTCGAAAAAGTGGTTCCAGATGGCCAGCAATTGGTTTTGACCTTTCAGCATTCCGGCGAGGGGTTGAGTTCCTCAGATGGAAAAGCTTGCCGTCACTTTGAAGTGTGCGGTGAAGATGGCATCTTTCGGTCGGCCACCGCGCGTGTGATAGGTCGCGACCGCATCACCGTTTCTTGCGGTGAATTGACCACCCCGCGTTATGTGCGGTACGCCTGGAGACCCTACCCGGAACCCGGGGTCAATTTGGTTAACAGCGAGGGTTTGCCTGCTTCGCCATTCTCCACGGAACCGGCGGATGAAATTTTCAGCATTGAAACTCGTGCCGAACAACCATGAGAGCCCTGTCATCAAGGGCCTGCGGGAGATCGCAGCCGTGTTTGGTGAAGCTTGCGGCGAGCCGTCATGGAGAGCTATTTGCGGCGATTCGCAGGGCTCGCCGCGTCCCCTGGGCTTGGAAACGTGCAGGTTTTCAGGGGCGGCCTCCGCGGGTTGGTGCTGCTGAGAGCACAGGAGCCGTCGCGAAGTGGCTGTTTTAGGGGCGGGAACCCAAGAAAACGTGGATTTTTGGGGTGCGATGGTCCGATGAATCGAGATCTTACCTGCTGTCAGGAAAGCCCGGGAAATGTCGGGATTTTCCGGTTGACATCAAGGGTAAAAAGGATAACCTTACTCGTTTCGAATCACGGCAAATTCCGGCTTGGCGTACGCGCCGGACCGCCAAAGACTGGCCAGAACTGGATCAAAATGCCAACCATCAATCAACTCGTTCGCAAGAACCGAAAGCAAAAGCGCAAGTTTGCGAAATCTCCGGTCTTGGAGAAGTGCCCTCAGAAGCAGGGTGTTTGCTTGCAAGTGCGTACCATGACACCAAAGAAGCCGAACTCGGCTCTGCGGAAGATTACACGTGTACGTTTGAGTAATGGCAAGGAAGTGACCGTTTATATTCCTGGTGAAGGACACAATCTGCAGGAGCACTCGATTGTATTGGTTCGCGGCGGACGTGTCCGCGACCTGCCGGGTGTACGTTATCAAGTCGTTCGCGGCGCGCAAGACACACTGGGTGTGGAAGGCCGCAAGCAAAGTCGTAGTCGCTATGGACAAAAGAAAAGCTAGAAAGAAAAGAAACAAAATCCGATGGGAAGAATTACTGCTAGCCGAACTCAGTTGAAGGGCGATCCTGTTTACGATTCGCTCCTCGCCAGCAAGTTCATTAACTGCATGATGTGGGACGGTAAAAAGTCAGTCGCTCAGAAAATCTTTTATGATTGCCTCGGCGAAATTAAAAAACGTGTTCCCGAAAGGGAATCGATCGACGTCTTTACGGACGCTATCGAAAACGTCAAACCGCAAATCGAAGTTCGCTCCAAGCGAGTCGGTGGTGCCTCTTACCAAGTGCCGATGCAAGTCAATCGGGCACGCCAACAATCATTGGCGTTCCGCTGGATCTTGAATGCGGTTCGTGACAAGAAGGGTCGCCCGACTCACCTGAAACTGGCCGACGAATTAGTGGCCGCTTTCAACAAAGAGGGTGCCGCCATGACCAAGCGTGAAAACACGCACCGTATGGCCGAAGCGAATAAAGCATTCGCTCACTTCGCCTGGTAAACCAAAATCTCCAAGGCCGCAGCGGATCCATTCGTCGCGGCCTTTTGTATGCGCGAAAAGACGGCGTTGCGACCCATTGCCCAGGCATGCTTGCTTTTACGAAGTGCGTCCGACGCCGAAATTAGCTGTCAAACTGACGGAATGAACCTATGGCTCGGAAACTGGAAAATATTCGCAACATCGGCATCATCGCTCATATCGATGCTGGTAAGACCACGGTAACCGAGCGCATGCTATTTGTCTCTGGAAACAAGCATCGCGTGGGTATGGTCGATAAGGGTACGACGGAAACCGATACCGACGAAGAGGAACAGAATCGCGGTATCACGATTTATTCGGCCTGTGTGACCTTTAAGTGGAAAGATGTCGATCTCAACTTGATCGACACACCTGGCCACGTCGATTTCACGGCTGAGGTCGAGCGCTCCCTTCGCGTACTGGACGGCGCAGTCACGGTGTTTAGCGCCCGGGAAGGTGTTGAAGCACAGAGCGAAACGGTGTGGCGGCAAGCGGATCGGTATCAGGTACCACGGATCGCGTTTATCAATAAATTAGATCGCGAAGGTGCCGGGTTCGAGCGAGTCGTCGAGGAAGTTCGCCAAAGGCTGGGTGGTAATCCTCTGCCCATTCAAATGCCGATCGGCCTGGGACCCAAGCACGTGGATGATCCGTTCCGCGGTTTGATCGATCTCATCAAGATGAAAGTACAGACCTTCGACAGCGATGGAAAAGCACTGAAAGAGGGGCCCATTCCGGAAGACTTGCGAGACGAGGCAGAATTTGCACGGCAAGCGATGCTGGAGGAATTGTACAACTACAGCGATGAGATGACAGAGTTGGCACTGAGCGAAGAGGCGATCCCTAACGAGTTGATTCGCAAAGTCATTCGCAAGGCAACCTTGGCACAAATGATCCAACCGGTCGTTTGCGGATCGGCCCTTCATGGCATTGGGGTGCAGGGCGTGCTGGATAGCGTGAAGTACTATTTGCCAAGTCCTTTGGATCGCCCGCCTGTCGAAGGAACGAATCCGAAAAAGGAAGGTCTGACCGAGGTCCGCAAGCCGGACTCCAAAGAACCCTTTTGTGGGCTGGTCTTCAAAATACAACCAGAGCGGACCGGTGACTTTTATTGGATTCGTGTTTATTCAGGCGAGCTGACGGAAAATACCCGGGTACTCTGTCCCGGCAAAGACAAAAAAGAGAATGTAGCGCAGCTGTGGCAAATTCACGCTCAAAAGAAAGAGCGTGACGGAAAAGTGGCTTCTGTTTCGGCCGGTGACATTGTGGGCGTGATCGGTCCTCGGTTTGCAGTCACGGGCGATACGCTTTGTGATTCCAAGGCGCCCATTCTCCTCGAAGAGATCGAATTTCCGGAAACGGTCATCGAAATGGCCATTGAGCCAGAATCTACCGCCGAGCGAAAGAAATTGGGCGATACGTTAGAGATGTTAAAACGGCAAGATCCTACGTTCCAGGCAATCGAGAATGAGGACACGGGACAGACGCTGATTTCCGGCATGGGTGAGTTGCACCTGGAGGTCATTAAAAACCGATTGCTGCGTGATTTCAATTTAAATGTGAAGGTCCACAAACCGCGCGTCTCGTACCGTGAGACGGTGGCACAAAAAGTAGAAGTCACCGGTGAGTGCCATCGAATGGTGACGGGACAGCAGTTATTTGCCAAGTTGACGTTGATCCTTGAACCCGACGATAAGATCGAAGGTGTGCGAATCTTGCGAGGCGGGATCGCCGGTCAATTACCTCCCGATATGATGGAAGCGGTGATGGAGGAGCTTGAGTCACGCGGGCAAGGGGGCGGCGTGATTGGCAGTTTCCCGTTAACAGGATTGAAAATCACCCTCTCGGGTTGCGAAGTTAATCCTGAGCAATCCAATGCCATGGCATTCAGTATTGCCGCAGGAGAAGCCTTCGAGGCCGCCTTGAAGCGGGCAATCCCAGTGCTCTTGGAACCTGTCATGAAACTGAATATTACAACGCCCGATGATTACTACGGCGACTTTGTCAGCGATCTCGCGCAACGCCGAGCTCGAGTTGTTAACACAGACAGTCACGCGGGTATGACGTTCATTGAGGCCAATGCGCCGCTGGCGGAGTTGTTTGGCTACGCAGGAGCGATGCGATCTCTCAGTCAGGGTCGCGCGGGCTCCAGTATGGAACCTTTGCAATACGAACCGGCTCCGGATTCCGTCAAAGATAGTTTTGCTTTTTAATGGCATGGTATCCCCGATGCAGCGGTTCGCCGATCGGGTCTCCGATCTTTAGCCTTGGGTGGCTAACTTAGTTCAGTAACTGCCAACTCATCGAACGCACAATCGTCATGGAACGACCGCGGCGTGAAGAAAACTTGAACGTGTTGACTCACGGGGTTGGTACGCTTTTGAGTGTGGTTGCCACCGCTCTGATGTTAGCGCGAGTCGATCGTCTTAACAACGGATTACTTTGGTTTGTCTGTGTGTTATACGGCATCACGTTGATCGGGGTCTATTTCAACTCAACCATGTCTCATGTGGCCACGACGCCCCCGTGGCGACGACGCTTTCGGCAACTGGACCAAGCTTTTATTTACTTGTTGATTGTTGCTACTTTCACGCCGTTTGCCACGGTTTACTTAAAGACCACTTTTTGGCTCGTGCTTACCAGTGCCATGTGGCTGGTTGCCATTGGCGGTTTCGTCTCCAAGCTGTGGGCCGCTCATCGAGTCGATTCCGTGTCGGTCCTTGGATACGTGGGGCTAGGCTGGATGCCTTTGCTGGGAGGGACCTCGCTTTTTTACGGGGTGCCGCTGGGGGCGGTGGGAGGCATCATTCTCGGTGGAGTCTTGTATACCTTGGGGACTCTTTTTTTAATGAACGACAAAAAGGTTTGGTACTTTCATGGCATCTGGCACCTGTTTGTGATTGCGGGTTCGGCGGTCCATTGGTGGACGACGATGCAATACGTGGTTTAAGTCGCGTGTGGGTAGCTGCCCAGCGAGATCGGTCCGCGAGTGCGGTGAACTTACTCAATGTCCGCGATTTCCCATACGCTGCGATAGGCGTCGATGGATTGGACGTAATCGATCAGGTCGCTAAAGAAAGGATGCCCTCCAACGGTTGCACTGTCCCCGACCACGATCAGTTTTCGCCGCGCACGCGTCAGCGCGACGTTCATGCGTCGGGTCTCAGCCAAAAATCCAACCTCGCCCTTGGGGTTACTGCGGACCAAAGAGATTAAGACGGCTTCTTTTTCGCGTCCTTGAAAGCCATCGACGGTATCGATCTCGAGATCTTGCAATGTGTTTTGACGCCGCAGGAAGCGGGCTTGCGCCGCGTAGGGCGCGATGACCGCAATTTGTTTTGGTGAAAGGCCTGCGGCCACCAGTTCCTGCGTGTATTTCAAGATAAGCTCAGCTTCTCGAACATTCATGCGGCTGAGCCCCTCGGGTTCAATTTCTTCTTCCCATCCTGCACCGGCAGTATCGATAAACAACACGGGATTGCTCGTTAATTCGCTGGCGACGACATCGGGTAAATCGCAGAGGAGATGGGAAATTACGCTGGCGTCGCCGACTAATTTCTCGTCGTAGAATTGTTGAGCCGAGAAATTCATGATGTGGTCGTGCATGCGGTATTGAACTTCCAGCATCCGTGTGACCTCGGAGCCGTAAAGATTGATGACGCGCTCCATGAGGCTTGTTTTCAGACCGGCCTCGGATGCTTCCCGGGAAAGAATGGTCGGAGGTAACTGACAATGATCACCTGCCAAAATAACGCGGTCGCAACGCAGCAAAGGTATCCAGCATCCCGGCTCAACGCTTTGGCAGGCTTCATCAATCACAACCAAGTCAAAACGGCGATCACCGATTAATGAGGGATTGAGTGTCGTGGTAGCGCAGATGACATCGGCCCGGTCGATAAAGTAATCCATCGCGCGTTTTTCCATCAATTTAGCGTGCCCCAGCAATTGTCGCGCTTCTCGGCGAAGCTCCGCCTTTTCGCCCCGCGCGGGCTGAGCTCGCGTGTAGCGGTCCGCGCGACGGAACAAATCGTCGGCTTCTCGACGCATCGATTTGATCACGCCCATCTCTTCGCTTTGTTCGACCAAGCCGTCGAGGGTGTGATCCTGTAGGGCTTGGCTGACACGGGCAGGATGACCCAGTCGCACCACATTTTGCTGGAGAGCAATCAAACGTTCTAACAGATTGTCGACCGCCGTATTGGTAGGAGCGCAGGCCAAGATTTTGCCGCCCCGCTCAACAGCCTGCGCAATTAATTCCGCCACCGTGGTTGTTTTTCCCGTTCCTGGCGGTCCGTGGATAATGCCGACATCGTAGGCCGATAACGCAAAGCGTACGGCGGCCTGTTGGGATGCGTTCAGCTCACTGCGAAAAGTGATTTCTGCCGCTTCACCAAATTCGGGCGGTCTCTCGCCCATTAAGGTCTTGCGGATCTCTGCCAAGCGACCGCGAGATTGCATGGCGGTATGAATGGCCGACATCATGCGCTGTCGCGTGACTTCATCGGCCGCCAAATCAACTCGAAAAATTTCCCAGTCCGGCCAGTGATCCAAAGCAACCTGTAACGAATCCGGTTTTCTGCGACTGACGACACCCGATAATGATGCGCCGTCATCATCACCAAAATTGGAAACCACGACGGGGGAGCCTGCCGACAAGCGGTGCCAAGGCATGGGCGCTGTCCGATTTCGCTTTCCCAAGGTAATCAAGTGACGCCCTCCCAGCCCTCGACCATGATCCAAAATCGTCAGGTCGAGAATGGATTCGCCACTGCGTTCCGCTTTGGCGGATCCGAACAGCTTTCGACGCTCAGCCATCCGTTGCACTTCGGCTTCGGATTCCAGCGCAAGCCATTCCGCCATGTTGACGAAATGTTCATCGGAGTTGAAAGGCATGGGGGCGTTTCGAGACACGCATTCGTCCAATCTAGAGTCAGAGGTTGTGAGATCAATTTGGCCGAAAGCAGTTTAGTGTAGTACGCCTTACCCTGCCAGAATCAGGCAACCCTTAACAGCCGAGGATGACCTTGCGGTCTTTCATTTTCCGCGGTCGGTAAAGCTGAGGATGCCAAAAACGAGTGAGCGACTATTGGGCTGCGACTGTTATAAAATTACCGGGGTGTGCCGCTTGCTTTCACAGTTTAGCGGATCTCTTTCTCTTAGAACACGTATGACCTCGTCATCAAACCAACAAAGCGATCAGTCCCCACGTTCCCATCCTTGGCGATTTCATAGCGCGTCCATTATTTCGAGCCTGACGAAGGAAACCAAAAAAGAAGGAAACCAAAAAAATGAGTGCTCGCGGATTTAAGTTGTTGAATGCTTAACGAGATTTGCAAAATCGTTCTTGCGACCTTGCATTGAAAGCGACGGTGTCATGAAGCTTCCAGCCGCGAAGTTTTAGTCGTGAACCGCGTGCGATTCCAACGAAGTTGGAACGGCTAGGGTCTGTGATCGAGATTTGTAATTAGAAAACAAGACATGACGCTGCAGTTTGGACCCGTGTGGTAGCGTGTTCGATTTTCAAAGTGATCTTCCGTAGTAGATCAGATTTTCTGGAAAGCTACAGATGATGGCCAACCGTCTTCACCGCGATATGATCATTCGTGACGTGTGGCATGGCGATGGACCGGGGTGGGGTTACGACCCAAAGCACTGGCTGATAAACGACTTGAGTTTTGCACGGTACATCGATTGGCCGGTGTCCGGAAGCCTCGCGTGCGGTCCCTCCTCGATCAAAAGCATGTCTTTATCAGTCCCTGAAGTGGCAGAATAAAGTTGTTCGCACATAAAACAGGGCACTTTGGCGTCGGCGGTGCCATGAATAAAAAGAACCGGAGGTAGTTCATGGGTACGAACCTTTTCAAGTGACTCGAACCGGTGGCGTAGCAACAGGTCGAGGGGCAGCAAATTGGTTAGTGGCTCTCGCCAACGGGCAATGCTTTTAATAGAAGTAAATGTGCTCTCGGCGACCAACCCGCCAGCTTCGGGGTGGCGGGTTGCCAGTTCAATGGCGATTGCGCCGCCCAGCGAGTGTCCATAAATCAGAATGCGCTCAGGCGCGATGTGGCGAGTTTTTACGAGGTAGTCCCAAGCTGCTTCCGCGTCGTGATAAACGCTGGATTCCGTGGGTTCCAAGGCACCAAATGTTTCGCCAAACCCGCGATAATCAACCACGAGGACGTTGCAAGCGAGTTGCTGAAGGCACTCGGCATGGTGCAGGTTCTTACCGACGTTTGCATTCTGCCCATGCAAGTAAAGAATCACGGGAGCTGCTGCGGTGGACGGTAACCAGAATCCATGAACAGCCGATTCTTGGATAGGTATCTTGACGGTCTCGTAGGGAACGGCAGGCGCGCGTTCGATGGCCCTAAGCGGCCTGAAAATCATATTGTTCTGACCGCTCCAGAAATACAGCCCGACAGCTACGTAGCCGCCTATAAGCAGGCCTGCGAAAATATGCAGCGAAAGTTTTTTGCGTGAAATTCGTTGTTTCGTCTTGGTTGTGTGCGCAGTCATTAGAAAAAATTGGTTAGGTCAGAGGGCAACCATCTAAAATCAAAGGTTCACGGTGAGGTGTGGGGTGTGCCAGTGGTGGCGATTGTCGACCGACAAGGTGTTACCACGAGGACGACAGAGAAAATGAAAATGATCTCTAGTCACATAAAACTGCGTCGCCATTCAATGTTCGCCAAATCAGACCAGCGCCGGAGCCAGCATGAAAGACGTTTCGTTACGGAAACGGAATCGCCTCGGACAGGACTGTCAAAAACCGTAATCGAGCTCCGCGCTAATTCCTATAATCTTACTCGCAATAGAAAAGCTGCTCCCGCACTTAAAAAAGCAGCTTTCCAATGATTAGGAAGTGATATCGAAGTCTTCGACAAGGTTGCCAAGGAGGCGACTTAAAGAGCAGGGTTCGGTGTTATTTAATCGGGCAGACTGTGCGTCCGTGCACCGTATGTGCAAGCGCAAAAAAGAAACCATTACGCCATTCGCAATGGTTCTGGTGACGAACGTGACAGATTACGCCTTGGCCAGCGTTAATCAGTATCCTTCGCAAGAGGAAGAGCCACATTGAAATAACCAATCATCATCTCTTCCCAAGTTTGATCACCCCAAGTGACGGTTTGACTAGGGTCGGGGTTGGCAAAATTTTCCTCCGAGTTATCGAATCTGGCGACGCAGTGGATGCGCGTACCCTTTGGCATGGGTTTTCGCTTCGTCAGCAGATAAGCGTTTTGCCAGTTGAAATCGTAGGTCGGCACATCCAAAAGAACCTCTTGATCCGCATCTGGATAATGGGCCGTGTAGCGAAACGCCTTGCCCCTTAAATGCATATGAGGGAAGAGCGAAAGTAATTCGGCATCTTGCTTGAACTTGAAGTTTGCCGTGACGCGATGATTGGAAGCGTTGGGCGGAATGCGGAAATCCGTATCCGCGGCTTTCTCGGTGTATACCCGATGCGTGACGTCTGAGGCATCGATAAATTTCAATCCTAGCGAACTGATATCGGTGGTTGCGGTCCCATTCGGTGTGTAATGCATCTGGAATATCAATCGAGAACCTGCCGGAACCAATTTGGCGTAGCCAGCAGGCAGTTGCATCGGAGGAGACCCGGGTGCGCTGGCGGCAATCCAATCCGATTGCACGTCAGATTGCCGAATCCTTCTTCCTCGCCTGCGACGAAACTGTCCTTCACCGGCAATACCGACAATGATGTGATGGATGACCGCTGGATTGCCGGGTCGGCATTCGGCCGCACAAACCCATTTGTCTTCTTTGAAGCCGGGGTCGACCACAAAATATTCGTAATCCACGGTTCCGCTGGCCGGAACTCGATAGGGTTTGGTATCCATGGGAACCACCAGATCAGGTTCCTCCATTTGCCAACCTTTGGCATACACAACGGGCTCCGGTAAATTAGCTTCGTTGCCCTTGGGTGCCCCTGCGTCAACCCATTGATTGATCAAGCGAATTTCGTCTTCGCTCAACCGGCAGTCGTTGCTGAACGAACCATGTTCTGGGTCGGCATGCCACGGTGGCATGCGTCCTTCATTAACGACCTCCTGAATCATGCCGGCCCAACCTGCGACTTCGTCGTAGTCCTTTAATGAAAAGGGACCAACTTCACCCGGTCGGTGGCAACTGGTGCAATTCTTCTGCAGAATCCGGCTGATCTGGTTACTGAAAGTAACGGCGTTTTGTGGGGACGCGTTGTTAACGGGCAGCAATCGACCGATGATGCAACCATCAGGCTCGACGTAGGGGGTATCGATCTTTTGTTTGGCAATCGCCTGTTGGATGGCGTTTGTCAAAAACTCTTGCACAGGTTTATCGCGTTGTCGGCCATAGGTGAATTGGTCGTCGATCCGGCCTTGGTAAATGATGTTCTGTTCCGCGTCCAAAAGGAACGCTTCCGGTGTTCGTTGCGCGCCAAATTCGTCAGCTAATTCGTTGCCAACATCTTTAAGGATCGGAATTTCGAGTTCAAAATTTCGGGCAAAGTATTTCAATTCCTCGAGCGAGTCGTGTTGATTCGAATTGACGGCCAAAAAACGCACGCCCTGGTCAGCGAATTTGTTTTGTAAATCATTAAGCCGTGGCACATATTGTTTTACCAGTGGGCACTCCCAGCCCATAAAAATAACAACCGTGAAATCGGCATCGTCTGCGAAAACGGTTTGCGGAGTGCCATTCACATCTTTGATTTCGGTGTTCTTGATCGATCGACCAACGGAATGTTGGTTAGCAGTATCGGATTGCTGTCCCAGCAGGAAGCCCGCGGGAACACAAAACATTATGAAAAGTAGCGAATGCAATGGAGTGCGTCTCAACATGAATCAAATACCTGTTTTGCCTGATCGGAATTGGAAAGCGTGGTCTTACGTCGGCAGGATACTAATTTAACTCGTCTGGGATTCGCCAGTTTCGCATTTTTTAAAAAAGCTCGCCAGCCATCCTTGGAAAGCGGCTGATCGGTGGCCGGCGATCGTAGAAAATCCGCTAAGCTGCTCGACGCGCAATCGCTGCGGCCGTGGGAGGAACGGATTCGTTTTGCCGTCCCGCCGACTTGCTATCGTTCCCAGGGTGGCTTACTAAAACCGCATGATCGGTTTGCCGTCGTTTTTTTGCGTGCCAAAGTATTTTTCGAGCATTACTCGCCAGAGCCAATTGAATTTTGAATGATGGCCGAGGCTCGCGGATTCGGAATTCTCCAGCACCTCCAATTGTTTGACTGAAAAACCCTCCGCCGCGATAGCATTTTGTAATCCCGAAAGATGGAAAATAAAAACTTGCCGTGTTCCCGTCCTGATCGACGGTGGTACGGGGTAGCGCAAATGGATGGAGGACCATCGTCCTCATTGGGACTTGAACCCGGGATTCTGCAGCGTTGGCACCGGTGCGTTGACATCCGCCCGCCATGCTTTCAGTTGATCAGCTAGGCGTTGGGTGATTTCCGGATAATTTTGCGAAACATCTTGCGTCTCACCCAGATCATTTGCCAGATCAAACAACTGCACCTGCTGATCTTCAAAGGTCTCGACCAGTTTCCAATTTCCCTCCCGAATGATACTGAAGGGGCGTGCTCGAAAAAACGGATCCGGTGCCCCAGGGTAATTCTTGCCTTCTAAATACGCCGGGAAATGCCAGTACAGGGCACGATCTAATGACGCCACCTGACCGGTCATGAGCGGCAAAATATCCACCCCATCCAAGGGTTGATTTTTGGGCGCGTCGGCATCGAGGAGTTCGCGAAACGTCTCAAAAAAATCGACGCCATGAATTGGCACATCGCATGTGGAGTTTGCCGCAATGTGTCCGGGCCAGCTGATCGCCAAGGGGACACGTATGCCGCCTTCGTACATCATGCCTTTGCCACCACGCAGTGGAGCGCTGTCGGTAATTTTGCCGTGCCCGCCATTGTCGGAATAAAAAATCACCATCGTGTCGTCGGTTAATGATAATTCTGAGAGGGTTTGCACGATCCGACCTACCGATTCATCGACGCTTTCGATCATGGCGGCATATTTGGCGTTGATACCTAAACGCTTGGCATTGCGTTGATATTTTTTGGTGATGGCTGGCTTCGCCTGGACTGGCGTGTGCACAGCGTAATGAGACAGAAACAGGAAGAAAGCGTCGTCTTTATTTTGCTTAACAAACTGGATGGCTTCGTCGGTCAGGCGGTCGGTTAAATACTCGGGTCCTTGGGGATCTGGAAGTTGAGGGTTTTTATAAGGTGCATGATGCCCGCCTTTGGGGGTGCCTGTTTTGTTGCCACCGATGTTGATATCGAATCCCTGTTCACAAGGGCCGTCCTTTCCAGGTGAACCCAAGTGCCATTTTCCCATATAGGCAGTTTGATAATCGGCCGACTGAAATAACTCACCCAACGTGGTTACGGATGCGGGTAACGTGGTACGATTCTTTTCCGGTACCAAACGTCGCAGTTCAGATTTCCCGCGTTGCGAACTCCCGACCGTATAGATGCCATGCCGTGGTGAATATTGACCACTCATCAAGCAGGCTCGTGAGGGTGCGCAATTGGGAGCTGCCGCGTAGGCATTGGTGAAAGTCATGCCGCTGGCGGCGAGTTGGTCAATTTTCGGTGTTTGATAATGGGGAGCTCCCATAAAACCCACGTCGCTGTAACCAAGATCGTCAATGTAAATTAGAACGACGTTAGGAGTGTCGGCGTGGGCCGAAGCGAAGGCCAGGCATAAGTAAAAGCCGGCAAACCATGCCATACCAATAGCGCGCATCATTAAATATCTTTCGGCAAAAGGGCAGGGGGGTGGTGATGCCATCCAAGGCACAACGATTATCGTGCCATGCCCATTTGATTTTCGCTACCTGCCGCAGGTTATCGGTGCGCATGAATTGGCAAAAAACTCCGGATCTGGAGCCGGGTAACGGCGGTCTTGTGAGTGTCCAGCTCTGTGGGTATGAGGAAATTCGCCTGACGATTCGGTCGACAAATTCGGGGGAGGCGAATTCCCTGCTTAGAGGGTGAGCATTATGGAGTCGGTCGGACTGCGCAATTTTTCGGTTGGTTCGGGTTGCGGTGCCGCACGGGTTGGCTCCAAATCGGGCTAGTCAGCGGGTCGGACACCATCATGGGGGACCCCCGTAGGGCCAGAAGGGGCCGCGAGAAAAAGGGGGAATCGCAGCAGGTGAAGCATGGCTTTCTAGCTTCGTGGATTTTGGCATTACCATGGCGTATAATCCTCAAGTTACCCGTGCTCGCTACCGATGGTTGGGAATGGTGATGACCTCTCGAGGGGTCACCGATAAATCCTGCTCTCGCCGCTGAATTGGTAGCGCGACCGCCAAAGAGCGGGAACAAACAAGAGGTTTCATGAGGTGGAAACTTCGACAGCACCTATCCATTTGCAAACAGTGAGAAATATGGCTCTTGAATTGAATGAAGATACCTTTGATGGGGAAGTGCTCGAGTCGAGCACGCCGGTACTGGTGGACTTTTGGGCGCCTACGTGAGGTCCCTGCCGAAAACTGGGTCCAGTTATCGATGAACTTTCTAACGTCAACGAAGGCAAAGCCAAAGTCGCCAAAGTCGATGTTAATCAGAATATGCCCTTGGCAGCCAAGTACGGTGTTTCCATGTTGCCAACCATTCTTGTTTTCAAGAATGGAGAGGTTGTAGAAACACAGGTCGGATTAGTTCCCGGCCCGAAACTGCAAGAGATGATCGACGCTCATGTGAGTGCTTAGGCACAACCGTCGCCAAGAAATTTCGCTACCGCGCGAACAAAAATACTACGCCAGCCGTAATCTCCGAATCGGGGTTTACGGCTGTTTTCTTTTTACAGCAAAATAGATCTCATCGGTTCAAGAACGCGTGCGCTGGAGACCGAGCCTGCGTTGGGTGTTGGATTTAGCGGCAAGGAAATATGGGATGTTGGAAAGATGAAATTATTAGCCAAACAATGGGTGTGGATGGGGCTTTGGGGAATACTAATGGCAGGTGCATTGCAGGCGGCACCACTCGTGGCTCAAAATAACCTGAAAGAAGTTGCGGTGATCACCACCGACCATGGAGAAATGCTCATCGAGATGTGGCCTGAGGTGGCGCCAAAAACGGTAGCCAATTTTAAGAAATTGGCGAAGGCCGGCTTTTACGACGGCCAATGTTTCCATCGCATTATTGATGGCTTCATGATTCAGGGAGGCGATCCTCTAACAAAAAACGAAAAGGAAAAAGCGAATTACGGGACGGGAGGACCCGGCTATCACATCGCTGCCGAATTCAATAACCGAAAACACGTTCGCGGCGTGATTTCCATGGCACGTGGCAGTGATCCCAATTCGGCCGGCTCGCAATTTTTTATCTGTCTCGGTAATACTCCTCAACTGGATGGCAAGTATACGGCCTTCGGGAATTTGGTTTTGGGAGATGGTGTGCTGGAAAAATTGGGCAAGGAAAAGGTCAGTTTTAACGCTCGAGGAAATGAAAAAAGCGTGCCCTTAAGTCGCGTCAATATTGAGTCGATTCGCTTTCAGGAACGCCCCATCTCGACGAATGGCAAATAGTGATCGCGAGGTACCTGAATTTCGAACGGCACCGGCTTAAGTCGAGGTGTCGAGAATGGCCAGGTCGGGGGCGATTTCTTGAACCCTATCGGTCATGAATCGCCTTACTTGGCCGGTCGTTTTGAACTTGGCCACTTTGCGGAAGATGGCTTCCGTTTCGGCAATGGTGACGCGGCTGGCCAATTGTTTGATAGAAGGTACAAAGGCAGGGCTCATACTGAAATTTCGCAGACCCATCCCTAACAACAATAAAAATGATTTGGGCTGTCCTGCCATTTCTCCGCAGACGGTCACGGGTTTACCGGCGTCATTGCAGGCCGTGATGACCGAATGCAAAACATGTACGACGGCAGGCGACAGAGGTTGGCAGAGATGACTGACCTTGGGGTTATCGCGGTCGGCAGCCATCAGGTATTGAACCAGGTCATTCGAGCCGATGGACACAAAATCGACGATGTCCAGCATGCTGCGAATGGTGACCGCGGCGGCGGGAACTTCCAACATCATGCCCATCGGTACGCGGGTGGTTGGCAAGCCCTGTTCTTCCAGCGATTTGTAAGCGCGTCGCACCATGCCTCGTAGACGTCTTATTTCCTCGACGGTGGTTACCATGGGAAACATCATTCGCACCTGACTGTCAGGCGAATCAGACGCAGCTCGAATGATGGCGCGGATTTGGGTGTTGAAAAATTCAGGATGTTCAAACGACAGACGAATACTACGCCATCCCATAAACGGGTTGGCTTCCTGGTGATGATGGCCCAGATAAGGAACGGTTTTATCACCACCGATATCTAGCGTACGGATGGTGATATTTTGATCCGGGCTGGACTTGATGATGGATTTATAGGTTTCGTACTGCTCGTGTTCATCGGGTACATCGGGGTGGGTCAAATAGAGGTATTCGGTCCGATAGAGTCCGACCCCGGCAGCGCCCATGGCCACGGATGCTACGGCATCTGGCTGGCCGTTAATATTGGCGTGGAGATACAATAACTGGCCATCCGAGGTGACTGCGGGTTGATCGTGATTTTCGGCGAGTTGATCTTTGAGATCAAAGAATTCCCGTTCCAATTTTCGGAAAGCGGACAGGGCTTCGGCATCAGGATTGATGACCACATGACCGGCACGACCATCAACAATGATGGTGTCGCCTGTTTTTACCAAACGCATTAAGCGGGAGACGCCGCAGATGGCGGGGATACCTCGAGATCTCGCAATGATGGCGGCATGGCTGGTCTGGCTACCCGCTTGGGTAGCGATCCCTTGCACCTCGATATCGCCCAGTGCAACAACCTGACTGGGCAGCAATTCATCGGCGATAACGATTAATGGTCCCTTGAGTACCTCTTGCGATTTCTCCGGACGCAGCACATCGGACATGTGCCCGCTGAGACGGATGACGACATCCCGAACGTCGTTTAATCGCTCGCGCAGATAGGCGTCGTTGGTACGCGAGAATAATTCGGTGTATTCACCCAATAGCCGATGCAGGGCGGCGGCTGCGGTCAGTCGCTCGTCCACAATCCAAGTGCGTATTTTTTGAGTGAATGCCGCGTCTCGAAGAATGGACCGATGCACGGCAAAAATAGAGGCCTCTTCATGGCCCACTTGGGCATCGACCTTGCGCTCCAGTGCGCGCAGATCGGCTGCCGAGCGATCACGAGCTGTCTCGTATCGCGCCAGTTCTGCCGTTACTTCTGAGTCTTCCAGGAGCTTGGTGTCGGGATTCACGAAGATTTCGTGAATCACGTACGCGGTACCTATGGCCACTCCTGGCGAGACAGCAATACCTTTTCGCATGGCCAGAATTTAGCACCGCCGCCCCCTGATTTCAAACCACCACGTGGAATCCAGCGGCGAAGATATACGAAACGCTGCAATTTATAGGCTAAAGTGCGCATTGAGCGGTTTTCTAGGGGCTGTTATATTAGGCAACTTGAATTGGTCGGCGGACTCGAAAGCCCTTGTCGCAGGCACTTTGCGCCGTGCCTTGGCCTCGACCAAAACCGATGTTTTGTCCTAACTCCCCCTTTTTCTGCGGGGAATCAAGAACCTTTTAGATCCTGTCGAAGAGAAGAGCTGGAATGCAATTTTGCCAACTGGACCGTATCACAGAGCTGGTACCCGGTGAAAAACTGGTTGCTGTCAAGAATCTCAGCCTCTCTGAGGACTATCTGCAGGACCATTTTCCCCGCTTCCCGGTCATGCCGGGGGTTTTGATGATGGAAGCGATGTTCCAAGCGGGCATGTATTTGGTTTATGCAACCCAGAACTTTGAACATTCATCGGTGGTTCTCAGGGAATCGAAACAGGTCAAATTTGGCGATTTTGTGGAACCGGGATCGCAATTGACCGTGATTGCGGAATGGAATAAAACCGAAGAAAATCAGATATTAATGCTGACGAAGGGCCTAACCAACGGAAATGTGGCTGTGAAAGGGAAGCTCTTGCTTGAGTATTTCAACCTTGCGGCCCGCGGGCTGGGCACGGCGGCATCCGATGAATTTCTGATTCAAGAGCGAATCAAGCAGTTTCGCCGTTTGCAAGATCCCAGAAACCCCTACAATTCAGCTTTAATTGATGGCACAGTTGCCAGCTCAAACGGCTAAATTAGGCGAGTTCGCGACCCATCGCGACCTGCCGTTTTAACGAATATTTGATCGTCCGCATGGACGAGTGCAATACAAACCTACAAAACTGGAGATTGATTCATGCCAACTAAAGATGAGGTTTTCGAGAAAGTTCGCGAGGCTTTGGTCGACGCGTTGGGAGTCGACGATGATGAAGTAACGCCTCAAGCGACCATGGTCGGAGATCTTGGAGCAGAATCAATCGACTTTCTCGATATCGTTTTCAAACTGGAAAAGGGATTTGATATCCAAATCCCTCGCGACGAATTATTCCCGGATGACATTCTTACGAATGCCGAATTTGTGCATGACGGAAAAGTCACGCCGGACGGACTCGTTAAGTTAAAAGACCGTATGCCATTTGCTGACCTCAGCAAATTCGAGCAAAACCCACTGGTACAGGATTTTGGAAATCTACTAACCGTGCAGGACCTTTGCAATTATGTCAGCACCAAAGTGGGAGCGGCTTAGTCGTTCCCCGATCGTTGATGCGACCTACTTTGAATAACTGACTTGCGTCTCAATCACGCAGCTATGGACAGCGACCTGTTACCAATTGGTAAGTGGTCGCTTTTCGTTTCCCGTTATCAGTAAATTGAGAATTATCAGGATCGGATTACAGGTACCCTTGAATGCGTTGGTTTTGGATTGATCGATTTGAAGAGTTTGTATGCGGCCAGTACGCGGTGGCGGTTAAGTGC
The DNA here is from genome assembly GCA_905480235.1 of uncultured Pirellulaceae bacterium. GTDB lineage: Bacteria > Planctomycetota > Planctomycetia > Pirellulales > Pirellulaceae > CAJQPP01. The sequence continues at coordinate 26,184 of CAJQPP010000073.1, forward strand.
GTCAGTCTCTCGGAAAAACCCGTAGACGACTACAACCCCGGGAGTCCTTATTATCCTGCGTCATTGATTGTGGAGGGGATGGCCCAAACGGGTGGGTTGCTGATTCAACAGCAAAGTGATTTCATCAACCGGGTCGTGCTTGCCAAGGTCACGCGGAGTAAATTTCATTTCCAAGCGGTACCGGGTGACAAGCTCAGGTTTCGAGCTGACATTGAAAATATGTCAGGCGGTGGGATCGCCACAGGGACCGTTCATGTGGGCGAACGCCTGTTATGCGAAGCCTCTTTGACCTTCGCTTTCCTTGACGAACGTTTCAAAGGGGTCGAGTTGTTTGAGCCCGATCGTTTCTGCCGCATGCTGAGATGCCTGAAACTGTTCCAAGTCGGAGTTTATCCCGACGGGACACCAATCGAAGTGCCTCAATATATGCTGGACGCTGAACGGGCGAACGGGATTTCTCCGAACGTAACCGTTGATACTTAATCTAATTCCTTGACAAGAGAGCAATCTGGATGAGCGAACATGGATCTCGTCGACGTGTCGTGATAACGGGTATCGGGGTCATTAACCCGTTGGGTAATGACGTGGAAACCGTTTGGAATCAGCTCAAGGAAGGCAATAGCGGCGTTGGCTACACAACCATCTTTGATGCGAGTCGGTTCCCCACCAAAATCTCGGCAGAGATAAAAAATTGGGACATCACCGATACCGGCGAAGACAGTGCGCTTTGGAAAAATCGCGGACGTCATACTCGCTTCGCCGGTGGCGCCGCGAAACAGGCGATGGCCAGTTCGGGCGTCTTGGACGCCATCCAGGATCCGCGAAGATTCGGTGTCTACATGGGAAGCGGTGAAGGGAATCAAGACTTCCTGAGTTTCGCCACGATGATGGCGGCCGGGCTCGGCGAAGAAGGTGATTTGGACATCGTTAAGTTCATGAACAAAGGGCTAGAGTTCTTGGACCCCGCGTTTGAATTGGAACAGGAACCCAATATGCCTGTCGGTCATATGGCGGCCATGTTTAATGCGCAAGGGCCGAATGCCAATTGTTTGACCGCGTGTGCCGCCAGCAGCCAAGCGATTGGCGAGGCTACCGAGATAATTCGCCGTGGTGAAGCAGACGTCATGTTGTCCGGAGGCACGCACAGCATGATCCACCCATTCGGGGTTACGGGATTTAATTTGCTAACAGCGTTATCTACCAACAATGATAATCCCCAAGGCGCCTCTCGTCCCTTCGACGGACTGCGAGACGGATTTGTTTTGGGAGAAGGCAGCGCCATGGTGGTACTGGAAGAATACGAGTTTGCCAAAAAACGGGGAGCTCATATTTATGGAGAGATCCTCGGATACGGCTCGACGGCAGATGCCTACCGTATCACCGATATTCACCCCGAAGGCCGCGGTGCCATCGCCTGCATGAACATGGCCATCTCGGATGCCAAGCTGAATCCGGACGATATTCACTACGTGAATGCTCATGGCACCAGCACCAAAGTTAACGACCGTGTCGAAACACGCAGCTGCCGGGAGTTCTTTGGCGCCAATGCAATGAATGTCCCCGTTTCCAGCACAAAAAGCATGATGGGACATCTGATTGCGGCGGCGGGTGCGACCGAATTGATTGTCTGCCTTATGGCGATTCGCGATAACGTATTACCGCCCACGATCAATTACGAGAACCCAGATCCCGATTGCGATTTGGACTACATCCCGAACGAAGCACGGGAAAAAGAATGCAACATTGCCTTGAACAACAGCTTCGGTTTCGGGGGCCAGAATATTACGCTGGTCGTAGGGCAATGTGCGTAGACGCTTGAGAGATCCGGTGAACGCCATCTCTGATAGTTCGGCTGCGCCGCTGGCGGTCTCAGTCTGTTGCTAGTTTGCCCAACCCGGTAACACTCGGCGCCAATACGATGTCACCTTGGTGTGCGCCAGGTGCGATGCCGCCCCAGTCGTTTTCATAGATGGCATCGCCATTGATTTTTGGTTGGGGCAGAAAATCAATGTGCCCGTCTTCGAAAAAAACGTTTTGTCCTTGCCCGCCATGATTGCTACTGGCCCTGCCAGCGAGTGTCGCATTGGGTGTGTCAGCGAGCAAAATAAAGTCGTTGCGACTGAGATTTTCACCGGGATGATAACGCCCATCTTTCCACTGGCCCATGGAATAAGCGAAATCACCGCCAGCTCTTTTTTGATAGGTGCGGAGCAATGTCGGTTCGGCTTCACGCAATTGCTTTAGGCTGGGGATGCCTTGTTTTCTGGTATCACCAACGCCAGCGCAGGTGAATAGATTGTCGTTGTCGACAAAACCCTGATCCAGTAATTGCGGCGCGTAAACACCGGCAAAGGAGAGCTTACCCTCGGCGGGAAGGGGCATATGCGTTCCACCGCGATTGTCCGCGTAATGTAATAATCCCATGCCAACGGTGCGAAGATTATTTTGGCACGCGAGTAACTGACTTGACTGGCGGCTGCTATTCAAGGCCGGCAAAGTGATCCCAGCGAGGGCCACAAAAATCGCGACCACGACGCACAGGTCGGTCAAAGCGGTTCGTCGAAAACCCTGCTGAGGCCCGAGGGTTTCCAAAGCAGCCGAAGATCCTGCGGATTGTCTTGTTGAGTGGCTTGCTCCAGACCGGCGCCCGTGACGATCACCGGCCATGCGATTGGCAACCAGCTCACAAGTCCGTCGAGCCAGTCCCGCAGGTGGCAGCCCTGCCGGATTCAAGTCCTCCAGCGGGGCGATTTGAGTTTGTAACGCTTGCAGTTCTTCCTTGAGGTGAGGTTCTTGGAAGACTTTTTCTTCGATCCGTTGGTGTTCTTCAGGCTCATGCGCCTGCAGTGCGAACCCCAGTAAATCCTCGGAAGATGCGTCAGTCACGATTTGTTCACTCGACTTTGTTTTGTTGGCTCCACACGTCCGTCAACCGTAGGATGGCTGCGTGCAGGCGGCTTTTAACGGTGCCGACGGGAATATCCAGCACCTCAGCTGCTTCACGATATTTCATCCCTTGGTAATAAACCAACTGGATAACGGCGTGCATCGATTCGGGTAATCCATCGAGAGTGTTGCGGACTCGGACATTCCGTTCGCTGTTAACGGCGGCGGCCTCGGGACCCGTTTCATCACTCTCCAGCAAATTCACCAAACGTTTTACCTCATCGCCTGTATCGTCATTACCCGTGCCATCTAACGAGACCATGCGATGCCGCTTATTACGGCGTCGGAGGTCAATCGCCTGGTTGGTCGCGATGGTGTATAGCCAAGGACGAAAACGTCGACCCTTTTGAAACTGCTCGCATTTTAAATGCACCTGCAGGAACGCACCTTGAAAAGCATCTTCTGCCATTTCGGAGCTGCCCATGTAGCGGCGCAAATACGAATACAATTCCCGCTCATACCGATAGACCAACTGCGCAAATAATTCACGATCGCCAGTTTGGCGATAACGCAACAATAGTTGCTCGTCGGTCAAAGGATTTACCTTGGCATTAAGCTGACGTCGGACGTTGTAGTGCAAATCGTTAACGGTGGCTTGCATTGTTTTATACGCACGAGTTGCCAGCAAAGTTTGGCATTTCTGCCAAAAGGTCGCCGTTTTTCAAAAAACGACTTTGACGGATCGCTGACTTCTCTGTGCAACTCCTTTTGTAAAACCCTAAAATCAATGATGGGGAGGCCCTTTCCCGGGTCCGCAACAGTCGCAGTTCCTCCTCTAGGAGGTTAAATCGCAGGTTGCCGGACAAGTCTGGTCGGTATCCTGAAATTTTTTGAATTCACGACATGAAGCCAAAACAGGTAAATGCAAAGCTCGTGCCGGTGCCGGGGAAATGTCGGTCAAAATGCCGAGGTGCGGGCAAGAACTGGGAAAAGAGCCGGCTTTTCGGTCTGCTATCGGATCTCAGCCACTTGCTGAAAGGCCTAAAAAAACCGGCGGATTGTAGAAATTGCACCGGGTTTTGAAAGGGACGCTATCTCCCAAGGCGTAAGCCGGGGTCGATTACGTTGCGGAATACGACCACCCACGCGTGAGCATCACCGCATGCAGTAGAGATCCCTAAAAAATGGGATGACTCAGCTTAGGGACGGGTGTCCCCTCGTTTGACACCACAAATGTGCCCTCTTAAACTCCCGTTTCCGATTACCGGTTCAGGAATTACAGAGGGGATTGTCTTGGCGAAATATCGTTATCAATGGGCTGCGCCGGGCGACATCAATGCGTTCTTTGGCTTGATGTTGGACAATATAGCCGGCTTGGTTCTGACGGTTTCCATGTTGTTCGCAATTTTTGAATTCCCGGTCGATTTTACCCTGCGATATATGATCCCCGGCACCGCGATCGGCGTGCTGGTTGGTGACCTGATCTATTTTTGGATGGCCTTTCGGTTGGCTGATAAGGACAAGCGATCCGATGTGTGTGCGATGCCTCTAGGGTTGGATACACCCAGCACGATCGGCATGGTTTTGTTCGTGCTTGGGCCTGCTTTTTTGGGTGCGAAAGCATCTGGGATGGGCGAGGAGCAAGCCGCCATGCACGCTTGGCACATCGGAATTTGTGCGATCATCATTACGGGTCTAGTCAAAGCGGTGTTGGCGGTGGGTTCTGGCTGGATTCGCAACGTCTTTCCTCGGGCCGGTCTGCTGGGTTCACTGTTGGCGATTGCTTTGGTGTTGATTGCCTTCATCCAGCTTGAAAAGCTGAGCCTCAACCCGATTGTCGGTTTCGCTTCTTTGGTAATTGTTTTTGCGACACTAATTTCCCGCGGCAAGTTACCATTCAAAATCCCTGGCGCATTGGGGGCAGTCTTGGTGGGTTGTGTGATTTGGTACGTGCTGCTGGAAGTCGATTCGTTGGCCGGCACTTCGCTTGTTCAGCAATCCGAAACCGGGAGCGATGTGGTGTGGTTCCCCACGGAGTGGTTGAGTGTTTTTAGCTTTCAGTGGACAGGTGCCTTTACTGAGGCATTAGGCTATTTGCCCTACATCATCCCATTTGCAATCGCCACCGTGATTGGCGGCATCGATTGCACCGAAAGTGCTGCGTCGGCGGGAGATGAATATCGCACCAGCCGGATCATTGGTACCGAGGCTTTTGCCACATTGGTTGCGGGACTCTGCGGCGGCGTGATTCAGACGACGCCCTACATCGGGCACCCGGCCTATAAAGCTATGGGCGGGCGAGCCGCGTACACGCTTGCTACGGCGGCTTTTGTAGGGGGAGCAGGTTTGATCGGTTATTTCAGCTTTTTGTTTCAATGGATTCCGGAAGCTGCCGTGTTACCGATTCTAATTTTTATCGGCATTGAAATCACCGCCCAAAGCTTTCAGGCGACACCCAAACGCCATTACGCCGCGCTGGCGGTTGCTTGTTTGCCGGCATTGGCCAAATTGGTCACGGTTTATCTGGGGCAATTCGGAGGCGCGATCAACTGGGACCAAGTCTCACCCAACGAGGCGGCAAATTTGCAAAGTTTAACTTTGCATCTACAAATACTGGCCGGCGGTTTTATTATTACCAGCCTGATTTGGGGTTCGGCTGTGGCGAGAATAATTGACCGTCGCTTCTTCAGCGCGGCGATCTATTGGACCGCTGGTGGGATCATGGTGCTGTTCGGTGTTATGCACTCGCCTCTCAACGGCGATAAAATGTTCTTGCCAGGGGAAATTGGTATGGTCACCGAGTTTGATGGCACGGTGGTGTTTAAGCCAGAAGTTCAGCAAGCCGTTTTGCAGTTTTCCATCGCTTATTTTGTGATGGCGGGATTGATGGTCGCGCTGGGTTTGATGTTGAAACAAGAGCCAATTAACAGTGATGAAGAGTTCGAGCAGTATCATGACCATTGAGCGAGTGTTGGAACCCGAAGTTATGGACTCGCCGGAAGAGGCGCGTGACTACGACCGCATGGATCACTCGGAGGTGAACCGGGCCTTCGTCGATGAATTCCTCGCTGCGATCGAGAACCCGCAGGACGTGCTGGATTTAGGCACCGGAACGGCGCAGATTCCCATCGAGCTATGCCGCCGCAGCCAAGCGTGCCGTGTGATGGCCGTAGATGCCTCGGTGAACATGCTGGATATCGCGCGTGGGAATATTGATATCGCCGGGCTGTTAGAGAGAATTCAATTGCAAAAGGACGATGCGAAAGCGATGGGGTTCTCCGACGGGATGTTTGATGCCGTCATTTCGAACAGTATCATTCACCATATCCCCGAACCGATGCAGTGTTTAAGGGAAGCCCAAAGAGTGACCCGAGAAGGCGGGCTGCTTTTCTTTCGGGACCTGCTTCGACCCGATAGCCAGCAAGCCTTAGAACATCTGGTCAGAACCTACACGGGGAACGAGTCTGAGCACGCTCAGAAGATGTTTGGTGAGTCCCTGCACGCCGCTCTCTCGTTGGAAGAGATTGGGGATTTGGTGCAAACGCTAGGCTTTGACAGAAATACGGTCACGCAAAATTCAGATCGGCATTGGACCTGGATCGCCTGTAAATGAAACAAATAATTGCCATTTTGAAACCGTTTACTGCTGAGCGAGTTCTGCACGCTTTAGGTAAAGCAGGGCATACGGAAATTACCATTCGTGAAGTTCATGGCTACGGCCGGCAAAAAAGCTATTTGTCTGAGTATCAGCGCAATGAATATTCGGTCGTATTTCTGCCGAAAATTGAGGTTTGCATTTGGGCAGAGGATGCTGACGTAGACGAGGTAACGCAGATTATCTGCACCATCGCGCGAACCGGCCGCATGGGAGATGGCAAAGTGTTTTGTGTCGACGTCCCTGATGGGTTGGTAGATTCGGGTCCTTTGCCGTTTTAGGTGACGCCCGAAACCAGAAGGGATACGGGTGTGAGCGTTTTTACTGCTTGAATCGCTGATTGCGTTTTGCCATAGTAAAGAGGTACTGAGTAACTCGAGATCTTTTGGCGAAAGTTTCTTATGAATGCGGTTGGACGGCTTTCTCGCTTTGGCATTTTGGCTCTGATTTTGATGAGCTATTTTGGGTTGTCGCCGTCCATTTCGTCGTCGCCAAATTTGCAGGCTCAGGAGCCCAAAGTAGATTTTGCAACGCAGATCAAACCTCTTTTTGAACGACATTGCCTGCGTTGTCATGGACCGGAAGATCAGGACGGAGATTTTCGCATCGATGACCGCGAAAACGTTTTTAATTACGTCGAACCTTTTGATGCGGGCTTCAGTGAACTTCACGACTATATCGTCTCGGAAGATGACTCGGAAATGATGCCCCCCCCCGGCGAAGGTGGGCCTTTACCGCCGGCCGAGATTCAGTTGGTGACGCGTTGGATTAATGAAGGGGCCGTTTGGCCCGAAGGCGTCGAATTGGTGCTCAATAAATCCGTGGTTGAAGAGGTTGAGCAAAAGGTGAAACAGCAAGCGAAGGTCAAGGACGCCGAAGCTGATAATTTTGAGTTGGTCACGCAAATCACAGGTTTGTTACACCCGCTGGTACTGCACTTTCCTGTGGCCCTTTTAATGGGCGGTGCTTTCTTTGCAGTATTGGGATTGCGTGGTGAATCTCCTCTCGCTGATGCCGCCTACTATTGCCTTTGGTTAGGTGCTTGGTCCGCCATTTTTGCCTGCATTACCGGGTGGTATTTTGCCGTGGACAAAAACATGTCCCAGTGGGAGGTGTGGCCCATCGAGAAAATGTTCGAATCCACCATCGACATGCACCGCTGGGGCGGCATTTTAGTGGCCGTGCTGGCCTTCATTCTGGCGATGATGGCGAGCAGTTCGCGAAAACGAGATCCCTACGGTGCCGGCTTACTCTGGAAGTTTGGCATGGTCGGGCTAGCGGTTGTGACGGGTTTTGTCGCCCACCAAGGCGGCAAGATGACGCATACTGGATTACACGATAAATTATTCGACAAAGGGAACCAGCTGTTCGAGAATCTTAACGACGAAAAACCGAACGCGGTTCCACCCGTCGTGGAGAAGAAGGGTATGGTCGATTCCCCCGCCACACAAGAGAGTGGCGACACAAACGCGGAACAAACGGCGTCCGGCAATACCTCGAAAGAGAGTGCCGAGAAGTCTGCGTCCGCAGACGAGAAGTCGGGGTCTGAAGTCGAGAAGTCGGGGTCCGGTGGTGCTGAGGAGTCGTCCGAAACCGAATCTGAAACGAAAGCCGGAGAACCCAAAAACGCGACCGAAACAACACGTGCGGGTTGAACGCTTGTTAGCGAGTACCCAGTTTTACGATCGTTTCATACTGCTTTTTGGTGACCGGTTGCACCGATAACCGTGATCCTTTTTGCAGCAGCACCATGCCTTCCAGTGACTTGACCAGCTTGAGATCATCGAGCGGTTGGAAGGTCTTAAATTTTTTCACAAGTTTGATATCGACCATGAACCAACGGGGGACTGCCAGCGTCGCCTTGGGATCAAAGTACTTGCTTTGCTTGTCGAATTGCGTGTGGTCGGGGTAGGACTCGTTGGCAATTTCCGCGACACCTGCAACGCCCGGCGGTTTGGCATTGGAGTGGTAATAAAGAACGAGATCGCCCTTTTTCATTTCGTCCCGCATCAAGTTTCGCGCCTGGTAATTTCTGACGCCATCCCAGCAGGTGGTCTTGTTCTTTTCCTTTGCCAGGTCGTCGATGGAATAGACGTTGGGTTCAGATTTCATTAACCAGTAATGTTTTGCTCGTGCCATTACTTCCTCGATTGGACCAAACGACCTGCTGAAAAACCGCATCCTAATGAAATCCAAGCTTGGGATAAACGGGTTCCATTGCGAATGCCACAGGTGCTCCTGCAGCCATCCAAGGTAATCGTTTTCCAAGCGAGCGATGGGCTCTAGAACCGGGCATTTCCGGTAGAGGGAGAGCGTTCCTAGATATCCTTACCACTGGCAGTCAGGTTGCCTTCGCGAAACGCTTCAGCCATTGCTTCTGGAACTTCGGATTCCGCCAATACCAGCGAAGCACGGTTCAGCACAACCCGAGCACGCATCTCCTGTTCTTCGGCAACTGCCTCGGCGCGGCGACGTTCTGCGTTCGCACGGGCCACGCGTGTATCCGCTTCTGCCTGGTCTGCCTGCAGTCGAGCTCCAATGTTTTCACCCACGTCGATATCGGCGATATCGATGGAAACGATTTCGAACGCGGTATGGGCGTCGAGTCCCCGCTCCAAAACAGCTTTGGATATTCGATCGGGATTTTCTAACACGTCTTGATGCTGACGACTGGATCCGATGGAGGAAATGATACTCTCACCGACGCGGGCAATGATGGTCTCTTCCGTCGCACCACCAATTAGTTGTTCAAGGTTAGTGCGCACCGTAACCCGGGCACGAATTCTTAATTCGACACCGTCTTTGGCGATAGCGCTAAGCACATTTTTACCACTGCGTTGCGGATCGGGGCAATCGATTACTTTTGGGTAAACGCTTGTGCGAACCGCATCCATGACATCACGACCCGCCAAGTCGATTGCCGCAGCACGATCGAAATCCAAATCGATGCCCGCTCTTTGAGCGGCAATGATGGCGTTAATCACTCTCAGCACATCGCCGCCTGCGAGGTAGTGAGCCTCCAAACGTGATGTACTAATGCCGTTTCGACGGTTGATATTCAGGCCGGCCTGGGAGGCCATGATTTTCGCTTGCACGATAATCGAGGGTCTGACTTGTCGGAAATGCATACCAACGAGACCTAACATGCTGACGTCGGCACTCGACATGTAGGCCTGAAACCAGAGTTTGCCATAGGTGATAAATGCGAGGACCAATACCAATAGCAACAGACCACCAAAAATTCCGGCGGCGGAGAGAATGATGTTCCCGTATTGTTCAAAGAATGTTTGGGCAAGAGGCATGGATGCGAGCTTCCACATAAATCAGGCTTTCCGTTCTAAAAAATAAGTGACTTCATCTTACCCCAACGGTATCCCCGAAGGTAGTGTTACTGGTCGCGGCTTTGGGGGCGGAACGTAGGCATGCCGCGGAAAAACGAACGTTTTTTCCGAACAAAGCGAGCTAAGAGTCGATCCAGCCGCCACCTAAAACTCGGTCATCATCGTAAAGCACAACCGCTTGCCCAGGGGCAACGCCGTTTTGTGGTTCGTCAAAAACCACTCGCAGTCCCTGTTCGGTACGCCAAGCAGTCGCCGGTTCCGCCAAGCTGTTGTAGCGAATTTGCGCTTGGCAACGAAACGCCGTGGATGGATCGACCAAGGAATCGCTCAGCCAATTGGTATCGCTGGCGGTTAATTCCAGTCGACCGAGTTCCGCTTTTTTCCCCAACACGACGTCGTACGTTTGGGGATCAATTTTGACGACAAAATGGGGTTCACCCAGCGCAATACCCAAACCTTTTCTCTGGCCGATTGTGTAGGTTTCGATACCCGCATGCTGGCCGACCACGGTCCCGTCGGTGGTGACAAAATTTCCAGACGTATCGACGTCGTCTCTGCGGTCGCGGACAAATTGTCCGTGGTGCCCTTGGGTGACGAAGCAGATTTCTTGGCTGTCTTTTTTGTCGGCAACGTTCAAACCGATCTGCCCAGCGATTTCCCGGATCGTGGGTTTTTCAAAACCACCCACCGGTAATAGCATGCGTTTCAGGTACTCTCGCTGAATGCCAAACAGGACGTAGGATTGATCCTTTGCCGCGTCGACCCCGCGGATAATGGCCGGTTCATCGGGAGTCCCATGATGGGTCAATTGAGCGTAGTGTCCGGTAGCGACGAACTCGGCTCCGATGCTGTCGGCATAGTCAAATAACTTGCCGAATTTGATCCAGTTATTGCACTGTACGCAGGGGTTGGGAGTTCGCCCGCGAGTGTATTCATCGACAAAGTAATCAATGATTTCGCGAAATTCAGATTCCAGATTCAGTGCGTAAAATGGGATTCCCAAGCGTTCCGCGACGCGTCGTCCATCCTCTGCGTCCAGCGCGCTGCAGCAACCCTGTTTGTGATCGGCTCTTTGGTTGAGGACAGGCAATAGTGGTGATGATGCGCGATCTCCATCGATCGAGCAGGCCGTGACCGCTTTTTCACCATGCCGCATAAACACGCCGGTGACCTCATGACCGGCTTCCACCAACAGGTGTGCCGCAACACTTGAATCGACACCCCCGGACATTGCCAATACGACACGTGACAAAATTAAATCCTCATTTCATATTAATCGAGCGGTGGAAGAAAAGGCCTCTTTGCCAAGCCAGAGAGCCGCACCAATAAGTAAAAACCTCAGGGTAGGAATCCGCCAAACTCGTGGCCGCAAATCTTTCCCCTGCTAATGTACCGCAAGTAATCCAGTCCATTTTTAATGGATTACTTAGGTGGATGATTTTTCCAGAATTGCTGGGACATTTCTCGCATGATACGAGCTTTCATTTGGCTGTTGAGCAAATTCATGTGATCTTTGCCCGGGAACATCTCCACGACCGCATCACTTCCCAAGCCTTTTAATCGCTCGCCCAGCAACCGAGTGGCATTTTCCAGATAAAAGGTGTCTTCGTCACCCATGTAGACATGCAGTTTACCGGCGAGCTTTGGTTGTAGCTCGGACCAATTTTGCTGCAACTTGCGGCTGATATCGTACTGCGTCCAGTAATCGAGTATCTCAGGTCGAACTTTGCCGGTTTCACGGTCCCACATTTTGGCCGGTTTTCCGTCGTCACCGAGCGGCGAGAAAACAGCGTCAAAGCTGCGGATTTGTCCTCCGCGACCTAAGACATCGTCCATTTGCGAGAAGTTTTGATAGTACACCAGGACACGACCATTATTTCGAGCCAGGGGACGCTTTTGACCGGCGGCATCAAAATAGACATTGGCTCCGTCCTCGTACAAATTCGTCCCTTGCCAATCACGAAAATCGACGGGATCGGGAGCCGTGCTCCATACGCCGCCAAACGCATCAGGGTAATTTACTTGCAACCAAAGTGAGCTCCAACCGCCGCTGGAGTGCCCGCCTACGAACCTGGCGGTCGGCTCGGCTACCGTGCGGAATTGTTGGTCGATTTGTGGGATCATTTCATTGACCAGCATGTCGCCTCGAGGACCATTGGTCGCGCTGTTGGCGTACACATGGTGTCCCCATTTGCATTGGCCTGTGAGGAAAACGCGAATGAACTCTGTTTGGTCTGCGGCGGGTTGCTTTTGCCCGTTCTGCCAACGGCCTTGTAATTGGGCCAGGGTCGCACCGAATCCGGTGACATCAAAATAAACGGGGTAACGCCGATTGGGTTCCTTGTAATAGCTGGGTGGCAGCACGACCATCGCCCGCTCTAAAACCTGGCGGTTGTGAAAATCGCCCAGCAGTTTGGATTCTAAAGTGACGAACTTTACAAATTCACTATCTTGATACGTTGCCGCTTGAACGCTTTGGTTTAACAACAATGAAAGGGGACCTTCCGAGGCGGCACGGTCTTTTTTCAGGTTTAGTTTCGCGGGTTCGCTGTAAAAATTACCCGGCCCATTATTATGGCTGGCAAAGTAAAAATCGTGATCCAGCACCGCTTGAACGGTGTACTGCCCGGCCGGCAATTCGGAAAGTGGTCCCATCAGGAAAGCGGCGGAGTCATCAACCGTGATGGTGCCACCCGGAGCTAGGTCGGTCACATCCATGGCGAAAAATGGTTCGGGACCGAACCACGAGGGGCCGTTCATCGGCTGCGCGGATCGTTGTGAAAAAAAGACATACAGGCGACCACTAATCGGTTGGTCGGCGATGCCTTTTTCCAAGGTGACTTGAACCGTCAATGGCGATTGCGCTGCAACTGATGACGTGACGGAAAACGTCCAGGCAACCAGTGTGGTGGCCAGCATAAATTGTTTGAACATGGATTCCTCTCCTGAAATTTCGGCCGTTAGTATAACCAAACTTCCCCGACTCTCAGATATGCCTGAATTCGATAAGTTTCCAAGGCGTTCAGGATGCGGAATATGGCCTCCCCATCGCGGTTTTTCCCCGCTATGATCGATGCGGCAATTTCCTTGATCTACGGACCGTGCATGTATCTCGTTTTCTCCACCAGTCTCCATCCCCACAGCCGCAGTCGTGTGTTGGCCAATGCGGCTTTTCAGCAAATGCAGGAGACGGGGCAACCCTGTGAGTTGTTGGATTTAGCCGCTCTCGCTCCTTTGCCTCCCTGCAATGGTCACGACTGTTACGGCGACCCCCTGGTGGGCCAGCTTTCCGGAAAAATCGCGGCCGCAAGCGGAATTCTTATTGCAACGCCGGTTTACAACTACGACGTTTCTGCCAGTTGCAAAAACCTCATCGAACTCACCGGCAGTGCATGGAATGACAAAGTGATCGGTCTGTTATGTGCCGCGGGAGGGCAGGGCAGTTACATGGCTCCGATGAGCTTGTTTAACAGCCTGATGCTGGATTTTCGTTGTCTGATCCTGCCCAAATTTGTTTACGCCTTGGAAGGATGTTTTACAGATGGCCAACTCAGCGACGAAAATATTTGCGGTCGGGTCGATGAATTAGTCAAGCAACTGGTTCGCTTGGGCGAGTTTTGGAAAACCGACTGAATTCGCCGTGTCGTCTAATCAACGTCACTCAAGAACCATTCTCCAGACAATACAAGTGTTTCTTGCCCCGCAAGAACATCTGCTTTCCTGCCAACGCTGGCGTCGCGTCGATGGCATCGTCGAGTTGATTCTCGGCCAATACTTGAAAGCGATCAGAGTCTCGTAAAACAACGGCACTCCCATCGCGTCCGACCACGATAACCTTGCCATCGGCTGCTACGATGGAGGCGTACACGCCGCGTATCCCGGGAAGCCGTTTGGAGTAGAGCTCGTCACCGGTTTCGGCATTCAGGCAATACAAAATATTGGTACTACCCTTCATGTGATAAACCCGACCATGGGACACCATCATGCTAGGCACGTCGGGGGCGGCGGAATCCGTGCTCCATTTTATGCCTCCGCTGTCATTCAGATTTCCTTGGCCGTTGAGATCGAGTGCACTTAAGTAAAACCCTTGCCGGCTGCTTGCCAGTAGCACTAAGTCTTGATGAACCACCGGAGAAGAAATGGGGCGGGAGGTGAATCCTGAAGAACGCCAAATTTCTTTGCCTGTTGCCAAGTCGTATCCTCGAGCAAAGTTTTCCCCACCGGTTACCACGATCTCCTTACCCTGTCGTTGCAGTACCACGGGAGTGACCCAATTGGAGGGCTCGTCGCGTTCTTGCTTCCACTTCGTTTCACCGGTCGAGGCATCGATGGCCATGACCCACGACTGACCTTCATGATCCCAGGGAACAATGAGCACATCCTCGTACAGGAACGGAGAGCTGCCTTCTCCAAACCCGCTTCGTGTCATCATTTGTCCAAAATCATCGCGCTTCCACTGCAGCGATCCATCCATGTCGTAGCAATAAAGTCCGCGTGATCCAAAATGAGAATAAATGCGTTTGCCATCGGTGATCGGCGAAGCGGAGGCGAAACTGTGATCCGAGTGAGTGCCCTGATGGGGCGTCGATTCGACGGCGACTTGTTCCCATTTTTTTTTCCCGCTTTGGCGGTCAAAGCAAATCGTTACGAACTTGGTGGGCGTTTGTGGAGCGCGGTTTCGCCCGCGCCCGCGACCTCGTCGGCTACCACGATTCTTGGGGGCCTGCTTCGTCTCAGATTCCGCCGGACTAGCAGACGGACTGGGAATCGCATCGAGAATGATCACTTGATCGCCCCAGACGATGGGAGAGCTGTTGTTGCCGGCACCCGGCAACTCGATCTTCCACTTCAGATTTTGGTTTTCGGCCCATTCTGTGGGTGGTGTAGCGGTGTCGGAGGTCCCGTTAAACGTCGGTCCCCGGAAATTCGGCCAGTTGGTGGCCATCGGGGTTTGCGCCAACAGGCCATTTACCGGTAACGATACCGCCACAAAAACCAGATAAACGGCTGGATAAAACCAGTTCTTTGCAGATGTCATCATTTTTTCCTCAAAGTATATGAGTGGCGGCAAAATCAGCCGAAAATTGGTTGGCGGTCTGTTTTGGAAATACAGCGTCAAACTTTCCGTTTGGCATTGTATCGATGGGGTAATTGCGGCAAAACAAGAACCCCGACGGCTGGCAATCAATCTAACCCGAATTACGCTAAAACGATTCGGTGCGGACATGTTTTTCTTGCGAAATTCGCCAATCCAATCGTCCTTATTGCCGTCGCCCCGTTCCAGCTATCCCTTCATCGGAGTACGAACCGTTGTCAAGCCAAAGAGATGACTTGCGAAATATCGTGATCATTGCCCATGTTGATCATGGCAAAACGACGTTGGTGGATTGTTTACTCCGACAAAGCGGCCAGTTCCGCGACACCCAACTGCAGGGCGAACGAATTCTCGATTCGGGCGATTTGGAGAAAGAACGTGGTATCACGATTCTCGCCAAAAATATCGCTCTACCTTACAAAAACACGAAGATTAATATCATCGATACCCCGGGTCACGCTGATTTTGGT
>CAJQPP010000074.1 GCA_905480235.1 uncultured Pirellulaceae bacterium
GAGATGTTACATCACCGACGATTCCGCCTTGGAACGTTTCTGGCGATTCAATCTCTACTCGCATGACCGGTTCCAGCAGTACGGGTCCGGTCTTCTTCATGAATTCCCGAAAGCAACCACGGGCAGCCGTTTGGAAGGCCATCTCACTACTATCGACATCATGGTAGGAACCGTCCTTCAAGTGGACATGCAGATTAACCACTGGGTACTCCGCAAGAATGCCCTTTGGCACACAGGTGCGGAATCCCTTTTCGACAGCAGGAATGTACTGCTTGGGGATACGGCCGCTAACGATCGAATCCTTGAAGATGAAATCTAGATCTTCTTGGCCTTCTTCGCGTTCTTCGATGGGGCCCATGGTGCCCACGATGTGCCCGTACTGGCCCGAACCACCCGACTGCTTTTTGTGTTTGTGGTTGAACTCGATCATCTTGGTCGGCGTTTCGCGGTAGGAAACTTTCGGTGCTCCTACTTCCACCTCGATTTTGTATTCACGGCGAATCCGCTCGATGTAAACGTCGAGATGTAGTTCACCCATACCGGCCATAATGACTTCGCCGGTTTCGTCATCGGTAAAGACTCGGAAAGTCGGGTCTTCTTTTCTGAAACGTTGCAATGCTTTGCCTAACTTGTCGCCACCGCTTCGCTCTTTGGGGGTGACGGCAATTTTGATCACGGGTTCCGGAATGAACATACTTTCCAGCGTGCACATTTTTTGCTTGGCGGCGTAGGTATCACCACTCGCACAATCGATGCCCATAACCGCAACAATGTCTCCAGCAGAAGCGGAATCCATTTCCTCGCGTTTGTCGGAGTGCATTCTTAGGATGCGGCTGAAACGATCCTTGCGGCCTGTACGCTGGTTGATGTACATCTGGCCCTTCTCGATGGTGCCTTGGTAAATCCGCATGTAGGTCAACTGACCGTAGGGATCTTCCACGATCTTAAAGGCCATGCCCACAAACGGCTTATCTGCTTCAGGTACCAAAGGATAGGTCTCGTCCGGGTTTTCCCAGTTTTTCGCGTCGATACCACGATCCAAAGGCGAGGGCAGGTAGCGACAGATTGCGTCCAACAAAGGTTGGACACCTTTATTACGAAATGCGGTGCCGAGGAAGACAGGCGTGAAATCTTGCTCCTGAACAGCAGCCAACACTACTTTGTGAATGAGTTCTTCGGTAACGGGTTCTTCCGAGAGCAGTAGTTCCATGAGCTCATCGCTGTACATGGCCAAGCCTTCGAGCATCTCTTGGCGGCCAAGATCTGCAGTCTCTTGCATGTCGGCAGGGATGTCCTCGATGCGGGTGTGTTCTCCCTTTTCGCCATCGAAGTACAGCGCCTTCATGGTGATTAAGTCGATGATGCCTTCGAAGTCTTCGCCTGCGCCAATGGGCAGTTGCATCAAATTTGCTTGGGCGTTGAGCTTTTCTCGCATCTGCTCAAGTACGTTTTGAGGGTCAGCACCTGTCCGGTCCATCTTGTTGACGAAGGCCAAACGGGGCACATGATATCGTTTCATTTGGCGATCGACAGTCAGCGACTGAGCTTGCACACCACCCACGGCACAAAGAACCAAAACCGCACCGTCTAGTACGCGAAGGGAGCGCTCAACTTCTACTGTGAAGTCCACGTGACCGGGCGTGTCGATCAAGTTAATGCCGTAGTCGTTCCAGGTCACGCTGGTGGCAGCGCTGGTAATGGTAATACCACGCTCTTTTTCCAGTTCCATGTGATCCATGGTTGCGCCGTCACCGCCACCGCGAACTTCCTCAATTTTGTGGATGCGTCCCGTGTAGTAAAGGATTCGCTCACTCAAAGTGGTTTTGCCCGAATCGATGTGAGCAGAGATTCCAATGTTTCTCAGCTTGCTAAGGTTCATCTTTGCACCAAAGGTAAGAAGTTCTAAATTTCGCGTAAGTTAAAAATGACGGCGTTCGCACAATCCGATCTGGCAACGTAAAAACGCGTTGCAAACTCTGGAGTCTCGAATCCGCGAGTCGCTGCAAGTCAGCGTTCGCTCGAGTGAGATTTCCAACCGTTGTTGCCAGCATCACCGTGCGGTGCGAAAGGCAACCTTCACTGCCAAGGGTTGGAATGAAGAAAAAAGTGTGCGGCTTTCGCTAAGTTAAGTTCTCAATGATATTTAAAACCTAATCACGGGAAAGGCCAAAAGCTGATTATCGGTACAACCGCTGACCCTTATGCCGTTTCGCCAATTGTAAAAATCGACCCTCAGCAGGCCTAATCTTTAGCTAACTCCAGCAACGTTTTGCAAACCCAAAGGGCTGTTGTTGTGGCTCGTAGGTCTCCGGTTTGGTAAAGCAGGTGGTTTTTGGAGGAGCGGCCCCCCAAGTAAGGGGAGAAAATCTCACCTGAGCGACACTTGGGGCAAAAACCCCTGACATAGGGCCAGCTGTGACGACGGAGGGACCCAGAGGCCTGTTTGGACGGTGTGGCAAGCAAAACACCGAATGATTCTCGGTCGTCCGTGAAAATCGAGATGGCAAACGGAGTTTTTTCGGTGGGAATTATTTTTCAGGCGGTACCCGAGTTTTTTTCAATCTCAGACACGACAATCCGATTTCCGGCGATTTCGATCACGCGAACTTGGGCTCCGGGCTCTAAATAGGTTCCGTCGCTGACCACATCAATTGACTTGCCTTGGAAACTGGCACGCCCGGCAGGTCGCAACAACGACTCGGCTACCCCCCAGTCTCCAACGGATACCAATGGATGACTGACCGGTATTGGTTTGCCTGTCGCTTTATCAACTTTAGTGTCAACTTCCTTAGTCGGAGGCGCTAATGAGAGACGATTGAGGATCGGAATCTTGCCAAATTTATGGGAGACAAAAACCGCCCCGATCAAAAATACCGAAGTGGCTACGGAGATCACCAACAGCGTCGTGAGCAAACTGTCGACCTGTGTTGACGTCTGGGGGATTACAAAATCCTGACTCGCCATCACGATGCTGACGAACAAGAGAATTAATCCCGCGAATCCCGCCACCCCGAAACCCGGAATCACGAACACCTCCATCAACAAAAAAGTGATCCCGGCGACAAACAAAATCACTTCCAGCCATCCGGCCGTACCACCGGCAAAACGGCTCCAGAAAAACAAAGCTGCACAGAGTGCGGCGATTAGACCGCCGACACCGATACCGGGTGCGCTCAATTCAAAATACAGTGCCATCAAACCCATCAAGATCAGCAAGCCGGTCACAAAGGGACTGTTGAGCCAATACACGACACTGTCGGAAAATTTGAAACGGTATTCCTTGATCTTTCCGGTCGCCACTAGTTCTTTTGTCAATTCCGCGCGATCATCCGCGATCTCGTCGGCAAAATCCAAGGCCACTGCTCGGGGGCCGTTGACGGTGAAAAATCGTTCCTTGCCCGTCTCTTCAATGAGCGACCAGCTGTTGAGGTCCATGTTCGCTTTTTTGGCGGCATCCATTGGGTCGGGGGTATCATCGCTTAGATAGACGGTTTGAAATTCCAGGTTGTCTTCTCCAGCGGCCTGGGTTTTACGGTAAAAGACGGCTGCGTTTTTATCGATCATCGCCTCAGCCAATTCCTTGGACCGTTCTTTTGCGCTGGCAAGATCCTGAGCTTGTCGGACCAAAACAGATTTGGCTTTGGCCGGTACATAGCGAAATGCCGCTAGTGTGGGGTCAAATTCGATAGGGCCTGCATCACCAAATCGAGCCTGTGAGCCAAGAATGATTTCGTCGCAGCCAAGCGACATGAGGGCCGCGCCGCTGATCGCCTCACGCGGAACAAAGGCCACGGTGTAAGCCCAATCGACGTCCCTCAATAGCTCAGCCATTTCAAGGCTCTGAAAAGCCAAGCCGCCGGGGCTGTCGATTTCCACTACAACCAGATCCGCTCCGTATTTCTCAGCCCTTGATAAACGGTTTTTGAAATAGGAGGTGTTTTGGTAATCGATGGGCCCCTCGAAAACGATGACCACTGGCCGCTTGAATTCCTCGGCCCTCGATTGCAATTTTGTGGGAACGTCTGCTTCTTGGCCCAAGCTAGGGCTTGCCAATCCGAAGACGAGCATTCCCATAAGCAATTGGGACAGCAAAATACGAGCGATTAAATTCGCCATGAAAGAAGGATCCCAAGATTTAAGTTGATAGCAGATGGCGGTGATATCGTCCCATGATAGCGGCCTCGCCTTGAGCGAATTTCATCAGAAACTAACGATTTTTGAAAAAAAGCTTTGATTGGATTTCGGTGGTTCCCAATGCGTAACTCCGGCTCAGAGCATTATTTGACGCGGCAAGCTGGTTGGCAACCGCTTCTCCAGTCCAACTCCGACGGCCTTTTTAGTCTTTCCGCGTCTGTCGCAACCTTGTAGATCTTGCCCCAATAAATTTCTTCGCCTGGAACGCGTGCTCAAAACTACAGCAAGGAAGCTGCAGTGTGTTTAGCGTTTTGCGAAGGACCACGGCCATCCAGGGAGGGATGTGAATGCTGATTTCCAAGCTGTTATTGCTATCGTTCGTTTCATTGGCGACGACTGATATGCAGGTTCTGTTCTTTACCATGGATTCTTGCCCACCATGCAAGCAAACCGAGCCAGGTATTGAACAATTGCGGCGGGAGGGCGTTGCCGTTTCGACCATTAATATCGCTCAGCATCAGGTTTATGCCCAACAATGTCGCGTGGATCGTACACCGACGGTCATCGTCATTAACGGTAATCAAGTTTTGTCCAGGCATACTGGTGCGTTGAGTTACGACTCATTACGGCAGATGGTATCCAAGTCTGAGGCGATGATTGGAAAGCCCGACGTTAGACAACCAGCAGTCTCAATTAATTCGGGTTCTAAAGGATCTCCGGTGGCCGCGAATGCCGCTCTGTCATCACCGGATCGGGCTGCTGACGCAAATTTGACACCCGAGCAACGAGCGATGGCAGCAACGGTTCGGTTTCGTGTGGAGGATCAACAGGGCGTCTCGCTGGCGACCGGAACCATTATTCATCGTCGTGAAAACGAGGCATTGGTTTTAACTTGCGGTCACGTATTTCGCGACTCTGCGGGTCAGGGCAAGATCAACGCGGACCTAGGGATCGCCCAAGGAAATCAAACTACGGTTGTTGGCAAGTTGATGTACTACGATGCGGAAAACCACGATATTGCATTGGTCGCGATACCCTGCCCTTTGGCCATTGAGCCGGTTCCAGTGGCCCCGGAAGTATTAAAGGTTCAGAGCGGCGACCAAATTTTCAGTGTCGGTTGCGATCGCGGTGCGGACCCCAGTTTGCGAAGCAGCGTGTTAAAAGCGGTTACGACTTATTCCGGCGTCAAGAAATACGATATTGTCGGTCGCCCCATTGACGGTCGGAGTGGCGGCGGCTTGTTTTCATCGGGCGGCCAGCTAATTGGTGTTTGTAATGCTGCGGCAGTGGAAGTGGATGAGGGAATCTATACCGGTTTACAATCAGTTTACTGGCAATTCGCCAAGACGAATCTGACCCATCTGTTCCAATCTGGGGTGAGCAATCAACAGCTCGTCGCTAATCCTTCCCCACCCAGCGTTACTCGCCCAGTAGGTGCAACTCAAACCAGTCCGCCACGCGCTTATGGCCAACTGGATCATCCAGCCCAACGGCAGCGAACCGGCAATGTCGTGGCGAGAAACAACGAATTAAACCCGCCCGCCTCGCAACCGGTTTATCGAGGCGGCGGAGTGCCAGTCAGTCCGGCCGTCTATCGAGGCAACTCGGTACCCGTCAGATCGGCCAGTCAATCCTCTGCTGATGAGATGGAAATGATCGTGATCCTACGATCCAAAAGAGACCCGAAATTGAATGAAACCATTACGATCGACCAGCCCTCGCCTCAAACCTTGGAGTGGCTCAAAGAAAATGCCCCCAATAATCGGTCAAGATTGGCGAATCTTCCGGAACTCAGCCCTCCCACGCCTCGGAATCAGGCGGAGTTAAGGGCCCAGTCGCCCCGCTAAGCCCCGGATTGGCAGGAAAGTCCAGAAAATACCGAAAAAGAACCTCGGAAACGAAACCTCTCTCGTATGGGACGGTTAAAAGAGTCAGGTAGGTTCTCGTGGAATGCGGGGACACCCTCGATAGCTTACTTTTTAAGTGATTACAGAAAGGCCTGGAGAACATCCAATGTCAGTTAGAAACATTTGCGGATTGATCTTAATTGCCGCCGTCTTCAGTATTTTGAGTGTCGACGTGGCTTTTGCCCAACGCGGTGGTTCAAACCGTACAGCGGGCATGATGAGAATGATGGGCGGAAACAACCAGTTTAGCCTGCTTACCGATAAGAAAGTTCAAGAAGAACTTGAATTGGTAGATGATCAGATCGAAGAACTGGAAGAACTTCAAAAAGAGGCGATGCAGGAAATTCGAGATATGTTCTCGGAAATGCAGGATAGTGGCGGTGACCGTCGCGAGGCATTCCGAAACATTCGCGAAAAGATGCAAGAGAAAATGAAGCCTTACGAAGGGCGCGTCAATGATGTTCTCTTACCCCACCAACAGACTCGATTGAAACAACTCGGCTACCAAAGCAGCGGGCGAAATTCCGGAGCGGGCGGCGTGTTTGACAACCAAGCCCTGTTGGATGATCTGGATATCTCTGACAAGCAGAGAGAAGAATTGAAAGAGGCGGTTGAGGAAGCACGTGAGAAGCTCCAAAAGGAATACCAGAAATTGGTAAAGGACGCTGAGGACGACATCCTTAAAGTTTTGGACAGCGACCAACGCAAGAAATTCAAAGAACTTGTCGGTAGTTCCTTCCAATTCGAAAACCCATGGCAACGGCGAGGTACTGGTCGCGAGCGTACGGATCGCTCACGCCGGAGATAGTCCTCAAGCCAAATCCAGAAGAAAACATATTGCAGGCCGTTGATCGTGATGATCAACGGCCTGTTTTTTGCTAGCGGTGGCGGTAGCGGGGCCTCAGTGAATCTCGGTCTGAAAGCTCGCAGAGTACTTTTGGAGCGTTGCGAAAATCGCCAGTTTGGTAACTGCTATCGGGTCAGGTTGATTTTACGATTTTTGCAGAAATCGCTCTTGCTGCAACGTGATTACTCCAGTAATTCTAGCTTCGCAAACAAGGCAACAAGCCCTTAATACAAAGTGTTGAATCGTTTGCGAGATCGCAATCTGATCAGTCCATTCCGCGATGGAAAAAAGAACAGATTTATTACACGGAAAGCTCTGTCGTCTTGTGTTGGCAATGCGGGAATCCAACACGAACCCTCCCTCCTGGGTATCGAGCATTAGACTTGTCAAAACAATGGTTTCTGGGTCAACCGTTTTGATAGGCGCTCACGACTGAGCTTGTGACTGAGCACCGGGATGCTTCGGCATCCCGGTGCCAGGGAACAACGAAGCGTTAATTGCCAAGTGTGCGATTAACGCTTTTTTTATTGCGCTCTGGACCGGACCGGGCAGGCCGATTTTACGGGAGACGTTGTAGATTGGTGCAACGGGTGGGAATAAGCGGTTCGCGGTGCTACTGACAAGGGGCGCCGTGAGTTTAAGCGTCTCGGTTGTCAGAAGTAGCACGCTAAACCGTTCTGGAGGCTCGCTAGTGCGATATGGCGTCCGCGACAGACCGACCTTCATTAGCCAAGAGCCTCTGCTTCAAAGCGACTCCGTTGGGTGCTGAGAACCCTCCGATGCCAGTGCTGCTGCAAACTCGGTGGCAGGGCACGATAAGCGGATACCGATTGTTGGCCATCACGGACCCCACGGCACGGCTGGCACGAGGTGAGCCGGCTATTTTTGCCAATTGCCCGTAGGTTAGCACCTGCCCCCAACCAATGGATCGGCAGGCCCGGGTAACTTGTTTTTGAAATGGCGTCATCCAAGACTCATCAATTTTCAGACTGTCCAACGCGGTCCGTTTGCCAGAGCAATACTTTTGCAACGCCCCGACCATCCGAGAGTGGCGTTTGACTGGGACAACGGCGTGGTTTGTACCGGCTCGGCAGAGCAGGCTTGAGCGGTTCTCATGCCCGATCCATGTGCGTTGGATCAACCCTTCGCTCGTTAAAATACCTGTCCAACCCAAATCGGTGGAAAAGACAACTAATTCTGTGAACATACCATTCTCCGCAGATGTCCAGATGGCGATTCACGGATTATGGTGTCCGGTTTCCCCAGAAGCTGCAAGCCCTGCCTTTTGGCCAGTCGTCAATCGGATGGCGGGATGGTAAAATTGCGACCCAGATGGCGGCACTTGGCAGGATGGATATTTTGCCGGCGACCGCCGTCTTTTGTTTTGGCTCATCCCCAGAGCCATACAGGTATAAAACACTGAGAGGAAGCGTGAATGCTGCACGTCAAAGAAATCGCGGACGATTTTTACGTTAATGTAAATTTGAATACGGAAATGGATTTGCCCAAGGGCCGTGAATGCGTCATGCATTACTTTGAGCAACTCCAAAAACGTTACCCGACGATGAAGAATTTCTATAGCCGCGAACGAGGCGAGTTCGTCTTGGAAGAGGACAAGGAAAAGGGGTATTACCGCTGGGCCTCAGTGGAGAACCGCCGCATTTGCACCGGCTACGTCAATCCCACGAATTACGACGATGCCATTGAACAGCACGAGTACGTCCTTGAGCAGTTGCCCTACACCATGTCGGTCAGCCCGTTGGAGTGTGAGTCGCTGAACTTTATGTTCGGCTTTGATTTTACTTACCGCGGAAATCACAACGAATTGGTAGCGGAAGCCCTCGGTGTCATCCCTGGCTTTGAGGCATTAACAAACTTGGCCGGCTCCAAGTTGATCGGTTATGACCCCGCCATTCAGTTTGCACTGGACGAAGACTGCCGTACTCAGTGCCGGATTACCATCGAGTCTCGCACCAGTACTTTCCACGTGCGAGCAGGTGAGTTTCCCGAAGAGCAACTGAGTGTCTATTTGACCGTTCGTCGGTATGGCAGTCTGGACCCCGGAATGAGTTATGGGCAAGCGATCAAACCGTTGAAAGAGCATGCGGAGCGGATCACCGAGGAATATTTGATTGGAAACGTATTGGTGCCCTTACATCAAGCGATTGCCATCAAATAATTGCCCCGTCCTGAGACGCTGAGCAACCCCACGCCGCCAAGGTATAAAAAAAGCCGCATGTTAAAAAACACGCGGCTTTTTCTATTAGCTATCTAGTTTGCCTAGAGAACCATGTCTTTGAGGCCCTTGAGGGGGCGGATCTTGACTTGCTTGCTGGCGGGGCGGGGCTTGGCCCATACCATTTCGCCAGTACCAGGGTTACGCACTTCGCGCTTTGGCAATGCAGGCTTGTCTTTAACTACGATCTTGCAAAGGCCAGGAATGGTAAACATCCCAGCACTGCCACGTTTGGCAATGTTCTTTTCAATTTCGCTGGTCAATGCTTCCAAAACAGCGGCGACTTCCTTCTTAGTCAAACCGGTTTCTTCGGCAAGGTTGTTCATGATTTCGGACTTGGTTGGGGGCTTTACGGCCGGTTTTTTGGTCATGGGGTTTCCCTCCTTGTGGGATGAAGCAACAGAAACTTGTTAGGGTTAAAAGGCTATTTTGTTCGAGAGGTCCGCAAATAGGTTCGGGTCTCAGCGATGAGCAATTAAGTTCCAAAGCCAGCAAAATTTCAATGGGACGACGCCCCTAAAACCCCCAAAAACCGGCAAATTTAGCAAATTTGTCAAATTTCATCGCAAAAAACGTCGGGTTTTGCCGCTTTGCGGCACCATTTGAGGGTTGGGTTTCGGATTTTTTAGGGGATTTTCATCCATCTTTTTCGTTCTCGTTGCCGCAGCGTTCCCCCAAGACAGCGATTTGTCATAATGAAACGAACTGCTCCGCTACCGACCGTTTTCGATAGGTTCTCATTGCCAAAAATGCCCGCTCAAATAGCCTTCCCTACTGCTGTTTTTGTTTGCTCCCTCGCTGTGTTGTTAACAACCTGTGCGACGTCTTTTTGCCAAGAACCCAATGAGCAGACGATCAACCGCACGTGGACGGAACGCGTGGTACCGATTCTGGAAACGTCCTGTATTGATTGTCATGCCGGTCCGGCTGCCGAAGGCAGTCTCGATTTGGAAGCCTATCGATCCATTGAGGACGTGGTGGCGGACAAACGTGTCTGGAGAAATATTGCGACCCGCGTCCGTGACCATCAAATGCCGCCGGATGATGCGGGTGGCATGCCTGCCGCGGATCGTGAATTCCTATTGGTCTGGTTGGATGATTCGCTGCCCTTCATCCCTTGCGGCCATGCGCATCACGCCGGGCCGGTTACCATCCGTCGGCTCACGCGATACGAATATTCCAATACGATTCGTGAGTTGTTGAAACTGGATTATTCCTTTGAGGAAGGATTCCCGGACGATGAGGTTGGCTATGGGTTTGATAACATCGGCGATGTGCTTTCGGTGTCACCGCTCTTGTTGGAAAAATACCTCGCATCGGCCGAGGCCATTTCAGAGGCCGTGATTTACGACCCCGCCAAGCGGCAGTTAGAAACGAGCATTGATGCGTCGGAGTTGAGTGAGGTGCGCGGGGGTGTGTTGCGGGATGGCAGCTTTTATCTAACCACCAACGGGACGACGAACTGTTCCGTTGACGCTCCGGTAGCGGGCAAGTATCGCGTGGTGCTTGACGCCTACGGCACTCGAGCTGGAGATGAATTACCCAAGTTGGCATTTTCGGCCAATGGAAAAGTCGCCAAATACTTTCAGGTCAAATCGAAAAGACGCGATAAACGACGTAAACCGCTTGAGTTGACGGTCCTCTTAAAGGCGGGGGATAATCCGCTTGGCGTGACCTTTACCAACGACTATTACGACCCTGATTTTCCCAATATCAGCCGCAGAGATCGTAATTTGGCGATTCGTCGCATCGATATTCGTGGTCCACTGGATCACCCCCCACTGTCAAAGGCCCATCAAACTTTTTTGTTTACTACAGCGGATGATGGGAAATCCCCGCGGGAATGTGCGGAGGAGATTATCAATCTTCACGGCTCTCGAGCTTTCCGTCGCAGGGTTTATGCATCGGAGAGGGAGCGGCTTTTGGCGTTGTTTGATCTGGGGACGGAGAATGGCGAATCCTTTGAGGGAGCGATGCAGTTGGTAATGCAGGCCATCCTGGTTTCGCCGCACTTTCTCTACAAAGTGGAAGCACCTGCGCCTGAGAATGGAGCCATGCGGCCGCTTTCGGATTTTGAATTAGCCACCGGGTTATCGTATTTTCTGTGGAGTTCGATGCCGGATGAAAGCTTATTCCGAGTGGCTGCCAATGGGCAGCTTCACGATGCTGGGCGATTGGAATTGGAAGTTCAAAGGATGTTGAAAGATCCGAAATCGGATGCCTTGATTGAAAATTTTGCGATGCAATGGTTTCAGCTGAGGGGGCTAGAGCAATCAGACCCCGACCCCGATTTGTTTCCAGGTTTTACGGGGCACTTGCGGGCTTCGATGATCCGGGAAACCCAACTGTTGTTTGCCGACATTATGCGCGAGGATTTACCCGTCACGACGCTGTTAACGGCCGACTACACTCATGTTAACAAGGCCCTGGCACGCCATTACGGTTGGCCCACCAAGGGGCTGGGTGAGCGAGAGTTTTCGCGGATCAGCTTGGTTGGCAAGCGTCGCAGTGGCTTGCTATCCCATGCCAGTTTTTTGACCTTAACATCGGACTCAACGCGAACTTCACCGGTAAAGCGCGGTAAGTGGGTTTTGGAAAACCTGTTAGCAGAACCGCCGCCACCAGCCCTTCCCGATGTGCCGCAGCTTGATTCACAAGAGGAGCTCAAGGGTTCCTTGCGTCAACGCATGGAAAAGCACCGTACCGACCCAAATTGTGCGACCTGCCATTACAAAATGGATTCGTTGGGTTTCGCGTTGGAGAATTTTGATGCGTATGGGCGATTTCGACTGGAAGACGAAGAGGGTTTGCCCGTGGATGCGTCCGGAGAATTGGGCAACGGAGACCAGTTTTCCTCGGTGAAAGAACTCCAGGATTTGATTGCGACGAAGCAGCGTCGGCAGTTTATTCGCTGTATAGTCGAAAAAATGTTTATCTATGCGATTGGTCGAGGGCCGATCAGCACAGACGAGTGCTTGATCGAGGAGATCGCTCGTCGGGCCTACGAGAACGATTATTGTTTTTCTGATATTATAATGGCGATAGTAAAGAGCGAAGCATTTGGGGCACGGAGTCGCTCCGAGCTTTCACGCTGAGGGGAGGCAGGATGTTGAGTAAGCAAATAAGTCGTCGCACGGTTTTAAGAGGCGTGGGTACCGCGTTAGCGCTACCCATGTTGGAGGCCATGTCGCCCAAACTCGCATGGGCTCTTCCCAAGGCATCGGCCGCGCCGGGTGCATTGCCGCAGCGGACGGCTTTTTTCTACGTTCCTAACGGCATGCATATGCCGGATTGGACGCCCAGTACCACCGGATCTCAGTTCCAGTTACCTGCGACTTTGAAGCCCCTGGAAAAGTTCCAGTCACGCGTTAATGTGCTCAGTGGGTTGACCCTTGACGGGGCTCGAGCACACGGCGACGGACCCGGGGATCACGCGCGAAGCGTTGCGGCGTTTCTGACGGGGGCTCACCCCAAAAAAACAGATGGCGCCGGAATTTTTAATGGACCCTCGGTGGATCAGGTTTTGGCGAATCACGTGGGTCGCGGGACGAAGTTAGCATCCTTGGAAATTGGCATGGAAGGCAGCGCCCCGGCTGGTCGCTGCGATTCCGGATACAGTTGTGTCTACACCTCAAATATCTCTTGGAGAACGGCGACAACGCCTGTCGCCAAAGAAATTAACCCAGGTGCATTATTCGATCGTCTGTTTGGAACCCGGGATGAGCAAGAAACAAAGATTGCTTCCGAAAAACGCCGCAAGTATCGCCAAAGCATTCTCGATTTCGTGCGGCATGATGCCAAGAAAATGCACCACGCATTGGGTTCGGACGACCGTCGGAAATTAGACGAGTATTTGTTTGCAGTACGAGATGTTGAGAAACGCATTGCCGGGGTCGAAAAACTTGATCGCATCGAGACCGAAGTCCCGGATTATCCCCGACCCGAAGGGGTGCCTCGGGATTACGCCGAGCATATGAAGTTGTTGTACGACGTGATGGTGCTGGCTTTTCAGACGGATTCGACACGTGTCATGTCTTTCATGTTTGCCAACGCTGGAAGCAATCGAAGCTATCGCACAATCGGTGTGAAACAGGGACACCATCATCTGTCCCACCACGGAAACAGCAAAGAGAAACAGGCACAAATCAGCAAGATCAATGAGTATCACATGCAGCTTTTTGCTTACTTCCTGGAGCGCCTGCAAGCCACTCAGGAAGGGCAGGGCAGTTTACTGGATCAATGTACAATTTTGTATGGAAGTGGCATCGCCGATGGCAATCGGCATGCCCATGACACGTTACCGATCATGACGATTGGCGATAACGGTGGGCACTTTCGCACCGGCCGTCATATTCGTTTTGAAAAGGAAACGCCGCTAACCAACCTTTATTTGACGATGCTTCAAAACGCGGGAACACCTGTCAAGTCGATCGGGGATAGTAACGCGATCTTAACGGAATTGAGCGAAGCCTGATGGAAAACGCCGATTCGGAACACAATTGGATGGAGACGGCCTTGCAATTGGCCAAAGCTGGACAAGGGCACGTCGAGCCAAACCCCATGGTAGGGTGTGTGATCGTCCGCGACGGCCGCGAAATTGGCAGAGGTTTTCACCGTAAATGTGGTGAGAAACATGCCGAGATCGAGGCGTTGGATGCGTGTACTGAAAACCCCCAGGGGGCCACCGTCTACGTAACGTTGGAACCCTGTTGCCACACCGGAAAAACACCGCCGTGCGTGAATCGTTTGATCGAAGCCAAGGTACAGCGGGTGGTGGTAGCTCAGGCAGATCCGTTTCCTCAAGTCCACGGGGGTGGAATCGAAAAATTACAGGCTGCCGGTATTCAGGTCGACGTCGGCTTAATGCAGCACGAAGCTCGTATTTTGAATGCACCGTACCTAAAGCGGGTCCATAAGCAGAGGCCATGGGTGATGGCGAAATGGGCGATGACTTTGGATGGCAAAATCGCGACCAGGACGGGAGAAAGCCAATGGATTTCTTCGGAGGCATCGCGGGCGATCGTGCACGAGATTCGCGGGCGGGTTGATGCGATTGTCGTGGGCAGCCAGACGGCCGTTGCCGACAACCCGTTGTTAACGGCTCGTCCTCCTGGGCCTCGGGTCGCCACACGAATCATTGTGGATTCCGAATTGCGAGTCCTTGCGGATTCTAAACTGGTACGTTCGGCCAGAGAATTTCCTACGCTGTTTGTAGCGGGACCCAAACATGAAGCAGGAAAAGCTCGTGATTTGGAAAAAGCAGGTTGTGAAGTTTTGAGACTGCCAGAAGAGGATCACTGTAAACGGTTAGGTGGCCTGTTGGATGAGTTGGGGCGTCGCGGTATGACCAATATTTTGGTGGAAGGTGGCGCGGGCTTATTGGGCGGTATCTTTGACATCGGTGAAGTTGACGAAGTGCATGTTTTTGTCGGCAACCGCATCATTGGAGGGAGCCAGGCATTGTCCGCAATTAGCGGCATTGGGATTGAATCGATGAGCCGCGCGTTTGAGCTGACGGAACGTGCTTCGAAATTACTCGAAGACGATGTTTACGTCAGTGGTCGGGTGATGAAATCCTGAGTGCTCGTTTTTCCGCCTATCGCCCTGCTTTCCCTTTCTCAGTTGGGATAGATAACCTCTAGACGAAATCCTCGCGACCGTGAAAATGAGACCATGGAAACTCACACCAACCCCAACGACTTTCTGCCTCCTCCGCCAATCCACATTGGTGCTGTAAAGGTCGATCCGCCGATCTTGCAGGCTCCCATGGCCGGGTTCACGAATTACGCTTTTCGGCAAATGGTACGGGATTACGGCGGAACGGGATTACAAGCGACCGAGATGGTGAATGCGCGGGGGTTTGTTTGGCTGGATGAAAATACTGCCGAGCATCCAGATCGTTTGTGGGGCGTGAAGGACGAGATGCGACCCCTGGCGGTGCAAATTTGGGATAACCAGCCCGAGACGCTTGCCAAGGTTGGACGAAGACTGGTCGAAGAATACAACGTGAGCATCGTTGATATCAATTTCGGTTGTCCCGTCAAACAGGTGACTGAAAAAGCAAAAAGCGGGTCCTATCTCCTCCGCGTTCCCGACCAGATGGGGGCGATCATCGAACAGGTGGTTAAGGCCTGTGCTCCCACACCAGTGACCGCCAAGATTCGGTTGGGCTGCACCCGCGATCAAATCAATGCCAATGACATTGCCCAGGTGGTGGAGGGGGCAGGCGCCGCTGCGTTGACCGTGCATGGGAGAACGGCTCAGGATATGTTCAAAGGGCATGCGGATTGGGAAAGTATCTCTAAAATTAAATCCTACCTAAAGAAAATTCCTCTGATTGGAAATGGCGACCTCGATTCGGCTGAGCGTGTGGTCGAGGTATTCCGGCGATATGACGTTGACGGCGTGATGATTGCTCGTGCCTGTCTCGGACGACCTTGGTTATTTTCGCAAGCCGCTGCTGCTTTGCAGGGAAAGCCTGTGCCGCCCGAACCCAGCCTCGAGGAGCAAAAGGCCTGTATGCTGAAACACTATGAATTGATTGTGCAGCGATTCGGGGAAGACAAGGGCACCCAGTTGATGCGCAAATATGCCTGCTGTTATGCCCAAGGTCGGCACGGTGCCCGGCACTTTCGCAGATATGTCGCCAAGGTCTCCACCCGAGGCCAGTTCCTCAGAATTGTGGAAGAATATTTTCCGACCAGCCTGCCCCAACCAGATTCAACCACGGAAATGGACGTAGTTTAATGGCGACCGTTAATCAAAACGTGTGGAACCGCTTGCAGGGCATGAGAGAGACGGCTGACGAATTGAAAATCAGCTTCGTCGACACGCACATCGTCGATTTCGGCGTCGCTGTGACCGGTGGTTTAGTAGCTGGTTTGGAGCTCGCGCGTATTTGCATGGGCGATTTGGCTAAAATTCAGTTGTTACCGGGTATGTTGGGCATGCCATGGGTGCAAGTGGTAACTGATCAACCCGCGCGGGCTTGTATGGGCAGTCAGTACGGTGGTTGGCCGGTGCAAGCGGATAAATTTTTCGCCATTGGCTCCGGACCCGCGCGTCTGCTGCGTGGAAAAGAGAAGGTCCTCACGGATTACGCCTGGCAGGAAGCGGCATGCGAGCATGGGGTGTTGGTTCTGGAATCGGGGAAACTGCCCACGGCTGAGTTAATAGAACAGATGAAAGATGAATGCGGAGTCCGCGGGGAGCAATTTTCAGTTTGTGTTGCGCCCACTAAATCGCTTGCGGGTTCCCTGCAAATCGTTGCCCGAAGTGTTGAATCGGTAATGCACAAATTGTTTGAACTGGACGTGGATCTTAATTCCGTTACCAGCGCCATCGGTTGTGCCCCGCTGCCCCCGATGGCGGCCGATGATTTAACCGCAATCGGCCGCACCAATGACGCCATCTTGTATGGAGGGGACGTTACGGTTTGGGTGGATATGAATGACGACGCAATCAATGAGATAGGGCCACGCGTACCGAGTAACAGTTCCGCCGAGTACGGACGTCCCTTCGGTGAGATCTTTGCCGACAGTGGCGGCGATTTTTATAAACTCGATCCGATGTTATTCAGTGCCGGCAGCGTTACTTTCAACAGCTGCCAAACCGGTAATTCATTTCGATTTGGCGAGCTCCGTATGGAGATCATCCAAGCCGCAATCAAATGATGCGACCTTATCAACCCCATCTTTTTATTTGTCGATCTGAAAACAGCGAACCGGTCAAAGAATGAATTGAGAGAGGTCTTCATCTTCTGATATGGCTTCCAGTCTCTCTCGCACATAGGCAGCGTTGACTTCGACTTTGCCCATTTTCATGTCCGGTGCTTCAAAGCTGAGCTCCTCAAGCATTTTCTCGAGAATGGTGTAGAGTCTGCGGGCACCAATGTTTTGGCTGGACTGATTGACCTTGAATGCATAGCGAGCGAGTTCCTCGATGGCGTCATTCTTGAATTCCAAACCGACGCCCTCGGTATCCATCAGTGCTTCGTATTGGCGCGTCAAGGAATTTTTTGGCTCATTGAGAATGCGAATGAAGTCGTGCTCGGTGAGATCGTCCAATTCGACGCGAATCGGGAAACGTCCCTGCAACTCGGGCATCAGATCACTTGGATTTACTTTGTGAAAGGCACCTGCGGCAATGAACAGAATATGATCCGTTTTCACATAACCAAACTTGGTTTGAATGGTTGTGCCTTCCACGATCGGCAACAGGTCTCGCTGCACCCCCTGTCGGGATACATCTGCGCCCTTGGATTCACTGGAAACGACTTTGTCGATTTCGTCGAGGAAGATGATGCCCAAATTTTCAGCAAGTTCGATCGCTTGAGCATTGATTTTTTCAGGCTCAAGTAATGCCTCACACTCTTGGTCAAAGATCACGTCGCGTGCCTGCAAGACGGTCATTTTTCGGCGGACATTCGATTTGGGCATGATTTTTTCCAGCATCCCCTGGAAATCCATATCCATATGTTCCATGTTCATCCCGCCGACCATGACGGGTGCGTTTTTTTGTTCGATTGTCAGTTCGACATCTCGCTGGTCCATTTGACCGGCCAACAGCATTTCCTTCATTCGCGCTCGGGTGCGTTCGTAGGAGTTTTCGGTTTCTTCTGGCTCGTTCGTATCAACCGAAAAGCCGACGGGGCGGGGGGCGAGTAAATCAACTAGCCGTTCGATGGTTCGCGTGTTGGCTTCGGACTCGACTTTTTCACGTTCGTGGACTCTGACCAAGCTGATGGCGTTGTCGACAAGTTCTCGCACCATACTTTCCACATCGCGGCCGTAGTAACCGACTTCCGTATACTTGGTCGCTTCAATTTTGATAAACGGCGCGTTGGTTAAACGGGCCAGGCGGCGGGCAATTTCAGTTTTTCCGACCCCGGTTGAGCCGATCATCAGAATATTCTTGGGCGCAACTTCGCGTTTCATCTCTGCACCCAACTGTTGACGACGCCAGCGGTTGCGCATTGCAATTGCCACCGCACGCTTGGCGTCAGCTTGGCCAATGATGTAGCGATCGAGTTCCTCAACTACCTGTCGAGGAGTAAGAGCGGTTGATTGAGAAGCCGAAGCCCCTTTTTCTGGGGCCGTTATGCTTGACACGGAATTTCCTCCACGACGATGTTCTGGTTGGTGTAGATGTCAATGCCTCCGGCAATTTCCAAAGCCTTGCGGACAATTTCGACGGGTTTCAAATCGGTGTTCTGGCGTAAGGCTCGGGCGGCAGCAATTGCGTAATTGCCACCGGATCCAATTCCGATGATGCCGTCGGTCGGCATGATTACATCACCGGTACCGCTGACCAGTAATGAGCACCGAGCATCGGAGACGGACAGTAAAGCCTCCAATTGCCTAAGGGCCTTGTCCATACGCCATTGCTTGGCCAATTCCGTGGCCGCTCGTTGGATATTTGACGGATAATCCCGAAGTTTTTCCTCAAAACGCTCCATTAGTGCAAATGAATCAGCACTGCTGCCGGCAAAGCCGCAAAGCACCTGACCATTCAAAACACGTCGGATTTTGACCGCGTCAGCCTTCATTACGGCGGAACCGAGAGTCACCTGGCCGTCACCGCCCATGGCGACGGTTTGGTCATCCCGTACGGTTAATATTGTGGTGGCGTGGAATTTCATGGAGTCTCAAAGAGTAAAAAGTTTGCCCTGATTTTGCCGAAAAAGCCTCGTTTTGGATAGGTGCTAAATTGTCTTTGCTGCCTTATCGAAAATCTCCCAATGAGTTAGCCTGTAGTTATGAATAAAATTAAACACGATAGCTCGGAAAAGAACGATTCAACGTCTCCGACCGATAAACCACCCTTCCCGGGGTCGGCAGCAGATGCCAACGCCGCGATCGCAACGCCACCGTCGGCCCGCAGCCACATGTTGATGTCGCGAGATACCGCCGCGTTGTTAGTGATCGATATCCAAGAGAAACTGGTAAGCCATATTCTCGATCACTCGACCGTGGTTTGGAATACGAGGCGGCTAATCGATGGAGCCGATGTGCTGGGCCTGCCATCATTGTGCACCGAACAATATCCCCAAGGTCTGGGAAAGACAGTGCCTTTGTTGTTGGAGCGGCTTTCGGTAGATGACGAAAAATCTCTATTTAGTTGCCGAAACTGCGCCAACGTGTTGCAACAATTAAAGGACAAAAATCGAAACCAGATTTTGTTGTGTGGAATCGAAACCCATGTTTGCGTTCAACAGACCGCATTGGATTTGATCGGCATGGGGTTTGATGTCTGGGTGGCCGTGGACGCCATGGGTTCAAGGCATGAGTTGGACCACAAGACAGCGTTGCAACGGATGCAAATGGCAGGCGTTACTCTGACCACGACCGAGTCAGCGCTGTTTGAATGGTGCGAGATCTCCGGTACCCATGAATTCAAACGCATTAGTACCCTGGTGAGGGAAATGCCGCCGTCCCAGATCGATATCCCGGACGCTCGTTTCTTTCCTCGACCGGCAGCCCGCTACGTGGTCCAAACCAACCACCAGGAGATCTCCCGGCAACCAGATAAGGTTAGCAACGAATTGGTTTTTATTCTGCGAGACACCCATACGGGCGCCGTGGTTAAGGAGTTTCGTGGCTCTGTTTCACAAACGGTGGCTGAGCCGGTTTCCCTGCTTGGTAAGGATGGGTTCCAAAGCGTAGAAGTTACCGCGGATGGGACTGCCGTTAGTGTCCAGAATTCGCAGGGCGAAATTCAGATGATCTATCTGCCGATTGGCGATGCCAGAACGAACCATCCACGCTGGAAAGTTCGTAAGTTCGAACGGCATATCGCGTCCGAAGAATATAAAACGGATTACGAAATCACGTTAAAAGTCGTCGATTACAAAACGGATAATTCCTTTCGTGAATTCACGGGATATGAGCACCGGGACCCAGAAAGCGGCGAATTAACTCACGTGAGTGGTGTCAGACAGGTCGAAATTTCCTCGGACGGTCGTTGGATGGTCATTACCGAGTTGGGGCGTCCGCCCGAGCTGATCGAGTTACCAGCTGAATCGGGTGTCGCAGTATAAGCGAATGATTTTGCTTCCTACTGGCCGGCATGCAGCCGACTAAATATCTCCACGTTCAACCGCAAGCCTCATAAAATTGAGAGCTTGCTTGATCGACCTTTGCACGACAATCGAGGGGTTGCTGGCGGCATGGAATCGTTCACCAAGCTGTTTCCCGTCGCCATAAATGGCAACGTCCCGTTGTGGTATCTCGGAATCTTCTAAGATCGGGCCAATCACCAGGACATAATCGGTGGCGAACGTTGTTTGTGCCGTGTTAACTAGTTTTTCAATGGAATGGCTAGGGTCCGGTTGGGATAGGGATACGGTGCCTCGATAAACTTGTCCGGTCGTATCGGCATCATTCAACCACTCCGCAATCAGGCTGCAACCTCCCAAATCCACTACAGAGAGTGTGGCTTGCTTTTCCGTCAGCAACGCTATCAGGACTTCCGGCAGGGTGATTTCATTTTCGCCAAAAATGTACTCAGCGAATTCATCTCGTATCAGCTTGGCGGTCGGCCCAATGATCGCTTGGCATTCGTTTGGATTCGCTCCGGCGGCTGAAATTCTCAGGGTGATGGTCGCCTTGGTTGCTGTGATTCCAACCGTGGGAATACGGCCTCGCCGAATGAGGTCTGGCAAGCGACGTTCGACATCACTCTCGCCTAACCCAAAACAATGAATGGCATGGTGGACGATGATGCCAAGTTCGGGGAATTGCTCGATAATGGCTGGACGTGCATAGTCCCACCACATGGGTTTGAGCTCGGCAGGCACTCCCGGGAATGCAAAGAATCGACAGGTGTGGCTAGTGTTTTGAATTTGGTAATCGACACCGGGAGCCGTCCCTGTCAGGTTGGGAATGAGGCAACCACCAGCTGGGTACATCGCCTGAACGCGGTTGCTTTCAGGCATGCTGCGTCCCCGCGATACGAATAGTTCCTCGATGTACTGAACCGCTGCCTGGTCGGTAAGCAGGGGGACACCGGCAACCTCGGCGATTACCTGTCGGGTGAGGTCATCACCCGTGGGGCCTAAACCTCCGGTGATTAGCGTCACGTCGGCCCGTTGGCTGGCCTGCTCAAACGCTTGCCGCATCAAGCCTTCATCGTCGGCCACGGTGGTATGGAAAAGAGGCCGCAGGCCGATCTCACTGAGGCGACGGCTCAGCCATTGGCTGTTGGTATCCAATCGTTGGCCGCTCGTTAGCTCATCGCCAATCGAAATAACTTCCGCCGTGGGTACGAGATTCATCTGGTGTTTCGTAATTGCTGGTGGTAATGAATGACACAAAGAGGTTGTAATGGGTTGTGGGTTTTCATTGTGCCAGAAAACTTACTTTCGCTGCAGGCGTTACTAGCCGCATTATTGTTAAGGTAAGTTTCGTGAATGATTGGTGATTCTAAAGGAATGGGCATTGTCGTAAAGGAAAACCGGATGTTACTCTGGAATGAGAGCCTTTTGCCCTGCATCTTATCTGGATCAATCGCATGTGTGGAATCGTTGGTTACGTCGGATCAAA
This sequence comes from uncultured Pirellulaceae bacterium, assembly GCA_905480235.1. GTDB lineage: Bacteria > Planctomycetota > Planctomycetia > Pirellulales > Pirellulaceae > CAJQPP01. Next base: position 21,667 of record CAJQPP010000074.1, read on the forward strand.
AATTGCAAACGATTTCCTAATTGAGGGACTACGTCGCCTCGAGTACCGCGGTTATGACAGCGCTGGTACGGCGACCCTAAACGGCAGCGGGGAAATAGAAATCATCAAATCGGTCGGCCGTATCTCGGGGCTGGCCAGCAAAATTACCAAGCACCCCTCGTCAGCCACGCTTGGTATTGGGCACACCCGCTGGGCAACGCATGGCGTTCCCAATGAAGCGAATGCCCACCCTCACGTTGGGGGTAAACTGGATTTGGCGATTGTTCATAACGGCGTAATCGAGAACCACGCCGAATTGAAGCAAATGCTGCAAGAAAAGGGCTTCGTCTTCGGATCCGATACGGATACGGAAGTGATCGGGCATCTGATTGCAGATTCCCTGCAAGTCGCATTGGAAAATACCGACAGTCAGGATCCCCTGGCGGCTCCGGCAGAAGCGATTCGCAACGCTACAAAAATGCTTCGTGGTACGTATGGTTTGGCGGTCGTTTTCAAAGACCATCCTGACGCGATCTTTGCTGTTCGCCTGGGCAGTCCGTTGGTTATTGGCGTTGGGAAAAATGAGAACTTCTTGGCCAGTGACGCTGCACCCTTGGCAGGTTTTACTGACAAGATCGTTTATCTGGCTGATCATCAATTAGCCGTCATCACCGAAAATGATTTACTCATCTCGCATCGTGACTTGGGCCAAATAAGCCCGGACGTCAAAGAACTGGCAATCGACGCGGAGCAGGTCGAGCTGGGTGATTTCGATCATTACATGTTGAAAGAGATCTACGAACAGCCAGAGGCTTTGGCCAATACGATGCGTGGCCGATTGAGCGATGATGATGCGACTGCTGTGTTTGGAGGCCTGAACCTGACACCCCATCATTTGCGTCGTATTAAACGAATCGTTTTCACAGGATGTGGGACGAGTTGGCATTCGGCGTTGGTGGGTGAGTACCTATTTGAGGAAATCGCGCATATTCCCGTTGAAGTTGAATATGCCAGTGAGTTGCGGTACCGCAATCCTCCCATGGATAACGAAACCTTGATCTTTGCTATTACGCAGAGTGGGGAGACAGCGGATACGCTGGCCGCGCTGCGAGAGATGAAGCGGCAGGGACACCTCACCATGGCGATTTGTAATGTGGTGGGCAGTTCGATTGCTCAGGAAGCAGACGGTGGACTTTTCTTGCATGCTGGCCCCGAAATCGGCGTCGCTTCGACAAAGGCCTACACCAGCCAGTGTGTAGCACTATTGATGTTGGCACTTTACTTCGGGAGACTGCGGCACATCAGTTACAACGAAGGACGCCACATTATCGAAAACTTGAAAAAGTTACCGGATTTGATTCAGCGAACTTTGCAAACCAATGATGAATTGAAACGGGTGGCTGAGAAATATAGCTCCGCCAACAATTTCCTATACCTCGGTCGCCATTACAACTTTCCCACCGCATTGGAGGGGGCGTTGAAACTGAAAGAAATCAGTTACATCCATGCCGAAGGGTACCCTGCGGCTGAGATGAAGCACGGTCCGATCGCGTTAGTAGACGAACACACACCGAGCGTCTTTGTGATGCCGCGTGGTTTCATTTACGACAAGGTCATGTCGAACGTGGAGGAGATTAAAGCTCGCGGCGGCCCGGTTATCGCCATTGCCGAAGAGGGCGATGAGCGAATCGCTCAAGTTGCTGACGAGGTGATCTACATTCCACGAGTCGAGGAGTACCTGCAACCCATCGTCTCGGTCATTCCATTGCAATTGCTTTCGTATCACATTGCTGTGATGCGTGGTTGCGATGTTGACAAGCCACGCAATTTGGCCAAGAGCGTCACCGTCGAATAGACGGAAACCGACGGTCCTGCACAGACGCTAAGCACTTCAAATCGGCGTTAAGGATTCCTACCACGGGAAATCCGCGGAACGATAAGGGCCGTTTGCTAAAGCCCTCTTTGCTGTTACTTGCGCTGCACAGGACAAGTTGTTGATCGACGGCAGCTCCGGGTCACATTCGCTTCCCCGCGCATAAAAAAGCGAGAGTAAAGACTCTCGCTTTGGTCGATCAAATCAAATACGTAAAATTGCTTCCCATCTAGATCTCTTCATTATCGTCGTAAGTTCGACGATCTGACGGATGCCACAATGGAAGTCCTTTACGAACCCGCCTGGCCAATATGGTCAGTTTTTCTTCCGTTCCGGGAAGTGCACCTGTTGAAGCGAAACGATCGCTGCTTACGTGCTCTGGTTCGTAGTCCCATTGTCCATCTTTAATGGCTTCCAAGATTGATTCGGCCACAGTTAATCCTTTGTTGCTATCGCACATCGAATTTTTTTTTGGCAACCTCGCCCCGCTGCACATCCATGACTTGATTGACCAGAGCTCTCTTCTGGATCCTGTTCCAAAACTCAGATCAATCGGATGCATATTTGAAGGCTTGATGATGACTTTGTCAAGAAAAAGTTTTGGTCTCGAATTGCGATTTGCGGCATTTACTTATTGCTTGACTTTGGCCTTTGGAAAGCCCTAAGGATTGTTAGTGTTTTGACACAACTGGAATCACAGGGAAGGCCTTGTGGCTACTCGCTCGCCAAAAATACGGGCGTTTTCAACCGCGATTTGAAATTCGTAACGCGATCTGGGCAAAGCCTGCTATTCCGATCGCTTTTTTGGCAGACAGCTCCGCGAACGGCCAGGATATTGGGGCTTGTTTGAAAGGCCTGCGGTAGACTTTCGAGGCCAATCGAGCCGGCGAGAGCGACGCAAACGGAATATTTCTGCAGAGTCCGAAATAATTTCCCCAATTCGGTGCACGAGATATGATCGAAAATTATTCGTCCATTTTTTTCGTAGGTGTCAATTAGAAAGACCTTGCGGCCAGATTGTATCGTGAAATCCACGAGTTCCCCCGGTGGCGGGGCTTGGCAAGCACCGTGGTCCGCATAGGCCACAACCACCGGTTGGGTTTTGGAAGGCAGTAGGGAAGCCCAGTTCTGCCACCGATTTTTCCAATCCGACAAGGCGTGGCAGCCGGAGAGACCCACTTTTGCGAAGGTGAATTTTTTTAGCACGTGGACAGCCGGCTCAGCCTCTGATTGGCGTTCGAGTAACTCTCCCATCGCGAGGCTCAGGGGCAAGCGGTGGGCCATTCGCTGTCCGATGCTGCTTGCTATTGGAGAGGAGACCGCGCCTAAGGAACCATGATCGGGTTCCTTGAGATCAATGATATCTGCACCGCCTGCGGCAGCCTTTTCCGCCTCCTGCAAATCGCGAACGCTGACGAGTAGTTCCATCACAAAGGTTGAATCCGATTAAAACTCAAGTGGCCAAGGATGGTATCCAATTTAGCGGTTGAGCGTTAAGCTATGAAGCCTGCCCAATACGCCTGGGCAGGAATCTACCTGAGGACACCGCATCCCGAGAATTTGCAACAAGATGGCTTCCCCAATCGACTTTGACTACATCAAGCAGGAATCACAATTAGTCGATTATTGTGACCGGATTGCTGGCAGTCCGCTTATCGCTTTTGACACAGAATTTGTATCAGAGGATCGGTATTTGCCGGAACTTTGCCTGTTGCAGGTAGCAGCAGGGGACGACATGGCTATCATCGACACGCTGGAGTGTAAGAACATTCGACCGCTTTGGGATCTCATTTGTGACCCCCAGCATGGTCACCAAACGGTGGTTCATGCCGCTCGGGAAGAGTTTCGTTTTTGCGTAATGGAGACCGGCAAAAGGCCGCATCGATTGTTTGATACGCAGGTGGCAGCTGGTTTGATAGGTTTGGAATTTCCGGCAGCCTATTCCAATCTGGTCAGCCGTTTTTGCAAAGAGACCTTACAAAAGCATGAGACCCGCACAAATTGGCGCAAAAGGCCTCTGAGTTCCGGCCAGCTCCAGTACGCAATCAAAGATGTCGTGTATTTGGAAGAGATCCATCGAAAAATTAACCAGCGGCTGGAAGATTTGGGTCGCTTGGATTGGTTGGAAGAGGAGATGGATCGTCGGCAGGCCGAGTTTGAAGCCGATCTTCGGCCAACGCGATGGCGGAAATTATCAGGGATTGCGTCTTCAACGGCCGCCGAGTTAGCCGTGATTCGTGAGTTGTGGAAGTGGCGTGAGGAAATTGCACGGACTCGCGATCTACCCGCTCGTAGGGTTTTGCGGGATGATCTCCTAATCGAGCTTTGTAAACGCGGCACATCGGATTTGAAGAAGATCCGTTCGATCCGTGGAATGGATTACGGACGTGTGCAGAAATTTCTGCCCGAAATCTCCGCAGCGATCGAGCGGGGTTTGGACGTCCCTAAAAGCGATTGGCCCGAAACCTTCAAGCGTTCAAGAATTCCCAACCTGGGATTGTTGGGTCAATTCCTCGCCACGGCACTCGGCGTGATCTGTCGGGAAAAGTCTATCGCACCGAATCTAGCCTCCAGCACCCAAGAATTACGGACGATGGCGGCATGGAGGTTGGGCATGATCAAATTGCCAGAAGAGCCGCGGCTTTTTCGTGGCTGGCGGCGAGAAGTCATCGCTGAAGAGATCGACCGGGTTCTAGAAGGCAAGAAGTCGTTGCGAATTATCGATCCGAAATCGAGCCAGCCGTTAACGATTGATGATTGCCCAAGCTAATAAACGTTAACTCAGGTATTGCCGGCGTTTTCGAGATTGCGGCTGAAATCCTCTACCTGTCACCCAGTGCTGGATCTTGGCGATCGGCAACATTGCCTCAGCGTGCCGCTGTTGCTCGATCCAACGAACATCGGTTTCGCCGGCGAAGGTCCGCCGTGGTTGGTGATTGCCCTGTTATTTATCAGGGCAATCTCGCTCACAGCGGGTGGTTTTTCTGGCCAAGGGACGTTCAGGCGTGAATCAGAGAAGCAGGCTTTCGAGAAGTAGGCGAACTTTTCGCAATTCTGCCATGTGGTCGGAGCCTTCTTCGGGTTGAATATCGACGCAAAGGGATCGCTGATATTTATGCTTCGCCAAAAAGTTGACAATTTTTCCGTAGTCAATCACGCCTTGGCCGACCCGCACTTGAAGCTTCTCTTTCGTCGTGTCGCGCAGGTAAACATGATGGACGTATTTATAAAGTTTTTCAATTTCAGGCGGATTATCGCGTCCATGCACGTAATGGCTGGGGTCCAGTGAAAGCGAAAGCCCTTTCACGTGATCACAGATTACACAGACGGTATCTGGGTCTTCGGAAACGTGTCCCGTGGTGCTTAGCATGCCCACGCGAACGCCCTGGGTTTGAGCAATTTTGACGAGTGCCTTCATGCGTTCCACCTCTTCGTTAAAAGGTGTGCCCAGAGGGCCAGAGGGGACCGTCAATGTGACTACCTTCGTCGCTTTTGCCAATTTGCATATCGCTTCAAATTGGTCGTAATACGCATCGCCCTCGGCGGCGATATCGACAAAGTAAGAACACACCGTCAAGCGACGGGTTTGTTGACATCTGGCGATGGCATTCGCGCAATCGGCAATGATTTCCGAGGGTTTGATTTCGTCGGATTCCGACAAAACCAGTTCCACATTGGAAAACTGGAGGTCAACGAGTTTTTCGAAGGTCTCCTCATTGGAAAGATGAGGGAAGCACTTGGTGGAAGCGGCAACAAACACTTGCCGGTCTCCTTTTCGTTGGGTGTAATAAAGAGGCGAGCCTCTGATCGTTGCTGTAAGTCCCTTCAATCTAGAAGGATGTAGTTTTTTTGACAACAGCAGCCTGACGAAATGCTCCGCCCCAAGGTGAGTTGTCCATCAATAGACGTTTGCCAATGGCTTGCTAAGATGGGGCAAAGGCCCGCATCGGTGAGGCGAACTTGCTTAAATCATATTTAGAAGAGGTTTGAAATGAATTTCCTACGACAAAGCGTTGTGCTTGCCGCTTTTTTGTTGCTGGGGCTTTCATGGTCGAATGCTGCGATGGCTCAAGAAGTCGAGCTGGATAAGGCCACGAAGGCTAGGTTTGAAGACTTTTCGAAGATGCTCAGTGGCTCGAAATTTGTCGGCAACTTCACGGTCGTGGGCCAGGATTTGAGCAAACTAACCTCGGAAGAATATTCCATCAAAAGCGTCAAGAAGATGCCAGAAGGCGATATGTGGCTGTTCGTCGCTAGAATTAAGTACGGAAAGCGAGACATGTCGGTGCCGATTCCGTTGGAAGTGCGTTGGGCTGGGGACGACACACCCGTTATCACCGTGACGGATTTTTCGATATTCGGCTACGGACCTTTTAGTGCCCGTGTCGTGATTTATAACGAAAAGTACGCTGGTACCTGGTCGCACGGTGAGGTCAATGGGCACTTGTTCGGCGTCATCAAACAGGGAGAGGCCGAGAAGGTTGACGTGGAAAAATATCAGCGAAAGATGAAGTCCAAAAGCAAGGAAATGAAAAAACTAGACAAGCTTCCTTAAAGGCTTGGGGGTGCCTAGCCAGGTGGGGGTTGGGCTCCACTCAACATCTCATTTCCGGCAATACAGGCGACCATCGCGGCGGTCTCGACTCTCAAGATCGATTTGCCGAAATGGATGGGGCTCCAGTTGTTATTGGCGGCAATTTCCAATTCCTCGTCGGAAAATCCACCCTCGGGTCCCACCAGAAAATTGCAAGGCTTGGCCGCTCCAGGTGCGACCGGTTGGAAAGTTGCTCCATTGTGGGGCTCGCAAATGAATCGCAACTCGTCCTCAAGCGGCAGTTCAACCGCTTCCTTGATGCTGCATTCGTCACCCACAATCATCAATTCGTTGCGGCCGCATTGTTTGCTGGCTTCGATTACGTGCCTCCTCATTTTGGCGATCGTATTCGGTTTGGGACGCACGCTGGCGCGTGAGGTCGCCAAGGGAACGAGTTTCGTCGCGCCCAACTCCGTCAGCTTTTCCACCATGAATTTCAAGCGGTCGCTTTTGGGCAGGGCGGAAAAAATGGTGACTCGGTTGGCGGGTAGGACCGAGCGGGTAACCCAGTTGTCTGCCAGGGCGGTGACCTTATTTTTGTCGACGGACTCGATTGTCGCCTCGCATTCACGCCCTTTTCCGTCAAAGAGGCATATTTTATCCCCAGCTCCAAGCCGCATTACGCGGGAAATATGACGTGCTTCCGCGTCCGTTATTTCAATTGTCAGGTTTTCGGATGGTGCGACGTAAAACCGCTCAGACATTGTGCTGGCCCGCTGGTGGCAAGTTTTCGGGGTGATCTAGAATCAATTCCCTCAATCATTACAATTAGGAGTGGCGAACCGCAAGGTGGCGGTTCCTTTTGATTGGTGTTCGCCTATCCGTATTGGAAAAAAATGTCATTAAATTACCGGGCCGGCAGCGGCGAAGATGCTGTCGATTTCAGTCTGCGTAACCCACTGTTCGCAGCGCTGTTGGGCTGGCTTTGGCCAGGTGCAGGGCATTTCTACCAAGGAAGATACGTGAAATGCTTTATCTTCATGATTTGTATCGTCAGCATTTTTGCTTATGGGATGGTGATTGGGCAGGGTCGCGTGGTGTACGCCTCCAACCGCCCCAACGATTTTCGCTGGCAATTTATTCCCCAGGCGGGCTTCGGAATCCCCAGTATTTTGGCGGTAGCTCAGTCTTTGAAAGTGACCAATGATCGGCCACCATTTTTCGTGTTATGTGAGCGTTACCCCGAGGGATACACCGACGAGAACGGGGTTTTGCGTGAATTCGAGCGGATACCCGTAGATGAAGTTGCCAGTTTTCAGGGGGAGCGGCTTTACGATGGCTTTATGGCACCCCCTTCAGAGCCGATCATTTTGGAGCGAAATGACGTACTGGGCATGTGGCATGCCGAGATGCGGCATTTCTTTGACTTGGGAACGCTCTTTACCGTGGTGGCGGGCTTACTGAATTTTTTGGCGATTTACGATGCTTTCGCGGGCCCCGCCATTCAAGAACCCAAAGGCGATCAGGAAGTGGATTGAAAACCAGACAGTTCTCTCCCCTCGACCACGCCCGCAAGAAAAGGACAATTTGAATGAGTATTCTTTTGATCGCCTCAATTTGGGACGCGCAAATTTGGTATGCCCTGCCACTGCTCGTGGCAACCAGTTTGGTGTACGGTGCGACGCGGCATGAACATTTGAAAGAGATTGTGAACCAATCCTTTCGCGCAGGCATGTGGCTGTTGGCCTTTTTGGGCGTCATCTTTGCCGTCGTGTGGTGGGCCGGCACGCGGGTTTAGTAAGCTCGTTTGCGGGCGGGCGTAAGCTGTCTGCTCGGTGAGTTGTTACGCTTCCGTGGTCAGCTTGGTGAGCAGCATGGAAAATAGATAGCCATGGAAATAAGATATTAGGGCAGCAAAAAACGCCTCACGATTACTCGTAAGGCGTTTCTCGTTTCTGTCACTACTGAAAGCGTTCTAGAAGTTGTAGTCGCTGTTTTTAATGTCGAAGTCTTTGTCGCTCAGGCCAGCGTTCAGCTTCATATTGAGGTAGGTGTATTCTTCCATCAAAGCGGGCTTGCCACCTTTTTCCGTCGGCCAGTCGTAAGCCGAGTACCGAATTGGCACGTTCAATTCTTGATCGATGAACACGCGGCAGATATGAAAATCATACTCGGGGCGTGATTCAGGATGTTTCACCTGAATCAGAGTGCATTTACGCCCATTGATCTTAATGTTCTCGTAAAACTTTACGTTGGCATCGCCGATCTCTTTGTCCCGCTGTCCCTTTTCGATCAAGCGAAATACAAGGTTTTCGATTCCGGCTTCGTAGATCGGATATCGGTTGCCTTTCATCGCCATGGAACCCTCTGGGTCTAGGCTGGCTGTAATGTGCTTGAGCACGCCGGTGCCTTCGTGAGCGGTCAATTTGTTGTTGTTGCGACCCTCAACCCAAATCACTTCGCGACCCTTCATGGAGGATGGCTTCATGAATTTCATGTAGATACTCAGAGGTACCCCTTCGGCTTCGCGGCGGCTACGAATTTTGATTTTGATAAACTCGGCATCGCCAACCACGCCGTTGATTCGCTCACGCTTGATCATCGTGGCGGTGTAATCCCGGATATCCGTACGGATATGATTTAATCCGTCTTCCGCAATGTTCAATGCCTTGTCGATCGGAGCCAGCGGCTCATTCTCTGTAGAAGGGGCGGTGGCTCCATATTTTTTTGTGGACTCTTTAAAGCCCGGTGCTGTGCGGTTGTCGCCGACTCGGTGAGTCGGGCCAGCCGCTTGTTCGGAAATTTGAGCACTTAGGTCAACGCAAACAATGGAAGCCATGATTGAAAAGACGAAGGCTCTGATGGCTAAATCAGAAGAAAGTTTGGGCATTGCGATCCTCCCTGACCAGGCGATTAGGTTGCCTGGATAAACGCTTTTAGGATACCGGACACACTCTACGAAACAGATCGTCAGTGCGCTGAACAGGTAGTGACAGTTCGGCGTTCCAGTACCCGCAGGTCATCTTTTCCGACGTCGAGTCTAGTGGTCGGTTCAGTTAACGTAAATTGCAATGACGCAGTTTATTCTTAGTGGCAATAACATGATGGCAATTCGAGCTGCAAACGCACGAGAGCTAGCAGATGTTCGTGACTCTTGGGATCTGGATATAGAATGTATCGCCAATCGTGGACCAATATTTCATTCGGTTAATCAGAACATAGTGACGAACCCGAGCAGGTGGGAGATCTTCGCGCAACCTAATCCCGAAATGCAAAATGGCCCCTAGGTTTTGCCGTAATGCAAAACCTGACTTGATCGGCACGGTCGGTATGACCCAATCGATCGCGGCTAATTGCGCTTTTTTTGCATGGAAGTATCGGCTGCCGTGCGGGCATTCTTAGGGCGAGATCTGCGAATCGGCATCCACAGCGTGAATTGGCTGCCATGCCCCAAGGCACTGGATACTTTGATATCGCCGGAGTGTTCTTGCATGATCTTACGTGCAACCGGCAGCCCTATACCCGTACCGGATTCACCTTTGGTGGTCGCAAAGGGTTTAAAGATGATGCTGATTTTGCGGGGGTCGATGCCTTCACCATCGTCGATGACTGAGATGATGGCTTTCTCATCACTTTCCACGAGCCGAATTTTGACAACGCAACCGAGTTGGCAGGCATCTACGGCGTTTTGCACCACGTTGAGTAGCGCCCGGTAAAGTGATTCTGCGTCAAAAAAGACCGGGCGAAATTTGAGATTGGGCTCCCAGTCCAGCTTGATGCCTTTGGCCAGCGCCAGCGGTTCAAGTTTGGTGATTACGTCACCAATACAATCATTCAAGCTGTCCAGTATCAACTGCGGGTCTCGCGGTCGGCTAAATGACAATAGGTTGAGTGAGAGGTTGTAGATTCGGGAAGTTAGCGGATCAATTTCACGCCATCCTTCGCCGACTTTTTGCCAGTCGTTTTTTTCTATTCCTAATCGAACTCGGTTTTTGGAGTCGTCCAAGCCTTGCAGCATATTTCGCATATGGTGAGCGATTTGCGTGAAGGTCTCGCCCACCGCCGCCAATTGGGCGTTTTGGGTCATGGAGGCATAGTAAGATGCGTTTTCTGTCGCCAGAGCTGCTTGGTGAGCGACCGCCAAAAGCATTTTCAGCTGGGGCGTGGAGAAGTGAGTGGTGAAGGGTGTTTTTTGACGTTTGGTGTTGGGCTGGATAATGCGATCGACGTAAATAAAACCGACGATTCCCATTCGCCCTTGCATCGGAGCACACATGGCTTCGATGCAACCTGTTTTTCGGGTACCCGATCCGCTGAGTTTGTTTGAAAAATCGCCGCTTTCGGCGTCGGTAGTTAATACTCCTTGGTTTTTCTTGGCTACAAAGTCGAGGATCTTTTTATTTATTTCGATCGGTTCGGTATCTTCGAGAAAATCTGACTGGCGATAAGCAGCGGGCGTGACCTCACCGGTTACGTCGTCGCGCAGTAAAACACATCCGCGGTCTGCTTTGACCCAATCGAAAATCAGCTGCAGTATCTTTTGATGTAGCTCTTCAATTTTCGTGATGCGACTGGTCGCAATGGCAGTGTGGTAAATCACATGGATGTTTTCCTCAAGATGGTCAAGGAATGAATCTGTGATTTGACTGTCATCGTCGTAGGTAGGAAGCGCTGCTTTGGCGTTGACCGCCTCGATGATTTTGGACTCGGAATCGCCGGTTTCCCGGGACGCGCTTGCCAGGTTGACCATGGATTGGACATCGACCAGGCTGCCCAGTGGTGAGGAGTCAAAAATCAGTGTGGTTTGACCCACGCGAATCATGTCTCTCGATTCCAGCAATCGCTTGTGTACTTTCTGGTCGTTAATGAACGTACCGTTGGCGCTGTCCTTATCCGAGATAATGAAACCCTTATCTGTGGATTTGATATACGCGTGAACACGCGATATTTCGGGATCTACCAAGAGCACTGCATTTCGCGGGTCACGACCGATCGATGTCAGATCATCTTCCGATAATTCGAATTGCTTGCCTCGGTCGGCGCCTTTGATGACGAGTAATTTGGTCATGGGAGAAGTTCGCCCTTCTTATCAGCACAGGTCTAGATTACTGACGGGTTGGGGTGGCGCAGCAAAGCCCCGAGCGGTGCATTGCTGCCAGTCGTTCGCTAGTTAGCCTTTATGCTACGTCATTCGAACCGGAAATGGCAGTGTTATTGCACCGGCAAGGCCGCAGATTTACGGGTCCATTTGGCCGGCGTTTAAGAGACCGATCCGCGAGTTATTTGGCTTCGGATTTGTCGGCAGTCTCCGTATCGTCATCGAGTGCGGGGATCCCTTCCATATCCAAGCCTGGTACCGGTTCATCGGCTTTGTCGACGGGTTTAGCGCAACCGGGTGTCGACGCAAAAAGTAGACCTGCAAACAAAAGTGCTAGTAGATTCTTCATGTTCAATCCTATTTCGAACGCAAGCGTCGATCTATCCGTTGGCCGCAAAGGGCGATCGTACGCGATAACTAATTCTTTGAATTTAGCGGATTTGAGATTTTCAGGCCAGTGAGAACCGTCCAATGATGCCTCGCGGGCCTGAACCTAGCCGATTTTTCGGTTTCCAGAACCTCAAAGCAAGCCGTGGCGGACCGCTAAGAGGGCGGCTTGGGTGCGATCTTGCACGTTTAATTTGATCAGTAAGTGGCGAACATGTTCCTTAACTGTTTCGTAACTGATTCCAAGCGACTCGGCCACTATCTTGTTGGTCTGACCCTTGGCGATGGCTCGCAAAACCTCGAATTCTCGCTGGGTCAAAGGGAACTCAATTTTGGCATCCAATCGCGGTGTCGATAAGGCACCCGTGATTCTTCGCGAGTCCTGCCTCTGCCAGAGGATCTCACCATCGAGGGCGAGCCTCAAGTCGCTGTTCAAGGAATCTAACGAGGCATTTTTGCTGATTAAGCCTACGGCCCCGGACTTAATCATCCGGTCTGTGTAAACGGGATTCTCCCAGTGGCTAAAGAGCAACAAGGGTGTGCGATGACGTTTCGCAATACGTTGAATGACTTCGGCGGTGCCATCCTCCAACAGGAAATCACAAAGGATGAGTTGGACAACATTGCTGTCTAACCAATCGTTCAGATCGCGAATGGTCGTTGTTGCAAAAGCAAGTGAAACGTCGGTTTGCCGCAAAGCGGCTGCCACACCAGCATGAACAATAGGAAAGGGGTCCACCAACGCGATGCAACTGCTCATGAAGCGAGTTCGTCTGGACTTTCGGGTGAGCCCAAGCGGGGTGCCGTGGG
>CAJQPP010000075.1 GCA_905480235.1 uncultured Pirellulaceae bacterium
GAATTGGATCCCCAGGAGGCGGAGGATTGGCTGACCGGCATCGCGTTGACCGATGACCACTGGGTGAGGCTGGTGAACACACAAAAGTCGGGGAAATTATTGGTAACGTTGTCTCGTCGAGAGGCTACCGATAATTTTGAACAGCGGCTCCACGAGGAAAAAATGGCCAGCATGAAGCAGTTGGCTTATGGAGCGAGTCATGAAATCAATAATCCGTTGGCCAATATCGCCAGTCGTGCGCAAACGTTGATGATGGATGAAGATGACCCTGGTAGACGGCGAAGGCTTGCCAAAATCAATGAGCAGGCCTTTCGGGCGCACGAGATGATTGCCGATATGATGTTATTTGCCCATCCTCCCAAACCTGATTTCACGGAGGTGGACCCTGTGCAATTGGTGCAAACGGTGGTGGAAGAAATGCAGGAAAGTGCTGCCGAGCAACAAACCGTTATTCAGTTTCTGCCGCAACCCGTAGCGGGGGTGCAAGTGGATAAAACGCAATTGGCGGTGGCTGTCAAAGCGCTGCTAAGAAATAGCTTGGAATCCCTACAAAACGCGGGCACTGTCGAGATAGAAGTTCAGCAGTTAGACGTAGAATCCCGGCAAATACTGATGATCACGGTGGCAGATGACGGCCCCGGAATCTCTCCCGAGTCCATCAGGCATATCTTTGACCCTTTTTATTCGGGTCGTGAAGCTGGCCGCGGGTTGGGTTTTGGATTGAGTAAAGCTTGGCGAATTGCCGAGCTGCATGGGGGAGAAATTTCCGCAGAAAGTACCTGCCATGCTGGAGCGCGGTTCTGTTTGCGAATACCCTATCGGGACGCTATTTGATTTGCCCTGCCCTTCCGATCGAGAGTCATTTTGATGAAAGACGCATCCGGCCCCCGAAAAAACATCCCGCTTTGGATGGCGCTTTCGCCGATCGTTGTGCTGATCACGTTGCTGGTCTTTAATGTTCGGATTTACGCGGACGATGCTTCCTATGGTCCCAATCAAATTGCGTTATTGTTGGCAGCTGCAACGGCAGCCATTTTCGGCATTATTTTGGGGACATCATTCAAGGAGTCATTGCGGGGTGTGATTAATGCCCTGACCTCGTCGATGACGGCCATGATTCTGTTGCTATTAATTGGCTCCTTGACTGGGACCTGGATGATCAGTGGTATCGTGCCCGCCATGATCTATTACGGGCTAGACCTGCTAAACCCGCAGATTTTTCTCTTTGCCAGCGTAATCATTTGCGCGATCGTTTCGCTAGGTACAGGGAGTTCCTGGTCGACCATCGCAACCGTCGGCGTAGCATTATTGGGAATTGGTGAAGCGCTCGGTATCAGCCTACCGATGGCCGCCGGGGCAATTATTTCGGGTGCCTATTTTGGTGATAAGCTCTCGCCGCTCTCAGATACTACTAACTTGGCCGCTGCAATGGCTGAGACCGAGTTGTTTGGCCATATCAAGTACATGTTATGGACTACCGTTCCCAGCATCCTAATTACGCTGGGGATTTTCTTGGCGATTGGGTTTTCGGCGGATGTGGCCGGCGCAGATGCGGCGAACACCGAAGCGCTTAAATCGGCGATCGCCGCTAAGTTTTACATCACTCCTTGGTTATTTTTGGCTCCCGCTATTGTCTTGTTGTTGGTGATCTTGAGGTTCGATGCGATCTCCGCATTATTTATTGGCGTCATTATTGGTGGAATATTTGCCGTCGCGTTTCAGCCGGCCGTGATCCGTGAAGTGGCCGGTCAACCTGCCGCCGAAGCCGCCGCCCAAGGCAGTTGGCAACCCACCATTCAATATGCCAAAGAATCTTACACAGCCATCATTAATGCCATGGCCAGTCCGACTGCGTTGACCTCTGATAACGCATCCGCTGAAAAATTACTCACTGGCAAAGGGATGGAGGGGATGCTGAATACCATTTGGTTAATCATTACGGCCATGTGTTTTGGCGGAATCATGGAGGCATGTGGTTTTTTGAGAAGAATTACCGAGCCCCTGGTTCGCTTGGCCAAATCCGATGGATCGCTGGTTGCCACCACCGCAGGAAGTTGTTTTTTCGTGAACACGACGGCATCGGATCAATATCTATCGATCGTTGTGCCCGGCCGCATGTTCCGCGAATCATTTGAAGAACGCGGATTGGACGCTCGTAATCTCAGCCGAACCTTGGAGGATGCTGGGACGGTCACTTCCGTATTGGTGCCTTGGAATACTTGTGGTGCCGCTCAGATGGGGGTTTTGGGAGTTGCTGTGACGGCATTTGCTCCCTATTGCTTCTTCAATATTATCAGTCCCTTCATGACCATGTTTTACGCTTTCGTAGGACTGAAGATTCTACGGACCAAATCGGCCGCCAACGCCGCTGAGGGTGAAACGAACGAAAGTGACGAGTAATCGCTGAGTCCGATCGAGCGTCCAGTTATCGGTCTAACAATAGACCCGCCTGTGCCAGCAATCGCGCGAATGACATTGCTGGTACCTCGCTATTCTGATAATGGTTCGCATTAAGCGGGAACATTTGCTGACCCGCTTCCGTCATGGCGGCAAGGGTTATTGCTGCAAACAAGGAACTCGTTATGAAATTTACCTATGCCATGCTGTGGTTGGCGCTGGCCTCCATCTCGATTCCTGGATTCGCACAGCAAACCTCCCAGCCACTTGAGTACATCGAATCAACATCGCCGTTGCCTGGTGGCGGGGTCGTAGCCAGTGTTTATGTTCCCGGTCGTGGCGGTCCGGTCTATCGTGGTGGTCCACCGACCACAACTCCCACGCCTCAGCCATCGAATCGATTTGCGGCGGCCCCTCCCACCACACCACGGACGGCGGCCATGCAACCGATTCGCGCCATGCCTGGAGTACAACCAATAAACACGGTACCGCTGGCCGCGCAGACGTCACCAGTGGCTTACCCTGTCGTACCGACTTCGGCTCAGATTCCAAATTTGGGTGTTGCTACGCCATGGAATCGCTCGTTGGAGCGAGGACCCGTTGCTACTCAGCCGCAAAATTATGTGCCCCAAGCAACGTTGCGGGTCTCACAAAATCCTAACCCCGCTGGACAGTCACCCACCTACATCGTGGTGCAAAACGATCCGCCAACGACGCACCCAGGTCAAAGCATTTTTGGCTCACCAAGAGAGTATGCTGACGGACAACCCGTTAGAAACCTTTTGCGGTTTGTCTTTCCCTAACCCATTCCGCACGAAAGCTGGCGTCAGGCTTGGCTGGATTCGATCGATAGAATTTTCCAGCCAGATTGGTGCCAGCCGTTCTCGCACTTGTTGCACCAAGCGGCTTGGCAGCGAATCACGGTTGGGTCATCCCACAATCGGTTGATCGTGATATAGGCCTGCTCATCCGCGGCGGCTTTAAATTTGTGGATAAGCCCGATTCCTGTATCGGATAGGTTGCG
Organism: uncultured Pirellulaceae bacterium; assembly: GCA_905480235.1. GTDB lineage: Bacteria > Planctomycetota > Planctomycetia > Pirellulales > Pirellulaceae > CAJQPP01. Next base: position 3,422 of record CAJQPP010000075.1, read on the forward strand.
CGTAAAGCCATTGAGCACCGTTTGTGGTTTATCCGTGAACATCAAACGGATCGGCCGCACAAAGTTCTGTCGGCTATTATCCCTCCGCTCTTGCAAGCTAAAAAGCTGGTCTTCATTCAGTAGTTCTTGGACAACGCTCTGAAAATCAGCTGTCGAATTTTGGGACATTTGGAAAACTCCGCGAACATGGCAAAAATAGCTTTGTGAGGTATTCAACTGTACTTTACAGAGTTCCATTGGGATTGAAATTTAGCAACTCAGTAGACTCCCAGCGGCCGCTATAATCGAAGTAACCGGACCATTGATTCGCAATGGGTTGGTTTGACCGGTTACCAATCTGCTTTTCTCGGCCGAGTTACCATCCGGCGGCGGAATCTGACCGTTCGGTTGACGATGTATGGAGTAGGCAGTTCGCGACTTATTAGAGACAGAATTTCGTTTATTTGACCAGTTTATGCCCCGCTTTTGGTTCTTTACGGTAGGTAAGGGCTTTGCGTCGGTTGACGATTTTTTGGAGTACTAAGTAAGATGGAAGGACAGCTTCCTTCCCATGAGAGAAACTGCACCGTTCGCTGCAAGCAATGGTGATCTTTTCGTCTTAACCTTTCAGGTGTGATTAATGTCCGACAAACGGATTATTAAAATTTTCGATACGACTTTGCGCGACGGCGAACAATCTCCGGGCGCGAGTATGAATCTGGAAGAGAAACTAAAAGTCGCTCAAGCCTTAATTGACTTGGGGGTCGATGTGATCGAAGCCGGCTTCCCCATCGCATCGCCTGGCGACTTCGAAGCCGTCAGAAGTATCGCGAATACTTTTTCCGGCGCTACGATTTGTGGGTTAGCGAGATGCGCTGAAGCGGACATCGATCGCGCCTGGGAAGCATTGCAAGACAATCCTGATCCCCGCATTCATGTGTTCCTGGCGACGAGTGCGATTCACCGCCAATTCAAATTAAAGATGACACCTGACGAAATCGTTAATCGTTCCGTCGAGGGCGTGCGTCGTGCGGCAAGTTATGGCGCGGATGTTGAGTTTTCACCTGAGGATGCTGCTCGCACAGAAATTGATTTTCTGTGCCGTGTCGTCGAGGCCGTTATTGATGCGGGCGCGAGCACGGTGAACATCCCGGACACAGTGGGTTACGCGACTCCCGCTCACATGGGCGGTGTAATTCATTCCTTGATGAATCGAGTTCCCAACATCGACAAAGCCGTCATCAGTATTCACTGTCATAATGACCTCGGCTTGGCCGTTGCCAACAGTTTAGCAGCGGTGCAAGCTGGAGCTGGTCAAATTGAATGTACAATCAATGGGATTGGTGAGCGAGCTGGTAATTGTGCGTTGGAAGAAGTCGTTATGGCGATGCGAACCCGCGGCGACTTCTACAGTTGCGACACCCGTATCAATTCCCGCAAGCTGGTTCCCACGAGCCAACTGATTTCTTCCATTACGGGAATGCACGTGCAACGTAATAAAGCGATTGTAGGCAAAAATGCATTCGCTCATGAGGCAGGTATCCATCAAGACGGGATGCTAAAGGAACGTACCACTTACGAAATCATGCGACCGGAAGATGTGGGCCTGGACAAAACGGATTTGGTCCTCGGGAAACATAGTGGACGTGCCGCCTTGGCGGATCGCGCGTTGACGTTGGGATACCACCTCGACAATGCTCAGATCAAAATTGTATTTGAGCAATTCAAAAGATTAGCGGATGAGAAAAAAGAAGTTTACGACGGCGATATCGTTGCTCTGATCGAACGGGAATTATTTGGCACGACTAATCAAGAATGGTCGTTAGTGGATTACCAACTGGTTTCTGAATGCGGCGGACCGCAAAAAATCGACATTGCGTTGCGACGTGGTGAAGAAGAGGTCAAGGGAGCGGCGGAAAGCCGGAAGGGGCCCGTGGAAGCTGCCTTTAACGCCATACGAGAGGCCTTATCGCTGGAAATGGAATGTGTCGAATTCGACGCCAAATCGATGTCCGGTGGTGAGGATGCCTCTGTGGATATGACGTTCCAGATCAATCACAAAGGCGAAATTTATCGTGGTCGAGGTGTCTCATTAAACATGGTCGAGGCGGCAATCATTGCGATTATCAATGCCGCCAACCGCGCCATTCTCCATGAGCGGGTCGCTACAAGCGGCACGGGTGCGGCACAAACTCGGTCGACAATTTAATCACTGAATTGAAACTTAGTGGGCTCGCTGAGTTCCCTTTTCAGATTTATTTCTTCTTCTGCTGCTTGGCCCAGCTGTCGCGGAGTGCAGCCGTACGGTTAAACACCAGACTCCCTGGCGTAGAGTCTTTGTTGTCTTTGCAAAAGTACCCAAGTCGTTCGAACTGGTACGGGGTGTTGGAATCTCCATCCTGCAGGGACGGTTCCAGTTTGCACCCGCTCAGCACCTCTATTGATTTGCTGTTGAGATAGTCTTTCCAGTCCTCGCCCTCGGGAACTTCGCTGGCATCCTCTTTTTCAAACATTCGGTCGTACAGTCGGACCTCGGCGTCAACGGCGTGAGCTGCGGAGACCCAGTGGATGGTGCCCTTTACCTTTCTGCCATCCGGCGCTTTGCCTCCAGCGGTCTCTGGATCGTAGGTGCAACGCAATTCAACGATTTCACCGGACTCATCTTTGACGAAGTCATGGCACTTTAAAAAGAAGGCGTAACGTAACCGTACTTCCCGCCCTGGTCCCAGCCGGAAAAACTTCTTGGGTGGATCTTCCATGAAGTCGTTCCGTTCAATGTAGATCTCTCGTCCGAAGGGAATTTCACGGGTGCCGGCCGATTCGTCTTCTGGATTATTGATGGCTGCGCGTATTTCGGATTCGCCTTCGGGGTAGTTCTCGATAACGACTTTGAGTGGCTGTAGCACAGCCATTCTCCGCTCAGCGATGGCGTTTAGATGCTCGCGGGCCGATTGCTCCAAAAGCCCCACATCGGTTTGACTGTTGAATTTCGTGACCCCAATGCGATGGCAAAAATTGCGAATCGATTCCGGTGTATAACCACGGCGTCGATAGCCCGAAAGCGTTGGCATGCGAGGGTCATCCCACCCGTTTACAAAACCGCCCTCGACTAACTCTCTGAGTCGGCGTTTACTCATGATGGTATGCGTCAGCTTCAATTTTGCCATTTCAATTTGTTGAGGATGGAAAATCTGTAGCCGATCAACGTACCAGTCATAAAGAGGTCGATGGTTTTCAAATTCGAGGGTGCAGATAGAGTGGGTGATTCCTTCCAAAGAATCACTTTGTCCGTGAGTCCAATCGTAGGTGGGGTAAATGCACCATTGGTCGCCCGTGCGATGGTGGTGTGCGTGCCGAATGCGGTACATGGCGGGGTCACGCAGATTCATATTGGGTGAATTCATGTCGATCTTCGCCCGCAGCGTATATTCTCCGTCGGAAAATTCGCCTTTCCGCATCCTTGCAAATAGGTCGAGGTTATCTTCCACCGAACGTTCCCGGTCGGGACTGTCACGTCCTTCTTTGTTCCAGCCACCTCGGTACTCTCGTGTCTCCTCCGCCGACAAGCTGCAAACGTAGGCATCGCCCCGCTCGATCAATTGAACGGCCATCTCGTAAAGTTTTTCAAAGTAATCGGACGCGAAATGAAGGTTGTCCCATGTGAAACCGAGCCACCTCACATCTTCCTTGATGGATTCGACATACTCGACATCTTCTTTTTCGGGATTCGTATCGTCGAAGCGAAGGTTGCACTTACCATCGAATTCTTTGGCGATTCCAAAATTTAGACAAATGGCTTTGGCGTGTCCGATATGGAGATAACCATTTGGCTCGGGTGGGAAACGCGTTTGGACTCTGCCATCGTGTTTACCTGATTCGTTGTCATCAACGATGATTTGTCGGACGAAATCCACGCGAGGGGTGTCAGATTCGTTCATGGGGATTAAGTAGGCAAAGGTAGCAAGGATGGATTGGAAACAGGATTTTACACAAGCATGAACTGGCAGCGAGGGGCGGTGTCGCTGGATTTGTTACCGGCATGCGGTGGTTAAGGTTAACCTGCACGCCGGGCCCTCGGGGTTTTTTCCGAACACGGATGGGCGTTTGTGGCCATCAGGCATCGACACGGTTTTGAGCATGCTGCAGTTTTTCGAGTGCGGCCCCGATTCGTTCCAGGCACTCTTCTTTCCCCAGCACCTCCATGGATTCGAACATTCCAAAACCGGCTGGTTTTCCGGTTAAGGCAACTCTTAGAGCGTGAATGACATCGCCGATCTTAATCCCCTGTTGTTCCACCCATGTTTTCAGGACAAGTTCCATGTTCGGGGCAGAGAAATCGTCGGTAGCGGCCAGTGTCTTTCGGTATTCGGCCAAAAGATGACCCACATTCTCTGGTTTTACGAGCCGCTTTTGAAAGGCTTTTTCATCCAGTTCCAGGTCGGTCGCGGCCACGAAAAACCCCTCAAATTGCAGGATATCACCCGCCATTTCAATGCGGTCGTCGGCAGCATTGACGACATCCGCAATCTTGGATTGCGTTGCTTCCAAAATGGGTTCTTGAATAACTCCGGCGCGTAATAAAAATTCCTCGCACATTTTTACTTTTGGATCAGCTGCAAGCTGATTCATATATCGGCCCTGAAACGCGGCCAGTTTTGCAGGATCGAAACTCGCTTCATTTTTTACGACGCGTTCCAGAGAAAAGGCTTGGGTCATTTCGTCGCGACTGAACATTTCCGTTTTGTCATCCAGAGACCAGCCTAGGAGTAACAAGTAATTCACAATCGCGTCCGCTAAGAAACCCGTTTCTCGATAGAAATCCACGAGGACTGGATTGAATGAGAGGGGATCCGGTTCAATGCCGACGCGTTTTGCAATCGCCTCGCCGCGATTGTAAAGCTGTTTGAATTCCCGGTTCTTTAGGTACTTTTCAATTTTTCGTTTGCTCAGTTTGGTTTTGCTTCCGGGTTCAGCGACAAAGGGAATATGTGCGAACTCCGGTAACTCGTAATTGAGGGCATTGAAAATGAAAATTTGCCTCGGCGTGTTGGACAAGTGTTCGATAGCGCGAATCACGTGCGTTATTTGAAGGTCATGGTCATCGACGACGCTGGCTAAGTGATAAAGACAGGTCCCGTCATTTCTTTGAATAACGTGATCTTGTTCCCGTGCCCAGTCGATGCTGACCGGTCCGCGAATCAAATCATGAAATTCACATTTTCCCTCCCGTGGCATTTTTAATCGAACCACCGACTTCCGGCCTTCCGCTTCGAAAGCCGCCGCCTGTTCGTCATTTTCGGCCATCCATTTGCGGCTGTAGATGAAGTCTCTTTTTTCTTTTTCGGCTGCTTCCCGTTCTGCTGCGGTTTCGGCAGGGGTCGCGTAATCCCGGTAGGCATGTCCGGAGTCCAGTAGTTGCTGAGCGGCGGCTTGGTATTGGTCGAGCCGCTCGGATTGGAAATAGGATCCGTGGGGTCCTTGGGATCCTAGGCCGTCTCGGGTCGGGCCTTCGTCCCAATCTAGGCCAAGCCATGCAAAACCATCGAGGATGGGCTGCAACGCTTCCGCGACATTTCTTTTGGCGTCCGTGTCGTCGATGCGAAGGATGAACTGGCCGCCTGCCTGTCGCGCCAGGAGCCAATTGAACAGGGCCGTGCGTACACCACCGATGTGAAGGTAACCGGTGGGGCTGGGTGCGAATCGCGTGCGTACGGTCATGGAAACTATGCCTGAATTAAGAGTTTGATCTTGTTGGGAAACAATCGTATCAAAAGCGGAATTTGAAGTAAGGACGCTAGGTGCTGGCCCATGGAAAAACAGAGGCTCGAACTAGACAAACAGGCTTGTGATCGTGACGACTAAAATGACCGAGCCCAGCGCGATCTTACCGAGGGAGCCGAATAATCGACCCAAGAATGCCGCCCCCCCGACTTTTAGACTTTTGCTCAAATCGCTGCCGTGTAGTTTCTCACCGATCAATGCACCGACTAAAGCGCCAAGGCAGGCGAACAGTAGGCTGCCAATGATTATTCCAATGAAGGGTATGGGGATTCCCAAAAAAGCACCCATGATGCTTCCGACCAGCGAACCAATGACGCCGCCCACGGCCGCTTTCCTTTCGCCTCCCACTGTCCGGGTACCCAACACAGAGGCCAGGAATTCGAACAGCTCCCCTAACGCTGCCAACAGCAAAATGGCACCTAGGATAGTCGGGCCTATGTGCAGGTTAGATTCAGGGTCTGCGAACCAGAACCACAAACCCGCCAAGGCCAGCATTATCCAGTTGCCGGGTAGTCCAAAGAAATTACTTGCCCAAGCGAGGATCAGGGTGAGGATCAACACAAAGGCCAACAAATAAAATAGCACGATGCCAACTGGGGGAAATGAAATTAAGCACTCTTGATGCCTTTCGCCGGAAACGCACCAAGGGTGGAATAGGTGATAATTAAATGGAAGTCTCAGGCTTGTTTAACCAACCGCCATAGGTTTTTTCTCAGCATCCAGAATTTCAATGACGAAGGAATCAACCTGATAGTCGATTTTTATAATCGAGCCTTCTGGGTAGTCGCCTTTCAACAGGTAGGAAGCGAGCGGGTTTTCAATGCGGTTTTGGATCACACGTTTCAAAGGCCGCGCTCCATATACGGGATCATAACCTTCGTCGGATATCGCTTTTCTCGCTTCCTCGGAAACGAAAAGATCGAAACCCTGGTTTGCTACACGTCGTTCAAGTCGTTTGATTTGAATATTGACGATATATCCGATCTGTTCTCGACCCAAGGGTTCGAAAATGATCTGTTCATCAATCCGGTTTAAGAACTCTGGCGCAAACCGCGCTCGAACGGCTTCTTGTACTGACGATTTCATCTCGTCCATATCCCCGTTCTCATCGTAAACCTTTTGAATGATCTGGCTGCCGATGTTACTTGTCATGACGATGATGGTGTTGGTGAAATCGACCGTGCGGCCTTGATTATCCGTCAGGCGTCCGTCGTCAAGAACCTGCAAAAGGATGTTAAAAACGTCCGGATGAGCTTTCTCCATTTCGTCTAACAGGATGACCGAATAGGGTCGTCTGCGAACGGATTCTGTTAACTTGCCTCCCTCGTCATATCCCACGTATCCCGGAGGGGCTCCTATCAATCGACTGACGGAATGGCGTTCCATGTATTCGCTCATGTCGATTCGGATCATGGCATTTTCATCGCTGAACAAAACTTCCGCCAGCGACTTGCAAAGCTCGGTTTTGCCGACACCGGTTGGGCCCAGAAACAAGAACGAGCCAATCGGGCGATCTGGGTCTTGTAAACCACTGCGACTGCGTCGCACGGCATTAGCCACGGCCGAGACGGCTTCAGTCTGGCCGACGACCCGTTCCTGTAGGCGATCTTCCAATTGCAGCAGCTTCTGTTTTTCGGTCTCCATCATGCGCGATACGGGGACGCCCGTCCACGCGCTAACCACATCCGCAATTTCCTCCTCGGTGACGTTTTCACCAAGCAATCGCTTTTGCGGTGGGGTTCCATCTTCGGCTTCGTTTTCGGCAGCGACTTGTTGTTGGTCCGCCGTTTCAATTTGAGCTTCAAGTTGCCGCTTTTGTTGATCCAATTCAAAAAGTGTTTTGTAATCAGCTTCATCAACGGACAGACCCGAAGATTGTCTGGTTTTGATGGCGGTATCCAGTTGGTCGAATTGCAGTTGAATGGCAGCGAGGTTTTCCCTCACGCTGCGTACGTCACCAACGTCCAGTTTTTCGGCTTCCCATTGTTCTCTAAGGCTTGCCAACTCCCGTTTTTTTTCTTCCATTTCAGCTCGCACCTCCGCCAGCCGTTTTTGCACGCCGTCGTCGTGCTCGCCTTCCAATTGCCGGGCGGCGAGTTCCAGCTGCGTGAGACGCCTCTGTACGGTGTCGATTTCCTGGGGCACGCTATCTAACTCCATCGCCAATTTACTGGAGGCTTCGTCGACCAGATCAATGGCCTTGTCAGGGAGAAAGCGATCGGTGATATAGCGATTGGCCAGTTCCGCTGCCGCCACTAGCGCCGAGTCTTTGATTTGAACACCGTGGTGGGTTTCATACCGTTGCTTCAGGCCACGCAAAATGGAGATCGTATCTTCCACGGTTGGTTCACCGACATAGACCGGTTGGAAACGGCGTTCTAAAGCCGCATCTTTTTCGATGTATTTACGGTACTCATCGAGTGTCGTAGCTCCAATGCAATGGAGTTCGCCCCGCGCGAGCGCGGGTTTCAACAGGTTGGCTGCGTCACTACCGCCTTCGGCGGCACCGGCGCCAACGACCGTGTGCAACTCGTCGATAAACAGAACGATCTGCCCATTTGCTTCGGTGACTTCTTTCAAGACTGCTTTTAAGCGATCTTCGAATTCTCCTCGAAACTTAGCGCCTGCAATGAGTGCACCCATGTCCAACGCTGCTACCCGTTTTTCACGCAGGCTCTGCGGCACATCGTTATGGACAATTCTCAGAGCCAGGCCTTCCACGATCGCCGTTTTCCCGACCCCAGGTTGCCCGATGAGCACTGGATTATTTTTAGTTCGCCGCGAGAGCACCTGAATGACTCTACGGATTTCTTCGTCTCGACCGATCACGGGGTCCAATTTGCCCTGCTCGGCCAGCTCTACCAAATCGATGCAGTATTTTTCCAACGCCTCGTACTTGCCCTCGGGATGTTGATCGGTGACGCGTTGCGAGCCGCGGACTTTTTGCAGAGCCTGTTCCAGGTCCTGTTTTTCGACCGCATTCATTTTCAGGATCCGTTTGGCCGACGAGTCGATTTCTGTCAGCGATAAGATCAGGTGCTCCGTTGATACGAATTCATCGCCCATTTTGGATGCCAACGCAGCCGCTTGATCGAGCACTGATTTGAGGTTCGGGGCAATGCCCGGTTGGCTGCCGCCTGATGCGGTGGGTAATTTTTCGGTTTCCGAACGGACCATGCTGATCAGCTGTTCCACGGGTACGCCGGTCTTCTGCAAGAGGGAGCGGACGATTCCATCGGAGTCCGCCAGCAATGCGTTTAGCAAGTGCATGACGGTGATTTCGGGATTGCCAGCCAGAGTGGCGGCTTGTTGTGCATTGGCGACGGCTTCTTGAGCCTTGGCTGTTAGTTTTTCGAATTGAAAGGACATCGATTAGCTTCCTCCGTTTATGACCCTATTGCGGACACAACCTGACCGAGGGCTTGATTTGTTGATGAGAATAGGCGGTTGGGGTTTCTGTTAGGTTGGGGTGAGTTAAAAAAAGCTGCGGTGTCATGGCCCAGCAACCCGCTGAATAGGGTTGCTGTGCTTGAGACCGCAGCTGAAGAATTGTTCGCCGATCCGTTAGTCGTTTTTGACCTCGAATTCAGCGTCGATGGCCTCATCATCAGCAGAGCTTTCGGCGGCCGGTTCAGTTGCTTCAGGAGCCTCTGAGGGTTCGGTGCTTTCGTACATCGCTTTGCTGAACGCATGAGCGGCCTGTTCAAGTTCTTTGACGGCTCCCTTGATGGCTTCGACGTCTTCTCCACCGGCCGCCTCTTTCACTTTCGAAATGGCGGCTCCCATTGGGGCTTTGTCATTATCAGATAGTTTCTCAGCGTTCTCTTCCATGGTTTTTTCCATTTGATGGCACATCGCTTCGGCTTCGTTGCGAGCGGTTGCCAATTCAAATTTGCGGCGATCCTCATCGGCATGAGCCTCGGCATCAGACTGCATGTTTTTGATTTCGTCGCCGGATAGACCGGAGGATTCCTTGATTTCGACGTTTGCTTCCTTCCCGCTGCCAAGGTCTTTGGCGGTCACGTTCAGGATGCCGTTTTGATCGATATCAAATTTGACTTCGATTTGGGGGATCCCACGAGGTGCTGGCGGCAAACCGGTTAGGTCAAATTTGCCCAACAATCGGTTGTCGGACGCCATCTTACGTTCCCCTTGGAAAACCATGATCGTGACGGCTGTTTGATTATCAGCGGCAGTACTAAAGGTCTGTTTCTTTTCCGTGGGAATCGTCGTGTTGCGATCCACAAGGGCGGTCAAAATGCCACCCTCTGTTTCAATTCCAAGAGTCAGTGGTGTGACATCCAACAACAGCACATCTTTTCGGTCACCCGCCAAGACGGAGCCTTGAATGGCGGCACCCACGGCCACAACCTCATCCGGGTTAACACCCTTGTGGGGGTCTTTGCCGAAGATCTTCTTGACCATTTCCTGAACTTTGGGAACTCGTGTTGAACCCCCTACAAGAACAACTTCATCGATCTCGCTGGGTTGCAGCTTGGCGTCTTTCAGTGCCTGCTCTACAGGCGTACGACAGCGGTCGACTAAATTGTCGATCAGCTCCTCGAACTGCGAGCGAGTTACCGTGACCTGAAGATGCTTTGGGCCATTTTGATCTGCCGTAATGAAAGGCAGGTTGATATCGGTTTGTGGAACCGAGCTAAGCTCTTTCTTGGCTTTTTCGCAAGCTTCCTGCAAACGCTGTAACGCCATCGTATCTTGGCGAAGATCGATTGCATTTTCTTTTTTGAACTCGTCAGCAACATAGTTGATGAGCACTTCGTCAAAGTCATCACCACCGAGGTGGGTATCGCCACTGGTGCTAATAACTTCAAAAACTTTCATGCCTTCGTCATCGTTAAGTTCCAAAATCGAAACGTCGAATGTTCCGCCACCGAGATCGAAAACTACGATTTTTTGTTCGTTGTTGGTCTTGTCCAGACCGTACGCCATGGCTGCGGCAGTCGGCTCGTTGATGATACGAGCGACTTCCAGTCCAGCAATTTGGCCCGAATCCTTAGTGGCTTGACGCTGAGCATCGTTGAAATACGCCGGCACAGTGATCACAGCTTTATTGACCGTGTGACCGAGGTAAGCTTCGGCCGATTCTTTGAGTTTTCTCAGAGTCTTGGCAGAAATCTCTTGCGGAGTGTGAGTATTATCTCCCACCTGAATTTTTACGTACTCATCGGGTCCGCCTACGATTTCGTAGGGCACCATTTTCTTTTCCGATTGCACTTCACTCATCCGACGACCCATAAACCGTTTTACCGAGTAAATGGTCTTGGTCGGGTTCGTGACGGCTTGCCGCCGAGCGGGTTCGCCAACGAGGACTTCGCCTGAGTCAGTAAACGCAACCACGCTTGGTGTTAAGCGATTGCCCTCAGGATTGGGGATCACGGTCGGCTCATTGCCGTCCATAACAGCAACGACGGAGTTGGTCGTTCCCAAGTCGATGCCGATAATTTTTTCGCCAGTTGCCATATTATGTTCCTTTGATTAGTGAGTCTTGATTAGCTTGTTTTTATGTGGTCGCGCAGCATGTGCACGATTGACAGACAAATTACGATGACTACCTAAAAGGCAAGCGGTGTGCCAGAAACCATTGGAAATGCCTGCTGCGTTGCTAAGTGTTTGCTATGCAATGGTTTACGCGGACACGAAAATCTGGGGAATAATCCCAAGTGAGCGATTTTGAGAATCAACTGACATTTTGGCAATAAACCCGCTGGCTCTAACCACTTGCACCACGCGAGGACGTAAACGCAGTTAAGGGCCTGTGTTCGCGAAGTTACGGTTGATCACGCGGATAAAAGTCAGCGAAGGCGGTAATATCGCGAAACGGCCGTTCCTGCCCAATGGAATCCAGCATTCGCATGTATTGAGCATCTCGGGAATCCGGATTGATCAATTCCAGACGGTCCATGGCTGCTGGGAATCGTCCTAGTTCGGCTAGGGCGGCTGCTTGGGTTTTGAGACACAAAGCCTGCATTTCCGGCTCAATCTGCCCCGCTCGGACCAAAGCATCAGCAATCTCAAGTGCCGCATGGCCCGAGCGTTGTTGCGCGCCCTGACCCGTCGCTAGTAGCCAAGCAATGCGGCGTTTTTGCTGCGCTGTGCAGTCGCCGCAAGCCGCAGCCTGGATCAGATATCGACGAACAGTGACCTCGTCGTCCTGTTCGTCTCGCTGCTCAAGCAGCATCCGATAAGTTTCATAGCGGTTGTCATGCAGACGGGCTGCATTTTTAAGCAGTTCCACACCGCCCCGTCGACGATCCTGACGCAGTGCCAATAGTCCGTGATCACGATAGGTATTCGGGTTGCAGGGCGACTTCGCGATGGCCTCCCTTAGGCACTGGTCCGCTTGTTCGAGTTCGCCAAGTTGAAAATGTGCCGCGGCCCGACTGGACCAAAGTTGCGAATTGGCGGGAAATAAATCGATTCCTTCTTTGCTTAAGCGAAGCGCTTCGGGCCAGCGCTTTTTGCGACTTTCCAATTCGAATTGGATTTGATAGTCGGTCGCATCGTTAGGGCTCAGGCTTTTCAGACCGTTTACGATTTTTGTGAGTGTCGCCAAATCATTATTTCGCCCGGCAATTAACGCTTGGATATGCAAGGCCCGCTTGTTCCGCGGGTTAAGTTGGAGTGCCCTGTTGGTAACAGGAATCGCCTCAGCAATTCGATTTAACGAATAAAGCAGATCCGCCTGTTGGGAAGATAGCCGAGCGATGTTGCCCGCATTTATCCTGGTCTTCAGCGACGCCAGTGCAGTTTGAGCGTTGGCAATGTCGAAGGGGTTTACAAGAACTTGGGAACCGTGGTGCCTCACAATGATGCGGTTGGGTGCGATTTCTTCGATTCGCAATGCTTGCCCATACGGGACGTTTACCACGCGATTCTCTACCACCGTTTCACCCACAGCACCGTCTGGGGAAATGATGAAACCCAGTCTACCTGGTAGTAATTCTTGGGCGATTGTCGCGGAATGCGTAAGCGAAATCAAAAGCAAGCAGGCAAGGATGGTTGCAGCCACGCGGAATATGTTTCCAGCCATAGCCTGACAATGCGTTTTATTTTGCAGAAACGGGCACCACCGCATGGCGATTTACTTGTCGCGCTTGCGGTGTAAGCCGGCACGTTCTAGCAGGGACTTGTTGAACAAGTTATCAAGCTGCTCGTCCTGCGGCGGCGAACCGTAGGCGCCCAGTTCGGTAGGGTCGTAGACAATTTCGTAATCATGCTTGGCAATCGACAGGATCGTGCCGGGGTCCAACCGCTTTTTTAGCCCTTGCAGAATTTTTTTGCCATCCACTTTGACACCGTTGCGGCTCCGTAAATCCTTAATGAACCAGTAGCCCTCATCAATTTCCATCAGCGCGTGGTGACCGGAAATATTTGAGAAATTAAGGATGATATCGCAACCATCGCGTCGACCGATTCTCAGGCGTTTATTGAGTAGCGGAATCGGATCACCCCCACCAAGTGGTACTAGTTCGCCGTACATCGGTTGGTTCCTACTTGTTAAAATCAAAAAATGATGGCAGGCTGCTTCAGGAAAACTGCGAATATGCAGCCAAATATGAAAGACCCTTCATCTTTTTAAGGTATTCTGCCCCTCAAATGGCGTCAACTAAAGACTTGCAATCTATCGCAAAATCTCGCCATAACTGGCGTCAGGCAGGGTTGCGATATTACGGTTATAACTTTCATTTGCGGCAAATCTTCGGGCATCGCGTGCAGCGGGTCAGTATTGACGCTGGATTTACCTGCCCGAATGTCGACGGAACGGTCGCCTTGGGAGGCTGTACCTTTTGTGATAATCGCAGCTTTAGCCCCAGTCGACGGTTGCCCAAAGGTGGAATTCATGACCAAATCGACGAGGGGATTCGGAGACTGAAGAAACGTTACAAGTGCCGACACTTCATGGCCTATTTCCAGCCTGCCACTAATACCTACGCGCCGGTTGAGCGTCTCAGGGAGGTTTATGAAGAGGCGGCCGAGCATCCTGAAGTGGTCGCCATGGCGATTGGGACTCGGGCCGATTGCGTGCCTGAGGAGGTCCTGGAATTGCTTGAGGAACTGGCGAGTCGGATTTATCTCACGGTTGAATTTGGAATGCAGACCATGCACGATAAATCTCTCGACTGGATGAACCGAGGTGAGCACCATGATTCGATGCTGGATGCGATGGAGCGGAGTCGAGATCGCGGTTTCGAAATCTGTGCCCATATCATGTTGGGACTACCTGGTGAGACTCATGCCGACATGATGGCAACCGCGGACGAAGTCGCGCGACTCGGTTTGGACGCCGTCAAGATTCACAACCTGTATGCCGTTAGCAATACTCCGCTGGCGGATCAAGTTGAATCGGGCGAAGTCACGTTGATGGAGAAGGACGATTACATCAACACGCTTGCAGATTTTTTAGAAAGATTACCAAACCATGTTGTCGTAGAACGAGTCAGCGGCGAAGCGCCGCCTGTTTATTTTCTGGGACCAAACTGGGCATTGGATAAACCCGGAGTATTAACCGCCATTGAAAAGGAACTGGAACGCCGTGAGTCATGGCAAGGAAAGGTATATCATGCATAATCAAAAATTAATGAACGCTTTGGTCTGGTTTGCTGTCGTGGTCGTTGGGCAACATTTTGCCCTTGTTCAAATCCACGGGCAAACCAAGATTGCAAACCCTGAAGACTTGGGTTTCGATGTGGAGGTCCTTGAGGAAATTGACGGCCTCATGAAAGCCGGGCTTGAGGATGAAAAGCTCATTGGTTGCAATGCCATGATCCTCAAAGATGACAAAATTTGTTACTACGACGGTTGGGGACTGCAGAGTCGTGAAGACGATGTGCCAGTTAGTCGTGAGACGATTTGGCGTATCTATTCCATGTCCAAGCCGATAACCAGCGTTGCCGTAATGCAATTGGTGGAAAGCGGTAAATTAAATCTCGATGATCTTGTGGAGAAACATATTCCTGAATTTGCTGACTTGAAGGTGCTGCAAAAAGAGGGAGAAGGTTTTGTCGAGGTGGCACCTCGGCGGGGCATGACGGTCCGTGATCTATTACGGCATTCGTCAGGCTTGACCTACGGGTTTTTTGGTGACAGCGAAGTGGACAAACGATACCGTAAAGCGGGAGTGTTAGTCACGGATCCTGATCTCAAATCCATGGTGGGGAAACTATCCAAAATACCCCTCCAAACACATCCCGGTGACACTTTTATTTACAGTGTTTCCACCGACGTGCTGGGATATCTGGTGGAGGTCGTTTCCGGGAAAAGTTTTGCACAATATTTGGAAGAGAACATTTTTGAGCCGTTGTCGATGACGGATACTTCGTTTGTGGTGCCTGAAAAGAAGCAGGATCGTTTCGCTGCCATGTATCGGCCCTCACGAAGTGGCGGTTTGTCTTTATCCTCAAGTAGGAGTTCTAAGAGATTCACCGACGAAAGTAACGAGTTCTTTTCCGGCGGCGGCGGCTTGTGCTGTGACATTGATGATTACATGCAGTTCTGCCGGATGTTGCTAAACAAAGGGACTCTGGAGGGCAAGCAAATTCTCAAGGCCGAAACGCTGGAGCAAATGTGGACGAATCAACTGGGAGACCTCAAAAGGAGTTCCCGTGGTTTTCAATTTGGCTTGGGTTTTTCCATTAGCCCGCAAGGGGATTATTCTTGGGGCGGAGCGGCCGGAACTCGTTTTTGGGTTAACCCAGAAAAGAATATTGCCATGGTATACATGGTTCAGATCAATCCTTACCGGCAGAGTTTTGGTCGCCAGATGCGGAAAATCGTTTATGACTCGTTGCGCGATTGAAGGCCTGAGAGGAAGTATTCTCACATGTTTGCGACTCAAGGGTTTAACGATACCGTCGAGAAAAAATCAAATACTTGGCGACCTGCGAGTGTCGCGAAAGGAAGGGCTCTGTAGTGGCACGCAATGTAGAATTGAAGATGGCCGTGCCATCTTTGGAACAAATTCGGCGGGAGGCCCACAAAATTGCAGACAGCGAGCCATTGTTGCTTGAGCAAAAAGATTTTTTCTTTCCTACGAATTCGGGACGCTTGAAATTGCGTTGTGAGAAACAGCCTGGAAGCGAATTGCCAGCCACTGCAGAGTTGATTGCTTATCAGAGAAGTGACTCAGCGGAAGCGCGGGTAAGTAAGTACGAACGTTGCGAGATTTCAGATCCGGTTTGTTTGCGGCGTGCGCTTTCTAAATCGTTAGGAGAGGGCCCCATCGTTTGCAAGAGCCGTGAGTTGTACCTGGTCAAGCGATCGAGGATACATCTGGATACCGTCGAAACGCTTGGCACATTCGTGGAAATTGAAGTGGTGCTGCAAACAGAGGATACTGAGGAATCAGGGCATTTCGAATTGCGAGGGCATATGAAATCGCTAGGTCTTTTGGAAGCGGAAGTTATTGACGTCGCCTACGCGGATTTATTGTCAGCCAAATTGGAGTCACCTAGACGATAACCGGACTCGGTAGATCTACTGAGTCGATTTAGTTGATGGGTGCACAGAGAAATTTAAAAAGTAGAAAAGTGTAGTCCGGAATCACCGTTTGCAGAAAACGCGGCTGCACTACAATTAAAACTGATAGGGGTGATGCATTGCGGGACGAATGACCCAGATGGATCATCACATTCAGGTCGATCGGATGTCCGCTGGTTACTTCGGTGACGAGAGGAAAGTCCGGGCTCCGCAGAACGGGATGGTCGGTAACGCCGACCGGTTGAAAGACCAGGGCAAGTGCAACAGAAAGTAAACCGCCAAAATCCGACTCGTCGGAATGGTAAGGGTGAAACGGTGAGGTAAGAGCTCACCGGCGATTGGGGTGACCCAGTCGGCCATGTAAACCCCATCCGGAGCAAGGTCAAACAGG
>CAJQPP010000076.1 GCA_905480235.1 uncultured Pirellulaceae bacterium
CCCGCCGGTTCCACCCCCACCAGTTCGACCGTTTCGTCGTCGATGAAATCGGCAAAGATGCCAATCGCGTTAGAACCACCGCCAACGCAAGCGATCACCTTGTCCGGCAGCGCCCCCCAGCCATCTAGCATCTGCTGCCGAGCTTCTCGACCGATCATGCGTTGAAATTCTCTGACAATCGTCGGAAATGGATGGGGTCCAGCGGCGGTACCCAAAAGATAGTGAGCCGTTTCGTAGTTTGCTGTCCAATCACGCAACGCTTCATTGCAGGCATCTTTCAACGTGCTGCTGCCGCAGGTCACCGGAATCACCTCGGCACCCATCAATCGCATGCGAAACACATTGGGCGATTGCCGTTCGATGTCGCGGGCGCCCATATAAACCCGGACATTCAGATTCAACAATGCACCGGCTAGGGCTACCGCCACGCCATGCTGACCCGCTCCGGTTTCGGCGATCACATCTTTTTTACCCATCCGCTGAGTCAACAACCCCTGCCCCAGTACCTGGTTAGTCTTGTGGGCACCACCATGCAGCAGATCTTCTCGTTTCAGGATGATCCGCGTCGCCGTACCTGAGACTAAGTTTCGACACTGAAAAAGAGGGGTGGGGCGTCCCGCATAGTTCCTCAACAAGTCATTAAACTCTTGCTGAAACTGAGGATCGGATTTGGATTCAACGAATGCTTCTTCCAATTGATTCAACGCGGGAATCAGAATCTGAGGAACAAACTGACCTCCAAAGTCGCCAAAGTATGCGTCTAGCTTAGCCATGCCAATTAGTAATCCCTGATTGCACGAAATGCGGCTTCGATTTTTTCCTGTGACTTTTTGCCGGGACTCACTTCGACTCCCGAGTTCATGTCGACTCCTGCGCAACCAAGCGCCATTGCCTGAGCTACGTTATCCGGGTTGATCCCGCCCGCCAGAATGATTCGATCCCGATACCCATCCGGCAATAAGGACCAGTCAAAAACCGATCCTGTTCCACCTTTTTGGTGCGCGGTTTGGTTGTCTACAAGCAGGTTACTCACCCCTGCTGCAAACCACTTCTCGGCGTCTTCCTGCAATTGTCCGACCGGTAACGCTTTCCATGCTTCAAAACCGACCTCTCCGCGCCCCAACAACTCAAAAACAAAGGCAGGGCTCTCATCACCGTGCAATTGCACGACGTCCAGTCGGGATTCGTTGGCGACTTCGATAATAAAATCACTGGATTGATCTTGAAAAACACCCACTCGGATCAACGTTACGCCGTCAAAGATGGCATTAATATCCTGCCTCGGGATGCATCGGGGGGAGCCTTCAGCCAAGACAACTCCTCCGTAAGTTGCGCCGGCACGGGCTGCAACCATCGCGTCATCTCGAGCCGTTAAACCGCAAACCTTGCATTTGCCAAAAATCATTCCTTTTACGGCGGCCGTTAAATCGGACTCGGCCATCAAAGAGCTACCAATGAGGAACGCATCCGCATGAGCGGCCATGCGACGGGCCTGCGCATTATTGGCATACCCTGATTCGCTAACCACCAAGCTGTCACTGGGTAACTCAGCGGCCAGGACACTTGTCGTATCGAGGTTCACCGACATGTCCCTTAAGTCGCGATTATTGATGCCTACAATGCGTGCCCCCAGCCGAATGGCCCGCTGTTGTTCCTCTCGATTGGAAACTTCCGTCAGTACGTCCATGCCAAGGGTGCTTGCCAGTTGAGAAAGCTCGCTCCACTGAGCGTCACTCAGGATGGCTAGAATTAGGAGCACCGCATCGGCACCGAAATAGCGAGCTTGAAATACCTGATAAGGCTCAACCAAAAAATCTTTACACAGTAACGGCTGTGTGGCGTTCTGCTTTACAATCCCGAGGTTAGCCGAGGAACCCTGAAAATAATTCGTTTCGGTCAGCACCGAAATGGCAGAAGCGAACTCCCCGTAGGTTCGGGCGATGGACACCAAGTCAAAATCGGTTCGAATCAAACCGCGTGAAGGAGAGGCCTTTTTGCACTCCAAAATAAATCCTGGCCGGGATGATTTCAGAGAAGCTGCGAAATCTCTTTTTGACGGAGTGAGTTGGCTGCGAAAGGATTCCAGCGGCATTGCCTCGACTTGGTCCGCCAACTGCACACGTTTTGCCTGCACGATCTCATCAAGTATGGTGATTTTACTCATACGTTTCCTTTCACCAACTTGTTTATCAAGTCTTTGGGTTTTCCGGTGGCGAGGGCTTCCTGTGCCGTCACAAAATTCTTCTTCAAATCATCTCTCCCAAATAATTTAAGTACCATGGCAACATTGACGCTTACCGCAGCATTCTCTGCCGCAGTCCCGCGTCCCTCCATTACAGCAACCGATCTTTTATGACTTTCGCCCACCTCGTGGCAAACCAAATCGCTGAGCGGCCAAACTTCACAGCCAAAATCGGCGGGCGAGACTTCCCATTCAATCAGTTTCTGATCACGCAGTTCCACGACTGTGGTTTTGTCATGCACCGCAACTTCATCAACGCCGCTACCATGCACCACAAACGCCGCTTCGCAACCCAAGCGACCGAGTACTCCGGCAATTGGATGTAACAGCGTGGGATCCGCCACTCCCAACAGCATCAGGGGCGGCCGCGCGGGATTGACCAAAGGACCGAGCAAGTTGAAAATGGTTCGCGTTTTTAGTGTTTTGCGAACCTGGCCAGCATGCCTCATCCCTGCATGGAACTGGGGTGCGAACAAAAAGCTGATTCCGTAATCATCGACCTGTCGTCTCAACTGCTCCGGCGTAGCCGTCAGGTCGACTCCCAATTTCTCCAGCAAATCGAATGAGCCGGAAACACTGGAAATGGAACGATTTCCATGCTTCACGATCTTGACATCACAACAGGCTGCGGTGATGGCAGTAATCGTGGAAATATTGATGGTGTTCTGACCATCGCCTCCGGTACCAACCACATCCGCAAAAGGGTAATCAGGGCGTGGGAAAGGGGTCGCCGAATCGAGCAAAGCCAAAGCGGCTCCCGCCAATTCCTCGGGTGTTTGATTACGCACTTTGATCGCGGCAACCGCTGCAGACAGCAGAACATCCTCGACTTGCCCATTCACCACGGCATCAAAAAACTGTCGCGAAGCTTGTTCGCTCAGTCGCTGACCTGCCAACAAATCCTGCACCAGCATTAAAATATGATCATCTGCCATGTTGAATCCAATCCTCAAGTGGAAGGCGTAACCGCCCAGTTCAGAGTATTTTCTAAAAGTGTTATGCCCTGAGGGGTCATTAAAGACTCGGGGTGAAATTGGAATCCACACACGCGATCCTGCTCATTCATTACTGCCATAATGGTATCGTCCATCTTGGCAATGACCTGAAGTTCATCCGGAATAACTGTGCCAGTCAACGAATGGTACCGTGCGACTTGGAGCGGATGAGGCAGGCCTTCAAACATAGCAAGGCCCGCGTGTTCGATCAGGGAAGGTTTTCCATGAAAGACTTCATTGGCATTACCCACCTGCCCGCCGTAAGCCTCAATAATGGCTTGGTGCCCCAGGCAAATGCCAATCATCGGAACTTTGCCACGATAGGAATCGATCAACCCTAACATGCAACCGCCATCACGAGGGTGCCCCGGACCCGGTGAAAACACCAAAACGGGATGCTCCTCCTCTTTTAATCGATTTTCGACCGCGGAGATCGCAACTTCATTGCGAAAAATCGTTACCCGGTTACCGGATGAACGAAATTGATCCACGAGGTTATACGTGAAAGAATCAAAGTTATCGATCAGGACAATATTTGCAGGCATCACTTCGCAATTTCAAATTCGCTCACCCACACGCGCCCGAAAATTAACCGGGCAGTCGTGCTGGATTAGCATGGATGGTGTCTCAAATAATATTCACGCTCATCGAGAGACGTGGAGCGAGAATCGCTCCCTTCCCTGTGCGTCAAAAACGGGTTCATTGGCGAAAGATTTATTGATGGGCCCACTCTAACGCTTTTAGTACCGCAGCTGCTTTCGTGCGAGTCTCCTCGGCTTCTGATTGAGGGACTGAATCGTAAACGACTCCAGCACCGGCCTGCACTCGAGCAATACCGTCAGCCACAATCGCTGACCGAATCACAATGCACGTTTCCATATCCCCGTGCCCGGTAAAGTAACCGATTCCTCCGCCGTAGTTATCACGCCGCTTGCCCTCGAGCGTCCGAATCAATTGCATCGCCCGAACTTTCGGTGCTCCTGTCAATGTGCCCATGTTCATACAGGCTTGATAGGCATGCAGTGCGTCCAGTCCGTCTCGCAGCTTTCCCGTAACGCGGGATACAAGATGCATTACATGACTGTATCGGTCGACCTTCAATAACTGAGCCACATGCCGAGAACCGGGTTGGCAAATTCTAGCCAGATCATTCCTTGCCAAGTCAACCAACATCAGGTGTTCAGCCATCTCCTTTTTATCCGTCCGTAATTCCAATTCGATTCTGCCATCCAAATCCTGATTGACCGACCCGTCCGAATTCTTGCCACGCCGTCGCGTACCGGCAATCGGGCAGACTTCGACATCACGCGTATCGGCAGTAAATTTAATCGCCATTTCCGGCGACGCTCCAAACACCACGAAGTCCGGATCTTGCATCAAAAACATGTAGGGACTTGGATTCAATTGCCTCAATTGACGATAGGCACGCAAGGGATGCGCGCATGGCATCGAAAACGAGCGCGAGGGTACAATCTGAAAAACTTCCCCGTGGATTATCTTTTGCTTGAGATCGTCGACAATACCGCAAAACTGCGCGTCTGATTTGTCGACGACGGGTTCCTTATCGGCAGCCGCCACCGGAGGCAGATCGATCAGGCTAAGACCCTCACATTGTTTCCGCGTGGACTCGACCTCTTCCTCAAACACCTGCCGAGCCGCGGGGTCGTTTTCCTCGTAGAAAAAACTTCCAATCAAATGGCCTTCGTTCTTTACGTGATCCAAACGCACCAATTGCTCCGCCACGTAAAAAACATAATTCGGAGCTAAGCCGGACTCCTCCAGCGGAGGCAAGGGTTCGAAACACTCGACCAAGTCGTAACTGAATAAGCCGCCAATAAAAAGCGCTTCCTTGATCGTCGAGTTAATTTGCACGATTTCCGATAACGCCCGCAACGGAGTCATCACAGAATCTGTTTCCAGTTTTTGGTCCTCATCCATTTGGGAATCCGGGACCCCATAGGTAATGGAAAAACCTCCCGTTTCGTCAACATCACCGCCTAGATGCCGGGCCAAGGCCGCGATCATCCGCTTGCCGTTCTCTGTGATGGTTGTCACCGTCACCGTCTGTCCATGACAGGCAATTCGCAGCGCCGCCCGCACCAGCAAAAAACTCTGCAGATGCCGTTTACTGTCGACCTCCGCCGATTCCAATAACAATCCATTACCGCCATTGCGGACCAGGTGATGAAATAAAAGAATCGGATCGCGATAGGAAAAAGTTCGGGTGACCGATTCCAGTTGGACATGTTCAGGCATCAGGAAAATCTACTGTTTCAACTTGGGATGACCGGAGGGGTTCTAACCAGCGAGTCGACAAATCGGTAGGTTAGTGGACGTTCGAATTCTATCAGATTACGGAAACCTTTCAGCGGGAGCACCAGTATGCCGGCTATTTTTCAAGTGGACGCTTTCACCTGCCGGGCTTTTTCCGGCAATCCAGCCGCTGTATGTCTCTTAAAATCTGCTGCTGACGTCGATTGGATGCAAAACGTGGCTGCGGAAATGAATCTGGCAGAGACGGCTTTCGTCTTTCCCGATGGCGATCGTTTCCAGCTTCGCTGGTTTACGCCCACCGTCGAAGTCGATTTATGCGGGCATGCGACTTTGGCTACCGCTCATGTTTTGTGGGAAACGAAGCACGTCGCGGAAAGCGACCCCTGCGTCTTTCAATCGAACAGTGGCGAACTTAGAGCCGAGCGTATCGCAGACCAAATCCAACTCGATTTCCCGATCTCACCGGTCGCGGAAAAAACCGCTCCACCAGAATTGCTGGAAGCACTGGGCGTGCCGGTTCAATTCGTAGGCATGTCTCAATCTGATTTCCTCGTAGAGGTTGATTCGGCAGCCACGGTTCGCGCACTGAAGCCGGACATCCAAGGCTTCATGAATTTGGGAGCACGGGGCATCATCGTGACAAGCCGAGACGAAACGAATGAATTCGACTTCATCTCGAGATTTTTTGCCCCGGCCGTCGGTGTCGACGAAGATTCGGTAACCGGTAGCGCCCACTGCGCGCTAGGTCATTACTGGATGGAAAAACTCAAGCGAAGCCGTTTTAAGGCTTGGCAAGCATCGCCCCGCGGAGGGGGCATGCAAGTTTCCGTCGAGGGTGACCGGATAAAACTAATGGGCCAGGCGCTTACTGTTTTCCGCGGTGAAATGTGCTGCTGAAACGGATCACCAATCAATGCCGAACTCGCCTTGCCATCCGTAAATAAGTTCGGCCAAAACGGTTTGTCAAAAGCGGACGGTCTTCCGGGTTTATTTGGCCGTCGATCTCCGACGTTTTAATTAACGGCCCAACCGCCCAGACTCGACAGACTTGAGCTGCTCAAATTTGTTCGAGGAGATGCACGACCAAGCCCAGCGGTTATCCAACCAACGGTACCAGATGTAAACATCCCCGTGAGAGCCTTTGTTTGCTTCGTACATCTCTTCGGAAATATCATCACCCACGGTCCAACTCAGCTTGTGGTAGGTCTTATGAGCCTTACCCAAACTGGCGTTGGCGTCGCTCACTTCTTGCTTGGGACCCTTCCCAATGATGTGGGCTGTGACTTCCTTGCGAACCTTAGTCGGTTCATCCTGCAAATCCGAGAAATCAAATACGGAAGCAGAAAACATGACCGATTGATCAGTATCCGAGTTCGTTTGCTCTTCTAGACAGCGTTCGGCCCGTTCGACAATGCTCTCTTTGAAACGTGGAGGACGTTTCTTCTTCTGGAAGTGCTGGCTGCATTTTAACAACGTCTGTTCGGTCACACACTCCAAAGAAAGACACAGGGAAAGAACCTGCTCATCTCTCTCTTTGGGAATCGCATCGCACTGACTGCAGAGTTTCAATGCACCCGACTTGCGATTTCCACACTTAAAACATAGAGCGTTCATTGGACACCTGCTCGCGTTACATCGTAATAAGTCATTTCGAAACTCGCATGAAGAATCCCCGCAACCAAAAGCCTTTAGACGGCCGCCTGTGGAACGACAATCATGCCGGATTGCGACAGGCCCTCGAACGATTGAAGCAGGGAGATGTATAAAATCATAGGATATCAATTCGCGCTTTTGCGGTTCACAGGTCGCATTTCAAAGTTTTTTTTATGTGTTTCAGAAGACAATCCGCCACATTTACCTGACAAGCCCCTTCAATAGCCTTCCAACCGGGCACGCCATTAACTTCCAACACAAAAGTATTTCCTTGGCGATCGGAAATTAAATCGACTCCCGCAATGTCGCACCCGACTGCCTGCATTGCGTTTTTGGCTAGCGTAATTAACGCCTCGCTTGGCTGAAACGCTTGACAATCCGCACCTAGCGTCGCATTAGTGCGCCAGTCCAAGGGATTGGACCGATGCATCGCAAGCACCTGCTCACCAATCACAAGCAGTCGCATGTCTTGATTCTGGCATTCAATAAATTGCTGCAAAAAAACAACTCCACCGACATTCACGATGGCTTGGCAGCAGCGTCGCGCGATTTCCAATTCGGTCACACGCACTAACCCTCTTCCTTCACCGCCGAACACGGGTTTGATGACCACATCACCGCCCAAGGCATGAAACGCTTGAAGAGCATCTTCGACGTTTTGCGAAACTCTGGTTTCCGGGACTGCCAACCCCGCTTGGCGAAGCAAGGCCAGCGAAAGGTATTTATCGATCGCAATTTCCAGAGCTCGCGGCGAATTAAATATCGGCACCCCTGCGGCCTCCCACCGGGCCAGCAAGTTCATTTGAAAGATCACCTGCTCCAACGATCCCCTTGGCATCCCCCGTACCAAGCAGGCGTCGGGCCGCAGCTTCATACCCGACTCGACTCCCGATTCCTTCCCCACACGGGCCCGCAAATCAGACCACGGCACGAACGATATTTGCGTCGACTCGTCTGCCGCTTGCCGCAACGTTTCCAAGGACCCATTGGGAGCGTTACCAATCACCGCAATATGCATTTTTTATTTCCTTCGGTTGCTTCGCCTGACGTCGCCACGGATGGGATGTCTGCCGTCCATTGCTATTCCAGTACGGAGGCCCCACTTCGAAACCATCATTTTGAGGTGTGGTAAACTACTCAATAATCCGTGATCGACTACAACTTCAGTGCATACCAACGGTCACTCGCGTTGTGGCCAGTATTACCCAAAGGATGGGCAAGCAACTCAAATCCACACTTGCGATACAAATCGTTAGCTTGCCACATGCGGTCCAAGGTTTCTAGGTAACACTTTTTGTAACCCCGATCGCGAGCCTCATCTAGCAGCTGCAATAATAAACGGCGACCCATCCCAAAGCCGCGCAACTCGGGCAGAAAAAACATCTTTCGCAACTCACAAACCGATTTACCGGCTCCTGCCAGCGGACCAATTCCTGCGCCGCCGACCACTCGGTTATCCGCGGTAATCACCCGGTAACAAGAAAGTTTATCGTGGTAGTAAGCATGCATATCAGAAACCTCCGGATCATCTATCGAATACCCTTCTCCGATCGCCTGATATTCCGTCAGCACCTCTTGGATTAGCCGAGCGACCTGTGGATTATCCCGTTTTTGGATTTTCCGAATCTCATACTTCGACTGCAGCCGACTTTTTTTCAATGCGCCAGCATACAACTGCATGCCTTCGATCACTTGCTGCTGTTGTTCATCCGTCAGGTTTTCAAGCGCCTTCCGCACCTGCTGATCCGCCAAACCGATGGTTATCCCCAAAACCTTTTCACCCTTGCCCGTCAGAGAAAACATTTTTTGACGATGGTCATTGATAACTTTTTCAGCCCTGACCAGGCCAAGCTCCACCAATTTTTTAACCGTGCGACTGATATTGGATTTATCCGCCAAAAGATGGGCCGACAATTCCATCAGATTTAATGCTTGGTGCCGCGACAACTCAAATAGCACATGACACTGGGACAACGAATAATCCGTACCCAAGTAAACGCCGTCAACCACATCCAACTCGCGCACCAACTGCCGTGAGTATTGACGAACTTCCCGAACATTGGTTTCCCCGCTTGCCATCTTTGCAGCATACCCTTAAAACTAACAAACCCAATCACTTAGTTGTACATTACAACTTTATTTGAAACAAAGGCCAATATTGGGGCGTTGCCTGCGAATAAATGGGCAAGCCAAAAATAAAAGCAACGCGGCTTTACCCCTCGGCAACATGGAAAACCCCTGCCTAGGCCCGTGACGCGAGTGGCTTGCACATGCCTCCGGCACCCCAATATCAGTTTTCTAGTCCAAGGACCTTATATGATCCGCATGATCTCCGTTTTTGTTATCTGTTTTTTCTGCGTGCTCCCCATACCAAATGGGATCGCCCAGCAAGCGACGTCCACTATCTGGAAAGGCGAACTGGACGGCAACGGTCAACGCCTGCGACTGGAGCTTAACCTGCTTCAGAATGGCGATAAATGGACGGGCCAAATCCGTAGTCTCGATCAAAACAATCACACAATGGAACTGTCCGATCTTAAATATAACGACGAGGAATTAAGCTTCGCGATTCCCCAAGTGGGCGCACAATTTAACGGATCGATTGCCGCAGCTGGTAACAAAGCAGAGGGCACGTTTCGGCAAGGCCAGGGCTCCATGCCACTGGTTTTCACAAAGCTTAAATCTGTGGACGCGGTCGAAGAGAGTCAGCTTACGCCCCTTGAAGAATTGGCTGAGACCGTTCAGTGGTACGTGGAAAAAGACCATACCGTCGGTGGCGAATTACTTATTATTGATAAAGAAAAGGTGATTTTCCACAAGTCGTTTGGTTTCTCAGATCGAGAAGACCAACGCCGTTGGAAGAACAATCAACTTTGTAATATTCGTTCGATGAGCAAACCGATCACTTCAGCAGCTGCCCAGATTTTGATCGATCAGGGACGACTCGACTTGGACAGCCCGGTTGCCGAATATCTGGAAAGTTTTGACAACGAGCAATCGAACATGATTACGGTGCGGCAGGTGCTGACCCATCGTTCCGGTTTGCCACTCACCAACCTGTTGAAACCTGATCAATTCGAAGACCTATCCACCCAAGTTGCGACGATGGCAAAAGTCGGGCCGCAATTCGAACCGGGTAGCAAATTCTGGTACAGCGACATCGGGACCGACGTGGTTGCCGCTTTGGTGGAAAAAATTTCGGGCGAACTCCTTAATGATTTTGTCCAAAGAGAAATTTTTGAACCGCTGGACATGTCCCATACGTTGTACGGTATCGAAGCTTCCGACCAACGATTAAAGCAGGCAGCCAGTCTCTACGTAAAAACACCGTCCAAAGAATGGCGCCGGTTTTGGAAGCCGGAAAAGCCACTGTACCCCTTTGCCTGGGGTTCGCAGACGATTTATTCCACCACTTCTGATTACGCCAAGTTTCTGCGTA
>CAJQPP010000077.1 GCA_905480235.1 uncultured Pirellulaceae bacterium
ATGTTTTTTGTGACAGGCTTTTCGCAGTACATGTCCTTGCCCGCTTTGGCCGCCGCCATCGCTGCGGTGGAATGCCAGTTGGGGCCCGTGGCAATTAAGACGGCATCGATATCGTCACGATCCAGCAGGTCTCGAAAGTCACGATACATGGCACAGTCGCCGTTGCCGTATTTTTGGTCAGCCATTTTCTTGACAGCCATTCGGCGTTTTTGCTTGATATCACAGACCGCTACGAATTGTACGTCCGGTTGTTGCAGAAAGCAGCCGAGATCGTAGGTGCCGCGGTTACCAATTCCGATCCCGCCCACCACGATACGTTCGCTGGGGGCCACGGTCCCATTCAATCCCAAAGCTGATCCCGGAATGATGGTGGGCAGTGCCGCCGCTGTCGAAGCAAGGGCTGTCGATTTCAAAAACTTACGACGGTTCAGCGGCTTGGTTTTTTTAGGCATGGCTCGTCTCTCAGCTAGCGCGGATCAAAACAGGTTGTAACCTCAGTGTACTCCCACCATTTCGCTTTTGCCATCAGGCAGTCACATCTTAGTAAGCGTTCCCTGTTGGCCGAAGACTGGGCCTTCCGTCCAGCAAATGCCAGGGCCGCCACAAAAATACTTGGTCTTCAATGTAACGCGTACCTCTTGAGGATGCGTCGCTTCGCATTACCTCAGCGAGTTACGGGGAATGCACTATTATCGGATGTCTTGAGAAGTAAGTGTTCGCTAGTGCATGTTCTGGATTGCGGAACTTAAGTCTGCACAGCAGCGGCGGTCTTGCTGAACATTTTCGAAAGCCCTTGCAACTTTGCCGAGGCCTCAAATTAACCATCCGGTAAAGCGTTACTTTTTGACACTTCCAGCTTTGCTGCGTCAAGCGTGGCCGGTGAAAGTTTGGCCTCCTCCATCCACAGATTGATATGCCCATTGGGCGGCACGGGTTTGCTGCGGAAATCGGGGTGAGGGCCAAAATAGATTGTGCGATCGCGGAAGTGGGTGTAACGCAGGAAACCGATAATCGAAATCGTGACCTTGCCGCTTTCGAATTCGGGCAGGATGTCTTCGTAAAGGTAGGCGCCGCGAGTTCCCGTATATCGAAAAAATCCACCCTTCGCCTGAGTGAGTAATTTTCCGTTGGCGTAAATTGCAAAACCCTCACCGGTGCGGTCGCAACCCGCGCCCCCAAGAATCAATCGATAGACGTGGCCCTCCTTTAGTGGAGGTACGTCAAACGTCTGCTGCATCAAGAGGACTTCATTTTCCCAAAGTGTTTTTGGAATCTCACAACAACCGCAAGCCGGAGCATTACAACGCGGTCGCAAGTGGTCCAGCTTGCCCCCCATTTGCCCAAATGGTGCTTGTCCTATTTTCCAGCCCGCCGCGACCGGATCAAAATCGTTAGAGAACCAGTTTTCCATGCCATCCGGAAAAGTAATCTCGCGAAAGCGATCGCTTTTCTCGAGTTCCTGTTTTTCAGGCGGATCGAAACTGAAATAGGACCATTGGGCATCCTGCAAATGGGGAGCGAAGGGTTGCCAGTCAAAACCGCCGACACCTGCCATGTCGTAGTAATCCATTAACGTGTCGAGATCACCACGGATATCCAGTGGTAACTTGGCGGGTTGCTTGCCAGTCACAATCCCCGCGAGTGTGCCACGTGCCTGAGGGGCAAAGGCGGTATCGAGGAAACTGGGGACCATTTCATTCATGATGATCGGCTTCAGAGCCTGTCCCATTTCCCGGTAGTAATCGGGTTTGTAATGGGGGCCTCGCTTGTTGAAATTGCCGGTGACCGCGTCGGAATAAATCGTTTCCACGTCAGGGCTTTGAGTTGCTTTGACCGGTACCACTAAATCCTCAGCGTCACCACCGAGCAAGCGAATCATAGCGCGGCCAAGGGTATCACCGGTCAGCACATAAGTCTCGGCGTTGTGGTTGTAGTGATAGCCGGTATTCGTCGGTGAATCGCCGCGATTACGCCAGAACTTTCGTGTGTCTACGCTGGCTACCTTGCCGGCGAACTCAGGGTGTTGTTGCGGATCACCGACGGCCATCTGGGCCTGCCAAGTCATGGCATGGCCGGGGTCCATATCCATACCGCTGAAACCGACCGTTGCCACCACAACACGCAGGTCGGGCACATTGAATTCTTTGCGCAGGTCCTGAATTAAATTGACGAGGTGTCGTTCATATTCGGCTTTGGGAACGTTTTTATCTTTATGCCCTTGGAACCAAACAAAGCCGGCAATTTCATAACCCTGACCGTGGTAATCGGGCACAATCTCGTCGATGTTTTCCAACGTGCTGCGAACTCCTTTGACCATCAGGTCGTATTCCAAGCCGCAGTATTCATTGGCTGCTTCCTCTTCCGTTTTACCACTGGAGGGTGGGCGGAAATCAAAGCTCAACGCTCGGTTTCCCATCGATGATTCGATCAGTAGGACGGGTTCTTTGTGGTAGTCGCCCATCACAAAACCAAAGGGGACTTCGGGACCGATGAATCTGCCATTGGATGTGGCCGAGAGCGGTCCCCCACTACCCCCTTCCTGTTTCGATATACGCGTCTCCCAATAAGTCACGTCATCCCGGGTGATCCAATTGCCTGCTCCATCGGCGAACCAGGGGTATTTACCCGCTTCGATAAGAGAGGTCAGATCGCCCTTCCCTTGCAGGTCGATATGTTTGAGCCAGAACGCGGCCGAGCCCCCTTGCATATAAGTGATTTTGATGGGGTAGCGTTTGCCTTCTTCCAGCTTGACCGGGTTAATTTCAGCAGAGCTGTTCGCTGTCTTGCGATAAACTTCCTGGCCGTCTAGCGTGACGATCGCGTTAGCACTGTCTTCGAAACCGGTGTGGATTTCATGAGTGCCACTCATCGGAACGTCGATGTACGCCTCTACGACCACCGTGTGCGGATCTGCGATGGACGGCAATGGCGTAGCGACGTCCCCTAGAGCGACGGTCGTTTCCTTGAGCGGTTTGAGTTGACCGTAATCGGTACCTGCCTGATAAGCGCCTGCGTAAATGAGAGCCTTGGCCCCTCGAGGTGCCGCCGGATCGGCCGATTGATAGATGCCATGCCGCAGCAATGCCGAGTTCCCCACGGGCATGCGTCCCACTTTGATATTAGGGTCTGCCGAAAGGTAGATACTTGGATAAACAGGTTGCGCGCCCTGTAAATACCCAAAGCCGACCATGTTGGACTGGCCGGCCAGAATGTAAACCTGGACCTTTTCATCAGCGGCAGAAACCTTGGTCGACTGAGCAGACAAAACCGGTTCACCGGCAGATATGCTCATGGTTCCTGCCAATGAAAAGCCTATGACCAGAATCCCCATCCACCCATGTTGAAGTACAGTGTTCGATCGTTTTACGGTTATCGTCACAGCATTACTTTCTGCTTAGGTTTGTTGACAGTTTCGCTCAACGCAATGGCATGCTCCTTGGGCAATGCCAATTCTACTTGAGCGGGGACAGCGTATACTCCTTGATGCCAACCCCATACTGGGGTGGTTGGTCACGCCAAATTCGCAATACGTTTTTCCCCTTTTTCAGAGTCAATGTAATGGATGCGGAGTCCTGCCAATCGCCAGTGGTAAAAGGCAGCGATAAAGTGACAGGCGTGGGTTCGTCGTTTACCGCTACGTTTAATTTTTGATCGTCATTGGATGTGACCACGTTGGCAGTTAATGCGTAATCACCACCGCTAGGTGCAGTGAATTCGTACTCCATCCGCGACTTTGTCCCTTGGCTGGGTCCGGTGGGGTCAATTTTCGGACTGATCGCGTAATAGTTACGCGCGTATTTATCGGAGATTCGTTCGCAAACGTTGCCGTAGATATCGTAAAGCCCAAATGGGTTAGGTTGTTTTTGGCCGACGGGATGTGATTTGCCGCCGGCGTTGCCTTTGAACCAGGCATAGTCGGCCAGTCTCGCCGGATCCTCACCAAAGAACCACTTGGTACCCGTACCGCCACGGCTGGCATATTCCCATTCGGCTTCTGTGGGCAGACGCACATCCCGACCCGTTTGCTCCGCCAGCTTTCCACAAAAGGTCAGCGCATCGGCTTCGCTGACATTATCGACTGGGCAGTCGGGTGACTTGGTGGAACGACTTGGGTTGGCGGCCATGATGGCCTCGTACTGTGCTTGAGTGACCTCATGTTTTCCCAAGTAGAAGCCTTGGGTCAGTGTGACTTCGTGTTGGGGAACTTCGACGCAATCAAACCTGCCGTCGGTTTTGCGTTCGCCACCCATCTCAAATGTGCCGGGCTGAATGTAAACCAGTTCCATCGTGACCCCGTTACCCAGTTCGAGGGTTAGTTCTTTTTGATCTTCACCCTGATTGGCAGAGACGGCTGCGCGGAGGCCCCAGTTTTCATACCGTCCATAACCACCACTTAGCATGCGATTCCCTGAATTGCAGGCATTCGCATCGCCCTTCCATGTACCACCTCGCATGATGGTTTTTCCTTGAGGAAAGAATCGTGGCAAGTAAACTTGCAAGCCACCCCCAAAACTATTCAAAGCCAACACTTCGCGTGTGTTACCCGTTGGCTTGCTGTAGGCGGCGGCAGGCAATTTGATAACCCCGGCTCTATTGGTGGTGATTTTCTTGTCATACAAAGTAACCGGCGAAGCGATAATGTTGTCAGCCGTGGTGGACTCGTTGGCTTCGCCGAGATCTTCGCCGAGCGCGTCGAGTGTTACGGCCTTGGCCTGTTCGATAATCGCCCGTTGTGTTTCTAGCGAAATCCGATTCCAGAATTCGGGGTTCTCTTCCGTTTCTCCGTAAGTCCTCTGTTCGCCCATAACGTCGCCCGCCCACTGGGCTCGTTTCACTTTCATGAAGGCGTCCGCGTTGCGCCGCGCCTGTGTGGTGGCAAGAAAATCAACGTCGTTCTTATAACGGGTTTGGGTCCAGCCACTCCCCCAACCACCGCCCAGATTGACGACCCAGCCATCGGGGGTCCAGTGTGCTAAAGCGCCGTGACCGCGACTGGGACGGGCGATCGTCGGGACACCAAAGGAACGCAAGATAAACCGACCAAAGAATGCGCGGCGCCCACAGACTCCCCCATTCATCAAGATGTTCTGGTACTTCTGCAAATCAGGTCGATCGTGTTTGACGTTTTCCGATCCGTATTTCACATCGGACCCCACGATGCTGACATAACGCCAGCCAAAATTTGGATTCGTAATGTGGTCGGGTCGGAAATTTCGCAGCATCTTGCGGCCCCACGCGAGAGTCTCTTCTGGCTCGTCGCCGTTGACCACCATGCGGAGTTCCCATGGAGTCAGTTGGGCGAACGCCGGATCAAGTTCACCGTCTAGGAAGGCTTGCTCGTAATGTTGAAACCGTTTGACGGGATCGACGGTATTAGGGGCATCCGTTTTCGCCGCAGGATTCACTTGGGTAATGGGCGTGGCATGTTCTAGGCTCACTGCCAAGGCCAAGCGATCAAGAATGTCGTGGTCGGTGCGTTGACGAACGGCTTGAATATCGTCGTAGATCTCGAGAGCGGCCCCGTATTGAGGGACCCCGAATCCACGGCGGACACGCGGCGCACTCGGTCCATCGGCCATGAGGATTTGCTGCATGAGCGAGGTGTCGGCCAGCAGATTCTTTACAAGCGTTTGCTGTTGGTCGCCTTGCTGAGCGAACGCTGCCAGGCCCTGGGGAGTTGCTTCGGTGAGCACGACAAATGTCACCAGTTTGTCGTCAAGATCTCCTGTAGATAGAAATAGGTTAAGCGTTTCTGCGGTGGCGTTCGCTTCCGTTGGCAACGCGGAGCTCAGTTCCGCCCGTAACTGGTTCAGTTGAGCTGAATATTGCTTCTCCAGTGCTTGGCCTCTCTCAGAAAGCGGGGATGGAGATTCCTGCGTTTGCGGTTTTGCGAGGGCCTCAGAGGTTCCCACAACCAAAGTAGATATTACGGCAACGATGGCGAAGGATAAGATCGTTCTCATCAACTGATTTCCTTTGCGATTGGTAACGCTGCCCCTCGGATTGCCGCAGGATAGGCGTTCTAGGCATGAACGGGTCCTCTGCAATGTTATTGGAAAAAATGGCTTAATAATAGAGTTGCATTCAGAAACGAGTAAAACGGTGGTGCCTGCCGTTTGAACCTTTCGAATCCCATGCAAACGAGCCACACTTGTCAAAAGAAAGCATGGCTTGCCGTGAGTTCTGATGTCCGAAAATATGGTTGCTGTCCCAGCGAATGCTTCTGCTGGAAACCAAGCTTTTTGTAACAAGGCAATCGGCATTACGTAGAGCGAGCGTGGTCTCACCTTTCCCACGAAAATTTCTGTTTGAAACCGAATTCCTTTTGGAGTTTATCCGCTTCGATAAAGGGTTTTTTCTCTTCGTCACGGACTTTTCAGGGTGTGCCAGCGTGCGTGTCGTTTGTATTTTGCCGTTTTGTCGGTTCACGCTTTTAGGCATTAGCCAGCCATCCACGACTTCTTGCTCAAACTCATTGAAGCGTGGGGTGGAAGAAATTTCTGAACTGAGTTTTGGCTCGACACCATTCGCCCTTTTGCTGGCAGCCAAGGGTGAAATGGCTTATAGGATTTTTAAGGGTGGTCGGCCCCCATCGGTTCCACGACCTTTGTTCTCTGCGGCCCACTCTTGAATCTCGGCAAGTGCTTTCTTGATGCTTTCGATTCGGCGGGTGCCTTCCTCGCGAGACATTTTTCCATCTTTGATTGCGATCTCGATTCCACGGATTCGTTGCATGACTTGTTCCTCGCGCCGATCGCCATCCTCTCCATGGTCGCGACGCTCTTCATGGTCGCGATGCTCTCCATGATGCTCCTGCTCCAGGTGTCGCTTGGTCTCTTCGATCATTCTGCGGCCTTCCTCGAGAGACATTTTCTCATCTTGGATTTCGTCATAGAGCCGTTGCATTGCACCGTTTCGGTTGCTGATACGTTTAAGCGTATCCAACATGACTGCGGCTTGCGAAAGGGACAGTTCACCCTCGCGAACTCCCTCACCAAGTCGTCTTTCCACGGCTTCAAAGTCTTGGCCGTCCACGATTCCTAAGGGCAAAAATCCAATGAGTACGATGCCAAGGCAAAGCCACCGCGGTGTACGTTTTAACTTTTTGGAATCAACAATCATTTCAAACCTCTGTTCCATGCATCCGCCACTGCTTACTGCGCAGGCCATGACCGGAGGGCGGACAACCGGTTCGGCAAGATATTCGATGACTTTCAGCAACGCGGCAGCATAGTGTCGCGGGTTGGTCCGGAGTCTGCTCAATACCATGGCATCGCAGCAGATTTCTTCATTGGTCCGCAGGTTGTGACCAGCCCACCAGACCAGCGGATTCCACCAGAAGACCGCACAGGCCAGCCACTCGATCCAGCGAATCCAATGGTCTCGACGTTTAATGTGGGCCATTTCGTGGGCGATGATCAGGCGGAGTTCATGGGGCGTAATGGTCTCCAGCAGTGCCTCAGGGATGATGATTTTGACGCGGCCACCTAACCACCAGACCAGCGGCGAAATTTGAGCCGGTGCCGTGTAGATCTGAGGAGCCTTGGATAGGTCGAAACGCTCGGCCGTTTCTCGCGTTAATGCCTGTAGTGCAGGTTCCCCGCGTCGGCATGCTTGCTGCATCAAGATATGAAAGCGGTGAATGCGGGTCAAAGAACGTAGAAATATCCAAGCGATTCCACTCAGCCAGATTGCCAATAGGCCAAGCTTAATGGTCGATACAGGGGCTAGGTCTGGATTTGATTTTGCCCCGTTCATGTCGGGTACGGTGAGGGGCTCATTTGTGAGAAGCACCCTGGATGCACTCTCCTGCTGGCTAGCAATCACAAGCTCGCTCGAGACGGTCGCCGCGGCTTCAAGAGGGGGCGGCGAATTCCATGCTGGGACGGCCAGAACGGGTAGCGTGGCCAGTGGCGGCGTCAGCAATTTGACCAGCACGAATACCCAGAGCACGTGTGCGAGAAATGCGAAGCGGTGGGTTCGCTGCACGAGGTAGGCGATGAACGCAACCGGAGCCGCCAGAATCAGATTTCCGATCAGATACTGAAAGAGGAGTTCGTTCACCGTTTCCCTCCATCCAGTATTTCACGAAGCCGTTTGATTTCGCTGCGAGAGATTTTTTTTTCATCAATCAAATGCGTCAGCACCGGAGCCAGAGAACCACCGGTCAACCGTTCAGCCAATGATTTCAGTTGATTTCCAGCATAGGCTTCGCGACTGATCAGGGCGGCAAACAGGTGCACGGGTAGTTCGCGATCCTTGTCGATGAAACCCTTGGTTTCCAGCCGTTGCAATAACCGTTGCACCGTGCCGTTTGCGGAGCGCGATTGACCCGGATAAAGATGTTCCCGAATCTGTCGCGCTGTCATTTGCTCGGTCTCCCACAGCAGTTCCATGACAGCGAGTTCCGCGTTAGCTAATGATTCCATGGTCATGAGGCGATTTTCAGTGGCATGTGCGACAACAAGGCGCCAGTGTACGACATGTCGTCGCACATGTCAATGCCCGGTTAGGTCGGAAGCGTCTTTTAATCATGCAAGCGTAACGGATACTAAAGGGCTCCGCCTCGATCCAGCGCGGCAAGCGGCTGGCAAAAAACGCATGGGTCGTGAAAACGAAGGCAAGCAAAACACCTTGGAGAGGGTTTAAGAAGAGGGGGACTCCAAGGGAAATTCCGTCCCAAAAAGGTCGAGCCCTATCGCCTCCTAGCAATCGCCAGCATAGGAGAGGGGTCCAAGGTAGACCCGGTTGCGATTGTGTTAAGCGTCTTAAATGACCTCTAGAGTCGACGAGGTTGGTGCCCGAAATCGTGGCATTACGCTACCGGTTAATAGGGATCAGGAAATGCACAGGACGCGAATTGGCAGAGGTGAGGAGAGTTCCGCGGGTTTGCTCCAAGGCGATTGAGTGGTAGCAAATCCTGCCTAGCTGCGCGGCTAAGCAAACGCTCGGATGGTGCCATCACAGCAAACTTGCAGCGGCGATCACGAGCAATCGTCTGTATCCCGTGTGTTTAATGGATGTTCAGTTCCAGAATTTTTTTGGGCTGGGGATTTTACTCATAACACGCGATGTCTTCGGGCGATGGTGTATCCACGCGCCCTTTGACGAGTGAGAAATCCAGTGGTCGACCGGGCGACCAAGGCATTTTGTAGACCGTTGTTGTGAGTCTGGCCGATCCGACGTAAAAATGATGGTCTTGGCTCGCCATGAATGCGTCATGGTCGCCCTGTGCTGATTACCAATTGCATTAAATCCAATGAAGTTTCATGAGAAAATCAATCGCAATCCAAGTCTTGCTGGCCACACTTGTAAGTTTCTTGTCGGTCGAAAGAGCTTATTCCGATGATCTGAAAAAAGTCTTGGAAAGCCAAAATAAATGGGAAGAACTGAAAACGACACATGCAGGCGACTACCAGTACGTCGTTAAGTGGGAAGGATTTTCACCGACCGGGCGTGAGACGACAATTTTCGTCCGCAATAATCAGGTCATTGGCAGGAATTATAAGACGCTTACGAGCTGGGAAGAGGCCGACCCCAACGTGGTTCATGAAGCTTGGTCAGAAGTGACTGACGATCTGGGCTCCCATAAACAAGGAGCTCCACCCAAAACGCTCGACGCGGTTTACCAAGAGGCGATTAAAATCGCAGGGCGAAAGTTGGAAGACTATGAAAAGCGCTTCGTTACTTTTGATAACCGCGGCTTGCTATTAAAATGTTGTGTCGACGACGAGCGGATTGC
Organism: uncultured Pirellulaceae bacterium; assembly: GCA_905480235.1. Taxonomy (GTDB): domain Bacteria; phylum Planctomycetota; class Planctomycetia; order Pirellulales; family Pirellulaceae; genus CAJQPP01. The sequence goes on from CAJQPP010000077.1 coordinate 9,743, forward strand.
CGATGACGGTTGTCGCGGAGTTGAATTGTCGAGCATTCGTTTTGCTGCCGAGGAACCTCAGCGTCGCGAGCGAGAGTTGCAGTTGACTGCAGAAAGTAACGGGCAGAATTTTCAGGTTCCCGTTGGCGGAACCATATCGGTTCAGCTCGAGGGTAATCGCACGACGGGATTTAGCTGGAATAACGCGACACAATCTGAAAACATCGAATTGGTTGGCGAGATCCAATACGCGGCAAAGGAATCTTTGCCGGGAAGTGGCGGTGTTGCGACGGCGAACTTTCGCGCAACCAAGGTGGGTAAGGCAACACTCGTTTTGGAGTACAAACGCTCCTTCGAAAACAAACCCGCTGCCAAGACATTTCAGGTCACGATCGAGGTCCAGGAATCGGGTTCGGTGGACGAAGCCAAAAGAACCTATCAATCGCCCAACGGTAAGGAATTTCCCGCGTACTGGGGAGCGCCCCCGAAAATTCAAACCCGTGATTTGAGACCACTTCCGGGTGGATACGGCAAAGGCAGTGGCACGCTTGCCAGGTGGATTCAAGCTAATCTCGATAACGAGCTTGGGTTAACCGTTAAGGATAACGGGCAGGATTTTCAGGTTCCCGTTGGTGGAATCATATCCGTTCAGCTCGAGGGCAATCGCACGACGGGATTTAGCTGGAACAACGCGACGAAATCTGAAACCATCGAAATGTTAGGGGAGATTCAATACGCGTCCAAGGAATCGCTGCCAGGAAGTGGCGGTGTTGCGACGGCGACTTTTCGCGCAACCAAGGTGGGTAAGGCAACGCTCGTTTTGGAGTACAAGCGTGTGTTCGAGAAAAAGCCTGCCGCTAAAACGTTTCAGGTTGCGATCGAAGTGCAGGAGCAGGGTTCGGCGGACGAAGCCAAGAAAACCTATCAATCGCCCAATGGCAAAGATTTCCCCGTCCATTGGGGCGCGCCTCCCAAGATGCAAACCCGTGATTTACGTCCGCTTCCGGGTGGTTACGGCAAAGGCAGTGGCACGCTTGCCAAGTGGATTCAAGCCAATCTCGATGACGATGCAAAGGGTGGCAAACACGATAAATAAATTTCTAACCGTCGTAACAAGCGTTGACGGATCCGCTTGCCTTGGAGCAGCGGCAGCGGAGCCAGCAAAAATATGCTTGGGGCATCCAGTGCTTAATCGGGAGGGTCTTCGATCGCGTTCCTCGGTTGAGGAGCTCCTTGTTATTCTCCAGCACCGGCCTAACGCCAGAAGTTCTTGCTGAAAAGGACTACATCCGATGGGCTTCGCCGATGATCCAGCGGACCAGCGCGGTGACCGTAAAACCGCTTAGCATGAAAAAAAAGCAATACGGATTCCGGCAGTATTGGATCATCGGTGCACGATTCAATTCATGCAGGGTGGCCATGTAGAGGAAGGTGCCCGAGCCCATCGCAAAGATACAGGCTTTGAAAATCGGTAGCCAATCCGGTTGCAGTTCTCTAGCGACGCCCCCTAGGAGAAGGCCGAGTGGAGTCATCACGGCAAATGTCAGAAACAGCAGGACTGCTTGGCGGTGTGTCAATGTGCTGCGAACCATGTTTAATGCCAAGGCAAAGCCGGCGGTGCCTTTGTGCAAGATAATGGCAATGAAAATCAGATTGGCCTGCGCACCATCACTAACTCCCAAGGCAACGCCCAGAAAAAAAGAGGGAGCTGCGATCATTGCCGTCAGCAAAAGTGGAATGATGGCCGGTGCCGGTTCGTTTTCCGAAGAATCTATTGACGTCGCTTTTTCATTAACCACCTGCCCCGCCAAGTGCTCAATTGCCAACAAAATAATGAAGGCCGCAACGGCGATGATGGAACCGATGGGGTAATCAACATTTGGCAGAGCCTGACGAAAAATCGAAAATGACGAAGGCAGCATCATCAATAGAGACAACGCCAGAAACACTCCGGAAGCAAACGCTTCTCCACGTGGAAACCCATCCGAAGTTCGAACTTTTTCAGGTTTCAGAAGCGGAAGAAAGCCGCCCGCAATGGCACTCAGTAAAATCGCCACCAGATAGAAAATCTGGATATTTGATAGCACGTTTCCGTCTCCGCGACTTTTCAGGATTCATTGAATATGTAGGGGAGATTAACGCCAATGAAACAAAAGGTAAATGGGATTGCCGGAATTCATATCTTGTTTTCCGGTTTAGCGTTCGGCGCTTTGGAAAAATTCGACGTCGACCGCGCTGGTTGTTCGCATCACTTGAGGTTCATCGAATTGCGCGCGGTAGGCTTCGATGACTTTCTTTACGGCCGCTTTGTTGGCGTCCGTCTGCTCGTGTACTAAAACGACGACTTCGGTTTTTTGCCTCTCAATGCTCCCATCTGCATTCCTCATCTGACCGTAGGCCGGATAAGCCGTCAGTCCCATAGGGAACTCTTTTGTGACGGTTTCCTTTAGGAACTCATCAAACTGAGCATCTGAGATTACCCCGCCGCTAGGGATGTCCATACCGAAGTAAATCATGGTTTGAAGCCACTCTTCCACCGTCTTTTCTGTCATCATTTGCGACTCCTCGTAATCATTGGCACATACAAGATCTTTTACATCCGTAGCAAACAAGTTAACGATTGGTTTCGCTTCTTGCCAGCCTTAGATCAAGTCGTTCTTGGCACCTTGATGCTGAAGCTGTTGAGAGGCTTGCCTCACCTAAAAACTCAACCATGTCAGTATTCGGGAGCACGAAGTTGTTGGAAACGAAAGAGTTGACGGAACTCATTTTGGGCAGCAGGATCTATCAACAGGCGACCAGCGGGCGACAGCATGCCTGTGGATTAAACTTCACCGCTCCATTATTATGTGCCCAGTAAACACATTCAAAAAATCAAAGTGAGATTCCGTGCACCGATTGATGATTATTTCCGCTCTAGTACTCGCCGTTTCGTCAGCACTTTGCAACCACGTTGAGGCGAAACAGCTCGGCAGTGGCAGCAGTGAAGCGACGAAAGGCAGCGAGCCCACTCTGGTTCAGGTGGAGTCCGCAGAAATTACTCCCGTTACAGTCGAAAACTACGGTTTGGCCGAAAGCCAAGTCATCTTTTCCGATTATGTGAAGAAGATTGCCAAGGCTACGAACGGTGATGGTGTGGGTGAGATTATGCATCTTCGCAAGACGCCTGATCCGAAAGACCGCACGATACTACGTATTAATTTTGACACGATTTATTCCTTCTTGATTTTGGATTTAACCAGCCCAGCGGTCATTGAGTTACCGGAGACAGGCGGGCGTTATCAAAGTGCTGAAGTGCTAGATGAGCAGCACTACATCCCCTTCGTTTTCACCAAACCGGGTCGTTATAAACTCACAGAACAGAACGTCGGTAGCCGTTATGCAATTGTGATTTTTAGGACGCAAGTGAGTATTCAAGATCCGAGTGATATGGCCAAAGTCGCAGCGCTGCAGGATCGCATTAAATTGGAGCAGGCTGATAAGGGGGAATACCGTCAGGCGAATGCGTGGGACATGAAAGAAATTTTAGCGTTGCGAAAGCAATACCAGGAGCGAGCTGTCAAAGAGGGGACGAAATCGGAGGATATGGCGGGCAAGAAAGGGGAGATTAGCGTCGATATGCATAATTTTGGCGTCGCAATTGGTTGGGGGGGGCTGACAAAAGAAGGCGCGGTTTACCTCTTTTTCCAAGAAGCCTCCGACGAACCCAAAACCTTGACACTGAAAGACGTTCCCACGGCCGATAATGCATTTTGGTCGATCACCGTTTATGACAGCGATGGTTACCCGCATGGCGAACATTTCAACCTCAACAGTTCTTTTGCCAAATCCGGCTCAAATGGGGAAGTCATCGTGCATTTCGGTGGGGATCCCGAGCAGGATAATTTTTTAGAAATCTATCCCGATTGGACGGCAACCTTTCGTGTTTACTCGCCTCAGGAAGCTTACTTCGACGGTCAGTGGAAAGTGCCGGAACTTAAATCGGTGAAGTGAATTTTGACCCATCTGAGTCACCACAAATCAATCGGATTGGTGCGAAACAGATGTAAACGCTCGTGGACGGTTACGACCTAGATTCGCAATAATCGAAAGCCAAGCGAACCAAATTAAACGGTATTTAATATCCGGGATCGAGAGGCGTAAGTAACACGCCTCTCGATCCCGGATTGGCCTTAAAACGAAATGTTATGTCTCCATGACAATGCAACTCATTGTGACGCACCCTGGCGGAGCGCATAAAGATGATTTCCTTGCCTGTAGTCTCTTGGCTCATTTGCATGGTGTATCTATCCAGCGACGCGAACCAACCGAAGATGATCTCGCAGATTCAACGGTTTGTGTCGTCGACGTTGGCGGTGTTCACGATCCTGAATTGAACAACTTTGATCATCATCAGTTCCCCCGCGATGCTCCGCCGCTTTGTGCCCTGTCACTGGTGCTGCAAAGTATGGGGCTTTACGAGGACGCTTTGGCATTCTGCGCTTGGCTACGTCCTGCGGAATGGCTTGATACGTTAGGGCCGAACGAAACGGCGAAGCTGATGGGAATTCCGCTTAAAGCTCTGGGGGAGTTGAATTCGCCGCTCGACACGACGCTGCTTAACCGCTTTGCAAGCCAAACAGAGATCCATCCTGAAAGCGCCGTCTACCAAGTCATGTGCATGGTGGGTGAGGATATCGTTAACTACTTGCAGTCGTTACGTGGAAGATTGGATTACCTAAAAGTCCATGGTCAATATTGGACGATTGAAGCGAACGGTGAAAAGATTCAGGCCTTGTTCTTGGAAAAAAATGAGGTGATTTCCGAAGATCCCTCTTTCGGAGTTTATGCATTCATTGCGAGCGAGGGAAAAGAAAAAGAGATTCAGGCTTTGGTGTACCCCGATCGGCGGGGCGATGGGTACGGGTTGACCCGTTACGACGATAGCCAGCGTTTGAATTTTTCTCAAATCGAATCACTCGACGGAGTGCGTTTCGCCCACAAACGTGGATTTGTTGCCAAGGTTTCGACGACAGAGCCAGTTCGCCTCAAGGAACTGCTGGCGCTGGCCGTCGTGAAATCCGTTGACTGATTTCCATGAGCTTGGGGTTACGTCATCAATCCTCGATAGGGTCTGCTACATTGTCGACTGAGCCTGTTCCGCTACATCTACTTTAGAGAGCACTCCGTGTTACAAATCTCCATCGTCCCGGTCACTGAGTTCCAGCAAAATTGTTCCATTGTTTATGACGACCAAAGCAATGCAGCGGTAGTCGTCGATCCGGGGGGAGAGGTTGAGAAAATCGCCGCAGTTGTCGCAGAACTCGGTGTTACAGTCGAAGCGATTTGGCTTACTCACGGTCATTTGGATCATGCCGGTGGAGCCGAAGCTGCTAAACAGCAATTCGGTGTCGAAATCATCGGCTCCCATATTGCGGACAAAATCCTCTTGGACAACATCGAGATGGCCGCGGCCAGTTATGGTTTGACGGGAATGCACAACGCCAGTCCAGATCGCTGGTTGGAGGAAGGCGATTCATTGAGTATTGGCGAACACAAATTCGAAGTCTTACACTGTCCCGGTCACGCGCCCGGGCACGTCGTCTTTGTTAATCACGCGAATAAATTTATCTTGATGGGAGACGTCCTTTTTCAGGGCTCCATTGGCAGAACCGATTTGCCCGGCGGCAATCATCAGGCACTGCTCGATAGTATTTCGCAAAAGATCATGACGTTGGACGATGATTACCAATTTGTCTGTGGCCATTCGGCGCCATCGACCGTTGGTGCCGAGCGAAGTACCAATCCGTATCTGCAATAGGGTTGTTCTTTAGAAAGCTGCCGGAGTAGCTAACGGTGGGGTGCGACGCATTTTAATGCGCAAATCGCTTAGACCCGTTACGGGTAGCGGCATCAAGAGCGATGTTACTTGTCGCCAAATTGGGCGACCGCTTGATTGAACAAATGCACAACCGCTCTGCCGCTGATCGTTGTTTTTTCCACAAGCTCAAGAGCAATCATTTCGATGGCTTTGGAATGCGGTTCCTCGGCCAGCAAATATTCTGTCTTATCCAGAAGCCGTCGCTCCAGTTTTTCCAGTTGTCGCTGCGAAGTTGCTCGAGTCTGGGAAAGTAAGCGTTTCACGACTCGCAGATCCTGCCCGGCCCCTTTTTCACAGTACTGGCCGGTCACATGGGATTCCGCGACCATGCCGGCAAAGAAAATGAGTGCTTCGTCTTCCAACCAGTCTTTCGTGGGCTTGCTGCGACCTTTGCGGATATTACAGGCCCCCAAACGCAGTCCGCCGGTTGATAGGTTGGCGGCAGAAATCGTGACCTTTTGAATGGGTCGTCCGACGATGGTTGCCATCACGGCATGGCCGGCTTCGTGGTACGCCACCGAAAGTTGTTGGGGTTTTTCAGTATCTTCGTTCAGGGACACGCTTGAGCTCTGCGGGATAAGTGTTAGCCCCATGATACCACACGTACCTAGGTGACTTGGCGGGGAAGACCGCCTTTCAATCCAGCTTTGAATTTCAGTTATCATGGCGGTTGCCAAGCCACTAGGAGATTGTGGGAAACTTGGTGATTGATGATGGAAGCGGTGAATTCAAAAGGTCCAAACGAAACAGGTTGCGGTTGTGGGACAGTGTCATCCAACAGGATCTTCCATTCCAACGAAACGCGAGCGAATTGCGGCGGTCTCGGCGGTTGCCAAAATCATTGACTGTGTCTCGAATACCGCTCGGCGGCAGCTTGATTTTCCGAACCTATCATCCTCGCTGAATGCCGAGAATATGCAGGCTGCCTGGGATGAAATTTCAAACTGGCCGGGTTACTCCCCAACTCCCCTGCACCGAATGCCTGATTTGGCGGAGCACTGTGGTGTAAGAGCCGTGTTGTACAAGGACGAATCTCATCGGTTTGGATTAGGGTCGTTTAAGGCGTTGGGAGGCGCTTACGCCGTTGCCAGATTGGTGAAACGACAGTCTGCCGCGGGCAAGGATCCGTCCGCACTAATCGTCACCACCGCCACCGATGGTAATCACGGGCGGTCAGTCGCATGGGGAGCACGACGATTGGGATGCACGGCCAAAATTTTCATCCACCAACACGTGAGTAAATCGCGCGAGCAAGCCATGCAGGCTTTGGGCGCCGATGTGATTCGTGTTGACGGGAATTACGATGCGTCTCTTGCAACGTGCCGAAACGAAGCCGAGTCCCAGGGTTGGGAAATCGTCTCGGATACATCTTGGACCGGGTATCGAGAGGTGCCCCTCCGCGTCATGGCGGGGTACTCAGTACTGGCCCGCGAGCTGCTTGCACAGTTCGACGATTTGCGACCTAGCCATGCTTTTCTTCCCGTGGGGGTTGGTGGGATGGCGGGTGGTATCGTGGCCTCCCTGTGGCAGGAAATGGGAAAACAGCTTTGTAATATCATCTCGGTCGAATCCGATCGAGCGTCCTGCTTTCAAGCCAGTATTGCAGCCAATTCACCGACTAAATTCGATATTGCGGAGGAAACGTTGATGGCAGGACTGTCCTGCGGCGAAGTATCCCAACTGGCTTGGGAAATTTTACAACCGACCTTGAGTCATTCCCTGACGATCACGGATGAAGCGGTGGCACCCTTGATGCGGCTATTGGGGCGAGGGCTGTTTGGTGGATTGCCGATCGAAGCGGGCGAATGCTCGACAGCAGGCTTAGCCGCCTTGTTGGCTGCCAAAAGAGATCCGGAATTATGGCGGGAATTGGGTTTGCGGAAAGACTCTATTGTGCTGTTGATTGGCACCGAAGGCGCGACCGATCCTGAACTCTACCAATCGATCATGAACGGTCCAAACACGACCTAAGCAGATTTTATTTTTCTCAAAACAATCGTCATCGATCACGCATTAAAGAACCCATGCGGAATCGGAGACGATGTTTTGGGGCAATAACGTTAGTCATTGTCAGTGGGTTTTGAGCCCCGCGTCGGTTTCGGATCTTGCGATTTTATCCAAGGCATTGGGAACTGCCTTGTGCCGGCTTGCTCCGCCAGGGTGCGCTCATGCCGCGTATTATTAATATGCCCGTCTTTCCAGCGGGGTGATTCTCGCGTTTGATTCCAAGCTAAATATTCATTTTTTAATCCAGCGAGTACTTGGGGTTTGAGGGTCGATAGATCGTGATTCTCTCCGAGATCTGTGGTCAAGTCATACAATGCGGGCCGCGTCATTCCGATATCGTGGACCAGTTTCCAATTGCCGCTCCTGACGGCAAAACCGGCACCCCCCGAAACTCTCCAAAATAAGGACGCGTGCGGGGCGGCTGGCGTGTTGGTTAAAAAAAATGGAAATAGATCTACGCCGTCGCAACTTGTTGGCACATCAAGTTTGGCCAGGCGCATGGCCGTCGGTAATAGATCGATCGCCAGAACCGGTTGGCGGTAAACTTCGCCTTGTGGCAAGGTGCCTGGCATGCTCAAAATAAGGGGTACGCGAATGCCGCCCTCGTGTAACCAGCCCTTGTTACCTCGCAGAGGACGGTTGTCGGATACACCGCGGCGACCACCGTTGTCGCTCAGAAAAACCAGCAGCGTTTTTTCTGTGAGTTGCAGTGAGTCGAGCTTGTCAGCGATTCGACGGACACCCTCATCTACGCCCTGCACCAACGCCGCATACTTACGACGACCCGGGTGCGGAATCGATTCCACGCGTTTCATATATTCATCGGTGACTTGATCGGGCGCATGGGGCGCGTTGTACATTAACAACAGGCAAAAGGCATTATGTCGGTTGGTTTCGATGAAGCGTTCCGCTTCCGCCGTCAGATCATCCGTCAGGTAGGTCAGTTGGGTATCCGTGGGTTGGTGCTCCCGCCAGATTGGGCTTTTGTAATTTTTCCCCTGAGGTTCAGTTTTGAAGTAGTCGTGGCCGCCTCCCAGAAAACCAAAAAAATTTGTGAAGCCTCGCACTGCCGGTCGAAAAGGCTGTCCCGCTCCCAAGTGCCATTTCCCAAACAATCCGGTTTGGTACCCCGCATCTTGTAATAAAGAAGGAAGCAAGCGAGTTTGGATATCAATGCCGGTTTCGGTGTCGGACTCGTTGTAAGTTGGATTGCTCTCATGTCCGAACGATTGTTGGTATTTACCGGATAACAGCCCAGCCCGAGAGGGGCTGCAGTAGGGGTGGGAAACATAAGCGTCGGTACAGCGAATACCGCTAAGCGCGAGAGCATCGATACTAGGCGTCTCGAAATCGATGCAGCCGTAACAGCTCAAGTCACGGTAACCTAGATCGTCAGCCATGATGATGACGATGTTGGGCTTCTGTTCATGGGTGAGATTGGCAGTTTCCAAGGCAGCGGTGCTTGCCGTCCCAACGCCGATGATGCTCAGTAGCAAAACCAGCCGGAGACAACAGCTGACTGGGATTCCTGTTTCCTTTATTGGCATTTGATGGTTTCCGTGTAGGTCAAGTTTTTTCAGGCTGCCAAGGGCAGCATCCTGTTCCGGCCATGGAGCAGGCACCGTTAGGCAACCTTCAATTTTTATCCTCTGCCAAGAGCTACGTCAAAATGGGATCTGGCGATATAGCCACGCTCGGATGTGCTTTAGCAAGACGGTCTTTGTAAACAGTCGGCCCTGCACTGACGCTCGCTCAGAGGGTATTTTAGACTTCACACCCGCTCAGTGGAATGTGCGCACTGGGCGATACAGGTTATCAGTGGGATGGCCTTGCCTTGGAGTGGTCCGCAGAAAATTATTATGCAATCTGCTTCCTTTGAGAGGGCATGTCTTGTTTCGCAGAGCGGTTCTCGATGACAAATGGCTTAGATGATTTTTGTCCTCGACGGAGTTGAGATTGATGATTCCAAGCAAACGATAACCATCGATTTTGGGATCTCTACTCGTTGGCTGGATTCGCGTTTGGTGGATAAAGCTGGTCAAGTGATTCCGAGCGAGGAGGCTTGGGTTCCGAATTTGCAATTGATGTCGTTAAAAGATGTGCGGGAGACGAGTCCCAAAGGTCTTGCGCGTTTCGCAAGGCGGGCAGATCGAATATTTACAGCGATTCGTAGACGAAATTTGGCATGCTAGTGACCTCTCAAGTTTCCCGCTTGATCATCAGACTTATAAGCTCCAGCTAATCACCCCGGATAGGTCGCCTGACGGCTCGCGGTAAATGGGTAGCTGCCCAAAAGGTTAACGATCGTTGTGGCTGGGTGTTTTTATAGGGCTCCTGCTAATTTTGCTTTTTTCATTTGTTCTTTGAGAAACCCTCGCGTCCTGTTGAGCCGCGCAATGTAATGCCCCAGCTCGCTCGGTTATCCGGTATTTGCCCACGGATCGGCAGTCCTTCGGGTAGCAGTCACGTTCCCGATGCAACGTGAGACGGGTTTATCGGCTTTCGCGAATTTTAATGCCAAACCAGATGCAACGCTTGTCAGCTATTAAGGGAGCGGCGAAACTTGGGCAATGAAGCAGCGATCGCAAATTCGCAAAAAAATTATTCACTCCTCATTCATTTGAAAAAGAGAGCACGCGTGACAACATCCATCGAAAAAATTCTCAAGGAACATGGAACCGTCGCATTTCCCGGCATTTTCGATACGCTGTCGGCCAAGATCGCCCAGCAAGTCGGTTTTCAAATGGCATTCGTTTCCGGGTACTCCGTTGCTGCGACTTCCATTGGTGAGCCGGATATGGGGTTGCTGACCCAAACGGAAATCGTTGATCGAGCAAGGCAGATCTGCAGCAGTGTAGAGATTCCTGTCATGGTCGATGCCGACACAGGGTATGGCAACCCGTTGAATGTCTTTCGAACCGTCAAACAGTTGATCGCAGCGGGTGCGGCTGGTTGTTTTCTAGAGGATCAATTGTGGCCCAAACGCTGCGGGCACATGCGCGGCAAGCACGTGATTGAGCGGGAAGAGTACATCCACAAAATTCGCGCGGCCGTTGAGGCACGAGGCGAAAGCGACTTTTTTATCGTGGCCCGCACCGATGCTCTGGCCGTCGCAGGTATGGATGAGGCCATTGCCCGAGTGGAAGGGGCACGGGAAGCCGGCGCAAACGCCAGTTTTGTGGAAGCCCCGGATTCTTTGCAGGCGTTGCAGGAGATCGGCCGAAGATCGCCCGGTCCCAATGTGGCCAATATGATCGAAGGTGGGAAAACTCCCATGCTGCCCACCGAAGAACTCGCCAAGTTGGGGTTCCACTTGATCCTGTATCCGCTTTCCGGTTTGTACGCCGCAACCAAAGCCATTGAAACGATGTATCAAAAACTGCATGCCGACCAGACGACGCTGGGAGAAGAAGACCGTCTGATCTCCTTTACGGAGTTCAATAACCTGATTGGCGTCAACGAAAAATACGCGCAAGCTGAGCGGTTCGGCGTACGTTAAAAATAGAATCGATTCGTAACGTCTTTTAACGTCGTGCGACACATGGGAGCATGGCGGTCGGCTTACGGTGTTAAAGAGTTTGGGTGATGGGTTGAATGCCGCCCTCCCGATCCGGGAGGTAATCGTTTAGGGAGGCCGAGCGAGCATATTTTGACACTAAATATTTTCGCAAGTGCGAACGCTATTTGTCACTCGGTATGGGTTCGGAAGATGTGGCGAGTTCCGGTTCCTCGCCGGTTTCTTTGAAGGCGTTTAACCATTCTTTCGCCGCTGCCAAACCGGGTGCAAACCCTCGAGGCCCACGCTCAGCAGCGACCGCCAGTCGGCCATCGGTCCGGACCAGAAACACGCGATCGGGATGTGCTTGATAGGCTTGGTTCGTGGTGTTTTCCATGTCGTCGATCAACATGGGCATGGTCAGCGAGCGGTCATTGATTAACATCTCCGCTGTCTGGCAGCGATCCGCATAGTTCTTGTGCTCCTTGATACCGAGTGACTTCCCGGTTCCCATGGGGCGTGGTCCGTCGGCCGCATGAGCCTCGCGAATATAAATCATGCGAAAATCGGCAACGTCCTTAAACTTTTTGTACATCCGTTCCATTGAACCAACCTGGTTCAAAAAGGGCGGTCACGTGTAGCTGCCAAAAAACAAGATGACCGGTTTGTCAACAATAAGGGCCGCGAGTTCCGTTTCCGTTTTTCCGTCTAGTGATTTCAGTGTGAAGTTAGGCGCCGCTTCGCCGACCTTGAGACCTGCCGGTTGGTTTCGGTTCCTGCTCTGTTTGCCACGCGTTGATTTCTCCCGCCGCTGGGGATTCTGCATTGTCGCTGAGAGGACCGTGCGAGCTTCTTCTTTGGTGAGGATACCATCCTGATTGGAGTCCATGCGCTCAAAGAACCTTTTCATGCGTCCGCTGACCTCGTCTCGCGTTATTTCGCCATCACCATTGCGATCGTTTTCGAAAATGAGCTTCATCATTTGCTGCGGGTTGGGAGCCATTCGTCCGGACCGTTTACCGCGATTCCGTTTCTTGGATTCGGGTGGTGGCTGTTTCGATTCAGGGGGCCGCGAATCCTGGCCAAGACATTCTGGAGCACTGTGGCCCATCAACCCAGCAAAAATAACAAGAATAAGTAGATGCTTCATGACCATTTCCAATGCAGGGTGTGGTGAGGAGGGAACAGAAAAGCCAGTTCATTGCTTTTGTCGATCGCCAGAGCTTGTCATTAAAAGTCACGTGGTTAATGAGGAAACGGGACCGAAATTCTAAACGTTTTTGGAATTTCTCAACATGATGAGCGATTGAGTCACACAGATATACGACACTTAATGAGAGCATCGACTTGGGGGCCATCCATGTCGCTACCTCGACCGGAGCCACCGCCTGGCTCGTTCTCGCATGCGTTCAAACGGCGCGACGATGGGGCAGGTTCAGGCGAAGACTATCTCACCGAGGACTTGGGTTTAGGAATCGACCTGCCCGATCACTTCGTCGGCGAGCGCACGCCCGAGATCCCCTTCAACCACTAGACCGGCGAAGTCGACGGGGCCGAGGTTCAGTTGCAGTCGCAGGACGTCTTCGGCTCTCCGTTCATCATCGACTTTGCGAAAGCGGGGCCCCACGCCAGCCAAACGTAGACCTGCCGATAACAGCTGCGCGGTCAGGTGACCGCAACCCGGGTCGTCAATCGGTAGATCGACGAAGACCGTTGCCGCGGACGCGGAGGTCTCCATGGCACTGATGGCGGCTTGGATGCCATCAAAGGCACCGCTGGTTACTTGCTCGAGAGCCACCCAGGCGACACCTCGACTGGAGTCGAAGCGGGTGCTGACGTTGGAATGCCCTTCCACAGGATTTCTTGGGTCGGTGTTAAAGCTGACCTCACGATTTCGCGCCTCATAGAGAGGGGACAGAATGCCAGCTAGTTCTTCCGGGACGAAGGCGTGTAGAAGAGGTTCTTCCAAAATGGGGTCCCAGTAAAGGAAGCAGGAATGGCGGGCTGGCTGTCCTTTTGCATTCGTCTCGCCGGCTACCCCCCCGCGCAGTGCTGCGTCGGCCGGTGTCGTTCCCAGGCAAAGTCCTGTGGGGGTGGAACCAAACTTGATATTCATGCGTTGACTGATCGGGTGCCGCGCGGTGGGTTGGCTCCAGATGCCAAGCAAGCCAAGCTTGGCACCCGCCTCCTCGACAGCCGCACGCATCGGTTTCATCAATCCATGTCCGCGATGCCGATGATCGATTACCGCTTGCCCTGCTTCGCCGATCGGCCCGAGATCAGGGCGTTCCAGTGCGTAATGCCCCACGACATCTCCATCCGGGGACTCGCAAATGATGGAGTGTAAACGTCCCGAGCGATTCAACAAATCAATTCGCTCAGGAACATACAAATCCGGATTTGGGTATGAACGACCATAAGCTTCGTAAATTCTACGGGCGACCTCTAGGCCATCCCCTTCCCGGTAATCTCGGATTCGATATTCACCGGTCTTGTTGGAAGGTAATGTATCTGCATGCGCCGTTTCCGCCTCCTCAAGATCGAGTCGATGGCGAACCTCTTCCAGAATTTCGATAGAAGCGTGGTCTCGTTTTACCCGTAAGTGAAGCTCTGAACCCTCGCGACCTTTTTGCACCCACCAGAGCCGATCGAAAATGGTGTTCGGACGAATCCGATCGGTAATATCCGCGCCCGCATCCACGTCCAAATCGCCACCGAGCGGAATGCCATGTTCGAGAATTTTGAATTCCAGGGCGTGCGCATCGATCGTCACTCCGATTTCCAGCGGCACAATCGCATCGCCTTGTTGCGCCAGCGTGCGCTCAACCAGTTCCACACCACAGAGAAAAGCGGTAAGTAAATTATCCCGACGTGTTCCTGTGAACTCGGCAAGGTCCAACGCGCGACCCGCAAAGTCTGTCACCAAGGGAGCGAGTTCAGGTAGGCCGGGAAGATCCAATTTGAGTTCAATTCGATCAGGTGTATTCACGTTTTCCGCTTTCGGGGTTCTTGTGTGATTATTCAGCCGAGGAGGTTACCACGCACTTTTTTCGAAAGAGACGCCAACCACCATTATTTCCCTATGACTCCGTGACAGGCTAGATCGCGAAAGCAGGCTTGGGCCGCGGATCGGATTCATAACCAAGGCTGGAGCCATACGAAAGAATCGGTAAGGCCGGATATGCTCTCAAATTCACCAGAATGTTTCAATCACCCGCGTCGCGGATGGAAGATCATTGCGAAGCATGACTGTTTTGAATTTGAAATTCAGGCAAGGTGAACGCGTGGCTAAAGAAAATTAGCAAGCTATAAACGCGGGTGTTTTCGTGTTCGAAGGGGAGTTCAGTCGCGTTTTATTTTGCCGTGAGGGTCTTTCGATTTCGTTCCCTGAACGTTTGCCTTCCGGCGATGCGACACGGAATGGCTACTGCCTTTTTGATCCGTCAAGACGCTGGGCTTTTCCAAGGCAGGGTCCGCGCCAGAATACCGATGGTCCCGACGATTTAAGGGGCACGCCAATACAGGTTGGATGGAATCAAAGAAATCTTCAGCCAATCTTGCCCAGCGAATAGGCTGATGCAGAAAATGACCGAGACTACTTTAACTACTCAGGGTCACTCCATGTCCAATGGCATTCATAAAAACGATCGCAGGTAGGGCTGATTAATTCAAAGGCGATTAAGTCGCCTTCGGGGATCTCGAGTTGGTTGGACGGGTGTTCGGATCCCGACGTTTCGGGTGCCCCACGCTCGTAAGACAATAATTCGAAGGCATCGTATGCCCGTTGTTCGGGCATCAAGACCCATAGTTTGGCCAGCGCGGTATCCGCCTCGACCGTGAATCCGAGCCAACCTTCTTGGCTATTGCCTTCCGGAACCAACATTTCAATAACGATGTCGATATCTTTTCCCGGAGGTCGACGTCGCAGGTCCAGTGTCAGGTCCCAAACATAGTCTTCCCCCTGTCGATAACGATTCAATTTGGGCTTCAGGAGAGGATTTTGACAACGCATTTCCAGATGCGGTGTGCTGGTCACATGGCGCACTCTAAGCTCTGCCTGATTCGTTTCATCGCCGATCGACCGACGAATGCGTAAGCTGCGATAGGTATAGACTTGTTCATTCTCATCGTTCGTCTTCGTCCAGCCTCGCAGGTCAATCACACGCGTGTCACGAACGACTTGAATGTTCGTCGCAAAGTCTGTTTCAGGTGGCGGTTGCTCAACCGATTCAAAGGGCATGCCCGCGAGTGACGTAAGCGGTTGGCTTTCTAGATGGTCAAGTATCGTTCGGTACATCGGGCTACTGTCAGCGATCGCTTCGACGACCATGCGATTCCGTTTCGCTTGTTGGTGGGCGTTATAAAAAGACCAGGGAAACCAGACGGTCACCAGAAAAACAAGCGGAATCCAAAAGTAGGTTGGCCAATCTCTGAGGTTTAGGAGCTTACGCAAGATCTTTCGTTGTGAGGAATATTGGAGGCGACGAGTTGCAGGCACAATATCCGGATCTTGGGCAGTTAGGTTTGCAGTCGTCGCGCCATCAGCGTTGCACGCAGCGATAGGATCCCAAGGGGGGCCGTCGGGTAAGGCATCGCCGTAGACCTCCGATTCCTGTCGGCATGCGTGACGCATGACACAGTATCCGTGCCGAACGAGAGAACGGATTTCTAGGTCTGAGAAGGAATCCAGGTCGGTGCGAATGCGAGCGGTGTGGCGCTGCACTTCCATATGGGGCGCATGGGGGTCATTTTCGGAGTTCACCACATTGGCGATGGAGGCAAAGGTAAAGTTGTCTTTGTCTTCAAAGTGTTCTAACTCAAGGCTCCAGACGCGATTCATGAGGATATCGGAGGCGCGAAGAGCCGTTTTGATAAGTCCGCCAGTAGCACTCTCATCAACTACTTTGAACATGCCACCCGCGTCACTTACTATGATTCGATCGAAGGGGGTCTCAATCGATTCGAACACCTTAAAAAATCGTACGCCCAGATTATCGAATACACCTCCGTCAGTAAAAGCTTGCGTGTCAAATTCACCTTCGTTTTCTCCGACGTCCCAGGCACGCAACACGAGCGGCGGGAAAAATCCCGGAAACGCTGAGGATGCCGTCACGGCCATGGCGACCGTCGCGAGCCCCGCCGGAACATGTTGGAAGTCGCCTCGATCGCGAGTTTGTACAGAAAGTCCCTGGCGATTGAATGAGCAAAGGCAACCCTCGCTCAAATTAGTGGCAAGAACATGCAATTCCGGTTTTTGCGGGAGTTGAAACAAGCACTTGTCGCCAAACAAATGCTTCTCGTAATAATGTTCCAGCAATCCTGGACGGGTTAGACGCCGATTGCTTGGCCTGCCAAGCAACCGGGGCAGCGCGTTGAGCGCAGCACACAATGGATAGCGACGGACAATGCGATTTCGAACATCCAACTTGGCGAAACGAATGAGTTGCCCGGCAACCTGATCAAACTCTTCATCCGAACCACAATAGGCATCCCAGTTCAAAGCCAGATGAGCGGCTAGGATACTTCCACCCGAGACGGACGATATATGCGTCACCTCCGTCAATAAATTTGCGTCGCGCAAAAAACGAATGATCCCCAAATGGTACATCGTTGCGCGAAACCCGCCACCGGAAAGTGCCAGACCTAATTGATTCATGAAATGGCGTTAAGCAAAGGGGATTGTCTGGTTTGTTGGCACGGCCGTCATTTGATTCGAGACGAGGTTGACTCTTAATTACGGAGTCTTATTCTAATCGGACAAGGGTGGCATGACACCCTCGCCGCCCGATCTGCCGAACGAGTGGCCTGAATAATCGCTGCAACGCTCGGGAGATGTCTTTCCCGCCAATGATTGCAGCATCTAATCCCAAAATTGCGACGCAGATGCAATGTACAAAAAAACACGTTTCGATTGTCGGCAGGGTCATGTCGGCCTGAAAGGAAGGTCGACCCCTGATACGGATTGTTGATCAAGGTAATCTTGGCCCGCGGCTAAATCTCCGGCAGCTTCCAAGCTCATCTCGCCTAGCAGCGACATACCGCGCTCGAGAGTTCTGAATTCCAAGGCCTACTCAACGCTCGTCAACCCAATCTACTAGCGACGCAATCGCTCGTTCGACCGGTACCACACCTCAGAAAATGCGACAAGGAAATCAATCCGACATTTTCCAACGAATGCGGTATGGTCCAACGCCGCCCCTGTAAAATTGGCAACCCTGGGAGCGAGTTCCCGTAAACCGAGAGGATCCATATTGAGTTCGCTTCGATCGGGCGCGACGATCCTCTGAAGATTTATGTGAGGACGAAGGAGTTGGTAGATGGGAACGCCTTGCTACCCGTTCATGGAGGGGTCGCTAAGGGGGAATTCCCCCATAGCGAAAAATAAGTGTCGCCTTCGAAACTGACAGCAACGGAGGAAATTTAGCCGAGGAATTCCTCACGCAACGCGTCGCTGTCTTCGCCCAGTATGGCCGCCCGCGGTCGCTTTAGATCGCCGTCCAGAGAGCTGATGTGCATCGGGTGTCCCGGGATTCGCATCCGCGTACCCTCAATTTCCAAAACCATGCGCCGAGCATGTGACTGTGCCGAATCGATGGCTTGAGATACCGTTCGCACCGACCCCGCCGGGATGCCCGCTTTTTGCAGCGATTCGGTTAGCTCCGCGCGACTTTTTTCGCAAACGGCCTGACCAATCGCTGCCAGCAATGCATCGCGATTCGCAATTCGTTTGGCCAGTGTGCAAAAGCGTTCGTCTTCCAGCCAATCGTCGTGACCGAGAATCTTCGCTAGTCGTGCGAAAGAAGTTTCATCTGGAGCGCAGATCGCCAGCGGGCCATCCTGAGCTTCGAAAATGTCGAAGGGTATGATGTTCGGATTGCCGTTACCCATGCGATGCGGTTCGGTGCCATTGGCTAGGTACTCGAAAATATGCATGCCTAAAATTCCGAGCAAGGAATCGAGCATGGCGATATCCACACGCGAGCCTTCGCCCGATGTCTTACTTTGGACCAAAGCCGCATTGATCGCGGCGAAAGCATTGGTGCCGGAGAGATAATCGGCCAGCGATGTTCCGGTAAGTACGGGCGGTCCATCCGCAAAACCCGTGACGTTCATCAATCCGGATTCCGCTTGAATTACGACATCGTAAGCCCCTTCCCAGTAATCGGGTCCTGTCTGACCAAACCCGCTGATGGAAGCGTAAACCAGCGCGGGGTTAATTGCCTGGACTGCTTCCCAGCCTAAACCCCAGCGTTCCAGCGTTCCCGGACGAAAGTTTTCCACCAGGACATCAGCCTTGCGCAAGATTGCCTCGATTAGGGGGCGATCTTCGGGGCTCTCAAGATCCGCTGCTAGGCTCTCTTTGCCATGGTTGAACGTGTTATAGAATTCGGGTTGACCATCAACCATGGGAGGAAAGGCTCTGGCGCTATCCCCATGAGGGGGCCGCTCAATTTTGATGACGCGAGCTCCCATCTCAGCCAACAACATCGTGCAATAAGGCCCAGAGAGGGCATGGGTCAGGTCCAATACCAGGATGCCGTTAAGGGGACCACGGCGTACTGCGTGTTTCGTCTCTTTTACCATGTCAATTTTCCGTACTGGGGTGGTGGTGACAGCAACGCTCAAGGTTGGGTCTTTAGTTGCCACGAGAACTGAGCTAATGCCCTACTCTGCTATTTAATCGGAGGCTCAGCTTGCCATTGATTCCGTTTTTGAAACGGAGCCAATTTGGCGAAATCGGTGCCGATGGCAAAATCGGTTGCCAAAGCTCTCTAATTTGCCGGATTTTATTCGCTGTTAACGCTCGCGTGAATGCCCCCCTAGGGACGGGGTGTTTTTTGCCGCATGGGTCTCACAAGGTAGAGCGTTGGGTCGACTTTCACTCTCTCGTGATGGCATTCTAGAATTTACCGGATTGCCAGAAACCCTAGAGCCCCATGGATCAGCGCGCGCCTTTCATTATCTCGAACTGCTTGAAACAATCCGTTTCCCCACGTGAATGATGAGTTGTTGGCAAAAAAATGATGTCAAAGCCGCATTTTTCCACCAAGATTTGTGCTCTGCAAAGGAATAAAGGTGACATAATTTCGGGCAGACGAAAAACCAACGGCGATCGCCTCCCCCGGCGAAACAGTGGTCGATCTAAGACACTAGCCATCCAAAAAATCTATTCGGGTAAAACTCATGTTTAGTATGGCATTTACGGAACTCGCGTTGCTAATTCTCTTTTCTACGGGAGGACAAACAGGTATTCCGTTGGGAATGCCTCCGGGCCCAGAAGATCCGATGATGGCTCAATTCGCCCCGGAAAATTGTCTGCTCTATACGACTTGGTCTCCTACGACGGCGATCGATCCTTCCAAAAACGTCACCGAAGCGTGGATGGCACAGGCAGAAGTTCAGACCTCGTTCAGTCGCCTGAAAGAGGCCGTGCGAAAGTTAGCAGAAGGCGGCGACGCCGAAGAAGCGGCCTTTGGCAGAGTGGGAACCGAACTTGCTGAAAAGTGTTTATCCCGTTCCGTTGGCTTTTACCTAAGTAAATTTGGAGCCCTCGATGCAGGCCCCGTTTTCGAGGGAGGGGCGTTGGTTGATCTCGGTTCTGGCAACCGTCAATTGATGATAGATATTACCGAGGTGGTTACCAAATTGGCCGCCGATGATGGTTATCAAGTCGATACATTCGAACATGAGGACGTAGCATGCTGGACGTTTACAACGGAACGCATGGAAATAAAAAATACCCTCACCTGGGGATTCATCAATGAAAGATATCTGGCGATCACCGTTGGTGAGGGCGAGATGCAGCGTTTGATCGGAAATGTAAAAACCGATGCCCCCGCCTGGCTGATTGAATTGCGTGATGAGTTGTCAGTGGATCGAGTTTCTAGTGTGACTTGGGTAAATATTGTCGGCTTCCTGAAAGTATTTCGTCAGATTGCCGCCACGGAAGGTGGGCCAAATAATGAGCCGGAGCCAATTTTTCAAGTCTTGGGCTTGGAACAACTGAAAACGGCCGGCTGGCTCAGCGGACTGGACGCCGATGGTTTTATTTGTCGCGGCACGATTCACACAGAGGGTGAACTTAAAGGGATTATGGCTTTGGTTGCTGAAGAATCGCTTACACCAGAAGTCCTTGGAAAGGTTGCAGACGATCGTATGGTCGCGCTGGGAGCTCGAGTATCCGTGCCGCAGATTTTACAACTCATCCGCGATCTTGACGGCATGGATGAACGATCAGCGGGCCGGGTCGATCAGGATATCGCAGACTTGGGTACTGCGATCGGAATCGATATCGAAGAAGATGTGATCAGCAATTTTGACGAATACGCTTATCTCTATGGTTCGATTAATATTACCAATCCCACCGCAGGCTGGGTTTTGGGAATCGGCATTGCTGGAGAGATGGCGTTTACGGAAACCTACACCAAAATTAACGAGTTTATAGAAACAATCTATGAAGGTTCGGATGCGATGGCCTTTAGTGAGTCGGACGTCGCAGACACCACGGTTTACTCTTTGAAAGATATCAGTGGGTGGGGTTTCATGCCCAATTTCTCATGGGCGTTATCCGACGGTGAGCTATTAATTACCATGGACCGCTCCACGATTCGCAGGCATTTGCGGCGTGAATCGCTCGCCGATGATGCGTTGGTAAAAGATGAGTGGTTTTCTCGTTGTTTCTCACCGCCGAGTAGTGACGCAGAGGGACCCTTGATGGTCTCCTACGTCGATATACCTTCGTTGATTAAAATAGGCATGCCGCTGCTGGGCACCTTTGGGAATGATTTGTTTCCCGAGGAGCTGGATTTTTCCATCGCCGACCTGCCCTCGAGTAAGATTTTGACAAAGCAGATGAAACCGAATCTGGCAGCGTTATACCGCACCCCTGAGGGGTTCGAAATCGTGCAACGACAAACCTACCCTGGGGGCACGCCCGGTTCGTTTTTGGGAGGGGCTACCGTCAGTTTGATGCCAGCATTTCTGACAGTACGGAAAGCAGCAGCCCGTACCGATTCAGCCAATCGCATGCGGCAACTGTTGCTCGCGATGCACAACTACCATGATGTTCACGGTGCATTGCCAGCCCGTTTTTCCCAAGACAGTGACGGCAAGCCATTGTTGAGCTGGCGTGTCCACATTCTGCCGTTTATCGAAGAAGGGGATTTATACAACGAATTTCATCTGGATGAGCCATGGGATAGTGAACACAACAAGGCGTTGGTGGCACGTATGCCGCAAGCTTTTTCGCATCCGCGAGCGAGATTGGATAGCGGGAAAACGGCTTACCTTGTTCCTACAGGGAATAGCGTCATCCAATCGCCAGAAGATTCGGTCGATGACACCGCTTACCCGACAGGCTTAAATCTGGAACGAATTACTGATGGGTCCAGTCGGACAGCGATGGTGCTTGAGGCTGACCCAGACAACGCTGTGATCTGGACCCAACCCAATGATTATGATTGGGAAGGCACGGAAGATCCGGAAAGTGGTCTTTTCCATGGATGGGGCGATGGCGTGAATGTCGGATTGGCGGATGGCAGTATCCACTACATTAAATTCACCAGTTTGCGGGAAGTCTTCAGAATTCTGATGGAACCCAATGACGGTGAAGTTGCTCTTTGGTCGGACGACTAGTGAGACGGAGAACGCCCCGGCCGTTTGTGTAAAACTTGGTATGCGACCTGCAATCGGCGGGGTTGAGGCGTGGCGTTTTTGACTCAACAGAGTGGCTGCGCTCCACGTACGTTTGTTATTCCTTTGCCATTCCTGCCGATATGCACGCTTGGAAGGCCTCTATTTGCCGCATTAATCTGGCTGTTATTGGTTTGGGAGCGTTGGTGGCAAATTTCAAAACCGGCCTTTTTTAGGCTTCGAGGTATAATAGTAAAGTGGGCGGGTTCATTGACTTGGCCTGATACCGTCGGCCAGCGCGGTGAGAAATGGCCGCTGTCGCGATCACTTTTCTTTTCTTGATTTCTCCATGATTCCTTTTCACTCAAGACGGTCTCCAGAGACCGTCCAATCATTTTCTTTTGAGCAGCTTGAACCGCGGCAAATGCTGGCCGGTAACGTTTCTGCCTACGCCAATGACGGCTTGCTATTTGTTATCGGTGACTCGTCTCCCAACATTGTCCAGATTGTCGGGACGGCTCAAGGCGTTGAGGTATCGGGCACCGATACGACGATCAACGGCTCACAGTCCGTGGTCAGCATTAATGGTCATTTTCGGCATGCCTTCATTCAAATGAATCGAGGGGATGATATCGCCACGGTTCAAAATCTGAACGTGCAGAAAAAACTCAAGCTGCAAGGAAATGCCGGCAGCGACGAACTGCGTGTCAGTAATATATCGGCAGGCCAGTTCGAAACGTGGTTGGGTGTCGGAGATGATGTCCTGGAGTTTCAGGGCGTGCGGACATCCGGTGATATTCGAGTCACCATGGGTTCGGGTGACGATATTTTTTCTGCGGAAAATGTGGTTGCCGGTCGAGAGTTAAAGATCCTCGGTGATGCAGGCAATGATCTATTTGCCGCCGACGATCTCTACTCCAAGCGTCCGTTTCACCTTGATATGGGCGATGGTAACGATGAATGCGTGTTTGCCGGCTTGGTAGATATTTGGAAGACGTCTGAGATTCATCTCGGTAACGGCAACGATTTTTTTGCGGCGGTGCCGAACGAAACGAATGACCGGTCCGATTTTAGACTTCGGTTTGTTTTGGACGCCGGCGCAGGTAATGATCAAGTCGCATTCGATTCTGGGGTGACGTTGCATAAAGCCTCAGCCATCAATGGCGGTTCGGGTACCGACGCCTTGCAACGTGGCGGAGCCAATATTCAAGGGCGCTCTCAAGTCAAGCACTTTGAATCGGGGCAAGTCCCCAATCTTTCGTCCAGAATTGATGACGTCGTAACTCGATTACTGAGCGAGGACCTTGATCCATTTGAACGGGCGCAACCTGTTCAGTTGGAACTCGATCCGGAGACGCAACTTGTTTCCGTTGCCGATCCATCACCGACCGTATCAGTGCTTTGGGATGAGGCTATCCAACAGGCCGTGATCAATACGGCTCCCGGTCCGACCATCGCTTCTCGAGCGTATGCGATGCTGCATACCGCGATGTTTGACGCGTGGTCGGCGTACGATCTGTCGGCAATTTCAACGGTCTTGGCAGATGATCTGCAACGACCGGTTTATGAGATTTCCGAAGCCAACAAAGAACAGGCCATGAGCTTCGCTGGATATCGGGTGGCCGAGGATCTCTTTCAAAGTGAAGTCCAGTTGTTTGACGCCTTGATGGAGCAACTTGGTTACGACCCCGCTAATCAAACTACTGATATTACGACCGCCGCCGGTATCGGTAACGTTATGGCTCGTGAGCTCATTGCGTTGCGTAACCAAGATGGAGCTAATCAGTTGGGCGACGATCCCGCCGGGACTCCCGGAGTGGCTTACTCCGATATTACCGGCTATGAACCTGCGAACGAAGTTGGTGAGACAACGGAAATCGATCTCTGGACACCGGAAAGGGTGCCCATTGATTCGGAGCCTGGCTCGGAAAATGACATTCAGAAATTCCTCACACCGCATTGGGGTGAGGTCGATTCATTTAGTTTGAAATCGGGCAGCGAGTTCCGTCCTGTCAAACCAGAACCCTTCCTGCTTGTGGATGGCACGGTTGACCTAGCGGCAAAAACAATCACGCTGGCCGATAATTCGGTGATTGACATCGAACCTGCCATAGTCGGGACCATTATCAATCCCGCATTTATTGAACAGGCAGAAAGAGTTGTTGAGCTGAGCGCGAATCTGACCGACGAACAGAAAATGGTTGCCGAGTTTTGGGAAGACGGCACGGAAACATCTTTTCCGCCGGGCACGTGGATGACATTTGGACAATTCACCTCGGCCCGTGACAACCACAGAATTGACGATGATGCAAAGTTGTTTTTCGCGTTAGGTAATGCCGTTTTCGATGCGGGAATCGCGACTTGGGAAGCCAAGATTACTTATGACTATGCACGCCCGGTTCGCGTGATTCGAGGCTTGGGCGAATTAGGTTTGATCGGTGAATTTAATACAACGCTAGGGGGCTATGCCATTGATGCATGGACTCCTGACGGTGGGACGCAAACCATTTTGGCGGAGGACTTTCTAACTTATCAAACACCCGGCAGTGATCCCTCACCACCGTTTGGCGAATATACATCAGGGCACAGCGCATTTAGCGCAGCGGGTGCAGAGATCCTAAGGCTATTCACCGAAAGTGATTTCTTTGGTGCTTCCGTTTCCTTTGCTCCGGGTGAATCAAGATTTGAGCCCAATATCACTCCGACTAACGAAGTCACCTTGGCTTGGGACTCCTATCGACTTGCCGCAGACGAAGCTGGAAGATCCCGTTTGAACGGAGCGATTCATTTTGATGACGGAGATATTAATGGAAGAACGCTCGGTACATTAGTGGGTCGATCGGTATGGGATCGTGCTCAAGAGTTCATCAATAAAACCTAGCCGGAAAAGAGACCTAAGGTCTCTCCTAAAACGATTGGCCTTGGAACCAGGCTTTGCCTTTAGCAATTCTTAACGCGACATCACGTGGGTTCGATGAGATCGGTTACTCTAAAATTCCCAAAGCACATCGCACGAAAATAACCATTGCTTGGCGGCCGTGTTATCGTCATAGGAAAGCGGCTGATCCTGAGGCTGATAGGGTGATTGCCAATCGTAACGCAGCTCGGGTCGGAATCTTACGTGCGGACGCGCCTGCCAATTCAATCCCAATGTGACGTCGTAGTAGTTCCCCGAGGCCGCCAACTGTGAGGAGTCGACGCCCGTTAATCGGCCCCCATTATTTTGTAGCCATTCAACGCGTATGCCCGATTTCCATTTCTCATTTATCTTGTAAACGAGGTAATTCGCAAGGGAGTAACACTGGTAGTTATCCGTGGGATTGGATGGCACCTGCCGCGAATTGCTGGTTAATAAGTCAT
Organism: uncultured Pirellulaceae bacterium; assembly: GCA_905480235.1. GTDB lineage: Bacteria > Planctomycetota > Planctomycetia > Pirellulales > Pirellulaceae > CAJQPP01. Next base: position 35,077 of record CAJQPP010000077.1, read on the forward strand.
GCTCCATGATGTAGTCGATTCGATCGGTAACCTGATGATTCAAAATCAGCGAGTAATACATCACTAGAGAAGTGTCTTCGACCACTTGGGTCCTTTGGATTCCATCTTGGTAATCCAGTTGAAGTTGAGTCTTCTTATCTCGCGAAGTCCACGAAACACTACCGGCATAACTGACCGAGTGATTGATGTTATTCAAGGTGCCCCATCCCAAATTCGGACCAAAGCGAAACGTCCATTGATCCGTTAACGGGTATTCAAAAAGCAAACCAGTCGGCGAGCCCGGCTGCAGATTATCGCACAGCAGGTGGGAATAGAAAAAGTTTGCCGGTGCATATCCCGTTTCCTGACCAATCGGGCTAACGTAGTTTCCGATCTTTACGCTAAGGCCTTTTCCGATTGGTAAGAACAAATTCAAATGAGCTTGGCGAAAAGCCAGCTTGTAAAAACGACTCGCATCGTCAGAAACCATGTTGTCCGCAAATCCATCGACCGTCATAAAACGCGCATCGGTACCATAAACGAGATCCGCGCGACCACCCAATTGAAAGGTTTGCTGTTGGTCTGATATTTTCTTCTCAGCCACGACATAGATGGCGTTCATTTGGTAAGCATTGGAACGGTAATTGTTGAATACCAGGCCGTTATTGCGATCAACCGGGGATGCAGGATTCCAAGTGAATCCTTGATCGACGTATCCATAGATATGGAAGTCTTTTCCACCGAGGTCCGAGATGCGATCCATCCACTGCGATACTGGATGGGCGGCATTCCTGTTGGGCTTTGAACCATCGAGGGAGCCATGAGTCTCCCGGCGAACCGGTGTCCAGTCACTAGGACTTACGTTATCTAATGTCGAATTACTATCGACGGTCAGTAGGACAGCCTCTTGCGGACGCGCATGCGATATTGTGCACAGACACATACACAAAACGTAACTGCTTAACGCAAAGATTGCCGGAGGAATTATCCGCAGGCGGTTTTTAGGAGTCAGGCTGTGCATCAAACAAAACGGGGCTGAGACTGAGCCAAATGGTCGATTCAATCCATCGAACCGGCGGGGAATTTTTCGCGAAGTAATACTCACTAAGGACTCGCTTATGTTCATCTATCGACAAAAAAGCGAGGTGGCGGGGCTATAAATTGATTTTCTCAAGTCGAAGTCGCGATGAAAAAACAACATTGCCGGCAACGTTGGTCCGAAGTGTGTCAGCCTGAGCAGTATGGGCGGTTCGGGAGGTTTTCGGTGCTGGCATGCGGTGCATGCGCTAACGTACCGCATGCAATAGAGACCAATATTCCAATCCTTATCCTGCGGCGGTTTGCCAAGCCGGTAAGGCTAAAAGCAGGACGCAGAAATTTAAGGACTCGGCAATCGGTTTGCTGAATTGAAAAATAGATTGCCGGCTGGGACTTCAACCAGCAGTCACGCTATGGGAGCTAATGGATGCCCTGGTTTTCAGGGTGCATGCGAGGCAACTCGTTTTATCGCATTGAGAACGACAGATTCCTTGCCCTTGCTGGATTCGAAATGGGGGCTGATCGCGATAACCTCTCCCTGACCAAATGTCGCCTTGAGGATGGCAGGTTGATCGCGCATCGTTCCCTTTTGCGCTTCGTAAAGAAAGTTTTCGGAACGAAAGCGCGCGCAGACTTCATAATCGGGTGCTGTTTTGCTGGTGCCCCGCGAGATAATGGGGCCGTTCTGGTAGCGAATGGAGTGTTGGCCACTGAGACCCAACATGGTGGAAGCTTCTGCGGACATCTCTACCATTACCTCGGTGGGGCCACCTCGGTACCACATCGATTTCTTTCCCTTTCCCGGGATCTCAACCATTTCGTTATAGACTTTGGCATTCATGAGATGCAGCGACCAGTTGTAATGTGACGTGCAGAGATAGGCGCCGGCGCAGATACCAATCACCCCGCCTCCTTGGTTTGTGAATTGCCTGATTAATTCCCGGCGTTCGGCACCAATCGCCTTTCCCTGCTTGCTTCCAGATCCTCCAGGAAAGAGCAGTACGTCAAATTGCTGCAGGACGTTTTCGGATAGATCTTCCGGGCCAACATGAAACCCTTCAATCCCTGAATCAGAATCGAGTACTTGGAATACCTTTGTGGCATTCGCCCCCGAGGCATCAAAGGCACCGACTCGAATCGTGTTGTCATATTTGCGACTCGGCCGCGAAAACTGTTGGGACCAATCTTGCTGGGTTACTCCTATCACTTGCAGTGCGGTTGCGACCATCGCTCGATGTTGTCGGGTGCGTTGGGAAATGGGTTGGGCCTTAAATGTCGTTTCCAGTATGAAACTCTTCGCTCCTAGCTGCTCTTTGCAAGCACGGGCCAGGGATCCATCCACGGGGCCTGATTCAGACAGCACAGTGAACCTGCGATCTTCGGCAATGTGCTGATTAGCGACCGCTGCGAGTTTGGTCGCCAGCGCGCTTTGTTCAGGGAACGCGATCACACTGGAGCCGACTGACTTGGGGTTGAGGCGGTGAAAATCATAGCCTTCGTGAAGATCAAAAAACCAGTCGGGTTTGCGCTTCCTGATAAAGTCCCACAATGCGGCTGCCAATTCAGTTTGGGTTGTTGGGTCGGATTGCCGCGGGAAGTTGCGATTTAAATTTTTCCGCTTTCGGTCATTGCGGAATTCTGGAATCCAACGGGTGTTGGCTCGCAAGCCGAGTTTATTGGCTTGTGGGATCACGATCAATTTGCCATTTTCGATCGGCCAGTTCTTGATTTCCATGGCGGCTCGGGAGCCGGCCGGTTCATTTCCGTGCACGCCTCCCAAAACCATCACCGTCGGCCCATCGATTCCCGAATCGTATTCGTACCACTCGGTTTGCCAGGGCTTGCCCTCGCCCAAGCTACCCGAGTGGAAATGCTTTTGGGGAGTTTGGGCCCAGCAGGTGGTGGCTAGAAGGAAGTATGCAAGGCAAATCGCCCAAACGCGATTCAGCGTCCATGGGTTTTTTGATGCACTCAAGAGGCTGGGTAATAGCTGTGGCATCGAATGGCTTCTCCCCTGATTGGCAAGGATCACTCCTCACCAATCCTATATGATGAGGGTTCCAAGTGATTTTTCTCTGTCGATGTGTGTTAATGATTCATTATATCAAACGATTATCATTCGTCATTTTTGCGGTGTTTTTGAGTTTTAGCGGTACGGTTCAAGTGACGGCGCAAGCTATCGCTACCGCACAGAAACCGAAAGTGGTTGAACTGTCACGTGCAGAATATGCCGATCAATTAGCAGGCTTCTGGTTGGGTTCTTGTATCGCTAATTGGACGGGGTTGGTCACCGAAATGGATAAAATTGGTGATACACCGGAGTACAAAACAGGACGTTTCTACACGCGTGAGGACTGGGGTAAGCCCGATCAGCCCAATATTTGGAGTGACAAACCAAGCGATTTATCACCAACGATCGATTTTGTAATTCGTGGTAAGGATCAGACTTGGGGTGCCGACGATGATACGGATATTGAATACATGTATCAGCACCTTTTGGCAACCAACAAAACAACTCGATTAACGGCCGAACAAATTCGGCAAGGTTGGCTGAAACATATTCGCAGCCAAGAAGAGAACTTTCTCTGGGTCTCCAATGAGCGAGCATTTCGATTAATGGAAGCGGGAGTATTGCCGCCAAAGACAAGTGATCCGAATCGGAATTCGGAATTCGAAATGATCGATGCGCAGTTGACGACAGAGATATTTGGATTTTTTGCACCCACTCGACCCGATATTGTCGCGCAGCTTGCCAGCCTTCCAATCCGTACAACTGCGAGAAAGGATGCCGCTTGGATTTCTGAGTTCTATGTGCGGATGTATGCCCTGGCTCCCTTATACGATTCAAAGAAATCTCTGAAGGAGCATTTGATATGGAGCGCCGAGCAAGCGAGCGTTGCATTACCCGAGGGATCGTATTCTCGCGCGATGTATGGTTTCGTAAAAAAATTGTACGACTCCGGTGTGACTTGGGAGGCAGCCAGGGATGCCGTTCACCAGAGATACCAAGTAGACCGTGCCGATGGATACGATATGAGTCAAAAACCAGGGAATGGATGCTTTGCAGCTGGGATCAATTTCGCGGCGAGTTTGGTGAGCCTGTTTTATGGGGAAGGCGATTTTAAGAAAACCATTCAGATCGGCACGCTGGCAGGCTGGGATTCAGATAATCCAACGGCGACTTGGGGTGGCTTGTTGGGGTTTATCTACGGCCAACAAAAAATTGAGGAGATATTCGATGAGCCATTATCTAATCGATACCAAATTCATCGTACCCGACAGAATTTCCCGCAAGCGTTTGATGATTTTGGGAGCATGGCGAAGGTTGGTTTAGAAATTGTAGATCGGGTCGTCGTCGAGGAATTGGGTGGGAAAGTGACCCAAGAAAATTGGCTGATTCCAACCGACTAAAGAGAAAGGGCAGGTGCGTATTTGTCGGATTGGGCAATATTGATCTGTGAAATGATTTTGTACACATTTCATGTGGAGCTACAAAATATACCGAGACCACGTGGCCCTCTTGGAAACGTTGAGGATTTCCCATATCGCGCAACGCTCTAGCTCATCGTTCCGAACAATTGTCAGGGTTAGCTGGTGTTTTGGTTCCAGTTGTAGAAAGGCGTATTTCATCGCTGCGCGTTAGTCATCGGCCTGATGCTCGTGTGTGAACGCTGAGCAAATAACTTTTTGAAAATCGCTCTAAAGAATACGCGAACGAAGTTAGTTATCTAAAAATTCTTCGTCGTCTAAGTGTTTAAACGACCTAATCAACTTGCGCATGCCAGTTTCGTTTGCAAAAGTTCCGTTCCTAAGAGGTTCATGAAAAAGTGAAATGCTACTTCGGTAGAAGTTAATCTCGTAAATCATCAAAAAAAATTTATCTTCGCGCTTGATGACCCTTCCAAAAATATCGCAAGGAGCTGACTCTTCGCTAGACTTGAATTGCCCCTTCAATTCGGCGACCAGCTTGGCACCCAGTGTCGGGCGAGGATCTTGTGCTGAATCAAATCTTGCTTCGCTTGAGGATATGAGGTCCGTTGAAAACTGGCCTTCAAAGTCTTTGCTCGGTTTAATATCAAAGTCGATCATGTGTGATCGCAAGCACACGTTGCTCCCGACATACTCTTCCAGCGAAGCGCTAAGTTTCTCCATGCTAACGCGAATATGACATAAACGTCGAGCTTGGTGGGCTCGCTCCCAATCGGCGGATTGCCACGCCCTTAAATTCCTTATTGAATCATCGCTTAGACGGGAAAGCAAAACCGGCTGCAATTTTTTTCCGTCGACCCTCAATACAATTTTCATTTGGCGCGTGAGTTCTTCCTGGGGGCAACTCACCCTATGTTCGTTAACCAAAAAGTATTCAACACAGCCCAATATGGAGTATTTTCCGTCAGCCGTTTCTAAACTAACTGGAGTGCTGCGTTTAATGATCGGTGGAGTTTGCTCCTGAGCGGTTGCTGGTGAAGTAATGAAGATGAAAGCAGTTGCAAAAAAAACCATTCGCGTCATTTCGGCTCTTTGATTTTGAGTTGATAAGAATTTTAATCGACTGCGATTTTTAATTTCGACACTAGGCGGATTCGCTGTTAAATATCGGGTAATCATTTTCGCCCCCTGTCTCAAGACGTTTGTGCGATTCAAGTTTAATGTAGCAAGGTTGGGCCGCTGACTAATCTTGCAGGAATCAAAAAATCTGGGGCCTTTCAGGCTGATGGTAACGGGTGCCAATAACGCGTTCGGATTGATAATCACAAAAAGAACTCGGCATGGCGGTTTGTCAGTTTCGCAACGAAAAAAAATCGTTTCGCTCGTTTGGGTGCGGCCTGCCGTTTGCATGAAACCAAGCGCAACGTCTCAAACGTCGCTACTCAGGTCATTAGTCTTCAGAGGCCAAGGCATGCGAAACAATTTTTGACCAAGCCCTGTAGTCGTCAACGGGAGCCGTTTCTCCGGTAATTTGCCTTAACGCAAAGAGCACGGAATTGCGGTTTCGGTTTGTTGACTTCGAAAGTTTAGCCGTTGCTTGCTTAGCTTCTGTCGCATCAATCGTTCGCTCCTGCACCACATAATCAAAACGTTGTCTGGGGGGCCAGGGCTCGGAGTTCTCGACCGTCTGCATAACGGAAAAATCCTGTTTCAAATAAGTGACGTCTGCGCGAACAAATCCTTGAGTTGAATCACCGGAGTAGTACGTTGGTGACATTTTCATACCCCAAGAGGGCACGACCGCCAAACCAAAGCTGTCCGACTGTTTTGCGGGAGCGTGGCACAACAAGCAATTCTTCAAATGATTTACGGCGACCAATTTTCGCTGAATCAGTTTACCACCGCGTTGGATCGGCAAACGTGGGTCGTTCTTTTCAAGCTGCGCAAGTAGTTGAGGCAGCACCTGCTTATCATTGAATGCCACTAAAGCTTCGGCACTGTGTTCCGCCACGACATGCCAGGGATACTCGAAACCCTCCATCAATCGATTCCGCACCAACTCTGCATCACCCTGGTTTAGTTCCTTGATTGCCTTAATAGCGGCAGATCGGACACGCGAGTCAAAGTCGAATTTGGCGCGGTCTACGAGCATGCGGACTGCTGCCTCCGTACCGTGATGCTTCAAATCGTTAATCAGCTTCATGCGGATTTCGTAGACATCCACCTGAAGCATTTGTTCAAGCGTCCGAAAAGCCTGGTCCTTATCAAAAATTAGGTCCGTGTCGTGAAACAGGGAATGATTTACTGCGTCTCTTATGGATCTTCTCCTCGTTTCCAATGTCTTTTCTGGTGTCTCAAAGGGACGACTACCGAAGGCGTCAAATTTACTTAGCACCCGGCCCAATTTCGTGGAAACTGCGCTCATCGTTAATGATTGCGATAAATTGCTTCGGCATTCCTCGCCCATGGCGAGCGGCAAACCAGCGAGTTCAGGGCGACGTTCTAGATAAGCTCGGAGCGGCTCTTCAGGCTTGGTTTCTTCGTGGAATGTCAAATCAATTTCTTGAATTCGACTATCGAAAGACAGGTCAGTGGTAGGTTTCATGATCTCCGGAAAAGCCCGCGACTCTTGCCTACTATTCCACCAATCAGCCAATAGCCGGGATCTTCTTTGGCTTGCCTTTTGGTATTCCTCAGATGTCGAATTTCGCAAATTTACGATGAATTGTTCCGCTTCACGAAACTCATCTTCATTGCGAAAAATATCTAAAGGAATCGCGGTATCATTCAATTGAGCAACCAATTCGTGGCCGTGCAATATTTGCGTCCGCGCATGACGACCCTCGGGTAAAAATAACGCCCCATCATTAATGAATCGGGTGAGACGTTGAAGATATCGATCCCGATCTGCTGCAGAATGGAGGGGGGTGTTAAGCGGGTAAGCTAGTTTTTTATTGGTTAGCGATTGCCGCAAAATTCTCTCGGTTCGGAGAACAACGTCGTACACGATATTACTTTGGTCGGCACTGGGTGTTTGCGGCACGGTGCGGTCGAGAGTGGTGATACTGCCTTCGATCGTCTGCTCTAGCCCGTTATGATGGCCGTCTCGGTTTTTTTGATCAGTATCGGAATCCATCAACTTGCGAAAATGATACTGAGACCTAAAACGTCGTTTAGGTGAGTGGCGATCCAATTTCGCAAGCAAGTCTGCTGCCTTGTCGAATGCTTCGTCAGTCTCCCAAGTTTCGCGAAATATGAAATTGTGTTGATCGATGGTCACAACACCCTTCAGCGGTTCCCGAAATGCATGATCAAGAAACTGGAATCGGCGTTTCACTTCCTCGCCAATCAAAGGCAAGGCATCGGCAATATTATTCCGCGAGACCGTCCCAATATTGTGGCCGTTGACTCGAATTTCAGCCTTGTCAGATCCGCCAAAATGCACCGCTAGTTGCCAATCGACACGAAACTTAACGGCCGGTTGTGCCATTACGCTAGAAGGCTTGGTATCTCTATCCCGAGGTTTCATCGTGTCAAGGAATTGTCTGGCAAAATCAATTGCCAGCGTGGAGTCAAAATCGATATTGGGTTGCTCTGCAGGGAGTTCAGATTTCGGAACTTGTGTTTGCTTGACTGGAGGCTTGTCGGTTTGTGTCACGGAGGCGTGAGCCTCCGAAGAACGAGTCGCATCACCGATGGTGTTTTCTGTCTGATTGCGACGCGGCTTTTTCTCGGGGTTTAGGGGCTGTTTCAAATCCCGATCAGACTGGTTCTTTATTTGGCTTTTGGAAACCAAATCGGATTCGTCAGGCAAAGTCGGCACCGTCAATCTGGCCAAAACAAAAACCAATGCCGCGATCAATACGGCAATACCTACCGCGGCAGCCCAGTTTTCGGTGTTCGTTGGATATTCGTCTTTACGTTGTAATACGTCAGGTTCAAAGCACTCGGATTCGATCGCTTCTTGCACCGACGTGGATATTGGTTGCAGATCTTCCAAGGACGCGACAGCGTTCCTAGCCATAACTCGTGCGACGAATTCATCGGAATCGCAAAGTAACGACGATGCCATACGCAATTCTGAATCCACCGAAGCGTTGTCAAAATTAGCCGCAGTCGATTCAAGGTCACCTTGCTGGGAGCGCACCTTTCCGCGAAATTGTTTTGGTGACGGTGCATGACGCTGCGAACCGTTTACCGGATTTTGAAAACGAAACCTTGGATGTCGATTTTTGTCATTGGGATTTGCCATGGATTATCCCCCTAGGTTATCAAAGCATCCAGTTTTTGACTCGACACAATTTTTTAGCAGCTCACGTACTCGGTGCAGTCTCATGCGAATCGTGCTCCCTTTGGATTGGCAAGTTTTGGCAATCGTGGCGCATGACATTTGGTCAAAGTAAAAATACCGGACCATACTCAACGATTGTTCTGGCAGATCGGCAATGCAAGAAGTTAAAGCCTGCAAGCGATTTTCGGCAGCATCAAACTCATAGAATGCGTGCTGCAGGTTTTCCAATTGCATCTCAGTTTGATTAGCTAATTGCAAGTCGCGCATTACCGCATCCGTTTTTCGTTTCGCTCGAAGGTGTTCAAGTGATTTCAAGCGGGCAATCCCAATGATCCAAGTGGAAAAACTCGCATCGCCGCGAAACCGATTCAGGTCTCGAAAAGCCTGCAAGAATACTTCCTGAGCCACGTCATCGATCGACGCAGGGCAATAGATGAAACGTGAGATATAAAATCGAATTACTTTGTGATGGCGCTGAACCAATTGCTGAAAAGATTCCTCGCACCCTGTTCGGGCATCTTCGATCAAACGAGTTTCACATTCAGTCGTTTGCACAGCAGTTCCCACTGTTGATTCATGTATTCCATGAAGTGAGTGACAAAAATAAGGAAACTGTCACTCAGAAAAATGAGATTCGCGCGAATTTTCTCAAAAATCGAGAGCCCTCGCTTTAAGGCAGAGATATCTTTTCTACGCTTATCAGAAATGCCCAGCAAGCATTTAATCGCCAAGCTGAGCACATTGCCGAATCTCTTTTAGGTTTCCCAGGGTGATTAACTTTTAAGGGCAGGAAATCCACGTTTACCCATCTCATTGCCCTGATCTGGGGGAGATAAGCAGACGGGACTCGACTCCTTCCTCCCGCATTTGTTAATGATTTCATTGCCAGCGCACCCAAACGCCTCTCAGCTTCGTCGCCGACGGGCACGGGATCAGCAAGAAGTGTTGTCGAATCCGACCCACAGGGGACTGTAATTAGTCCCTTATCTGACGCGATTCTCAAAGCGGGCCATGGCAAGTTTATTCGGTAATGTCGACTGGTGTTGGAATGACATGTTTTGCCAAAAGACCGACCGTTGTTTTTTTCTTTTCTTGGGCAGGAACCGATTTGCGCGCCTCGAAAGGCATGAATGCAGCGAGTAACAAAAATTGCATAGAGCTCATTTAACGGAGTCAATCCAATCTGTTATCAGGGCAGTTGGGGGCGGAGTTCGTTCCCCTGTTTATCCACGGGGAACAAGGCTCCTTCCCTGTCCAGTTGGGCGATCATTTCACGCATCATCCGTTTGAGTTCTTGAGGCTGGTTGTCCGCGACATTCGTCTTCTCAAACGGATCGTTGGCGAGGTCGAATAATTCGTACCGCGTCTTAGCGGGGTTACTATCTGGCAAGTAGTGGTAAATAACCTTCCAATTGTCCAAGCGGAGCACGGTGTAATAGCTACTACGATGGCTGTGTGGGAAGTGCATCAAAAAGCGTTCCTCGCGGTCGGCATTGCGCTGGCCGGAAAGCTGCATAGCTAAATCTTTGCCATCAATCATATGGCCCTCCGGAACCGTCACGTCGGCGAGGTTGAGAATGGTGGGATACAGGTCCATAACGCTTCCGAGCTGGTCTTGGATAACGCCTTGTGCAATGGGCAGTTTTTTCTGCCACTTATTGTCGGGGTCGGTTTTGGCCCAGGCGGCAATAAATGGCGCCCGCATGCCACCCTCATAGTGGGTGCCTTTTTTGGCCCGCAACGGAAACGAGCTGTTGTGCTCGTGAACCGGACCCAGCGGTGCATCACTGCCGTTATCGCCCAGGAAAATGATCAATGTATCTTGAGCGATCCCTGTGGCCTCGAGGTGATCCATGATCTCGTTCAAACAAGTATCCATGCTTTCCACGAGGGTTGCGTAGGCCTGAGCGGCTTTCCGTTTTCCCGATTTTGCGTAGTTCGCCGCGTATCGTGGGTTGTTGTGGAAAGGGGCGTGCAGAGCGTAGAGCGCTAGGTCTAAAAAGAAGGGTTGGTCATCTTGAACCGCCTCATCGATCTGTTGCTTTGCCTCGATGGTCAGCGCTTCGGTGAGAAAGGTCTCAGAGCCGTGGTACTTTTCCAGATGCGGAACCGCGCGTTTTTTATTTCCTTTAATGTGTCCGTAACCATCCTGCCCGTAATAGCTACCGGGTTGTCCCCAAGAACAGCCGGCGATGTTGACATCGAACCCAAGATTATCAGGAAACTCCGAGGGTTCGTCGTTTGGGCCAAAGTGCGCCTTGCCAATAAAGATCGTGCGATAGCCAGCGGTCTTGAGGCGACCAGGTAATGTGCGGGTCTCATCCTGAAATCCGGTCCAGTTCCAATCGGGCGGTCCGAACGGGCCCTTGTTGTTACCCTCGGATCGGATCCATTGCGTAACGCGATGGCGAGTCGCATTTTGGCCAGTGAGGATGGAGGTACGGGTCGGCGAGCAGACGCTCATAGCATAGAAGTTGTTGAGCCGCGTGCCTTGAGCCGCCAGCCGCTCCATGCCCGGGGTGCGGTAATAGTCATTAAGTGGATAACGTTGGGCTATCCCCTGCTCGTCGGTCATGAATGGCACGGAAGTATCCATCGGACCCATATCGTCAACGAGGAAGATGATGATGTTGGGTTTTTCCGTGGCCTCGCAAGTCGCTACCGATCCGAGCAGTAAGGCGAGGACCGACAGGGCAATAAATAAACAGGAAACAGGGAAACGAGATAGGGGCGTCAGCATTATCAAGCCTTCCGGAAATAGAACCGCTGGTTTGACGGGGTGAAATATCGAAATGAAAAACCTGACGAAACGACGATCGAATACGACGGGGGATGGGATGTTTTACGGATGCGTCGTCAGGGGATGGGTCTGATTGTAGCAAACGCGGAGCCAATTCCGACCTCGTCAAACGGAATCACGCATTTCGAACGCCCCGATATAGTAACGACGCGACACCTTTCAAGAGAAACAGGGCGGCTGCTGTGCTGCGGTTTCATCAATAGGCAGTGCAGATCGATTGTAACGGTGCCGACGATTACACGATCTGTGCTGAGAATACAGGTTTTGCGAACCCGCACGGGGCTATCCAAAAGCAGTGTGGAAACGAAGGAGATTGGTCAGATAAAAGGCACTCTCGACCCGACCGCGTGCTATCGATTTAGAGTATAACTCTTCCAGAATTGATCAGAACGATGCGCACGCCATTCTACTCGAAACTGCTACTCACCCTCTTTTTCGCGGGACTCTTGCTCACGGAAAGCAAAGACTTGTTTGCGCAATCTCAGAAGATCATCATCAATGAGTTAGTAGCCAAGAATGAGTTGGATATCCGTGACGAATCGGGCTACCACCATGACTGGGTTGAGTTTTATAACCCGGGCGAAGCCGCACGTGATTTGGGAGGAATGTTCCTGACCGACAATGAGAAGGAGCCTCAGAAGTGGAGGATCCCTGATCTGACCGAGGAAACAACCATTCCCGCCAAGGGCCATGTCGTTTGTTTTTTGGATGGCCAGCCTGAAACAGGCGCACTGCATGGAAACTTCAAGCTGAGCCGCAAAGGCGAAACGCTCTTTCTTTTTGACAGGGATGGGAAATCTCTGGTGGACAGTGTCAGCTTTCCTGAATTGCCCGCTGATGTTTCCTGGTCCCGCATTCCGGATGGAGGTTCCGTATGGGCCTACGTAGCATCCACCACCGCGAATCAACCTAACCCATCCATCGCTACCGACGGTGTGTTGGCCAAGCCAAAATTTGATCTGAAAAGCGGGTGGTTTGATAGGTCTATAAACGTAGCTATATCCTGTGAGCCAGATGCCAAAATATATGTAACCACGGACGGTAGTTGCCCTAACGAATTGGACTCATTGCTGTACACGCAACCGATTGAAATTACGAAAACCACGGTGCTGCGTGCACGTGCTTTTAAGCAAAATTCTATTCCGAGTGAAATTGGGACGCGCAATTTTTTCATTGATGCCACGCAACACACGATTCCCGTGATCGCAGTAACGGTTGACCCGGAATGGTTATGGGAGCGTCCCAAGGGTATTTTACATGAGCGGAACACTTGGTGTTTTACCGAGCGACCCGCCCACCTGGCTTACTATTCCGTTGACCGGGAAAAAGTATTTTCTCTGAACGGGGGAATTAAGCTGCAGGGAAGTTTCTCACGAAATTTTGCCAAGAAGTCGTTCACCATCACTGCCGGACAGCGGTACGGGAATAAAAAAATCAAAGGCAAAATATTCACAGATATCGAGCGGGATAGTTTTGACGGATTAGTGGTCCGAGCTGACTGCAATTATGCCGGACATGACGAGACGGAACGATGGTGGGGGGGAGATCGAATTCGCAATGAGTTGATATATCACGTGAATAAAGAAATGGACTCCAGCGTGATCATGCAAGCCTATCAACCCGCAGCGCTCTACCTGAACGGAGAATACTGGGGCCTTTACAATGTTACAGAGCGCAAGAATAAGAACTTCATCGAAGACCATTATCCCGGTGTAGGTGCCATTGATATGCTCAACCCGGCTGTTCAATGGGATGACGGATACTCCTTTGAAACCTATCAAGGGGACGGTGATGCCTACCGATCGATCGAGGAATTTATCAAAGCCAGCGATATGACCAGCAAGTCCGTCTATCAGCGCCTCAGTAAGTGGATCGATATCCCGAATTTTATTGACTGTTGGATTTATGAAATTTACACGGTCAAGGGCGACCCAACCTCAAATTCCCGCATGTGGCGTCCCCGAACCTCGGATGGTAAATGGCAATCCATCGCTTTTGATTGGGATCACTGGAGAGAGCAGGAGCGGGAGTGGATTCATCGGTATGCCAGGAAAAAACGCGGAAAAAGCTGGCTCTTTGCCATGTTGATAAAGAACGAAGAATTCCAAGTTGCCTTTATCAATCGTTTGTGCGACTACTTGAACACCACCCTGTCAGCCGAGCATGTTGAGCGCCTCGTTTGGGAAATTCATGAACGGGTGGAGATCGAGAAACGACGTGATCGGCAACGCTGGGAGGACAAACTGGAGTTTATGCCGTGGGGGGAGCAGATCGAAAATACGATCGAGTTCGCGGAAGAGCGTCCCGAGTATCTATATGCCGAGATGACCAAGTTCTTTGATTTACCGGGTCCGGCAGAAGTTGAGGTTGATGTGAATCAAGAAGGTCAGGGGTTCATTCGTTTCAGCACTCTGGAAATCACTCAGTTTCCTTGGTACGGACAATATATGCAGGAGGTTCCCGTTGAAGTGGAAGCGGTACCGCTGCCGGGTTACCGGTTCGTTGATTGGAGCGATCCTGAAATGTTGGGACTTGAGGCGACAGCCGTGATCACCTTGAGTGAAGTAAATACCATTGAGGCTTGTTTTGAACCCGACACAAACTGAATTTGCTGTCAGAAGGCTCCGCGGCATGGCGAATCATAGAGGTTCCTGACGCCTGCGAGCTTGCCAGGCCACCGCGCGACAAAAGAAAATTTTTAAGTGCGCCTTCGCAGCCAGTAAGCAGGCGCAATTACCAAGCCCCATGAAAACTCTTCCCTTTAATTTGGGATCATCAATCGTCCGGCATGATGATTAAGTGGCATGCTCTTTTTCGAATGGCATTTCAATCCAACGTTCCTTTAACGCAAGTATTGTTACCAATTGGCAATGATGCTTAATCGGAGTCGGCGGGATGAGAGTCACTCGATGGCTTTTTTTGACCGCGAGATCGGTGGTGCAAAATAATCGATCTTCCTGTGGCAGCGCGATAACTGTACTCGGCCAAGCAAGAGAGAATGACCATGCCAATAAGCACAAAGATTTGCCAAGCCTGCCCCTTGCTCAAGACGGTTTGCAGAACTAAGGCGAGCAAAGCGATCCCACAAGCGGCCACGCCGAACAGGGATATCCAGCCACCGGGGCCGGTCTCTTTCCGCTGTTTGTAATTGGCTAAATTGACCGCTAGAAAAACGAGTAAAAAACCAACACTTCCCATCGTGGCAATAGCTGACAGTGGAATGAAGTTCGCGACGACCAAAGTAAGCATCGCGAAGAGAAGCATGCCTTCGAGGGGTTGGCCGTGAAAATCTCTCTCCAATTCTTTAGGTAGTTGGCCTGTTTTTGCAATCAGGTAAGTCAGTCGACCTGAGCCGTAGAATGTGGCGTTGATGGCCGATGAGGTCGCCAGCATGGCGGCGATCGCGATCATAATGCTGCCGCTGGGCCCCATAAATGCGCGGGCTGCCAGTGAGAGCGTGGCGTCTGGTTTGGAAGCAATGGTCGCGAAATCCAGGTGGCCAACTGAAACGATTGCGATGAGCACGTAAATGACAATCACGATGGCAACCCCACCCAAGTACGCTATCGGGAGCGTTTTCTTGGGATTACGCATGGAATTTGACGCGTTCGCTATTAATTCAAATCCTTCGTAATTCAAAAATATAACCATGGCCCCAGCGAGTAATTCGAATGGGCCAACCCAATTTTCGGGCGCCATGCGAGTCCACTCCATCGGTGTCATAAAACCGACGACAATAAAGACCCCCAGAAGAACCATCTTCAGTGCATTGAATAAATTTTCGGAGCGAATGACCAAGGCTGAGCCAAACCAATTTATTACCGCCAAGATCACGACGATCGAGGTGAGCAACGTATGCTTCCAAAATTCGTAATCTTCCGCGGGGAAAAAGTAGGCTCCATAAGCCCCGAATGCAAAGGCGTAAACGGCTAACAAGATGACGTAGGAAAGGCATAGCAAGATGTTTAGAGCGCCGGTCAGTAAACCGGTTCCAAAAGCGATATTCAAGAACTCAACCGTTCCCCCATCACTTGGATAGCGCAAACTTAAACGCCAGTATGAAAACGCCGTCAGTAAAGCAACAATACCGGCCACGATAAAGGCAACTGGCGCTCCGCCACGCGTTAGCTCTACCGTTAAGCCCGTGACTGCAAAAATTCCTCCTCCAACCATGCCACCGATGCCGATGGATAATGCCGAGAAGGTGCCGATCTTACCGTCACTCATGCGTTTGTTTCCTGGGGGCTCGTTCGCAAAAACCGACTTGAATCGGCAAGGGCACTGCAAATCAAAGGGCCTTTAGACCCGGCCAAAACCGATGTGCTGATTCAGCAACCCTGCGTATCGGCACCAGAGTTTGATGCTTGAAGAGAGGCTTGTCAAATTTACATAAAACAGAAGACGACTTTTCTTTATCGTGCACAAAGATTCGGTCGGGGTAAGCGTGCGGAAGTTGGTCGTTAGAGATCGTATTGGAGATGGCTAACAAAGCTGAATCTCATCCCACGGTTGTGCGTCGGGAGGGCACCGGTCTCGTTGGATTGAATGGACCCAGCCGATAAGTCAGTTGGCAACGTATGAGGAACGGAATGCAGTCCGTTGCTCGGCGCAAATAGACCGGTTGTAATTTCGCGATCGGGCGGGGGCGAAAGCCGATGAACCGTTGCGGACTGGAATCGCGCCTGAGGTCGCTCGAAGGTCCCCCAATTTAGCCAGAGAAGACCACGAATCCAGGGTTTTCTATTTACGCGAAGCATGAAATTACACTGCAAACGTGTCGTTGGAGTCCTGGCCAAGCGGTAAATTTCAATTTTTTTGCCTAATCGTCAAATCCTTCCCGGCCGATAAATACGCAAGGGGGTAAGCATGCGGTTAGTTACAAAACTCAGAAGGCGATTCGAAAGTTGCCCTTGGAATGGTAAGAGGAATGATTTTGTGCGGACGCTATTCCGCGGAGATTTGAAGGTTCCAAGCCATCAGCCAAGCATGGCCTACTTTACCGTGCATCGCTGTGCTTCTTCTTTTGTCGGGCTGTTATTGGCGGACCTGGCTTTGGAAAAAAAGATTATTCCAATCGACATCGAAGGTTTTGTTCATGCGACCGAGGGATCGGCATCCATCGACCAGCAGCTGGTGGGTTTTCATCGATCATGTTTCAGCAACTCGTCAACAGATAAGACGATTTACAAGCAGTTCTTTCGCCCCAAGGGTTTGTTTTTTGGCCCGATCCGCAACCCCAACTGTATCGATCAAGTTCTGGTGGAAGATGGAACCAAATCCATCTTGATGTTGCGTGATCCGCGGGACGTGCTGACGTCGTTATACTTTTCCATCATTTACAGCCATGCGATCCCGGAAAATCCCGAAGCCGGGCAACTCCTGCTTCGTTTGCGCGACGAGGGCAGTCAGATTTCGATCGATGAATATATTGGTCATTTGATCGCCGAATGGTCCGAGAGCTATCGAACGTACTGTTCCAAACTCATCGATCGACCGGATGTCTTATTCCTCAAATATGAAAATATGGTTGCGGATTTTCCATCCTGGTTCGATCAGGTGACCGAGTTTTGGCAAATCGATCTAAGCCGTCGAGCGAAGGAAAAATATCTGCGTCGGGCAAATTTTAATGTGATGCGGGAAAACAAAAATGCTCACAAACGAAAAGTGACGCCGGGCGATTTTCTCGCGAAACTACAACCCAAGACAATCGAAATCTTGAATCATGAATTTCGCGATGTACTGGATCGGCTTGGCTACTCCACCATCGCGCGAGCCGCCGCCTAAGGTCCTTGTTCGGGCGGTGTATTGTGAATCGTACCACGTTCGTCACCGGTGACATCCGCAATGGATTGCACTGCCTCGACGCGACCTTAGTTCCCGTCGAGGGCGGCTATGAAATGCAGTCTGTACGAACCGCTATTGCTTTGAACCGCAGAATACCTGCTATGCGAAAACGCTGGGAAATGGTTGGCGGCAGCGGACACGCATGGAAACGGGCGGCAAACCGGTTTTGGCACGGTTCCTGGCCGGCCTCAAGTTTGCGCGGGAAAAAGAAATGGACTCAGACGGGCGCATGCTGCCCCCTATGAGGTCGCAAGCTGGTGAATAAGAGGCCGGAAATCGAAATCGTTCACGGGCATCGATTGCATTGCGGCATTTCCCGGTGTGAAATGGGTGATGACGCATTCTGCTTTACTTTCGATGGTAACCTAATCATTATTTAGATTAGGTCTAAGTGGGTCGAGCACATAGAAAGTTGGGTCGTGGCTGAAGTTACCATCGCGATGAATATCTTCAATGGCATGCCTTATTTGCCAGAAGCCGTAGAATCCGTATGCAATCAAAGCGTGCGAGACATCGAAATCATATTGGTGAACGACGGCTCAACGGACGGCTCCCGGGATTACCTCGAACGTCTTAAAGATTCACGTATTCGTGTATTTCATCAAGAGAATTCAGGCACGGCAGTTGCCTCAAATTTGGCGCTTAAACACTGTCGCACGCCTTACATTATGCGAATGGATGCGGATGATATTTCTCTGCCCAACCGTGTCGAAGTGCAGCTCGATTTCATGAAGCGAAATTCCGAGGTGGGAATGGCCGGCGCACAGGCCGCTTGGCTGGGACCCAACGCGGTTGGCAAAAGTATTAAACTGCCAACCACTCATGATGCCATCTGGAAGGCTTTGACCGAGGGTCATCACGCGATGGTGCATGCGACGTTGATGATGCGAATCGAGGTGATTCGTGGGATTGGTGGCTATTGGGAAATTCCCAAATTGGACGACGATACCGACATGATGTTAAGGATGGGAGAGGCGGCCAAGCTCGCGAATATCGATCAAACGCTTTATCACTACCGAATCCTGCAAGGAAGTCTCTCGGGCGCAGGAATGAAAAGGATGCGTTTTAGCTATGACTATTCCATTGAACTGTCTCGTCGGCGATTATCGGGACTCCCTTCGTTGACGCCGGAGCAATACGCAGAGTATCGAAATACGCGATCCGTTTGGAAGAGGTGGAACGATCCCATTGATATTCACGCCCGGCGCCAGTACCGAATGGCAACGGAAGAGATATTTAGCGGCAAACGAATTCGTGGCCGCCTGCGATTGGGTTGGGCCGCGCTGTGTTCTCCTAAACTTACCATCCAGCGATTAAAGAGGATGCTGCGAAAAGTTAGTCCGCAGGTATAGCTTTATTAAAACAAAAAAGCTCCTGACCCTTCGTTGGCCCGAGTATGAAACCCCCGCCGAATCAATTCTCAATATTTAATCGGGTATGCATCATCGTCACATGTTCCGCTTTCCTCCTTGCAGCGGTCTCATGGTCAGTTGATTCTTTTCGTAGAGGGGAGTTTTTTATTGGGGTCTTGGCTCTGATGATCGCTGCGGTAAACGTTGCCCCCATCATTTTTACCCTGCAATTTAAACGCCCTACCCAAGCGGAATTTACAGCGGGTCTTAACGCTCCGCTTTTGCTGCCTGGTCGTGAGCCGATTGATCTGGACACACCGAATTGGTTGGTATCCCGATTTTTAATTCGCAAACGCCGAAACGGGGAATTGGAATTTGGTGCGGTGGCGGTTGATATGGATGCTAACCGAGTCTTTTTCCAGCGATCTTTTTGGCTGAATGCAAGGAAAGGAAGTTTCCTTAAAGGATACCCGCTGCTTGCTAACTACGAGATTGATCTGTCAGAAATCTTGTGGGCCAGAAGGTTTCGGGATGGCGAAGGTAATCGCGCTACCGAAATTATCACTGATCAAGGTGGTGGGCTCTTACCAGATCACGCTTCAAATTATCAAAGTATGAGCAAGTTATTAATCGGGATTTCCAAACATACAGAGGACCTTGATTGGATCAGGCGACCGTGGGTACAGCAGGTGCTATGGATCGTGGCAGCCTTTCTTCTCATCGCTGTCATCTTGGTGGTTTCGTTTTTGCTGGTTTAGATCGAGAACGACAGGATCTACGTTTCTTAACCCGTGGGTTCCCTGGTCAGGATCTGAGAAGGGCTCAATCGCTGTTTCGATGGCGGTTTGATGAAGGAGTGCCGGCGATTCTTTACACGGTTGACGGATTGAGTGCGGTTAAAAGAAGCAAGCTGCCGATGGCGAATTTGCATCGGCAGCTTGCGTGGTAAAAATTATAAACCCGGCAATGGGTGCCGATTTACGGGTCGGGGTACGAGATGGCGGTAGATAGGGATCGGATTGCATATAAGCTCGCGGCCAACACAGCCACGAAAGCAAGTGGCTTCGTGACTTGCAATTCACAATTCATTGGGATCGATATTGTGTTGAGAGAAAACGACTTCAACAATTCTCGATTTAGTTGATACTGTTAGAATGAGGCGAACGCCACCAATGTAACAAGGCAAGTTTTATTTTTTCAGCACTCGTTGGATGTTACCTTGCTGCTCCGTTGTTTTCATTTCTGTAGAAGCGTGATAGAGCGATTCAGGACAAAATGGTCTGACCTATGAATTTACCGGCCGGCACCGAAT
Organism: uncultured Pirellulaceae bacterium; assembly: GCA_905480235.1. Taxonomy (GTDB): domain Bacteria; phylum Planctomycetota; class Planctomycetia; order Pirellulales; family Pirellulaceae; genus CAJQPP01. Next base: position 55,122 of record CAJQPP010000077.1, read on the forward strand.
CTAAAAAACCACTCGGTCTGCTCATGGTCACTATGATCATGTTTGGCATTACGACAACCCTGCACGGACTTTCGCCGCTGGCCACTTACGGATTGGGGTCCATCTTTTTTCTGCTTTTGGCCAGTGTAGGCTTTCTTTTGCCCGCTGGGTTGGTGGCCACCGAATTGGCTACTGGTTGGCAACGCGAGGGCGGCGTTTATGTTTGGGTGAGTGAAGCATTCGGAACGGACTGGGGATTTTTGGCTACTTGGCTGCAATGGCTGCAGAATCTATTTTTCTGGACGGTGATTCTGACCGGCAGCGCTTCCATGCTGGCTCTCGGCCTGGGTTGGGAGAGTGGAGTGGAAAACAAGGCGTATACGGCGGCGGTTGTCGTTGGGGTCATCTGGCTGTGCACCGGGCTGACCGCTTGTGGCTTGGGATTTACAGGAGGCGTTGGGACCTTGGGATCGCTCGCGGGTACCATTTTGCCCGGCATCATTCTCATCGTCCTCGCCGTGGCCTATCTGGTAAGCGGACAGCCGGCAAAGCTCGACATGCAATGGGAACTTCTGTTCCCAAACCTGTCACAGCCCTCGACTCTAACCTTCGGCATTTCTACGATTTTAATTTTTGCGGGCGTGGAGCTCATGGGGACACGGGTTAGCAGCATGCGTAACCCCGGTCGCCTCTATCCTGCGGCCACCATGGTGTCGATCATTCTCACGGTTTGTCTTTTGATTCCGGTGGTTCTATCCATTGCGGTTCTTGTTCCGGCAAAGGAGATCAATCTCACCGCCGGTCTATTGCAAGCTGTGCGCGTTGTCACTGATCAGCATGTCGCTCTGAGTTGGTTGCCGGTCATTTTTGCCTTCGCCCTCATGCTCGATTCTATCGGGGAAATTGCCGGTTGGATGGCCGGCACCCCCATCGCCATGGCTGCCGCTGGCCGTGATGGCTATCTGCCCCAAAGCATGGGGAAGCGGCGTCAGGACATCGCTCCCGGTATGCTTCTCGCTCAAGCGACTATTGGTTCATTTGTCTCAGTTACGTTTCTGGTCGTGCCAAGTGTGCAAAGCGTTTTTTGGATTTTAAGCGCGCTCCTCGTTCAGCTTTACGTGCTTATGTACATCCTTTTATTCTCAGCCGCTTGGCGCTTGCGACGCACGCAACCAGACAAACAGCGTCCCTTTCGAGTTCCCGGAGGTTGGATCGGCATCACCGTTGTTTGTCTGGTCGGCCTGTTGCTTTCTCTGCTGGTCTTTATGGCTGGATTCATCCGACCCGCCAGTCTCAATCAAATTGGAGAGACTCAGTACGTTGCGACCATTGCGGCTGGCATGGCCATTTCTTTGTTACCACCTGGTTTAATTATTCTTCGTCGCCGCAAACGCGTAAGAAATTAAGGGTAGACGCCTGATTGAGAAAGCGTTTCTTGGGAAGGACGAAGTTTCCTGCGACCTTTTCGCCAACACGATTTTGAATCGGTCGCCTACTGGGGTTTAACGCCCACGAGCAAGTTCCGGTTTCCAGAAACGGCTGACTCTGCCGCATTTTTTTCGTGACACTCATTTGAGTGTGCGCTACGTCTCGGAACCCTCGCGATAGTTGAGCCTTTATCGACGCGCGAACGCGGTCGGGTGAGTGACGTGAGAGGTAGTGCCAAAAAGAAAGGCTCGCCAGAATCAACTGACAAGCCTGCTTGGGTTTGAGCCGGGTGGTGACTCCGGCATGGGTGGGGGAACCGAACGGTCCATCCATTTGGGAGCTAGTCCACGACGACCGAAACCACCTCCTCGGGATCTGTCCGCCGCGTACGTGTCAGTTGGCAGGTTGGAGCGGGTTGATCTGATAATCCGATGCTGATTTTCGACGTCGGCAGAGGTTATTGGTTCCGGTTTGTTGGGCTTTGCTGTGGGCCAATGTCATCCTTCTATTTGATGAGCTGCGATGTCATATCGTTGGAAGGGTACGGCAATTCGTCGATCATCCAACGCATGGTTTTGTTGGATTTGAAAACTTGATTCAAATCGATTTGAATGTAGTTGGTGCGATTCGCGTAATTGGCAATGCTCCATTGGTTATTGGTAAGATCCTTGATCGCCACCCATTGCGTGTAATCAGAGACTGTTTGCCCGTCCTGCTTGTTCTTGGAAACGCCCAGTGGAATATCCACGTTATTTAACAGGTGTCCCATCAACTGAATCGCATCCGCACTTGCCTTGGGCTGGGTGGCGAAGTGACTTAAATAGGTGGCCCTGACAAAACGCGAAGGGGGTGTGTAATCAGCCGGCAAACCTAATAGTCCCCCGCCTTGACCAAGTTCCGTAACATTGGCTCCGTCAATCATGACGGATGACCTGCCTTCGTCGGATAGCGAGAGGTAGTTTCTGACATTTAGTAGGTGCCAGTCATAGGTCGGTGCATTGGTAAGTACGTTGGCCACATTATCGTGAATCACCATCTGCCCTTTTACAAACTCAATCACAATGCTTTCGCCACTGCGGTCGGTGAAGACAAAATGAAGCCATGGCGCGACTGGTAATCCCTTTACTTCACTAGGGTCATACCAAACTTTGTATTTTGGTATTTCATTTCGTAATTCTTTGACGGAGCCGAACATGCCCAAGGCTAAGCTTCCAAAATTGACGATGGAAACGTACTGTTTGTCTTGAGCGGTTACCGTTTGATATTCGGTAAATTGTGGTAGGAAGTTGCCGCTCATGCCAAGCCCCGCTTCATTTTGCCCCTCCAGAAATGCGGGTGATCCCTCCAAGATGGAGGGGGCGATTCCGACAAAAGCGTAATCACTGCTGAGCTTGGTTGCTGGCAAATCTAAATCGGAGGGGGCACTGATGTCGATCTGGGTGCCTTTGGGTATGGCCAGCAACTCCCATTTCATTTCAAGGGGCCATTCCATGGTTCTTCCGGCAATCACGGTGCCATCCTTGGCCGTCATATTAATGGCGGTGCAGGCGAAAGAGCTGTAGGTGAAAGAAATTAGGCAGACGGTAACGATAAAGCAACGGAAATGTATCAATGGAAACTTACGCATTGTGTTCCCCTTCATTGGCTAGGTGTTTCATGGGTGTTTAGTATTGTAGTATACAAAAAAGAAGCCAGAAGAGGACCCGGTTGTGACTCCGGCCCCACAGGTGCAGCGGCTAAAAGTCCGCGAAACGGGTCCCATCGGCTTCGGCACCACCGGGTCACAAGATGTCAGGCAACGTTCCCTGAAAAGTAAGTCTTAAGCAGCTTTCTGCTCGCTTCTTTTCTTGGAAGTGCGGTCAGAAGTTAACCAAGATTGGATCTTCTGCAATTCATTGGCCCATTCACCGCTGAAGCGAGCGGTGCAGAATACGTCATAGATTAGATCCAGTGTGGAAACCAGCTGGCGAAGGCTTTCAATCCGATCGAAATGGTCCGTTGATACAACGTCGTTTCCAAGCTGTTTGATCCTCGCACTTCCAATGGAAAAGGTCTCCGCCTGTAACGCCAAGTCATACTGCTCGCCGTTGCGAACCAGG
>CAJQPP010000078.1 GCA_905480235.1 uncultured Pirellulaceae bacterium
GATCTGCATGATGCCGGTCCCTGCCACAGCTCAAAACCCCAGCGTGGGGATCCGACAAGCTGCCGCAGATGCCCAACCAGAACTGAATCAAGTCATTGATGCAGGCAAAGCCTTGGAACTACAAGGTCGGTGGGGCGAAGCTTTGGCTCATTACCAAAGCGCTTTGAAGGTGATTCCCGATAACCGGCAAATCAAAACTCGTCGATCGATCGCCCGAATCCACTACGATCTCAATCGCCGTTACGCCGATTCCAAGTACATTAAATCGCTCCCGAACATGTCGGGCACCGCCGCGTTGAACATGTATTCGGAGATCCTCCTAAAAATACAATCCTACTACGTCAATCAACCGAATTGGGACAACATCCTGAGGCACGGTTTGGCGTGCATGGAAATTGCCTTGTCCGATCCCAAGTTCGTGAAGCTAAACCTTCCCGAGGTCGATCCGGTCAAAATCCAACCCGCCATCGATGAAATGAACTCGGTGTTATCCCGGTATGAGATCCGCTCACGCCAAGATGCCTTTACGGTAGCCAGTACGGTATGTCGCAACATGCAGCGGAATCTGGGCATGCCTTTCCAATCAACGGTTTACGAATTCACTTGCGGAGCGATCATCGCCCTCGACCCCTACTCGGCCTTTATGACCAGTAATCAGTACGGGGAGACGATGTCCCAAATCGAAGGTAACTTTGTCGGCTTGGGTGTTGAGCTCAAAACGTTTGATGATCACCTGCTTATCGTTAACGTGATCGCCACGGGACCTGCCGGTAAGGCCGGGCTTCGTTCGAACGACAAGATCGTGTCCGTCGACGGAAAGACCGTCGTATCGACAGGTGGTGATCCTGCCGCCGACGCATTGCGAGGTGTGGAAGGTAGCCAACTCAATTTGGGGATCGTTCGCGACGACGGAACTCAGATAAAACTCCGACTGGAGCGGCGGAGGGTCGAAATCCCCAGCGTCGAAAATGTGCGTATCGTAGATACCGCGGATGGTGTCGGTTATTTGAAACTCTCAAGCTTCCAAAAAACCACCGCGCGAGATTTTGATGCTGCTCTGTGGAAACTTCACCAACAAGGGATGCGTTCGTTAATCGTAGACGTGCGTGGCAACCCCGGCGGACTGCTCAACTCCGCCGTCGAATTGTCGGATCGATTCCTTGAAAATGGAGTAATTGTATCGACGAGAGGCCGCAATCCCCTGGAAGATTATGTCCACCGTGCCAAACGCAATGGCACCTGGAAAGTACCGCTCGTCGTATTGATCGACGGGGACTCGGCCAGCGCCAGTGAGATCTTCGCCGCCGCTATCGCGGATCACGACCGGGGCTCCATCGTGGGTCAACAGAGCTACGGAAAAGGTAGCGTCCAAGGGATCTTCCCGCTGAATACGGGTGGGGGTGGTGTCCGACTGACAACCGCCAAGTTTTACTCACCTGATGGCTCACCCATCAACCAAGTCGGTGTCCTGCCTGGCGTTCCCGTACAGGTGGTAGCACGCAACAGTCCACAAACTGGGCAAAGCCAGGCCAGCGAAGCGGTGGACGACATCATGCGAGTTGGTATCGCAACGGCGAAACGCGAATCAAGCAAATAGCGTCGTGTCATGTCTGATTGCCTGTAGGTTGGGTGGGCCTTACCGCCCGCTTTGCCGTTCAGCACCCCTTGCGGGTATCCACGGACCAAACTGCGTGGCCCTTAGCCAAAATGGCGTTGCTTTCCAGCCCGCTCGCCGGAATGGCTGCCGCCGACCTCGATAAACGCCGAGCAGTCAAATACGGACTTCCGCGACCCCGGCCGTCCTCGTTTAGGCGCAGCCTTGCAACGCCAAACGCATGCTGGCACTCTCTTCGCCAGCACTTGTGGTAAACCTTGCTTATTAAGTGAATCATAACTGATTTACTAATGAGTTTGATGAATCTGGGTCGATGAGTTGTAACACCTGTACCCGTTGTGCAGGCATCATGCGCACGTCGTGTTGTTCCAATATGACGTGCCCGGAGTTTGCAGTCATCGACCAGGAGTTATCGATGAAAAGTAGTTTGCGTCTCGTATGCATTGCGGTATCCGTGCTTTGCACGCTGTTTGGTCACAGTCACGTGGCTGGACAAACCATGGGTGACGGTTATTTTGCCAATACCGCACCGGTGCAAGGAATGACTGATATCAACATAGCGTGGCCCGGTAGAGTGTGGGTTCAAGCGAACCTCGCCGACCAAGGATTAGGCTATAGAGGCACCTACTTTACGGTAGGAACCAAGCAGCACCTGTTTCAGGACAACCTGGACGGTCGATGGTTGCTTGAAGCCCGAGGCCATATCGGAACCGAATCCGACAATGGTGGCTGGTTTGCCAACATTGGTTTGGAGCGTGTCTTTTCGATTCAAGCGGCGGGCGCTGAAATCACGACCGGTATCTGGTTTGACTGGGACGAAGACTTGCAGGGTGAGTTTGCTCACTCGATGCAGGCTCTGAGTGCTAACCTTTCGGTTGAGACTGACAGTTGGATGGCGTACGGAAATGGCTATTTCCCGATCGGCGACACTGACTATCAACTCGCAGAAGACTGCTTTTTGAATAATTTACTGGTAACCCAACCCGGAATTGACTCTGCCTTGCAGGGTTTCGATGCCATGTTGCTGGCCAAACCTTCTGGTCTTCGCCAAGTCAACGGAACGATCGGAATTGGTGGTTACAGCTACAGCTCATCTCTGGTTGACAGTTTCGCTGGTATTCGTGGTCGCTTTGGCATGCAACTCAATGGCGGAATGATCGTCCAGGGTGAGCTGAACCATGATGACCGCTTTGACATTACGGGCGTCCTGCAACTCGGTTGGATGTTCGGTGCCGGAGCCAAGGGTACTGAGTACGGCCTTTTGGGTAATGACCTGGAGCCTACACTCAGAAACGATCACGTCGTTCGATTCCAACAGGATCTGGAATTGGCGATCGACCCCGACACAGGTCGCGCTTACAACGTTTATCACGTCGACAACTTGGCATCCCCAGGTGGAGACGGTTCCTTCGAGCGTCCGTTTGACAATCTAGCAGCTGCCGAGACGGCTTCCATTGCCGACGACATCATCTTCGTTAACGAAGGCGGTGGCTCGACCCGCAACATGGATCAAGGAATCACGCTGAAAGAAGGCCAATTACTACTGGGGGATGGCGTTGCTCATCTCATCCCACTTGCCGACGGCACGAATTTCATTCTTTGCAACGACCTCGACGGTTTACTCCCAAGTATCACCAACTCGTTTGGTGCCGCGGTTGAACTGGCCGGACGCAACACGGTTCGCGGTTTCAATATCGACGGTAACGCGGGCAACATCATCAATGGTATTCGCGGCGACTCCGGATCCACGATGATCGATGGAATCATCGAAAACAACAATATATTCGGCACCATTTTGGATGGCGTCTATCTGGAAAATATTGGTGGCGACTGGACTTTTGCCAACAACACAATTCGCGGCAATTCGCCAGCGGATGTTCCCGGTGGCCGCAACGGTATCAGTATCAACAATGCTGTAGATCCATTGGGTACCTTCTTGTTCCTCGAGAACGACATTTCATGGTGGAACCAAGATGGTGTCAGCATGGATAACTTTGACGCCCTAGCCGTCACCTTTATTGACAATGCGACGTCCAACAATGGCGGTCATGGCATCAGCCTGACCAGTCACAACAACACAGCGGGTGCGGGCGTGATCGTGAATTTCCTCGATACGGAAATCGCCAATCTCGACGCCACCATATCAACATCGACGCCTACCGCGCTCCGAAACACATTGGCCGGGATCAACCTGGAGGGTGTCTCGGGAGATATCACTTTCTTGAACATGGAAATCCGGGAGAACCAACAAGCCGGTATCCAAATGACAGATGTGACCACTCCCTTGTTTGGCCAGGAAGTGTTCATTGGAGCAGAAGGGGCTGGCTTAAGCATCTTTGATTCTAACGCGGTGGGAACTGAATTCGCACAGATCTACAGCGATCTGGGCGTGCCCACTCCCAACGGTATTCAAAACTTGACGATCACCGATTCCTCCATCTTCAATGGCGGAAACGGCATCTCTGCTCAAGCATCGAACGTGGGTGCCGTTTTGAACACGTCGATTGTTGATAACTTAACAATCTCTGGCAACGCCGCTGATGGCATCAAGCTTACGGCCTTCGATGGTGGAACGCACCGTGCATTGGTTGAAAACACCGGCACTGCTTTAGAAATCGACAGCAATAACGGTAACGGCATTAACATCAACAGTTTTGGAACGAGCTCGCTGTCCTTGGTGGAAGCGACCATCCATAATGTGAACGTTACCGATTCCGGCTTCAATGGAATCAACGCCGACGTCGTGGAAAATGGTCAAGCCATTGTGGCTGCCTCGGCTAGTAACATTGTCGGCGGCATCGATGGAATTGGAATCAATGTTCAGAACACCGCTTCGACATCGGTCAGTGTCTTTAACTTCGACGATCTAAATATCCAAAGTGTTGTGGACGACGGTATTGGTCTCAACGTGGGAATCAATTCGTTCGCTGACATGACGGTTCAGAACAGCGTGCTCAGCAATGGCCTGCTGGGAGCTCCTGCCGGAAACCATGGCATCCAAGTCACCGCGATAGGCTCAACCGCCACCGCAGACGTCGATACCCGAGTCCGCTTGAACATTACGGGGAATTTGATTGAGGCCTTTAACTCCGGTGACGGGATTGGCATCCTGGCCGGCGGAGATGCTCATGTGCTCGCGGAAATTGAGGCCAATAACATAATCGGTAACGGCTTTAACAACGATGTCTTACCGTTTGGTGATGGCATTAACATTACTTCCGTCGATGAAGCACAGGTCTTCACACGGGTTGTCAACAACCTGGTAACCGGTAATGCGGAACAGGGATTACGCCTCAACACAGCCGGCGAAGGTTCCATCACCGCGGTGGTTGTAGGTAATAACATGGCAGGGAATGACCTCGGCGAAGACGCCGGAAACGACCCCACCATCGACAACAACATCGCCGACATGGCGGCAGTGAACGCCGTGAGTGGGAATATCTGCTTGGCCATGACCAACAACTTCTTCACGCTGGATGTGGTCTTGAACAATCTCTCGGGACCTGGCAACTTCCTGTTTGAGCGAAATGGATTGACGGTGTCGGAACCTCAGCTGATATTCCTGCCGAACATCGCGGCCTTCAGCATCGGTACCTTCAGCCTTGTCTGTGACCCGGCGATTGACGCCGAAGCAGCCATATTTGATACGCTGTTCCCTTAAACGGCCGAAGCTAACCAACGATCAAAGCCCTGCCAAAACCGGTGGGGCTTTTTTTTGCATTTAAATTTGGTCATTACTCCCCCTCACCCGAGAGCGTAGGCAAAACATTGACCAAATCCTTTAGTGGTACTTTGGACAAGTAACTTCGCCGCGAGCGTTTCATAAACACCAGCCAGCGATCGCCAGACGATTCCACATGAAAGGCTTCCCAGCGTCCGGCTCCGGCTTCGTTCAAAGAAGATTCCAATAACGCCAAATCGTTTTTGGCAAAATCCAATGTCTGATACTGCCAGTCCCCCTGCGCCTTCCAGTCGTCCGCCACCCAATCCTTGAGCGACTTTGCCGTGGTCAATCCCTGATCACTGGCTGCTTGATACATGCCATTTAACCAGTCGCCTGTACTCTGAATGGTCTGCGAACCGGTATCCACGGCCGACCCCAGGGGATCAGCGGTCCAACCATTGCTTTCTGCCGCAACTGCCTCGGGCGTTGCGTTTTGCGTGACCGGAATCTGCTCGGTTTCCTGACAGCCCACCAACATCAAACTGAAAATCGAGAACCAACTTAGTCGATACATCACAAACTCCTTGGTCAGTAAGCGGCAGGAGTCGTAAGAAATCCCACCATTTCTCGCCTCAAACGGTCAAAACAGATTATTGAGCGCGGTTGAATTGCCGAATCAAACGGATTCTTGAGGAATCGCTAACCCGACATTGCCCGTTTGTGCCCATTATCAGTATCCTTGGGGATAAGAAACGAAACAAGATTGCCGGAAGACCCATGACAGAATTTGACGAACAACTAAAACAGGCTATTCAACGAGGCCTCAAAACCAACGAAGCCAGACAACGAGAAGCGGCCAAGCAGCAACTGAATGCCGAAGACTTGAAACGCCGCCATACCGAATTCCGACTGGGAATCTCTGAGCGGATTGAGAAGACGCTGCAAACGCTGATCAATCAACTGCCAGGCTTCGAATACGAGAACATTTACGGGGACCGGGGCTGGGGAGGTGCCGTGCTACGAGACGAGCTGAGTATCGCGCACGGGAAACGCACCAACGTCTACAGCCGCTTGGAGGTTACGGTAAAACCGTTTACAGAACTGGGCATCGTCAACATGAATGCCAAGGGCACGATCAAGAACAAAGAAATGTTCACGCGCCGTCACCACGACCCGGTGCAAGAGGCCGACATGGATCAATTTTTGACGATGGTTGACCGTTGGGTATTGGAATTCGCCCAACTGTACACCGCCGCCGACGCCGTCTGAAAAGGACGCCAGAATAAAACCCACGAGCAACATCCTGATACCCATGCGCCACCGCAGCCTCAAAACCAAATCGACCATGCCGAGACGAGCCTGCCGGGCATTAGGAACGGTAGTTTGGATAATCTTGGGTGGCGTCTTTTTAATCGGCACGGTCTATGTGATTGCTCAATCGGCCCTGCAGGAAAAATCGGACCCGCACCTCAAAGCGCCTCCAATCACCAAGAGTCAATCAAGCACAGGCGTCGATGGCGAATCCGAAGTACGAAACAGCTTTACTGATCGCCTTTTCCAAACAACGGAAAACCCCCCCGACAACCCCTTGGAGCCGGCGCTGGAAATTGCCCGTATGGGATTGGAAAAACTTCGCCGAGAGGTTCATGGTTACAAAGCCATGATGGTCAAACGCGAACGGCTTAATGGAAAATTGCTGGGCGAAGAAATCATGTCCGTGAAGGTACGGCATGCCAATCCTGAAGAGGGCATCAACAAGGCGTTTTACGTTCATCACCTGAAACCGCAATCGATGACAGGCCAAGAAGCCATTTGGGTCGAAAACGAAAACGACGGAAAACTGGTGGCCCACGGTTCCGGGTTGCAAAAGCTGATCACCGTCAATCTCGACCCGGACAGCTGGTTGGCCAAACGGGGCAATCGATACCCGATAACGGAACTCGGGATCGAAACGCTGTTGTTGCGGATGATCGAGAAAGGCGAACGGAGTCTCCAACTCGCTTCCCCCTGCCAGGTTGAATACTCACGGGATATTGAGCTGGATGGAAACCCCATCACATTGATCACGATCACGCACCCCGAGCAGCACGATGATCTGGATTTTCACATTGCGAAAATATATATCGACGACACACTGCAACTGCCGGTCGGTTACGAAGGGTACGTTTGGCCCGAGGAAGAAGGGGGTGAACCCGTCTTGATTGAGCGTTATTTTTACAGTGATCTGGAAATCAATCCTGGTCTAACCGATGCCGACTTCGATCCTGAGAACCCGGATTACGAGTATTAGCGACCCGCTAATTGCATCATCACCCCGAAAATCGGTACTTCTACCGCCCAGCCGGCTTCCCACACCCAGGCAACTGTTGCAGGGGCAGGACCGCCGGTCTATCTTGAAATAAGGGTCGGAGACAGATTACTGTTGATTCCAACCCCAGCGATATTCAGTCGCTACGCGCATCTTTTGCATCGCGTTGTTCGTTAAAACCAAGGAGTTTGAAAATGAGTCGTTTGCTTATCCCAGGAATCATGGCCATCGCCTTCCTGCTGCCAGCATTATCGGCAAATGCCCAATCGGGTTCGGAAACCGAAGACCTCTATGGTCAGGGTGTCCACGCCTTCTTCGCCGGCCAAGTCGAAGAAGCTGCCAACATTTTTGGGCAGGCGATTGAACAAGGCTCGACGGACCCTCGCATCTATTACTTTCGTGGTTTAACGATGGCAGCCAGCGGTGATATGGAATCAGCCAATAACGATTACATGGCCGGCGCATTAATCGAAGTCTCGCCCCAAAACCGCCACTTCGATGTCGGTGTTGCGCTGGAAAGAGTTCAGGGTAAAGCTCGCATGCAAATCGAAAGAGCCCGCCGGGAAGCGCGATTCTTGGCCGAACAAATCCGCAAGGGAAATGCCGAATTGAGCGCCGAAGATAGGGCCAAGACGCCAGTGATTCCCGATGCCGTTCCCAAAACGGCAAAGCCCATCAAATCCAACCTGCCCGACGTCGCTGGTGTTGTGAATCCAGGCACGCCGTTCGACGCACCCTTAGCGGCAAGAACTCAAAAAGTTATCGAAAAGGTTGCCCCGCCGACCACGACACCCGTCGCGCCAACCGCCGATGACGATCCCTTTGGCGGCGGCAACGCCTCGCAGCCGGAACCGATGGAGGATGATCCCTTCGGTGATAATGACTCGAGTCAACCCAAAACCAAGGCTACTGATGACGATCCTTTTGGTGACAGTGAATCCAGCAATTCCAGTTCACTGGCCACAGTTGCTTTTGAAATTCGCATGGCCGAGCTAATGAAAAACCCGCTGGCGGATATGGCAAAAGGAACGATGGAAAGCCAAGCCGCGGCAGTTCCAGGAGCAGGGGACATTGAAAACATCAAACATATTTGGGGTGCGGTGCAGCTTCCCAATAAACTATCCGATCTGCAATCGTTGACGGAGGAGTCCGAATTAGGCGCGCTGCCGATGGAAATGCTAATCCAAGTTGAAATGACCGATGCTGCAGCGACCGATGCCATGATTGCCATGCTCGCCGACGACTCCAACGAAGTAACCAAGGATGGAAAAAAATACTACACGCCCAAGGATGGCCCCAGCAATATAATGGCACGTAAAACGTCGGATACCACCATGGTAATCGCCACCACTAACTACCTCAACGCAAGTGCTGACGAAGCACTCTTCTCCGCTGGTCTCAAACAAGCTTGGAACACGTTCGCCGACGAACCGATCCGCATTGCTGTCGATCTTAAAACCGCCCGTCCTTTCATCGATGAAGGTATGGGAATGGCAAAGGGAATGGCTCCCCCAATGTTTCAAGGGATGCTCGGTTTGGTCGACAAAATGAATGACCTGAGAATCTCCATGGACTTCAAAAACGGCGGCAATTTAGTCGCACTCGGAATGAGCAGTGGGGATGACGATTCGGCCGAAGAAATACGTTCTGGAATCGATGGCCTACTCGGCATGGCTAAAATGATGGGTAGCTCACAAGTTGAATCGTTGCGCCAAATGGATGAAGGCATGGCCGATGTAGCATCAAAAGTGCTGGCATCTTTGCAAGCCAAGCGGAGTGGATCGGATGTACAAATCTTGATCCCAAAACCCGAGGGCTTTGACAAAGCAATGAATTCCGCCATGAATATGGGCGGCGGTGGTCCTGACGGTTTCTAGTACCGACCTGTTACCAAAAAACTTCCTAACTCCCCGAATTTACGTTCTGGGAGTTTTTTTATTGGGGTCCTTGGGAATCTTCGACCCGCCAACTCGGTCGATCCATTCTCCTCGCACGACTTGGCGACTGCCGGACGCCTCGCCATCGTTGTTGGGCTCTTTCGCTTTCATCGGCGAATGCTTCGAGCCGCAAATAATTTGCTAGCAATGCCGCCAACAGAGGCTTTTGGGGGACTCTCAACTTTTGGCTTGCTGCCCTTTCACAGCGATCCTATACTCCGCCGCCCTAGATGGGGGAACATTTCGTATTCACCGCTGCGCTTGGGCACACTCCCTAGTACCAATATCCGGAACTTTTTCACAAGGAATTGAATTTGAAGCGTCGAGTTATCCAGATGCAAACCGTCGGTATTAATCGACGCGCTGGAGGACTGCGCTCATATTGCCTTGTTGGGTTCATGCTGTTGGGGGGATTGCTGGGCTCGACAAGCGAATCATTCGCTCAATTTGATCTCACGTTTCCGCAACCCAGCGCGGAGCTAACGGTTCACGGTCACGCCGACCAGATACGACGTTGGCGGCAGGGGTCTTGGGATGTCTTTCATTTGGCCGGCAATGCGAGTTTATCGCAAGGCAATGTTACGCTAGGCGCTCAAGAAGCGATCGTGTGGGTCGACACCGACCCGGGCGAACGGCCAGTAAGCATCCTGGTTTATCTGGAAAAATCTGCACAGCTTGAAATCCAGCAAAAGTCAGGCAAGGTCGATCGCTTTGAGGACGAGCAATGGTTTGGCCGTCTCCGCACGCGATCCGGGATGCAGTTCAACAACTTGGTGCAAGAGATCTCGGCTGATAACGCGCCGACGATTTTCCAACGCGGGAACGAACGCCGACAACAGGAAATCGAAACGATACGACAGGCTCAATACGTCATCTCTCCGATTACTGGTCAGGTTCAGGAGGTGCTGCCTGAGGCACCGGCCATTCCACAGCCAGCAAACCAATTTCCAAATCAAATGGGTGGGCCCACCTTACCACCACCATCCCCTGGAGCAGCGACACTACCGCCGCCTGTTTCGAACAGCAACATGAGTACGCAGGTCAGCATTGTGCCCAAGAACTCATCGCGTGGGGGCAATCTGAACCGTCGAAAAGGGAATCAGCCAGGCGAGTACATTTACGTCAATACCGGTGGAACCCAAATCACCATCGACAGCTCCGAGCTTGGTCGCCTTGACCAGATGGGGCAACCTCGCACCAGCCGCTTGGTTATCCAAGCCGACAATATCGTGGCTTGGGAAAGCCCGATGCTAAAAATGGATGGCAGTGCCACGTCGCGATGGGAAATTTACATGGAGGGCAACATCGTTTTTGCCCAAGGCAACCGAGTCGTATTTGCCGATCGCATGTACTACGACGTACTTTCGCGTCGGGGCACGATCCTCAAGGCCGATGTATTAACGCCGATCCCCAGCTACAAGGGCTTGGTGCGTCTCAAAGCAGATGTCGTGCAACAACTTGACGAGAATAATTTACAGGCATTCGGAGCGGCTATCACATCCAGTCGCTTGGGTGTGCCACGGTACTGGTTGCAATCTGAACAATTGAATATTTCGCGCACCCCCAGACAAAGCGTCGACCCGTTTTCCGGATTACCGGTGGTCAATCCCCAAACGGGAGAACAGATTGGGGACGATTACTTTATCGAAAGTAGAGCCAACAAGGTTTACTTGGGTGGCGTACCGGTTTTTTATTGGCCGCGTCTGCGGACGGATTTAAAGGATCCCAATTATTTCATTAGTCGTTTCCGAGTCGGCAATGACAATATCTTCGGTTTCCAATTAGGTGTTGGGCTGGATCTATTTCAGTTACTGGGGATTCGCAATCAGCCCGAGAATGCCCGCTGGGTATCCAACATTGACTACTTAAGCGAACGAGGCTTGGGGGGCGGTACCGATGCCGATTACCGGGGTCCCAGTCTGTTTGGCGCTGCCGGTCTGACCGACAGTTACTTCCGCTCGTGGTTCATCAACGACCAGGGCTTTGACAATCTGGGGCTGGATCGCCGCATGGTTCCTCTTGAACAAGAGTTTCGTGGCCGACTTTTGTGGCGGCATCACAAACAATATTCCCGAGGCCACAACTTGCGAGCCGAACTTGGCTGGTTAAGTGACCGGAATTTTCTTCAGCAGTACTTTGAGAAGGAATGGGACCAGGACAAAAACTACACCACCGGCATTTGGCTGGAAAAGAACATCAATAGCCACTCCTTCAATCTGGTAGCAGATTATGGGGTCAACGACTTCTTCACCCACACCGATTGGTTGCCACGTTTTGACCATTACGTGATTGGCCAACCCGTGATGTTTGACCGAGCGGTATGGCATGGAAAAACAACCATCAGCTACGGGAGCTTTCGCACCGCGGTGCCACCCACCAATCCAGTTGACGCTCCGAATTTTGATCCGTTGCCCTGGGAGGGTGTTAACCGGGAAGGCATCGTCACCGGAACGCGGCAGGAAATTGATTTCCCATTTGACATGGGACCGTCTCGCATCGTCCCTTACGTGTTGGGAGGCGCCAGTTACTACCAACAGGATCTGGCCGGTGACGAATTTGTTCGCTTGCTGGGCCAAGTTGGCCTGCGCACCAGTCTACCGCTGTGGCGTGTGGACCCCACGGTCCACAACACGTTATTAAACTTGAATGGCCTGGCCCACAAAATCAATTGGACATCCGAGTATTTGTACGCGGACTCCTCCGCCAATTTCGATCGCCTGCCGCTGTACAATCAATTGGACGACGACGCTCAGGAGTTTTTCCGTCGGCGGTTTGCCGTGAACACTTTTGGGATTACACCGGGACTCGGTGAAAACGTCGCCCTCAAATACGACGAACGCTATTTCGCGCTTCGCTCCAACACGCAAGGTAACGTCACAACACCAGCGATGGAGATTGCGGACGACTTACTTATGGTTCGAACAGGCTTCCGCAATCGCTGGCAAACCAAGCGAGGCCTGCCCGGGGAAGCCCGCGTGGTCGACTGGGTGACGCTGGATGTGAATTACAATTTTTATCCTAAAGAAGATCGCGATAATTTCGGCTCTCGCTACGGCATGTTCGATTACGATTTCCGTTGGCAAATTGGTGACCGATTGAGCTTGGTCTCGGATGGCTTTTTTGATTTTTTCAGCCAGGGCCTGCGGACCGCCAGTTTGGGAACAAAAATGAGCCGGCCCGGTGTCGGTGATTTATACGTTGGCTTCCGCACCATCGAAGGCCCTATCAGCAGCAATGTATTGCTGATGTCGGGTACCTACCGCATGTCAGACAAGTGGATCCTCCGTGGTGCCAGTGCCATCGACTTTGCCGAAACGGGAAATATTGGACAGACCTTAAACGTCACACGGGTCGGTGAATCATTCCTCCTTAGCATGGGAGTCCAATCTGACACCAGCCAGGATAACCTAGGGTTTCTCTTCGCTATCGAGCCGAGATTTTTCCCGAGCGGAAAACTGGGATTAGTAGGAGGCCAACGGATCTTACCCGCCAGCACCGAGAACCTGGACTAGACCGCTATTGGTTAAGGCATTTTCAACCCTCACATCGGAACCAACATGCCCGGTACATCAGCCAAGGAACCATTCCAACACCGCCCCCGCAGTTGGTGGAAAAAGTTCGCCGACGCTGCTCGGGGGCTGGGACAGGGAACCCAAGGCCAATCCAGTTTCCTCGTTCATATACCGGCCGGCATCGCGGTGCTTGGCCTTGCCGCCTATCTGGCTCTTCCACTGGCTCAGTGGTGCTTGTTGCTGCTGTGCGTTGGCATGGTCCTGGCCGCCGAGTTGTTTAATAGCAGCCTAGAGCAATTGGCGCGCAGTATCACGGAACAAGTTGATCCACACATCGAGGCAGCATTAAATATTGCCTCGGCAGCCGTCCTTGTGCTGGCTATGACAGCCGCCCTCGTGGGCGGTGTGATCCTCCTGAATGCCTTTTTGGCATAGTTGCGTGATAAAATTCGCTGCAACCACAAGCTCAGCCAACGTGTCCTGAGCCCGCACCGGCTCCTGTCACCCTCTTTCGCAGCCGGTTGTACGACCCGAACTCGAAAAAATTATATATTTATTGGGGGTTAAACGACTTCCTTTGCGTGAACCCCCATAGCAACTGGCTCTTTCGAAAACCCAAAAGTGAGACATATCATGCTGACACGGCTTACCGCGCCCTTTGCGTTTTCACTCATCGTTGGCGTTACTCTCGCCACTTATTCGCCCGGCACGGATTTCGTGGATGAAGGTATGCCGACGGGAATCAACTGGTACGGCGTCCTGCAGGATGGACTGGCGGAGGCGAAACGCACCGGCAAACCGATCCTGTTAACCTCCGCCGCCCCGCAATGCATCGGCGTGTCCGGGATGTGGTGACCGGGCAAGCAAAATACGGACAGGAGTTTCCTGACCAACGCACAACTTGTTGAAGCCGCCAAAAATTTTATCTGCATCCGCTTGGCCACCTATGAAGACGCCGGGGAGGCTAAGTTTCTCGAAAACATCTTCACCGGTCGCTCCGGCCATTTGGAAAACACCGTCTTTGTGATGCTGGCCCCGGACGGCAAAAAGCCCCTTTCACAGGCTGGGCGTGGACCGCAAATGGCATTTCGCTCTCCACAGTTAATGACTCGGGAAATGAAAAAGCTGGCCAAACGCTACCCGCCACAGGATGTTTCAGGTGCGCCCCTCCTGCCGCAAATGAAAAACTTTCGTTTAGGGTTAAACGTTGCAGAATGCGATGCCCGACCGCTGGTCGTTTGCCTTGCCACCGACGAGGCTGAAATGAAAGCCATGCAGGACAAACTCAGTCCACTTAGCTTTAGCGATGAGTTGTGCGGGCGATTTAATTACGCGTCCGTGAATGATCCGGAAGAACTCAAGACGATCACAGGGGACAAGCCTGCAAACGGGTTCTTGGTCATTTCACCCGGTGAATTTGGTACTGCTGGAGCAATCCAATTCACCTTGGCCGCCGCTGCCCCCGCCGCGGAAATTTCGAAGCAGCTAAACGCATTCGCTGATCAATTTCAACGTCGCGATAAGGAACATCGCAAACACGTTCGCAAGGGTCAACAAAACAACGTCGATTGGCAAACCGAAATCCCGGTGACGGACCCCATGAGCAACGCCGCCAAAGAACGGGCCTCCGGTCAATCCAAAGGCAAACGAGGCGGCCGTCGTGGCAAAGGGAAACGCCGAGATCGTTAATGTGGCGACTGTGACACCCGCAAGACAGAATAAAAAAAGACCCGGCCAATGGCCGGGTCTTTTTGTTTTAATCGACTGTTGCGAATCCGCTTGTCTTCACTTATTTGCGACGACGACGCATGGCGAATCCGACTGCTCCGATACCGACGATCAAAGCTGAAGATGGCTCAGGAACGGCTGAGGCAAAGTTCAGGTTGTCGTAATAGACACCGCTGCCGGAGAAGTT
This sequence comes from uncultured Pirellulaceae bacterium, assembly GCA_905480235.1. GTDB lineage: Bacteria > Planctomycetota > Planctomycetia > Pirellulales > Pirellulaceae > CAJQPP01. Next base: position 14,952 of record CAJQPP010000078.1, read on the forward strand.
GGAAGCTGTGTTCACAAAACCGATTTGCACAGTCTCGCCAACCCAACTGGCATCATTGATATCGAGGGAAAGTTGGCCATCAACCCATGTTGTGGTTGCACCGGCGGTATCAAAAGTGTCGTTGTAAAGTGTAGCGAAACTACCGTCGGAAGTTTTCAAAACCTTTACGAAAGCGAATGCATCTTGTTCCGGTCCGGGATCGCCTACAGCAAACTGAAAATCGAAAGTCCAAACGGAATTCAGGTCGCCGGCTCCAACCAGACCCATCTCACGAAAGATGTTGGCTTCGATTACGTTGTTCGATCCATTACCGTGATCGCCATTGTTGTAATCGTTATAGGTGTTCATGTAGAACGTGCCTTGGCCAGGACCCGCCGCTCCGCTGGCAACTGCCGAAAATGCCGGTCCGCCGTTGGGAGCAGGAAAGGCAAAGTAGTTGTACAGGAAACCGCCCGACGAATCGAAAACGTTGGCACCGACTAACCAACCGTCACCACTCAATGCGGTAGCCCCAGCTGGATCGGGGAAATTCTCAAAATTTTGGGAGTAATTCGAAAGATCGGCTTGTGCGGCGAGCGGGAAGAGCATCGCAACGGACAAAGCCAAACAGCTGCGGAGAGACATGTTTGCACCTTGGGTTGATTAAAACATTTACAGAAAATAGATAATCGATCCGGACGAGCAAGTAGGCAGGGTCTGCCTATGCTTTTGGGAGCGGTTTCAAGCAGATGTCAGTATCATTGCTAGAAAAATGAGTGTCAAGGATTTTTCTTGACAAATCGTGAAACTGGTTTCAGGCACAAACTCATTTGATTTCCCCGCAAAAACGTTCACCAGAAGGACGTTTGTTAGCGACGTCGGGAAACCGACTCCCGGATCACCAAATCTGCCTTCAGGCGTGGGATTTCGACGTCCCCCTCGGAGAGCATGCCCACAAGAGCCTGGGCAGCCGAAACGCCCATCTCCAAGGCCGGTTGTCGCACCGTGGTTAATGGCGGAGTAATAAATGCCGAGTTGGGCTGGTCATCAAAACCGATGATAGAAATGTCCTCAGGAACGCGAATACCTTTGCGATAGAGTGCCAACCTGGCTCCATAAGCCATTTCATCGTTGGCTGTGAAGATGGCCGTGAAACTGTGGCCCCGCATCAGCAGCGACTCCACCCCCATAACACCTGACTGGCCGCTGAAATCTCCCTCGATCACCAACTCGGTTTTGAAATCCAAGTTGGCATCCGTCAGTGCCTGACAATAACCCTTGAAACGCCGCGTGGCGTCCTGATGCCGACGAATCCCGGTAAGGTGAGCAATATTTTCATGACCAGCATCAATTAAGAAGCGAGTGGCTTGGTAAGCAGCATCAAAGTTGTCGATAAATACGCAGCGATCGCTGAGAGCATCGAGTTGGCGAGCGACCACAATGATCGGTTTTTGCTGGGATAAATGAACCAATTTCTCCTCGCTCAGCGAGCCGCCGACAACAATCAGGCCATCCACGTGCCGACCCAACAGAGTCCCGATAACCTCTTCCTCCACCTTCGATTTCCACTGCCCATCAACAAAAACGGGTGCATAAACGGAGTCTCTCAGCCCGGAAATGATGCCCTGAGAAACGGAATCGTAGAACGGCGAACCAATGTTTTGCGTAACGATCCCGATGGTCATCGATTGCCCACCCGCCAATCCGCGGGCAAAGATGTTGGGCTGAAAATTCAGTTTCTCCATCGCCGCCAGCACGGCCTTGCGCTTTTTCTCCGCGACGGGAGTACTATTATTAATGACTCTTGAGACGGTACTTTTGGAGACATTAGCCGTTTCAGCAATATCTTGAATCGTTACGTTTTTGAACTCCATAGGAGACTCAGTTCTTTTTTGGGGTCAGTTTTTTTTGCACGTTTTCGTGAAACGCGATCAGATTTTGACTCGAAACAATCAAAATACGCTCTCGTTACGTAATTATACCCTGAAAACGGTTTCAAAAAAACGACAAAAACAGTTGACACAGATCAAGATTCCTTCAAAATGGAGAAGCGGCCTGAAACCGCTCCCAAAATCGTTCATTCTCTGTTCTCTTGTTAAAAGGCGTAAACATGATTGCTTCGTCGGCTCGTCGTCAAAAGACAGCCTTTACTCTCATCGAGTTATTAGTCGTTATTGCCATTATTGGCATTCTTGTCAGCTTGCTGCTGCCCGCCGTACAACAAGTACGCGAAGCAGCCCGTCGCACCGAATGCTTGAACAATCTTAAGCAAATCGGTTTGGCTTCTCAAAATTTCGTCTCGGCTCAAGGCAAATTCCCAACTGCGGGCGGGTCGGACTGGGATTTCTGGGTCATGCAAAACGGCTGGCCAGATCCTGATTGGATTAACGGCATGTCGGTTAGGAACGGCCGATACGAATCAGCTGGATGGTCATTTCAATTGCTTGAGTTTATCGAGCAGGACAATCTTGCAAGACAGCGCAAGGATTTCGGTTGGGAGGGCGGAGACTACCCGCTAATCTCGACGAGCATTTCGACCTACAATTGCCCCTCTCGCGGCGAACGATTTGGTGTCCTCGGTCTTAATGCCGTGGCACTCGGCGATTACGCCGGCATCATGGGCAGCGAAAACGATCTGCCAGATGGCGAATGGGGATTCTCGTTCAACGAAGGTCAGTCGCCCAACGTAAACGAAGCTAGATTCGTTTGGAGCGGAATCATCTCGCGCGGTGGCCATACTGATTTTGTTTCAAATTCCGGATCTTCAACGGTCACTAAGTTTCCTCGTGTTACCTTCGCTTCGATTACCGATGGTAGCTCCAACACCGCCATGATCATGGAAAAAGCCGTAGCGGTTGAAAACTGGTCAATTCCTGACACGGGCGGTTATGATTTTTGGGAGCTGAAAGGTTACTACAGCGGTGCGGATTGGCAAAATATGCGAGTTGTCACAGATAATGCTGGACCGGGCACCAACCCCGACGTGGGAATCATTTCGGACTCGGTAACTCGTCCTCAAGCTTGGCACAGCTATCCCACCGGCGACCGTCCCTTTGAAAAAGGATTTGGATCGGCTCACCCAGCTACATTCAATTCAGTATTTGGCGACGGTTCTTGCCGACCCATTGCTTACAATGTTGATTTGACATTGATGAATAATTTGGGCAAACGAAATGATGGAACCGTATTGGATCTGTCGCAAATTTTCTAGTTTATTATCTTGGCGTTTAAGATATTTACGCCCAACCCTTGCAGGTGAATCGCATGCAGAAAACTTGGATGAAATGGATTGGTTTGACGTTGGCACCGTGCCTGGCAATTTTTATGGTTGCTGGCTGCGGAGGTGGTGATGGGAGCGGTGACAAGTTGTTGGCTGACGCTAACAAAACAAGTATGGACCGAATCTGCACCCTTTACAGCTCATTCCAATTGGTGAACCAGGGTAACGGGCCTTCTGACGAGGCTACGTTCCGAAGTTTCATTAGCGAGCGGCCGCCCTTGCAACTGGAGAGAATCGGAGTCGATCCATCTGACCTCGATTCCATATTCATCTCCGATCGAGATAATGAACCGTACGAAATCCTTTGGAGCGTCGCCGCGGATCAACGGAGTGAACCTGTCGCAATCATTGCCGAAAAGACGGGTGTAGACGGTATGCGGATGATTGGTTTTCATCGAAAACCCCATCGGGAAGTCGAAGAAGCCGAGTACAAGCAGCTGTTTGGCAATTAGGCCACGCAGCTGGCTTCGGCCTCTCATTTACTGTGATACTCCACCGCGTAAAAACGCGGTGAGAGTAACACTTCCGTGATTACAAATACTGTGACCAGCGGTCGGTAGTTTCGCTTATTTTCCTCGACGACGAGCCTCCGAGGTTCCCTCGTTCAGGGAGTAAGCCGTTGCCAAGTTAGGCGATGTCGCTTCCGACTTTGACGGGTCGCTGGTTGAGAGCGAAAGCTTCCTAACTGACTTCGCCAGCGTAGTATTCACGTAAACGGCAGCTATGGGCACGGCGAGTGCCATGCCTCTATTGTTTGTGAAGCTGCGCATTGGCGTTGAATTTTTGGCAGTATAAAAACTGAGGAATTGCCTGAAGCCGACCTCAAAAAACCTAAACCCAGTTCCCATATCGAATCTTGAGGTAGGTCGTTGACCCAATCCAACCAAGAAATTGAATCGACTCGCACTGACCAAGGCACCCGCTCGGTCCCCCGCCCGACTTCCCCACCAGGCATCAGCGGACAATACGTGCAGATGGATGGCGATCGAGCGTACTGTATTTCGAACAGTCACTTGATGCCCGAATTCTTTATGACCTTGGTCAGCTCCAGCGACCACTGGATGTTCGTCTCCAGCAACGGTGCCTTAACCGCGGGACGAACCAACGCAAACTCAGCTCTGTTTCCTTATTATTCGGCAGATAAAATTGCCGACATGCGTCATTGTACCGGCACGCTGACAGTCATGCGTGTCCGAGACAAAAACGGCAGCGAGCGATTGTGGCAACCTTTTGCCACCCAATGGGTCAACGACCCCCAGATCGTGCGTAACCTCTACAAAAATGATTTCGGAAACAAGCTGTGGTTTGAAGAAATCAACGAATCACTAGGCCTCTGCTTCCGCTATCGCTGGACCTTTGGCGATCGCTTTGGCATCGTGCGGTCCTGCGAAATCCAGAACAGGAATTCCGAACCGATTCAAATTGAACTGCTGGATGGCTTACAAAACATTTTGCCCTGCGGGATCGATCAGTTTTTCCAACTACGTTTCAGTAACCTGGCTGATGCCTATAAAAAATCGGAATTAGATCCCTCATCAGGTTTAGGTATTTACTACTTAAGCTCCATCCCCACCGACCGCGCGGAACCCAGCGAAGGATTACGGGCCACCACCGTGTTCCAAACAGGCCTGCCGGCAGCCGAGATCCTGCTCAGCAGCCGCCAAATCCCGGCCTTTTTGCTTAACGGCCAGGTCTCTGGAGAAGTCGATGTCAGAGCGCACCGCGGCGCTTATTTGGCGAAGTCCACCGTCAACATCGAAGCCAATCAATCATTCCGCTGGCAAATGGTAGCCTCGCTCAATCAAGATCAGACCGATGTGATTAACCGTCAACATCTGATTCAAACCCACGAGAACTTGGACGAGGAGATCCAGCAAGATATCGATGAGCTGCAGAATAATTTACTGCAAATACTTTCTTGTAATGATGGCCGACAACAGGGTGATGATGCTCTGCGAGTCCATCGCCACCAATCCAATGTGTTATTCAATGTGATGCGTGGCGGAACGCCTGCCTTTGGTTACCTGGTTAACCGCAGTGACTTTACAAAACACGTCAAGCATTTCAACGCAGCCGTTTACGATCGCAACCAAAAATATTTGGCTGATCTGCCGGAACAGCTTCGCATCGACCAATTGCTGCAGAAGCTTTCCGACCGAAATGAACCCGACCTACTGAGGATTGGTTTGGAATACCTGCCCCTCGGTTTTAGTCGACGGCATGGCGATCCCACTCGCCCTTGGAACCTATTCGAGATTCGCCTCAAGGACGAACAGGGGAATCCTGACCTCAATTACCAAGGTAACTGGCGGGACATTTTCCAAAACTGGGAAGCCCTCTCCATGTCATGGCCCCGCTTCGCACCCAATATGGTTTTCCGGTTCCTCAATGCGTCGACCGCCGACGGTTACAACCCTTACCGGGTGACCAAAAACGGGATCGAATGGGAGGCCCCCGATGCCGAAGATCCCTGGGCCAATATCGGTTACTGGGGGGATCATCAGGTGGTTTATTTACTGATGCTTTTGGAACGCACCCGAAATTACGACCCACAGCAACTAGACCAGTGGTTGGATGCCGAATACTGCACCTATTCCCAGGTGCCCTACCGCATTCGCAGTTACGAGGAGATTCGCCAGAATCCTCGCGAGTCGATCGATTTTGATTTTGATTTAGCGAAACGGATCGAGAGTCGGGTTTGCGATTTTGGCTCCGACGGAAAATTATTGCAAAATCGCGACGGCGGTGTTTACCGAGCTACGATGGGTGAAAAGCTGCTGGTGCCGGCGTTGGCCAAGATGACCAATTTCGTACCGGAAGGCGGGATCTGGTTGAATACCCAACGCCCTGAATGGAACGATGCCAATAACGCGCTCGCTGGCTATGGTTTATCGATGGTGACGGTTTGTTACCTGCGTCGTTACTTGGCGTTTCTTAACGATTGGTTTGCCTCACTGACTCTGCCACAGTTTTTGGTATCCACCGACATTGTGGCCCTCATGCAGCAAATCGAAACGGTTTTGAAAGATCACCTGCCTGGTGAGCAGGCAATGAGCGATCAGCAGCGGATGGAAATGGTGGAAGGTCTGTCTCAGGCTGGTAGCCATTATCGCAAGACTCTTTATGAACGCGGCTTGGGCGGTGAAAAAGTTTATCTGCGGGTAGAAGATTGTCGCGCCTGGTTCGAGACCTGCCTGCAACACCTCGATCATACGATCAAAGCTAACCGGCGTGAGGATGGGCTTTTCCATTCCTACAATTTAGTCGGTTTCAACGAGCGGCATGAATGCCGGGTGGAGCATTTATTTGAGATGCTGGAAGGTCAGGTCGCGGTGCTGAGCTCTGGCCAACTGACCGCCGCCGAATCAGCCGATCTACTGGATGCGTTGCGTCAGAGCAAGATGTACCGCGAAGACCAAAATAGCTACACACTGTACCCGGACCGAGCACTACCGCGGTTCGACGAGAAAAACGCGCCTGCCGCGGACGTCCTCGAAAAATCCCAATTGGTCACCGCCCTCATGCAGGCCGGCGATCGTTCCTTGGTCACCAAAGACGTCCATAACCAATGGCACTTTAACGGCGATTTCAGAAATGCTGAAGACGTCTCGGCTTGCCTGAATAAATTGGCCGAGGATGATCGCTTCCGCGAATTCGTACAGCAGGACCAATCCTTGATCGAAGAGGCTTTCGAAGAGACCTTCGAACACCGGTATTTCACGGGTCGTTCCGGGACATTTTTCGGGTACGAAGGCCTGGGATCGATTTACTGGCATATGGTTTCAAAATTATCCTTAGCCGCTCAGGAATGCCTCCTCAACGCCATTGGAGAATCGGCCAATCTGGAGACGATCGCCCAGTTACGAAACCAATACATTGAGATCCGTGAAGGTACCGGCATCAAAAAAAGCCCGCGTCATTACGGAGCCTTTCCAACGGACCCCTACTCGCACACCCCTCAACATGCTGGGGCTCAACAACCAGGCATGACGGGACAGGTAAAAGAAGATGTGATAGCCCGCTTGGCGGAGGTTGGATTGCGAATTCGGCATGGTGTCGTCAGTTTTGATCCCGTGCTATTTGAGTCAAACGAACTTCTGCAGTCACCCTCTCAATTACGATTCTTTGATGTCTCGATGGAGCAAGTCACCTTATCCTTAGAGGCCGGTACTTTCGCGTTTACGGTCTGTCAAATCCCCGTTGTTTACCGCGAAAGCCAAGAGACTTTTATTCACGTTCACTTTAAAAGCGGAGAAGTCGTAAAACGTTCCGGCAGTTCATTGACGGCCGACGAATCGCGAATTCTTTTTGACCGAAGTGGTGAAATATCCCAAATCAGTTTGGAATTTTCGCCACGTGACTTTCAAACATTTTGATTCAGGAAAACCCCATGCAGATTCACACAAGCATGCGAATGCTCTCGTTGATAATCGCATTCGCATTGACGATTGCCGCGACTCCCCTGGCGGCACAACCCACTAATGTGACGCTAGAAAAAACGGACCAAGGTTGGCAATTGCAACGGGACGGCAAACCCTACTACGTCAATGGAGCGGGGGGGCAAGCCTCCGTGGAATTACTCTCTCAATGCGGCGGTAACAGCAATCGCACTTGGGGAGTCGACGATATTGATGCAACATTGCGGCACCTGGACGAAGCACACGCGAACGGTATCAGCGTCGCGCTCGGGATTTGGATCGAGCATGAACGACATGGGTTTGATTACAACGACAAAGCAGCGTTGCAAAAACAAATCGATCTCACGTTGTCGCACGTGAAACGCCTCAAAGATCATCCGGCGATTCTCGTCTGGGGCATCGGTAATGAGATGGAAGGCAGTGGGGCCAACGAAACCATCTGGAAACACCTTGAGGAAATTGCCCAGTTGGTGAAAAAAGAAGACCCCCATCATCCCGTGATGACCGTTGTTGCCGAACTTGGCGGCGAGGGTGAAAAAGCAAAAGCTTTTCATGAGCACTGTCCAAGTATCGACATCCTAGGCATCAACACTTACGGCGGTACCGATTCGATTCCCAGTCGTTATCGAAGTGCCGGTGGGACCAAGCCTTACCTCGTTACAGAATTCGGCCCCAACGGCCCGTGGGAAGTTGGTAAGAATTCGTTTGGTGCCGTCGAAGAGCCCACCAGTACCGAAAAAGAAAAGAAATACCGTCAATCATTGAATGCCCTCCAGGATGATTCCGAGCTATGCCTTGGGTCCTACGCGTTTCTTTGGGGACACAAACAGGAAGCCACCTCTACCTGGTTCGGGTTATTCCTGCCTGACGGCCGCAAAACAGCCGCCGTGGATGCATTGACTGAAATGTGGGGTGGCAAGGTCGATGAAAACCATTGCCCCGTGATCAATAGCATGGCCGTTAAAGGCGCGAGTGAAATCAAACCTGGCCAACAAGTGACCGTCAACCTGGACGCAACGGACCCTGACGGCGATGACGTCAAAGTTGACTGGCTGGTCATGGCTGAGGCCGACAAGATGTTGACTGGCGGAGACTTTCAGAAAACGCCGGAGGCATTCACCAAATCGATCGTTAAATCTGATAACGAGCACGCCGTCATCAAAATGCCGGAGGCCGAAGGCATCTATCGAGTTTACGCGTTAGTGGGCGATGGTAAACGTTCCGCAGCCTCCGCCAATGTTGCTTTGTTGGTCAACCAAGAAGTGACCGACGGACCGCAAGGAAAAGACAGCGAGCTGCCTTTCATCGTTCTCGATGAACCCGACACCAACAGCGGCTATTACCCCTCCGGCTGGATGGGTAGCACCGGTGCCGTCACGATGGACGAGAGCTGCACCGACAATCCAAAATTCGGCAAGCACTGCGTGAAATTTGGCTACACCATCGGTGGTAACTGGGCAGGTGTCGTTTGGCAAAACCCACCCGATGATTGGGGCGACAAAGATGGGGGTTTCAATCTCAGCGGTGCCAAGAAACTGACGTTCTGGGCACGAGGCGAAGCCGGCGGCGAAAAAATGAAGTTTGGATTTGGTCTGCTGGGGCGAGACAAAAAGTTCTACGACACCGGCAAAAAGGAGACCAAAGAGATCAAGCTAACCAAAGACTGGAAGCAATACAGCATCGATCTGGAAGGCCTCAATCTCAACCGTATCAAATCCGGTTTTTACTGGACGCTGGCCGGCCAAGGTAAACCGATTACGTTTTACCTTGACCGCATCGCTTTTGAAGATGGGAAGTAAAGGTAAACCAACCCCTTAATCGATCATCCAAATGGCTTGATCGATGGCAATCTGCCAGAAAAACGGAGTGGCTGAAAACTCGGGACTCTGCCAAGTCAACTTGGCAGTGATCTCCCCAGTCGAGTCTTTCACGAACCGCGACAGGTCACCTGTCGCGGTTATCTCCATCAGCCCGTCCTGATTAACTGCGAATCCGCTTTCCACGACCTCCCATTGTCGGAGGTTGGTATCTAACAGCGAGATTGACTGCAGGACATCACCGGCAGGCCCGCCCGACATGGAAGCTTCCAAACGAAAACCGAGACTGCTCGGATTGCTGATTTCCGAATTCGCAATCAAGACCATGTCGACTTTTTGTTTCGCCGGATTGCCGGTCGGTGATGGATCCAATCGGTAGTAAGTATCATCCCCGGTAGCTACGTTCGATAGTTGACCGGAAACGGCGACGCCATCTAATAACTTGCGTCCCAGGGGTTCGATAACGCCAGGGAGAATTCTGCAACTGATATTGTCCACGTAGACCGAACCGCCGTCGAATTCATTCTGCTTGAAGACGACTGCCAACCTGGCTTCCACCGCGCCGGCCGGAACGACGGTGGTCACAATCTGGTTGTACCATTGGTCATTAGCGGAACTGCCATTCGCAATCACTTTAAAGAAACTGCCAAGGTATTGGGCAGAGCCATAGGCCGCGTGCGCCTTGGAATAGTAATCGAACTTGAAGACAAGCTCATTACCTGTCCCGGCGATGGAGTCGCTGGAGGGAAGGAAGCGATCAATCGAGGCGGCAATCGTTTGCCCGGGCATGACGGTCAAGCCTTGCTGCACACCCGAGTAATTCACGGTCCCGTCGAATTGCCCAAACAGTTTCAATGATTCGAAACCATCCGTGACGTAATTGGCACCTGTAACAATGTTTGGCAGACGGTTCCCAAATAACGACCAATGAGCCATCGAACCACCATTTTGTTCGAAACTGCCATTTTCAAACGTCAATTGGTAGGCGCCGGCTGTGCGTTCAAATGCGTATACGTAATCCACGAAAAACTGTTGCGGCCAGACCGTCGTTTCATCCGGATTGGAAAGAAAACTACCGCCCACTGCGGTGTTTAAAATAACACTCATGGGTGCGGTTTGATTGGAAATAAAGGCCTCGGTATCGGCATCAAAAACGGTGTAATGATGCACATCATCAATGTAATATCTCACTTGATCAGCATCCCATTCCGCCGCGTAAACGTGGAAATTGCTGTGGTAATCCGTTAAGCCTGCCCGATTAATCGTCTGATTTTCACGATACAAAAAATCGTGCCGATAGGGTGGGTTGGTACCCCAATGAAACGCACTGCTAGTCGTGAACGGTTCATCGCCACGATTTTCCATGATGTCGATTTCCCCTTGGCTCGGCCATGAGAATTGCTGAGTATCCGGCAACAACCAGATGGCAGGCCACATCCCACGAGAAGTCGGCAAATCCGCTCGCACTTCAAATCGTCCGTATTGCTGACGGATCTTACTGGTCACCAAACCACTAAGATAAGGCAAACCACCCGTGGCAATATTTTCCGAAGTAATCACCAGATTGCCACCATTGACCGCTACTTGGCTGGGACGGTAGGCATGCAAAGAATTGTTCGTAGGCGAATTACTGAAACTCGCCTCCCACTTCGTCGTATCCAGCGAACTACCATTAAATTCGTCGAACCAGGTCACATTCCAATTCGGACTAGCGGGCGGTGCATTTCTTTGGGCCGGCGGAGGCGTTCGAGTTTTTCCGCCCTCCTTGCTACCCCCTACTCCGCGTCGTTGAGCTTCAACGGATTGCGGGAAGGGCAGGGCGGTCAAAAAAAACAACAAGCAAATCCACGCGAACGAGGGGACGATACGGCGCATTAGAAGACTCCCATTCTAGAGCTTGATCATGAGAAGATAAGCGACAAGACCTGACTAACCCAAGATTAGCACAAGCAGGTCGCGATTTCGAGTAAGATGATCGTTTCTAAACGAATCGGAAGCTAATTAGTAAACGTTCATTCAAAGTTACGGCCCCAAACCAAGCGCTTTCATCATGAAAAAATTTAAAGCTCCAGCATTAGCTTTCATGCTAATTGGCTATCTGACAGCTACCGCGACAGCACACTTGCAGGGCCAACTCAGTGACCCACCCAACATCGTTTTGATTATGGCGGACGATCTCGGTTACGAATGCCTGGGCGTCAATGGTGGATCCTCTTACCAAACCCCCTGTCTCGACCAGTTGGCGGAAAGCGGCATGCGATTCGAGCATTGCTACTCACAGCCTTTATGCACCCCCTCGCGTGTCAAAATCATGACCGGCGTTTACAACATTCGAAACTACACACAATTCGGTGTCTTGCCGCAGTCCGAAACCACGTTTGCCAACCTGCTCAGAGATGCCGGATACGAGACTTGCATCGTCGGCAAATGGCAATTGAAAGGAACTCCCCAACAATTTGGTTTTGACGAATCCTGTCTTTGGCAACAGAATCGCGTACCCGAACGTTACCCTAACCCCGGCTTGGAAATAAACGGCAAGCGAGTGAACTTTAGTAACGGGGAATACGGCCCCGATCTTGTAAGCGACTTCGCCTGTGACTTTATGCGTCGCAAACGGGACAAGCCCTTTCTCGTTTACTACCCCATGATCCTGACGCATTGCCCTTTCGGCCCGACACCCGATTCGCCCGACTGGGATCCTACCAGCAAAGGCTCCAAGACCTACAAAGGCGATCCGAAGTATTTTCCGGACATGGTCGCCTACATGGATAAGATCGTTGGCAAGTTGGCAACCACACTCGATGAGACAGGACAAAGCCAAAACACCTTGGTGATATTTACGGGAGACAACGGAACGGATAAACCCATCGTCTCCATGATGGGCGAGCAACGTGTCGTCGGTGGCAAAAAGAAAATGACCGACGCGGGAACCCGCGCCGCCATGATCGCAAACTGGCCCGGCACAATCGCGGCAGGTCAGACTTCTCAAGACCTTGTGGATTTCAGTGATTTCCTACCGACTCTTTGCGCCGCTGCCAAAGTGAAAATCCCGGCGACGTTATCGATCGATGGCGTCAGCTTTCTGCCTCAACTCCTCGGCGAAGCGGGGACCCCGCGGAAATGGGTGTATTGCTGGTTCTCACGCAACGGCCAAGGAAAAGGACAGCAATGGGCTCGCAACCAACAGTGGAAACTCTACGGAGATGGTCGCCTGTATGACATTTCCGCGGACCCTCTTGAGCAGTCCCCCATCACCCAAACGGTTCTCACGACCGCCCAGGCGTCCAACCGAGACATGTTGCAGACTGTGTTGACTGGCTTGAAAGATGCCAGACCCAAGCAATCGCCACCGCCACAAAAACAGAATTGACGAAGCACCCGCTTTGGTGGCTAAATTTGGCCAAAGAAAATATCGTGGCCAATCGTCCGCTGCTTACGAAAAACAGGAATTTAGCGCGTCGGACGAAAACCAAAAATTTGAGCCGGTAGGCGAAACGGGGGATCGAAATCAAAATCGATATTCAACGCCCGTGTAAAGCAATAAGCCTTTGCGTATCCGAGCGGCTTGAGCGATCGGAACATCGTTTTCGCCCATGGCCATCACGATACCGTCAACGCCGGAAGAAAAATGGCGGATGGCTTTGATGTACCCACGGTAGGTTGTGCGATCGTGGATCCCATCACCGGTGAATAATTGGGGCGTGTAAGCACCATAATTCAAAACCGTCGTCCAACGCTCGCCGCAGTAATTCAGGTTCAGGTAATAACCAATGCCGCGAAGACGACCCGCGTCCGTAAATTGATCGCGGTTGTAAATACTGCGGCCCCATGTGATATCCAGAGGATCAAAAAATCGCCGAAAGCCATACTCGTCGTAAGTCACTTCCCCGGATAAACACCACTTGCCTCGCTGGACCATCATGTCAAAACCAAATTGGTTGTCTCGGTGTTTTTGGCCTTCCGAACCAATTCCGTCCTGCCATTTCACGGATCCACCAAACACAAACCAATCTGCGTTGATACCGATTCTCGCAATACCGGCCTTGGATGAATTGGTATCCCGATCTTCCGAACCATTCGTGCATGCCAGCGTCAGGTCCAACAAACCTTTGCGATAGTCCAATTGCACACCCGTCTCGCGCCAGTTAATTACTTCGGTTCGCAAAAACGGCGCGTCATAAAGCTCGTTCGTGTTGAGAGGAAAATAGAAACGCCCAAACGGTGTCCAACGTTTACCAATCGATATCGACCAAGCCCCACGGTTGGCTTCGATGTACAATTGATTGATCTCCAAAGGATCAATTTCAAAGCTGCCGCGATGAGACACTCTCTCAGGTGTATCAACAAGAATGTTTCGATCGAAAGGCTGATTAATAAACAGCTCCGTCTCTAATCCAACATTCCAACCCCCGACCTGACGGAGAATGGCACCACCAATGACACCCTCCACTCCAAAGGTCTCTTCCTGCCCCGTCCACTCGATGCGTTGATCATTTACGAGGTAGGCTCTTGCTAACCCCGAAAGATAGTAGTCCGTGTTGTTGTGCTGGTTTTGAAAGAAACAATCCCTCGTCGACTCATAGTACGGAGCAGATGCGGATTCATATTCAAACGACTCGACAGGGATCACCGGAGGCTCTTGTGCAAATACACAACCCGTAAAGAAAAGGCTGGCAAGAAAGCAAACCACCCACGTTTTTGAAAGACAAGCGTGCATGACGATATCGCAAACGAATACTTTGACGGAATCTATTAGATGCAACTTTGCCTCGATCAAAAGAGGATTTCAGATCTTGACGCGTTTGCACTCCTTTCTTCGTCGGTTAACTAAACCACCATTGAAAATTACATCGCCAGCTCAACCATTACACGCGTTCTGCACACTTAACGCGAACAACCGATTTTACCAAAACAACCGAATCATTGCCGCAAACCCCCAAAATTGGCACAAACCGCCTGCGATGGAGCGTCATTCCACGCTGTCCCAACCTTGCTGGTAAGACAAATGATAGCAATCTCTTGAGGGCGGATCTTAAGCTCGGCTTCGTTGCCACGATGGTTGAAGCCACTCACCGGCGGAGGAAGTCACGAAACTTTCAAACCCGCCAAGAAGCTGAGCTCGCTTGGCTGATGGCTGTCCCATTGCAAGATTACCGAACCCGCAAAACGCCCCATCAACGGCCGCGAATGTGGCAATTTGCAACCTCCGTCAGATTGTCCTGATTTCAGAAAAGTAACTCTCGCCTGTCCCATCGGCTTGGTGTAAATTCACTCCTTCGCGAACGCGTTCCCGAAGAGAAAAGCACTGCAAAAGAGAGATGATTGTGAGAAACTTGCTGATCGCCGGAAATTGGAAAATGAACCTTGCACGTGCTTCCAGCATCGAATTGGCTGAGGCATTGGCTGCGCAGCATCCTGGGGATGCTCAGGGTGTGGAAATAGCAGTTTGCCCGCCTTCCGTATATTTGGACGCCGTGCGGCAAGCCCTTGGTGATTCTGCAGTCCGTTTAGGGGGACAGGACATGTATCCCGCGTCCAATGGGGCATTTACGGGTGAAATTAGCTCCGCGATGCTCTTGGATCTGGGCTGCCACTACGTCATTTTGGGGCATAGTGAACGGCGTGCCTTGATGGGAGAAACCGACGAGCAGGTCAATCGCAAGACCCGAGCCGCATTGGAAAACGGCCTGACACCGATCGTTTGCCTCGGAGAATCGCTGGACCAGAGAGAATCCGGGAAAACTCGCGAGGTCGTTTCCGGGCAATTTGAGAATTCACTCGCCGGTTTGGACGAGGCAGGGATATCGCGGATTGTGATCGCATATGAGCCCGTTTGGGCGATCGGCACCGGAAAAGTAGCCACTCCGGAACAGGCAGAAGCTGTCCATGATGACCTTCGCAAAATGCTGGAAAACCGCTACAATACGGAGGTCGCAGAGCGTGTACAACTGCTGTACGGCGGCAGTGTAAAGCCGGGCAATGCCGCGGACCTACTGGCCCAACCCAATGTGGACGGAGCCTTGGTCGGCGGAGCCTCTCTGAAGGCCGATGACTTCAGCGGTATTATTCAAGCGGCCAGCGAGCTTGCCACGCAATAATAACCGGGCACATTCCCGCTGTGACATACGCAGAACTTAGAGACCATTTTTCGATCGATCCCCTTCGATTGGTAACTGTTAAAGAAAAGTAAGAGCATGAACATTGGTTTATTTATTTTGGGCCTGCTGCTGTTTTTTCTCAGCTTGTTCCTCATTCTGATTGTCCTTGTGCAACGCGGGCGAGGCGGCGGCCTAACCGGAGCCTTGGGTGGAATGGGTGGTCAAAGCGCCTTCGGCGCCAAAGCCGGCGATACGTTCACGCGGATCACGGTCGTAACGGCCGTGCTGTGGATTTTACTTTCCATGGCCACGATCAAGATTTACAACCCGCCAATGGCCAGCGGTAAATCGGCGAAGGACGGGATTTCGTCAGGCGAAGCAGTTGATTCGGAAACGACCCCGGATGCCACTCCGAAGCAAGAACCCGTTGCCACGCCTCCGACCACAGACACTAGCGAAGACGCGACCACTGTCACCGAGGGTGACTCAATCGATGACGTTCTTTTGGGTGACCAAAAAGGTGACTCGACCAAAAAATCAGACACTGATGAAAAAGCGGACGAGAGCGGGAAACAGGCAACCGACTCGAATGCTGAAGAATCCAGTGGCGAGGGCGAAGGTGCTGATTTGGAAATGAATTCCGACGAGTCCAACGAAAGCAAACCGGGTACCGGCAAAGAAGACGCAAGCAAAGCGACTAAAAAAGGTAACTAGCGGAATCCTTCTGCCCATTCGTCCCTGACCTCTTTTCTCAAATTCTTTTTGGAGACCCCGTCCATGCTGACCAGCATGACCGGTCACGGCCAAGCCCATCAAACGGCAGACGGAGTCCAGGTTTGGGCAGAGGTCCGCGCCGTCAATAATCGATATCTCAAGGTCTCCTTTAGCTACGCCGATCGCATCGCCGAACTAGAGTCGGATGCGAAATCACTCGTGCAAAAATACATTCGCCGCGGTTCCGTCCATTTAAGCCTCGAAGTTCAGCGCGAGAAAAACACCCCCCATTACCGACTCAATACCGATTTGCTGCAGGTACTGCTGGAGCAATTGCGTTCCATCGATAGCTCGGCCCAAGTCGATTCTTTGCTGGGCTTGCCTGGAATTGTCGAAGATGCAGGGCATCGCGATAACCGTGGAGAGAGCAGTGATGAATCCCAATTGTTGCTGTCCACGATCGAAGAGGCACTTAAGCGGCTGGTTCAAATGCGGGAAAAAGAGGGTACATCAGCCGCCAACGACTTGCTGGTCAATTGCGGTGAAATTCAAAAACACTTGCTCGCCATCGAATCTAGGGCCCCGGAAGTTGCGAAAGATTACTCGCGGCGACTGACCGAACGAATCAACAAGATGCTCGCGGAGCACGAAGTCGCCATTCAACCCGCCGATGTGATCCGCGAAGTCGGCATTTTCGCCGACAAATGCGACATTTCCGAGGAAACGGTTCGCTTGCAAACGCATATTGATCAATTCACTGAGATCATTAACTCTGGCCAAGGCGATGGACGCAAACTAGAATTTCTGTCACAGGAAATGTTACGGGAAACGAACACAATCGGCTCCAAGGCAAATGATTCACAGATTGCCCAAAACGTCGTGGAAATAAAGACGGCCATTGATCGCATCCGGGAGATGACGCAAAACGTCGAGTGATGCGACGCGAACCATGAACTCACCTTATTCCGGACAATTGATTATCATTTCGGGGCCCTCGGGCGTCGGCAAGTCATCGGTGGTGCGTGAATTGTTAAGTTCTTGTCAACTCCCTTTGGAATTGAGTGTTTCCGCAACCACGCGGGAACCTCGGATTAATGAGGTTGATGGGGTGCATTACCACTTCATTTCCCTGGAAGAATTCATCACCAAGAAACAGAACGATGAGTTCCTTGAGTGTGCCGAGGTTTTTGGAATCGGCCACTGGTACGGCACTCTCGAGAAACCGGTTCGGGAACGTCTCGAGAAAGGCAAGTTCGTCGTTCTGGAGATTGATGTCGAGGGCGCCATGATGGTTTTGGAGCGATTTCCAAAAGCCACTTCGATTTTCATCCACCCGGGTGATTTAGTCGAGCTTGAGAAAAGACTCAGAGGACGTGAAACAGAAAAAGAAGAACAGATTCAAAGAAGGATCGCGGTTGCTGCCAAGGAACTGGAAATGGCGCATCACTACCAACACATTGTCAGAAACGAAGAAATCCAGGCGACCGCTGCTAACATCTGCGGCCTACTGAATCAAACTGGAGAAGAAAAAACATGTACGACGAATTGAAAGAAGAAGAAATTGTAAACTTGGTTGGCGGTCGCTTTAAGCTTTCGACGCTAATCCAAAAGAGACTTGTCCAGTTGAATCAGGGAGCAAACCCCCTCATCGATACCACTCTGAATGACAAGATGGAGATCGTTTTACAGGAAATTCGAGCTGGAAAGATCCGCTTGGATATGTCTGACAATGTCCAGATCGTAGATGAGGTACCCGATTTTGGTGCCGCTCCTGAACTCGATCTGGAAAACCTCTAAGCCGATTGACCACACACCAAAGAACCATTAACCGGAGATTTCCATCTCCGGTTTTTTTCGTTTAAACATGCTGACGATTCCCCGTCTCCGCTGCCCGAGCGGGCCCAACCCCTGATCCATATCAGAGGTGTCACTTCTTTTCCTCGGGACGCCTTAAGCAGCCAATTGCCGCTGCCTATCTTTCTTGACGAGCAGTGAATTTCCCACCCTGCGGCAACGCGTGAAGGCCACACCGATCTACCGCGATGATCGGCAGCCTGGGCATTTCCCGCAGAATGACAACCGCCTCGGATCGGGTTGTATCGATTGCCCCAATCAAAGCGGATACGGCGCCCCGGCAAGCACGAGGATTCTATCCTGTTAGGAAATTTGTTCCAACGGACGCTGAACCAAGTTGTACCTTTCAACGATCGATCTATTTACCCGAAATCGGCCGGGAAATTTCCCAGTTACGCTATCCATTGATTCAGGAATCAGGAACATGAATTCCGCACAGTCTCATCCAGCGCTTACCAAAGCAGCCCATGCCATTGTTACCGACAATCGCGCTGAAACTCAACTCAACACTGAACTGTTCCTGGCTGAACACTCAGATCATGTCGCCGGTTTATTATTCCGAGCATGGACCGCATCCTCGCTCGATACCGCTTACTACTGCCTGCAGCGAGCGCTCGAACTAGAGCCCGGTAATTTGGTTGCCAAAGCCGGCATGAACTGGATGCAAGGCGTTTGGACCCTCGCGCATCAACAAATTGAATTTGACAGACGGGAGCGAGACAAAATCTCGCAAGAGCGACTCCAACAGGAACTGCTAGAGCAGGAGCGTATCGAGCAAGCAGCTCAATTGGAACAAGAAAGGCAACAAAAAGAGTGGGAGCGAAAGGAACGCGAGCGTTTGGAGCAAGCACAGCTTGAGCAAGAACGGCTTGAGCAGCAACAACGCGAAAGAGAGCGACTGGAACAACAATTCTTGGAACAGCAACGCCTGGAACAACAACGCCTGGAACAACAACGCCTGGAACAACAACGCCTGGAACAACAACGCCTAGAACAACAACGCCTAGAACAACAACGCCTAGAACAACAACGCCTAGAACAACAACGCTTGGAGCAAGAACGCTTGGAGCAAGAACGCTTGGAGCAAGAACGCCTGGAACAAGCACAACTCGAACAAGCACAACTCGAACAAGAACGCCTCGAACAAGAACGCCTCGAACAAGCACGACTTGAACAAGCACAACTCGAACAAGCACAACTCGAACAAGCACAACTCGAACAAGAACGCCTCGAACAAGAACGCCTCGAACAAGAACGCCTCGAACAAGAACGCCTCGAGCAAGAACGCCTCGAGCAAGAACGCCTCGAGCAAGAACGCCTCGAACAAGAACGCCTCGAACAAGCACGCCTCGAGCAAGCACGCCTTGAGCAATCAAATTTACAGCATCAACTCTTTGAACAACAACTGCTCGAGCAATGTCGCCTCCAACAAGAGCAACAAAAATCGGAGGAACAGGTCCAGCCGGACCTAGACCCCGCGCCCTTGATCCTCGACGTATCCGACTCGAATCCTAAAACCCCGATTTTGGATGCGTCCCAAGAATCAAACGCGGAAGCCGATCTCTCTGGCGAAGCGGGTTCTTTGAGAATCTTTTGTTCTGATGAAGAAGACATCGCGGAGGAACAGGAGATAGCAGTCCGGGACTCGATTGAAGATCAACCAGAGGCCCAAGATCAACCAGCAGCTACGGATGGCGAGGAAAACCATGACGCCAACCACGCGAAGATCGAAAAATTCTGGGCAAAAATGCCGCAGCTAGACATTCCGGAACTGGCAGGTGAACAAGAGAGTCTTTCACCAGAGGAACCGTCCGAGCCGGTGGCGGAAAGCCAACTGCAAGATTTTGTTAGATCATTGGCACAAGAGGTACGTGACGAGGTTACTCCCCTTGCCGCGAAAAACCCTCCGTTCCTCAACGCTGAGGTCAGCCCCAGAAAAACAAACCACTTGGGTGCCAACTCTGACATCCGCAAACCATTAATCTTGGCGGTTGATGACAGTCCCACGATACGCAAGTTGGTGACGATCACATTGAGCGAAAAGGGCCATGACGTGGTCACCGCTCCGGATGGTGTGGAAGCGCTCAAGCTCTTGGCAGAGCGTTTGCCTGACTTGATTCTCTTGGACATCAACATGCCCCGTCTCAGCGGCTACAAGCTATGCAACTTCCTGAAAAAACACGAAAGAACAGCTCACATCCCCGTCATCATGTTATCTGGAAATGACGGTGTCATCGACAAGATGCGAGGCAAGATCAAGGGCTGCGATGCTTTTATTGGAAAACCGTTCGCTCCGGAAGATTTGGTGAAAACGGTTAACCAGCATCTGCAATATCAAACTTCCTAAACACGCAACACCATCCCGTCTCTAATAGAGTTTCCGTCATGAATAAATCAACGACGCCCCGCCTCGCTGAAAATGCCAAAGCCGCAGGATTGTTGCTGGAAAGAACCGATGCTGCGATTACCTGGTCGATTGATAAGGCCACGTTGGGTATGTCATGTATCGAGTTAATCGGTCAACTGGAAAATGTGTTTGCTAAGGCGCACGAACAATCTCAAGTCGATTACATCGACGAATCGGGTGGGACCGCCAGAAAAATGCTGGCATTACTAAACGATTTTGCCAACAACTACCTCAGTGGAAATGCTGCCCGTCAAGCTGATGAGGAAATCGAAAAAGCTGCGCTGTGCAGTCATGCTTACGATGAGGTGTTAAAAACTCGCCCCTTCAGTAACGCTCTAATGCGAGCTTTTTGGAAAGCAGAAGAGACGCCAGATATATCCGCGGCTCATCTAAAACTGGGAGACAATCTGGTACGCGCGACGGCTGCCACTCTCTACCACGCCATCATGATTCTGGGAATCGATTCGGACCTCGGGCATGAGATCGATCAAAGCACGGTCATTTTCGTTACTGAACTGAACCAATCGTGGTAATTCCCTACGCTTGATTCGGTCCACAGATCCGGAAGGAACGAGACCTGTGATAGAAAACACCCCTGGTTCACAAAACCCCCATGAATCCGACCCTGCCCATCTCGCTCAGGCTATGGCGACGTTCGGTGATGAACTGAGAGAATTGCTGGAGCATGAAGAGGCGTCGCAGGAGAGCAACTCAATTGCTCACCCCGACCCGACTGCTATCGATCCCTTCGAACAACTCCTGCAACGCTACGGCAATCGTCTTAACGATGATTCGAGCTTAGCCTATGCAGGTTCCATCGCCTTGGCCTGTCGCGAAGCGGCATCCACAGAGCAATTTAATGATTCACGTCATATCATTTTCGTGCTTGGCAAGCAACGATTTGCTTTGCCCCTGACGACTATCAAAGAGGTGGCCAATCCACCCAGCATCACGCGTCTCCCAAGAACCAGTGATTGGTTGCAGGGAATCGTCGTGCTACGTGGGCAAATCGTGTCTGTTACCGACCTCGCCATGTTATTTCAAATCGACACCGACAGAACTTCCTCCGGGAAATTGGTGGTCGTCCGTAGTCAACAACATGACGCAACCACCGCCCTGATTGTCGACCGAATACACGGCATTCGCACCGTGACACCCGAATCGATATCCCCTCCACCGTCGGGCCTAGCCGCTTGTACGTTTGTGAGCGGAATCGCCAGTATTGAGGACGTAAACGTAGTGCTATTGGATCCGCACCAATTATTCGCCTCCGCGGAACTCGCCACCTATATGAACTAGCTTCCACGCTGGTAGCGGCCTCGATCAACCGCCACCCCAGCCCAGTTATTTAAAGCCATGTCAAAATACACAACCAGTCGCTTTGGAGTTCAAAAAAAACTTTGGTGCGCGCTTTCAATCTCGGCTCTACTGCCTTTTGCCACCGTAATTGCATTAACGGGCTGGGGCTTCCTGACAACCACCGCTGGGTTTATTGCTCTCGGTACTCTGGTGGCCAGCTTGGTCATTGCTGCCAAGACATGTTCCGGGTTTGTGCGCCAAGCGCGTGCCATCGACCACGCTCTACAACAAATCACGACCGGAAATTTTGAGTCTCGCGTCGATATCTTTTCGCAAGATGAAATTGGCAACGCGGCAGAACTCTTGAATGTCATGTGCGACAACACATTAAACCTGGTGCAATCACACAACGAAAACGCGGATGTCCAACGCTCTATTGAAAATCTATTGCCGCAATTACGCACCATCGCAACCGGTGATTTAACCGTTTCGGCAGAGGTCAAATCGGATGGCACGGGTGAAATCGCCAAATCTTTCAATCGCATGTCCGATCAAACTCGCTCTCTGGTCCTCAGACTTCAGTTAGCAACGGAACAGGTTGACCAATCGGTCACAAGTATTCAGCGATTTTCATCCGCTACGACTCAGGATAGCAAACGCACGGCTAATGAAATCAACGATGCTTCAAAAAAATTAATGGAAATGACACGAGCTTTCCAGGCAGTCGCCATGCAAGCTGCCGAGAGCGTCAATGTCGCAGTTGAGGCGCGGCAAACGGCCGCCGACGGCCTGAAAGCAGTCAACGATACGGTGCAAGGTATGCAGCGTATCCGAGCTCAAGTCAAAAACACATCTCAGCGGATCAAGCGGCTTGGCGAATCCTCACAAGAAATCGGTGAGATTGTCCAATTGATTTCGGACATCACAGATCGCACTTCCATCCTCGCACTGAACGCGTCGATTCAAGCGGCCATGGCCGGTGACGCAGGTCATGGATTTGCCGTGGTTGCGGAAGAAGTGGAGCGACTTGCGGAACGCAGCGCATCGGCCACGGGCCAGGTCGCCAGGTTGATTCGCGGTATCCAACGAGAAACCAAAGAAGTCATGTCTGATATGGAAGAGTCAACTCGTGAGGTTGTTGACGGTTCCCGCTTGGCGACCGAAGCCGGTGAGACTCTGTTCGAGATCGATAGTGTTTCCAATCAACTGGTGGTCATGATTGAAGATGTATCTAAATCAGCCAATTTGCAGGCCCAAAATGTCAATGGTGTGGCATCAGCCATGCAACAAATTTGTTCCGAGACGACCACGTCGGTAGAAAACACACGCTCCGCCTCGCAAGCGGTCAAGCAACTGGAACAGATGGCTGACGAACTCCGTAATACGTTAACGCGGTTCAGTGTTCCGACGCAAAAAAACAAACCGCCCGTCGAAAGAACCGAACCTCTGATGAAACCCCCACTCGCCGTTCAGGGGGAACAGGATTTTTTTGCCGAACAACTGCGTGAGTTTTCCAAGATGCTTGAACAGGAAGCACGTGATGAAAAATCCCCCGCTCAACCCGGTATCTCCATCAGTATCCCCAATGCTTCACCCCAACCCTCTCTGCCCGATCTGAAATAGCGTCTCTCGAAAGACATCCCCCCGACCAACGACTGCCGTTTGGCCCAATTAAATGCAAGTGGAATCGAGTTCAAAGATGGCCTCTGGTGAATCAAACAATCCCGCGACCGTGCTGCAGCAACTGCATGCCGCCAAGAATATTCCTGTGGAATTGAAACAGATTTTTCAGGAGGAAGCTGAAGAGCATCTGCAATATATTTACGACGGTCTGGATTCTCTTAAGCAATTCCCGGAAAACAAAGAGGCCGTCTCTCAAGTGCGTCGCTCCGCACACACACTAAAAGGTGCCGCTGGCGCGGTCGGCATGGAAGCGGTTACTCGGCTCTCCCATCGCATGGAAGATCTCCTCGACCAAGTCGCTGAGCAACCCATAGGAATTGACGCCGGCAAACGAAATTTACTCTTGGAAACCGCCGATTTATTGCAAGATCTCACGGCCAACGAAGTCAACGATATTGAGGCGATTTCCGAGCGTTTACAAAAAACCTATCGCCATTACGAATCGCAACTAGGACCCACCGCTTCTGCTACGGAAAATCCATCGGCAGCTGAATTATGGAAAGCCAGCGAAACCAACTCTGCCGCAACGAATACGATTCCAGTGGTCGGTGCCTCTCCAAACGAAAGTGGTCGTGATGAACAATTCCTGCGTGTCCCGCTGAAACGCCTGGATCAACTGGTCGGAACCATCGGTGAGATGATTGTGAACCGCTCGGTTATGAACCAACGTCTGGCGGACGTCCACGCTCGAATCGCCTCGACTTTCAGCATATTGGAACGCATGCAGTTAGCTAGTTTTGAACTGCAATCGAATCACAATCTGGAATTCGCGGAAATCCTCAACGATGAACTGGCCGACTCACTTGGCGGAAGCTCGATAGCCAGAACGGAACTGGGCCACCTGGACCAAGACTCCGATTTTTATATGCTCGCGCAAATGCTCACCGAAGGATGCAATGACGTTGAGTTCATTACGCGGGAAATGCGGAAATTAAAAATGGAGCTCG
Organism: uncultured Pirellulaceae bacterium; assembly: GCA_905480235.1. Lineage (GTDB taxonomy): Bacteria > Planctomycetota > Planctomycetia > Pirellulales > Pirellulaceae > CAJQPP01. The sequence goes on from CAJQPP010000078.1 coordinate 39,448, forward strand.
AGAGTCTTTTAAGACGGCAAGACCGCTTCAATCGAGAGGCACAGGCCAGTTTGCTACGCGTTCGCATGGTTCCGTTATCCAATGTGGTTAGCAAACTCCAGCGCACCGTGCGCGCGGTTTCGGGTAAACTGGACAAACGAATCGAATTGGTGGTGAAGGGTGACCATACGGAGCTGGATAAAACCGTAATGGATCAAATGATTGCTCCCTTGCAACACCTGATTCGCAATGCCATGGATCATGGTATTGAATCACCTGCCGAACGGGAACAACTCGGCAAACCCCAAGCATCTCAATTGCATCTGGAAGCGTTGTATCAGGGCACCCAAGTCACACTCAAACTTAGCGACGATGGACGTGGTATCGATTTCGATCGCCTGCGACGAAAGGCCATTGAAAGTGGAAAAATTGGTCCTCACGATGCCACCTCTTACGAAGAAAAATGCCGCTTGCTCTTTCTACCCGGGATCACGACAGCCGCCAACTTGACGGACGTTTCGGGTCGTGGCGTCGGAATGGATATCGTGCGAGAAGCTGTTGTAAGACTCAACGGCAATATCCGTGTGCAAAGTGAAATTAACCGAGGAACGACATTTACAATTCAGCTGCCGATTTCCGTTGGGGTCACCCAAGTTCTGATGGTGGAAGCTGCCAACCGGAAGTTCGCCATTCCTCGGCAAGCTATCGGTAAAATCACCCGCCTCGATTTTTCGGCAGTCAGCCCCTCAGGGCGAAGATCGTTAGTGCAGGTCGATCATCAAATGATGGAATTGAGAGATCTCGCAAACCACCTGGATTTACCAACGCGGCGTTATACCAACCCGGACGAAGCCCCCCTGATCCTGATCATTCAGGCAGGTGCCGACCAGACTGCCGTCATTGTGGAATCGATCGAAGGTTGCGAAGAAGTCGTCGTCAAAAGTCTTGGCACCCACCTTCGAGAGATCCCGGGACTCATCGGCGCAACCATCCAAGGCGACGGAACCGTCGTACCCATACTCGATCCGATGGATATCGTCGGACGCGATTCTAGCAACCTCACCGAAACTGTGGATGCGACACGCCAAGCTACGCCTCTGCGGGTTTCTACGGCCATGGTCATTGACGATTCAATCAGCATTCGTCGCGCGACAGCGCATCTTCTGCAGACCGCCGGCTGGGATGTCGTAACCGCTAAAAATGGCGTTGATGCCGTTGAAAAGTTGGACGAGATGGAAACCCCACCAGATATTTTCCTCTGCGACATGGAGATGCCAAGAATGGATGGCATCGAACTGGTGAAGCGTTTGAGAAAACAGCCAGAGTTCGAGGCTACCCCCTTTGTCATGATCACCAGTCGCTCTGCGGAGTCCCATTCGAAGATGGCTTTTGATGCCGGAGTATCGAATTATTTAGTGAAGCCCTATCACGATGAACAACTATTGGAACTGGTAAACGAACTGGTCCAAATCGCATGGGAAACGGTGGAGGCATAATCTGTATTGCCGCTACTTCCCCAACCGCAAATCCAAGATTTACGCGGGTTAATCGACATCAATTGCGGGTCCTGCTAATTAAAAAAGCTAATGTTGATAGTCTTTAAGTCCAAGAAAACTATAACCCTGAGATCTTTCGGTAACCCCCGAAGTGATCGTATGCAAGCAACCACCCCACAATCCGCGGATAGCTTCCAATGGTTCTTGGTGCATCATAACGACGGCGACCATGAGTTAAGCACCATCCCCATCCACGGCAAAACTCAGTTGGGCCGCAATTCTGACTGTGATGTCGTCATCACCAGCACCAGCGTTTCAGCTTACCATGCCAATATCGTGGAAGAAGGTGGCGTACTTTGGCTGCACGATTTGGACAGCACCAATGGGACCTTCGTCAATGGTCAACCAGTTCGTAATCGAATTCGGTTGAGCGGCGGGGATACCATACGCTGCGCCAATGCCATATTTAATGTGAGTCAAAAAAAGCAGGATGGCAGCGAGACGGTCGCTAAGACACTCCGCTCCATTCAATTTGAACGTCTGTTCAACGGTGGTTTACTGCCTTATTTCCAACCCATTTTTCATATCGGCGAAAAACACCTACGCGTTGCCGGATTGGAAATGCTGGGGCGAAGTCGCGTACTGGGTCTACGTACTCCCGAACAAATGTTTGCAACCGCCACGCAGCTAAACATGGAGATTGAGCTAAGCGGCGCTTTGATGCGACAAGGATTCGAGGCGTCTCACGCTCACTTGCCTGGCGATCTGGAATTATTCCTTAACACACACCTGATGGAACTGCGAGATAGTCGGCTTCTGACATCTTTGAGGAACATCCGAGAAAGCTTCGAAAGCCGCCCCCTAACTTTAGAAGTTTCCGCAGCGGCTCTCGACGAACCCAAAGACCTGGTCAATCTCAGTAAAGCGCTCGATCAACTTGATATCAAGCTGGCAATTCACAATTTCGGTGCTGCAGAACCTCGCCTATTCGCTTTGCAAGATGTGAGTCCTGATTACATTAAATTTGATGCTCGTTTAATTCGCCAGATCGATCAAGCGCCTGAACGGCACCAAAAATTCCTGGTCGGATTATTGCGATTCATGGATTCGCTCGGCGTCATCTCGGTCGCCGAAAGAGTGGAAACCATCGGGGAGCACGAAACGCTACTTGAAATGGGATTCACGATAGGGCAGGGCATTCACTATAGCGAACCGTCTTCGTTACCCGATTGTATCGAATGGCTCAGCGACAACGCCCTGACAGAATCCTCGGGGGAACCCAACACCGAAGCTGGCCCTCTGATTCGATCCTTTCTAGGACCGCGTGAATCGGAAACAGAAAACCAAACGTCCTATCACGATGCCGAATGGTTACTAGCTCAGCCAGCCGATCATTACACAGTCCAAGTCTTGAGCGCGATCTCATTGCAACGGGCTGAAAACTACGTGGCTAGTCAACCTGACCCACAAGCTTTTGCCATCTTCTGCAAGCCTGGGAAAACTCGCATGCTGTACATTGTCGTGTACGGGATGTTCGCAGATCGTGAGGCGGCCCGAAAAGCAGCTGGCGAGCTGCCGGCTTTGGCCGTTTCGCCATGGATTCGGATGTTGTCAGGCGTCCAGTCAGAAATCCGCGGAAAATCATAAACCGCGATGCGGCGTGGTTTCACGGGTTTTCGGAATCTCTGAGCTGCGAAACTCTGGGGCTTCTTCTATTCCCCTTGCCCTTTGCCTATTAGAATACGAGCATGGCAAAATCGGAAATAATAATCGGTGTGACCGGCGGCATTGCGGCCTACAAATCCGCGGCTTTGGTCAGTCATCTGGTGCAGGCTGATTACGGAGTCCGCGTGGTGATGACTCCTTCGGCACATCAATTCATCGGTGCGGCGACCATGGCGGCATTAACGGGTCGCCCGGTCTATTCTGAAATTTTTGCCGGGCAAGACGCGCACCCACTCGGACCTCATATTGAAATTGCGCGAGACGCCGATTTGCTCTGTGTGGCCCCAGCGACCGCCGACTTTTTAGGAAAGGCCGCCCACGGTCTTGCGGATTCACTGCTAAGCACGCTTTACCTTTGCTTTCAGGGGCCCGTCTTAATGGCGCCAGCTATGAATTGTGAAATGTGGGAAAAGTCGGCCGTGCAAAGAAATATGAAGACCTTAACGTTGGACGGTGTTCACATGATCGGCCCGAATGAGGGCTGGTTGAGCTGTCGGCAAAAAGGGGCAGGACGCATGTCGGAACCTATGGAAATAGCCGCAGCGATCGTCTCCGTACTCGACCAATCGGACTAACCCAGTGCGATTAAATTACGGCGCCGTGGTTTGCCGTGAATTGATCCGCTCAAAAAAAGGACGTCGCCGATGGCGAAGATACTGATCACCTCCGGCCCCACTCGGCAGTATATCGACCCCGTGCGCTTTATTTCGAATGGCTCAAGTGGCGAAATGGGACGCTGCATCGCCACAGCAGCCATCGAAGCCGGACACGAAGTCTGCATTGTCAGTGGCCCGGTGACGATTGAGTATCCGGCGGCTGCCAAGGTGGTCCCCGTTATGACAACTCACCAAATGCTGGAAGCTTGCCTGGTCGAGTTTGAATCGAGTGATGGCATGATTGGTGTGGCGGCACCATGCGATTACCAGCCCCGTAGCGTCGCTGATCAAAAAATCAAAAAGACCGGTGAGCCCCTGATATTGGAATTTGTGCAAACACCGGATATCGTCGCCCATCTCGGTCAAAACAAACGGCCCGATCAGTGGGTCGTTGGCTTTGCTCTGGAGACCGAGGATGCCCATTTTCAGGCCATCACTAAACTTGAAAAAAAGTCATGTGACTTAGTGATCGTCAATGGCCCCGAGGCCATGAATTCTGAAACGAACGAGGTTGATATCCTTAACCCCGATGGAAAAATCGTAGCGCAATTTCGTGGCGGCAAACCCACGGTAGGGGCGGCTATTTTTTCAGAAGTCGAAAAACACCTGATCGGAACAAAGCTTCCCGCTTCTGAGTAAACAGGCAAGGAAACGATTCTTGAGACAGCACCCCATCAAGTACTGGACAAAATATGCAGGATGTCACCTTCTTGCAGCACGTAGGCGCGAGGTTCTTTACTCATCAAATTTTGCGCTTTGATTTCGCGTTCGCTGCCTACTCGAAATAAATCCTCGCAGCTCATGCGTTCCGCTCGCACAAACCCTCTTGCCAGATCCGTATGAATCGACCCGGCGGCATCCTCAGCGGTAGCCCCTTGAGCCACCATCCAAGAGCGGACTTCTTTTTCACCTGCCGTGAAGAATAACATCTGATGGGAAGCGTTCATCAATGCCCTTAGCACGGGGCCACGTTCGATGGCAGTGACTCCCATCTCCTCACAGAATCCGTCTCTCTCAGTCGTTTCCATTTGCCCCAATTCTAACTGCAACGTAATCGGCAGTCGCCAAACTGGAGAGGAGTGACCCGCTACTGGATCCTCCGAGGCTACCTCATCATCATTCGTGTTAACAATGATCATGCGAGGTTTCCGAGTTAACAACTGAAATGATTTGATGGCCCGTCCCTGCTCTTCGCTCAATTCCATTTCGTGAATTAGTTCTCCGGATTCCAGCACTGCCAACAACGGTTCTAAAGCCTCCAGTTCAACAATTTCTTTATCGCGATTGGGGCGGGGGCGTTTGACCGAGTCCCTGAGTTTTTCCACACGGCTGTTCACCAGATCGAGATCGGCAATCAACAAATCCTCTTCAAAAGAGCGAAGATCCTTTTCAACCTCTGCACCGGAATAGGCCCCCACCACGATGCACAGGCAACCGGCTTCGCGAATCAACGCCAATTTCCCGGCGGAACCTTGGTGGTCGCGACTCAGCCCTGGGGTATCAACGAGATTAAGCGACGCCCTAGTAATTTTCTTGGGTTGATAAATATCCGAGAGCTGGGCTATTCGGTCATCTGGCACCTCGACCGAGGCCGCTTGCCCCGTATGAGACACCGACAAATCCGGCTGAACACCCGTTAGCCAATGAAACAAGGAGGATTTCCCGGAACCTTGATAACCAACAATTCCAATTTTCATGAGTTAGCAGTCTGCTGAAGCAATTCTTGCAAGTCGTGTAATGCAATTTCCACCGTTTTAGTCTGCTGATCGTCCAGCTTTCCATGACCAAAACGTACGAGATAGTAGGAATCTGTGATGGTTTTCGTCAAGGTTCCGAGGCGATTTAAGGGCTCGTTTTTTGTCAAGCTGTGGGCAACTGACTCCGCGAATTCACGATGCGTCTGCTGGGGCAGTTTATGAAACCCAGCCTGTTCTAAATACTCCAACATCTGTCGGTAGAAGGGAACCTCATCGGCGCGCCCCCCGAATTCCCGAACCACCCAACCCGAGAGCTTGGGAGAGACCAAATTGAGGGCTCTCGCAATGCCTCGTCGAACCCCTCTCAAACTTCCGTACTCTGTCTTTTTCCGACGATTTTGCCGTACAGCCCGTTCCCTCAAATAGATCACCAATCCCAGAGCCAACATGATAATGATAAAACCTGGAACCGCGTACCGCTTCCAACCGTTGGGTTCTTGCAGGTCTTCCCGTAAACGACCGAGCGAATTTTGCCACCAATCGAGATCGAGAACCCGCAGCGCCCCCGACAGGTTTAATTGATCAGCGGAAACGATACGCGTCTGCGTATCTGCCTGCAGTCCGAGAACGTAATCTCGCCACAGACTTTTGGCGAAATCCAGCGCTTCGTCGGCACTAGTTACCTGATCATTGGTATCCGACGAGGGTGTGGGATCCAGACGTAACCACGCTCCCGTTTCATTCGCTTGCCCAGTTTGCATTAAATAATTGGAGCAATCCTCGGGCCGAATGTAAGCCTCCACCCAGGCGTGGGCATGCTGGGCCTCCACATCCAGGTGACCACCAAATCCATTAATATCTCCGCCCCGGTATCCGACCACCAAGCGACTGGGAATGCCTTGGCTACGCAACATCAGTGCCAGCGCAGAGGCGTAATACTCACAATGGCCTGAGCGATGATTGGCGAAGAAATCCTCCACGCTATCGAGGGCTTCGTCCCGATCAATGTCTCGATAGTCCAAGGTATAAGAAAACTGACCTGATTTAAAATAGGCCTCCATTTGGCGGGCGATGGAATTATGATTATTGCCCGTGACCCGACTGCCGATCTCACCCGCCACCTGAACCAAAGTAGGATAGCGTTCGCGATCGAGGTAGGTGTACCATTTGTAATTGCCAGGATCCTGCTCCTCGGTCAAACATACAAGCCCATCTCTAGCGACATACGGATAAGCAGAGAAAAATTCGCCGCTACTGAGAATCGGTATTTTCAAACGGTAACGGAAATGTGAAACGGTGATCTTTTCTGCTGACCGCTGACGCGTCAGTGCTCCCAACGGCCAACACCACTCGTAATCCGTCAGGAATTCCCCAACGCTGGTGAAACGAGGTGGCATTGCGGTGTACAGCAATGGATCATCGGTTGGCTCTAAGACGATCTCCTGAGTCACCCAACGATCGGTCGCTTCCATCTTTAATGGACGAAAATCTGACGGGTAAATCTGATAGGGCGGGGCTACCCATTTCGTGCGATTACCATCGATTTCAAGATTGCTAAGTGCCATGCCTCGCAGGTAGGGATCCCGGCTTGGTTGAAATGTTTTTTGTTCATCGCCCGAATACCAATACCTCACATTCATCTGTAATTTGCTGGAAAGCAAGATCAGATCCGAATGGTTCATGCTTACTTTTTCGTCAAACCCCGTGGCCTGCATCGGCATCTCTTTGGGGCCGGCCCAGGAGGTGTTATCTCGGGGTAAGAAATAGAAAAGCAAGACTGAAAAAAACAGCGCACCAGATGCAAATATCAAAAAGGCCACCACCATGCGTCGTAAGACGCCCCGCTGGAGTGCTGGCTTGGTACTGATGGTCCAAACCGCATACTCTGGGGCTCTGCGCCGAGAGTTGGATAGCCTTAAGGAGGCTTCATTTTGAAGCTTGACCAATTGGCGATCCTGGTAAAGATGCAGCACCATCATGGTGACGCCTGCGATCATCATGTAGATGATAAACAAGACTCCGCCTTCAAAGCCCAGATTAAAAACCGCCCCCACGACGATTTGCAATAAACTCAGCACCATGACTTGCCAATAAACTCTCGCACTTTTCTTTTGGAAAGTCAGGATAGTCTGCAAATAGACCAGCAGTTTCCCAACCCCCAGCAGGTGACGCACACTGTCATTCGTAAAATAGAAATTGGAAACGGTAAGAATTGTGACCAAGACCGCCAACAAGTTGGCAACCCAATTAGGCAAGCGAAACCACTTCAGCCAATCGACCAAAATCATCGACGCACTGACGCCCAAGACAGCCACAAAGAAAGGCTCAAAGTCACCTTGTCCCATACCCAGCAATAAACCGCTGAGCGCCACGGTCGCCAAAATCAAAAAAGGCAGCGTGCGTTCGACACTCATGCGTCGTTCTCCAGCTGCTTGGCGATCTGATTCAAAAATTCGCCGGGCTTAATCGAAGGCGGTTGAAAATAGCGCGTCAAATCTTCCCGTGTTACATCAATCCACTTCCCGCGAAACGTTGGTAAATCCGCCTCGGCGAAAGCCTGTTCTTGACTACGCGTACTGATCACAATCACAGAGCGTGCGCGAGCGGATGCCGGCACCAAGGATTCCCAGGCGTCATGAAAGCCATTCGATTCGGCTGGCTGAATCGTTGCCAACACCTCCATCAACGCAGCCAATGCGATTCCATTTAAGTGTTCGCATACCCATTGCTGATCCCCGCATACGCCCACTGCCGGCTGACCGCGGCCCACCGAGTACTTTTTGAAGATGGTTGCCATCAGAGAAAGCGTCATTTCGATATCACCCTCTGCTTGGCTGGTTTCTGCCAAATCCAAAATCAACACAAGTCGACGATCTTGCTGCTGCTCGTTTTGCCGAACCATTAAATCGCCGTGGCGTGCGGAACTCCGCCAATGCACCTGCCTTGGATTATCCCCCGTCACCCATGGCCGCAACGCATAAAAATCACCGGTTTCGGAACGCTGCTGACGTTGTTTTTTTGCTTCCCCGCGACTGAGCGATTGCGTCATTTGGTCCCACGAGCGGTGTAACCGACCAATCGCGGGCGCAACGTAAAAGGTCTCAACATTCTGCAATTTGATCTTGGAGCGAATCAACCCCACCGGGAAAGCGGAACTGATTTGCGCGGGGCCCAGTTGATAAATTCCTCTTTTCACCAGCAGGCACTGATAGCCAACATCGGTCTCGGCGGCAGGTGCAATTGGCGGCACCAACACCGTAACCCGGTCCAAATATTTGGCGTCCACTCGACCGATGCGATCCACAACACGCAGCCCCCAAGATGGGATTCGCGTGCGGGAATTTTTCAGACGCCAACCCACCGTAAAGGGACTCCCGGCGAAGATCATACGTGGGAGACGGCGCACACCAATGACCCGCTCCAGCATCTTCATCGAGATGCGCCAGTTAAAGAAAAAGGGAGCGATCATCAGCCCCGAAAGCAACATCAGCAAATTCACTTGCCGGATAATCGCTCCGAGGATGATAAATGCCAACACCGACATGAAAGACAAGCCTTCGTAGGTAATTCGGGTGTGGCGTCGTGGATATTTCATGGCAAAAAGCCTCGCCTCCCTTCCAAAATCAAGGGGCAGCGATCTGATTCAATATTTCCCCAATGATGGCTTCCGATGCTTGCCGATCCCCTTCACTGGATTGGCCTTTCAGCAGAATCCGGTGAGACAGCACGGCCACTGCCAGGCCCTTGGCATCGTCGGGAATGACGTAGTTGCGTCCTTCCACCAATGCAGTCGCTTGTGCGGCACGGCTCCACAACAACAATCCACGGGTACTGACGCCCACATCCAAAGCCGGCGTTTCCCGAGTAGCGTGCACGACATCCAACATGTATTGGGTGATCGCGGGTTCCATTTTCACTTCACGCACCGCCGCTTGCAGCTGCCTGACCATCGTCTTGTCAATCACGTGCTGGAGCTGCTCGACGGGCTCGCCGGCGCGGTGACTTTCCACGATTTGCTGCTCAACTTCGCGATCAGGATAACCCATGGACACCCTCAACAAAAAGCGATCCAACTGGCTTTCCGGAAGGACATAGGTACCCTCGAATTCAAATGGGTTTTGCGTCGCAATCACCATAAAGGGCTGAGGCAGAGGGTGCGTCTTTCCATCTACGGAAACCTGGCCGTCACTCATGGCTTCCAATAACGCACTCTGGGTTCGCGGCGGAGCACGATTGATTTCATCGGCCAATACGAAATGGTTAAAAACCGGTCCCGGATGGAAAACGAATTCCTCGTTTTGTGAATGGTAGATCAGACTACCCGTAATATCGCTGGGCAATAAATCTGGTGTGAACTGCAAGCGACAGAAATCACCGTTGATACTCTTCGCCAAAGCTTTTCCCATCAGCGTTTTGCCAACACCCGGCACGTCTTCAAGGAGAATATGTTCGCCGGCAAAAAGAGCGACCAAACAAAGCCTGGCAACATTGCGTTTTCCCAATACAACACTCGCAATGTTGTCTTCGAGTTTGCCAATTTTGGCCTGCAAATCAGGCATTTGATTATTGTCCACGCCGCAGCTTCCATACTCATCAGGTTCCACTCACCCGTTCGAGGTCGTCGCCCCGAACTACGCATCCTAATATTACCTGTTTTACGAGATATTGTCTGCTGTACGGGTATTCCTTTGAAATCGTCCACGGCTGCTTTTCTAATTCAGCGCATAAAAAAACCCCGCCTCATGGGGCGGGGTCGCATAATATTTTTTTAGCCGGCCTGCCTAAACATAGAAACGATTGAATATTTCCAATACCGTCCGAGGCTTACCGTCGGACGTTTTCCATGGTTCTTCGGTCAAACCGCCATATTCCTGGATGTTTAAGAACAGCATGATTGTGCCGATCAACAAACAGGCTAAGGCGATGATCAACATCACTGTGTAAATCGAAAAATCCTGTTTCCGGACCACCGCGGTGGGCGACTGGAAAGTCGTATCGCCAATTGGCTCAGAGGCTTCAAAATTCGGTTCAGACATTCTGAATAATTCCTTGTCTTATTTGCTTATCAGCGATTGCTGGCGTCTTGCAGAATCCACTTGGTTGTGACTTGATCGTTTACCTGAACAGGGACCTTCGTCAGATTAGAGTCGACCCGTGCTGCCGAACGATTGTTCTGTGCTTCAAATACCGTCGCCGTACCCACGTAAGTGTCTCCGCGGTAGATATCAAAACTGTGACCACGACGAAGTCCATCGTCGAGGCCGAGATTGATGGCGATGTTTTTACCATCGATCGCAGTAATTCGGCCTTTCAAATCCCGTGGGATGTGATTGGTCAAATCGTATTTATCCAAACCGTTGGCATTCATCACTTTGGTGCGTTGAGCATTCTCGGCTACTAAATCTGATCGCATGCTCTCCAATGCGACCTTTTTTGAATTGAGTTCAAAAATCTGGGCCGTCATATCAGTGACTTTACCTCGCTGCTCAGAAACAGACTCGGTCAGCAAACCCAGTTGCTTTTGCAGATTGTCAATCAGACCATCCTGCTCCGCGATACGACTTTCATTTTCTTTTACGACAATAAAAGACTCTGCTGCTTTTACTTTTTCATCGTTCCATCCATCGTTGGCGGTCTTGAAATCACGCTCGGCCTGTTGCAACTGTGACTCCAGTTGCTGGATGCGAATCATACGAGCGACCTTTTCCTTTTTGATCTGCTCATTCTTGACATTAGCTTCACCGAGGATTCTCTCACGATTTTGAGCCAATTCCTCGATCTTATCCTTGTTCTCAATCGCCTGTTGTTTCCAGTTTTGATGAGATGCGTTGACCATCACGCCGATTACCATGAAGCAAACGCTCAGCAAGAGAATCAGAATCGTGATGATTTTGCCCACAAGATTCATTGCGAATCCCCAATAAAGTCAGGTCAGTTGGTCGTTCTTACTTATAATACTTCGCGGTGATTATCGATTCAGGAGCTGGGCTGAAGAAAATCCGAATTCCTTCGAGCACGCAAAGCCCCCATTCCACCAGTCTTACCGCAGCATGCCAGTATAATTGACTTCGGAAAAAAGTGTCAACGAAATCGCGGGGAATCCTTTACCCCGTTGTATCCGGCACCGACTCGGTGATCTCTCCAGAATACGATGTTTTTACACGTTTTCACGGCGTTTTTTAAAATTCTGTGGGCAAAGAGGTCCGGCACTCCAGCAATTGCTGAGAAGCGCTGGCTCATAATCCCCATAATCGGTATATTTCCCGCCCCGGTTTGGCCCATGGGTCCATTGATCCATGGACCTCGCCAAGAAAATCGGGTGGGATGAATGCCTCAGATAAAAGAATCCAATTTAACGGCCTGCATCGGCTGGACGCGAGCTCCCTTTATGACTGATAAAGTTTCCCCCGCCACAAACGCCATAAAAGCGGAAGCGAATGCATCGAATCTTGATGTAAGACTGGCAAAACGTCCGGCGATCACGACCTATGATGCACGTCTCATCCGCCAACGCCCGCACCTTTTTCCACCCGAGGTCATTGGCGATCGGGATTTTCGCAAGATGGTACTGCGAGACAACTTCCCTTTACCATCGGACGATTACCGGGAGGGATACCACGTCGCTTCCGACGCCAGTTATTGGCTTAATGGTCTGGAATGTTACCTGAAAACACTTAACACGATTGAAAGATATGGGCTTGAGATCCGTCACATGCTGGACTTTGGATGTGCGTCGGGACGTGTGACCCGACACTTTCGTTGCCAAATGGATGATGTACAAGTGTGGGCAGCGGACATTAATCCCAAACATATTGACTGGCTGAGCACGCACATGCCGAGAAATCCCAAGGCAATGGCGGTTACCGAAACGCCTGGAATTGCGATTGCCGATAATTCGTTGGATTTCATTTCCGCGTATTCGGTTTTCACGCACATCGACGAAACGGAAGTCGCTTGGTTGGCTGAAATGCAACGCATTCTTCGTCCCGGTGGGTTAGCCTATTTCACCGTGCACAATGAAGACACTTGGCAAGCGATGAGCGACTTGGGGCCCGCCAATCGATTAGTCGCATCGATGCTCCGCCGAGAAGGTTTTACTTTAGAACGCCTTCAGCAGCCGATGGCCGTTGGCAAAACCGCGTATTACTTTGCGGACGAGGGAGCTTACCGGGCTCAAGTGTTCCACTCCAACTGCTATCTGCGAGATGTTTGGAGCCAATTTTTCAAAATCCATGAAATCATGCCTTGTGAACAGCAACGCCAGTCAGTCGTGGTCTTGACCAAGGAAGGTTGAGTTTTGGCACGCGGGACCTCTCTGTCGCAGGCGTCCACACGCGCGACAAATTACCCGGGTAAATCAATGGCGTTCATCTAGCTTTCGGCTAGATAAACAAATCCAGTTTTTCAAAAGACCGCCCCAGAATCTCGGAGCTATCGACCCCCAGCCAGTCTTCCAGCACCGCAGCGTAAACGCGGCGGTAATCGACTGTAAATTTCAGATCTCCCTGATCGAGGTCTGACATATCCGGATGTTGATTCAGAGGCCCCGCCTTCAAGCGCCCCCCAGCCAAAAACAAAGGCGCCGCGGTTCCATGATCCGTACCGCGGCTGGCATTCTCACGCACACGACGTCCAAACTCTGAAAAAGTCATCAGCAAGGTTCTTTCCGCATGCCCCTTATTTTTTAAATCCTCGTTAAAGGCCTGCGTGGCATCCCCCAATTGCTGCAGCAAAGCGGCGTGCGCTGCTGCCTGATTGGCATGGGTATCAAATCCATCATGAGTAACGTAGTAAATACGAGTCGGTAAACCAGATTCAATCAATTGCGAAACGGCGGCCAGTTTTTTTCCTAGCGAGGTTTCGGGGTACCTTTTCATGGCGTCGCTGGCACTCAGGATACTCTCCAGCTTCCCGCTGGTCGTCATAGCCATGGAAGCGTTCTCGTGAATGAACCCTAACAGATCATCGCTGTGACTTCGTTGCTTTGTCAGATTAGTGGCGATCCCTTGCGACAAGGGTTGATGATCGCCCAGTCGCAACCGGAACTGATCCAAACTCTGGATGGACGCGACCGGCTTGGTTCGCGTTGTGAGCGCCAGCGGTTGCCTTTCACCGCCGTAGTGAATCGCTGGCAGTTCACCCGAAAGGTGTGCGTCCACACAACGTCCCAGCCACCCTCTGGGAAACTCCTTGGTATTCCGATGGGCGGTGTGCCAAAGATCCATGGATTCAAAATGGGAGCGATTGGGGTTCGGATATCCCACCCCTTGCACAACCGACAATTGTCCCTCATCCAACAGCCGGGCAAACCCACTCAAAGCAGGGTGCCAGCCAATTTCATCATCAATTTTTGCAACCTGTGCTTTATCAATTGCCAGCGTAAATCGGTTTCGGTAGTACTCGTCATTGGCGTAAGGGATGACCGTATTTAATCCGTCGTTCCCGCCCGACAACTGAATTACCACAAGAATTTTCTCGTCGGATTTCTGGCTCGCTTGGCGTGAGGCTCCCCATAAAAATGGCGGCGCCGCGGCACCTGCAGTGATTAATGCTGCGCCACCAAAGGTAGCTTGTATCATTTTTCTTCTGGTAACCATCTTTGTCTCCTCTGACTAACTCAAGCGAAAGGGAAGTCAGTTCAATTGATACTCTGGCGTGGCACCGATCGCACAAACTACGTCTGCCACCCGCTGATTCAAATTGCGTCGCTTGGCAGATCCTAACTCAATCAGTTGATGCATCGTATCTCCGGGTAAGGGCACTGCCACATAAGCCTCCACCAATTTTCGAATCCAAATCTCAGGATCCATTTTTGGTAACGCGTTAACCGCCTTGGAAATTGAGCCGCGTGAAAACTGCGAGTTTTCCTGGTTGGCAATTTTGTAAACCAGATTAGCTCTACCCAAAAAAGTGGACGCGTTAATCCACTCGCGACCACCACCCCAGCCCTTTACATTGGGCGGGTAAAGCGGCAGATGACCGAGGGCCAACAACTGATCCGACAACTGGTTCAAATCTGCCTGAACACCCAAAGCTCGCAACAGTCCGACAGCCATTTCCACTGGACTTTTAACTTTTTGCCCGATGGTATCATCGGCAAAAAATAATTGACTGGTTAAAATCGTTTTTAACGTGTCGCGAATATCAAAATCATTTTCCCTCAGCTGATCTGCTAAAGGCTGGATGAGTTCATCACTCAATTCCCGATCATCCAAAACAAAGAAACGCACTAACTTGCGGGCGATAAACCCGGCGGTAGATGGTTGATCCAATACCACGTGTATGGCCTGCTCACCGGTGAAATTCCCGCGTTGCCCCAGCAATATCTTCTCCGCATGGTCATGTTGGTGCTGGTTAAAACGAAAATTGCCGCGGCGAATTTCCCAACCCGTAAAACAGCGAGCTAGTTCTTTGATGTCTTTTTCTGAATAATTCCCGGGTCCCAGACAGAACAACTCCATGAGCTCTCTGGCATAGTTTTCGTTGGGGCGCGTTTTTCGATTCTCTTCCGAATCAAGATAAATCAACATCGCTACGTCTTGGGAAATCCCTTGCACCATTGGCTCAAAGTGTCCCAACGCATGCGCTCGCAACCATTCAATTTGTCTCAGCATGGCACGCGAATTCAGAACCTTATCGGCACTTGTCGCGAAGTGCCCGTGCCAAAACAGGGTTGTTTTTTCTAACAATTGACAAGGGGTTTGCACCATCCTCAACAACCACCAAACCGCCAACTGACGAGGATCTTGAGAACTGGATAAGGCCTTTTCCATCGACTGCATTGATTGATCAAAGGCCACGCTTGGAGCAACCGAAAACACTCGATCAACCGTCTTTGAGTACCCCGCTTTTACGCAGACTTCTAATTCCCGAATAGGGGTTCCAAATTCCGCACGCCTTAACAAGTGAGCTGCACGCCGTAAATCCCAAGGCTGACTCGTGCTAGGTTGCCATGGCTTCCAAGCCTGTTTTGGATCGCGGCGTAATTCAGCCATCGAGATCGCTCATTATTTGAGTTATGAAGGGAACTGCCATTAATCGGCGTTTTGCAAATCTACTTGTAACGTGATCCCCATTTCGTTGGGCTCAATTCGATAATCCAACTTGGCTTGTTCAGCATATTGCATCATTGACAACACCAAATCTAATTCCGCCTCGGCTTCATCTCGACTTTTCGCGTTTCCCATCATCGACTGGGCCACCAGCACTTCGCGGTTAAGCTCCAATTGCTTTTTAATGGCCTCCGAATTTAACACCATGACCGTATTGGAATCCGACGATTGGGTCGATTCAATCTTCTGAGTCGCTTCTGCCAACTCGTGTGCAAAATCTTCGGTACTGGAGATGATCATGTAATCATCTTGGAACGCGATCGAAGGAGAAAAATTGTATTGAATTAATCCCTCATCAGCATCATCTTCTCGGAGATAGGTGGCTGAGGTAACCCGATAATCCTTTTGCTTCATCGTCTGCACGTCAAATTGAGTCATGTTGCCGTTCTCACTTAAGTTCAACAGCGTGATAAAGCTGTTAAAAGAGATTCGGAAACGGGTCTCACGCTGAGGGTTCTGCAAACGACCGATCAAAGCGAACGCAGGCAGTTTAATATCTGGATTCACGCCGGCAAGGTAATCCTGTTTTTTGGCAACCAGCATCAACCCCGGCTGGAGTGCACCCAAAATTTCCTCGCCAAAATCAGCACCGCCAAAAAATGTTGACAATTGGCTTTCCGTAAGTGACAAATCCGCGATCACCTTTTCAGGAAACAGATCTTCTTTGGCTAACCACCATCGCCCCAAGTCACGGTAGGACGCCACCTGTCCGAGCAGACCCGGCATTTCGATGAAAGGCGGCGCTTGACCCAACGCTTTATTTCCAAAATAGAACTCGCGAGCGTCGCGAATGGACTGGGTATCAAAGGGTAGACTGGTATCGATCACCAGTTTCTCGTCGTTGAATTCCAAATTACCACTCACGAATCCGGCATCTTCTAACGCTTCCAAAATCCCCCCGAACAAAAGTTCGACGGCGGGATTGTCAGTGCGACCGGCAAACAACGCGTCCGTATTGGGAGCATTCCGTAAAACTTGCAAATCAACCCAGGCCCACAAATCACCTGTAGCGGACTTCTTGGACTTGGCCTTTTGGAACGATTCAGAGGAAGCCAAGGTCCCTGAAATTTCTTTCCCACGCTCCACTGAGTCCCGTAGATTGTCGACCATCTGACGGATGAAACGCTCTTGGTTGGAAACCAAAAACCACTTACCAAAACGCCCGATGACCAGCCCATCCAGCAATGCTAATTTCCCTTTTCGATAGGTCTTAATTTCATAAGCTTCCGCACCTCCCTGTTGCTTGATGAAACCCAGCACTTCCCCTGCCGTTTTTTTCAGCAAAGCTTCGTCGTTGGAATAAAAGGCCAGACCGACGGATTCCGTCGACAAGTCTGCTCCGAAAAACAGCCCCCCTTGAGTGAGTTGTTTAACAGCTGGCAGCCATTTCTCGCCCACCCTGGCTTCGAGAAGAGCCAAACCAATCCGAAATTGCTTCATGGCGGGCGCGCTCAAACCTTGCTTGACCGGCTCCAGCTTGGCGATCTTTTTCCGTAGAGGATGGTTGACTAATTTCTCTACGACAGTCTGGGGTTGGCCAATTTCAACATAGAGATTCGTGCTTTTGGGGAACAGATTAGCCCCGTTAACTTCGGCTGATTGCCACGCAACCAGCGGGGACGTGAACACAGAAATCGCCAGAAAACCAAACAAAACCCGCCCTAAGTGGGCGTACTTTTGCGACAGCGGTCGTTGTTTTTTCAACTGCATCTCGGATCTTCCCGTATTAAAAAATACCCACCGCGTATTTGCCAAACCAACCAAGGCAACGGTTTCGCCGCCCCAGCCATCCGCGTCCAACTTCCCTAAGTTACTTGCTGACGTCAGGTCCCGTTTCAGAAATCGTAACCGATCTGACATGTTTGGAAAATAAATTCAAAAATAAAACCCTCCGAATTACTGCGAAGGGTTACGAAGAAATCCGTCTCACTTTCAGGACAGATACTCTGCAAGTGAACGGCTGCAATCGGCTATACTGGGGCTTCATCCAAGATTTTTACGATTGGCAAAAAAACGATGAAGTTTGGTTTCCTTGGTATTGGTTTACTTGTGCTGTTGTGGGCGACAGACCTGCAAGCTCAGTCACTCACCGAAAAACTTATGGCAGAAGATCCTGCCCGGTTGGCCGAAGAGGCGAGGGAGCGGGGCGATATTGTGCGTGGTGCTATTCTTTATCACCAAGCCAATACCAATTGTGCCAAGTGCCATCGCGCGTCCGCTGAGCAAGATAGATTCGGTCCCAATCTTAGCGAGCTTTCAAAAGACTCGGCCGATCTCTCGATCGTGGAGTCGATCCTTGCGCCCTCAAAAGTTATCAAGGAAGGTTACGAAACGATTGTCGCCAGTACTTTGGATGGCGCGGTTCATTACGGGATGGTTGTTGAGAAAGATGCTGACCAAATCGTTCTGCGTGATCAGTCTAATATCGATCTTTTAATTACCATCCGCACGGAGGATCTAGACGAACTTCAGACGGGTCGTAAATCCATGATGCCAGAAGGACTGGCAGATCAACTTGCCAACCGACAACAGTTCCTTGATTTAGTCAGGTATGTGATCGATATCAAGGAACGTGGCAGCGCGGCCGAGGAACAAGTTGTCAAAGGCCCGCGCCTCAGGCGACTCAGTGATCCATTGGAAGCACGAATTCTAATGCATGAGCATCAATGCAACTCTTGCCATAGCAGCGCCTCCCTAGCCGGCGTAGTCTCAGATCGCCAGCCACCCGATCTCAAGTGGCTGGCCGGTCGCACCCACCCCAGCTACCTCGAATCCTACATCGCAGACCCGCATGGTGTTAAACCCGGGACCTTGATGCCTCATACATTGGGGCACCTAAGTCAAACCGAGGTCGCCGCGCACGCCGAAGCGATCACGCACTTTCTGGTTGGGTCAGCCGAAAAAACGGCGGCACCTGTGCTTGCTGATACGACCGCCATCTCACCGGGCTACGAATTATTCCAGTCCGTGGGATGCGTCGCCTGCCACGCACCACGCAACCAGGATGGAACCGAACAACCCCTCGAAGACAGTTTGCCGTTAGGTGACTTAAACGCAAAATATCTGCTCGGTGGCTTGGTCGAATTTCTGGAGGATCCACTCAAATCACGAATCAGCGGTCGCATGCCCAACATGCAATTGACTCACTACGAAGCAGTTGAGCTGGCAAATTTCCTTCTGCAGAAACCTGTCGAACCCTCCAACTCATGGCAACTTGATCCGGCAAAGGTAGCGCAAGGAAAAGCGATGTTCCTTCAATTGGGTTGCCACCGTTGCCACGACAACATGATCGCTTCTCCGCCCCCAACCCTCGCCTCCACTGCAATTCCTATGTTGCGACCAGGAAAAGGATGCTTGCAATCAGCGCAAGCCAAAGAAAGCTCTAGCACCGAGGTTCCCGATTACCAATTTACCGATCAGGAACGTGATCTGATCAATGGCTATATCAGCAATCATGCCCGCGAAAACCTGGCTTTGACCACCAACGATCGAATCGACGTCAGCCTGCGAACTTTTAACTGCATCGCTTGTCACGATCGGGATCAACTGGGCGGGGTAACTGACATGAGGAACCCTCATTTCCAAACGGACGATTTGAATCTCGGTGACCAAGGTCGCATCCCTCCGACGCTGACGGGAGTTGGCAGTAAACTGGACGCTCCTTGGATGCGAGACGTGCTAGTGAATGGTCGCGGGATTCGCCCTTACATGAAAACCCGTATGCCCCAGTACGGCGCGGACAATGTAGAGCCTTTGGTCGAATTATTCCAAGCCACTGATCGACTCGGTACGAATGTTGAGTTTGCCAAATTTGACGATCAAAAAAAGATGCGAGAACTAGGTCGCACCTTGGTCGGAAACAAAGGACTGAATTGCGTGGCCTGCCACACTTATCAATACAAGATGTCCGATACCATGCCTGCCGTCGATCTCACGGAAATGGCCGAACGCCTTAATAAGGATTGGTTTTACGAGTACATGCTGCGACCTCAAAAATACAGTCCGAACACGGTCATGCCCTCATTTTGGCCAGGAGGTCGAGCGATTCGAGAAGATCTCGAAGGCGATGCGGCTTACCAAATCGAAGCCATTTGGCAGTACCTTCTCGACGGTCGCCAAGCGCCTATGCCAGATGGCGTGGTCAGGAAACCGATGGAGATTGTGGTCACAGATAAAGCCCGGATGTTGAGACGAAAATATCCGGGAATCGGCAAGCGGGGCATCGGAGTCGGATATCCGGGCGAGGTGAACCTGGCATTTGATGCAGAACATCTCCGCTTGGCCACCCTTTGGCGAGGTAAATTCCTTGATCCCTCGGGGGTTTGGAGAGGGCAGGGGTCTGGAGAAGCTAGACCGATGGGACGGCCCATTCAATTTGCCAAGGGACCCGATCTCGACAGCTCGGCTCATCCCTGGGTGGACGATAGTGGCCGCCCGCCGAATCATCGGTTTCGCGGTTACACTTTAGACTCCCAACAGCAACCGACATTCCAGTATGAGATCGGTGATCTGGCGGTTCAGGAAACGTATCATCCCATTCAGGAAGGCGATTCTGAGGTGACCCAACTTCAGCGAATCGTTCGCATTGCTGCCCCCGAAACAAGCGCTGCTTCGCTTCGCTTCCGAGTCGCCAAAGCCGACACCATTTCGCAGTCATCCGACGGCACGTACGAACTACCGAACGGCCTAAAAATACGTGTCGTCGGGGAACTTCCTGCAAGCGTAATCGATACCGCTGACGGCCAAAAACAATTGCAAGTAACCATTGAACTGAATACCAAAGAAACCCAGAGATTGGTCTTCGAGTACCTAATACCATGATGAACTTTTTTATCCAGCCAATGCTGCTGCTCTCCATCACCGTCGCTTACCAACAAGAACCGTTGGGAGAGTATTGGGGTACCGGCGAACGGGAATCTCAATATTACCGCATGGTCGATGTGCCACTTCCCGAGGCCATGGCAATCGAAGCCGGCAGTTTCGAGGTCATGCCCAATGGAAAACAACTGGCCATTGCCACACGGCGGGGTGATATCTTATTAGCCGATGGGGTTTTTCAAAAATACCCACAACCGACTTTTGATACGTTTGCCAGCGGCCTGGATGAAGTATTTGGCATGGCCTATCGGGACGGTTCATTTTGGGTAACGCAACAGACGGAAACCACACGCATTACCGACAGCAACCAAGATGGCAAGGCTGACCAATTCGAGACTTTGAGCGACGCCTGGGGATTTCGACACTACCATGAATTTTCATTTGGTTCCAAGCCAGATGCTGATGGCAATATCTGGGTAGCGCTCTGCCTCTCCAAGTCCTACCACTCGGACGCACCGTTCCGCGGATGGTGCGTCAAAATAACTCCCGATGGAAAGACCATTCCTGTCTGCAGTGGCATCCGCAGTCCCTGCGGCATCGGCCCCAACGAACACGACGTTATGTTCTACGCCGAAAGCCAAGGACCTTGGAATGGATCCTGCTCGCTAAAGGTACTGCAGCCGGGTGGGTTCATGGGGCACCCCGTCAGTTTCAATTGGTATGACTTAGTTCCAGAAATGGAAAAACCAGAAGTAGAACCCAACACGCCCTCACGTTTGGAAACTGAACGTCAGCGCGTTAAGGAATTAGTACCCTACGCCGTTGTGTTTCCGTACAAACGCATGGGTCGCTCGATCAGTGGATTTGTGGTTGATCGCACCGGTGGTAAGTTTGGTCCATTTGAAAACCAAATTTTCATCGGTGACTTCAGTTTGGGTGTCGTGATGAGAGCCACTACGGAAAAAATCAATGGTGTCTGGCAAGGCGCTTGCTACCCCTTTCGCGAGGGATTCGCGACCGGCTTGTTGGCAGTCCAATTTACTCCGAACGGGAATCTGATTGCCGGCGGTACGAACCGCGGTTGGCCCGTTCGTGGACCCAAGGCTTACGCCATCCAGCGACTCGACTGGACAGGCCTTACGCCCTTTGAAATTAAACAGGTTCAGGTGACTCCCAAGGGGTTTCGCCTGGAATTTACACTGCCTGTCAATCGTGAACTGGCAGGGCAACCTGAAAACTATCAACTTGGCACGTTTACCCACATCTATCAGCAGGGCTATGGCAGCCCGGAAGTCGATCAAACCACGCCAACCGCCACCGCTGCAACGGTCTCCGCGGATGGTTTAACGGTGCTGCTGGAGGTTCCCGATCGCGTAAAAGGGCACGTGCATGAGTTTTACTTAGGTAAAATCAACTCGTCGACGGGCGAACCCTTGTTGCATCCCGATGCCTATTACACTCTGAATGAAATTCCGGAATAGAACCCTATGCTCAACCCGACAAACATCCTTGCAAGCGGATTATGGATATTGCTTATTTGGGTTGGTAGCGGTGCTCAAACGCTCGCTCAAAACTCCGAAACCGGCGGAAAGGCAAGGCTGGAGGCTTGGAAGCAGCACCAGAGCATGGCTGAGGCATCGCCCTTTAAGGACGGTATCTGGCAAGCCCTTGGTCCGAAATTCGCGGGTGGTCGCATTGAATCCATTGACGCTCCACGAGGCGATCGCAGCACGATTTATGCTGGAGTTGGTGCCGGAGGGATCTGGAAAACCGAGAACGGCGGACTCACCTGGCGTCCCATCTTTGATCAGCAATCTACGTTTGCCATAGGTGACTTAACCATCGCCCCCAGCAACCCCAACATCATTTGGGTCGGTACGGGAGAGTGCCATCTGTCACGCACCTCCTATCCAGGCAATGGAGTGTTTAAATCCATGGACGCCGGAGAAACTTGGACCCACATGGGCCTGCCAGATTCTGCTCACATCGGCAAAGTCGTGATTGATCCCAACGATCCCGAGCTCGTTTACGTCGCTGCGATGGGGCGAAATGATCGAGGAGGACAACGCGGTATTTTTAAGACAACCGATGGCGGCGCCTCCTTCCAACGGGTCCTATTCGATGGCGAACGGGTAGCATTCGTGGACTTGGTGATCGATCCCAATGATGCGTCGCGTCTGTTTGCGACATCCTGGGATCGCAGCGGTCAAGGTCGCAGCGGCGTCTTTCGCAGTGAAGACCACGGAGCAACGTGGCAGAGACTGGGCGGCGGGTTATTGGAAAAACAGGTCGACCGGGTTGCTCTGGATGTCGCTGCCTCTCAACCCGGTGTGGTTTATGCCATGATGTGTGATGCATCAACGCCGGAACTTGCCAAACGGAAACCGGCTGCCGTCTTATTTCGATCCGATGATCATGGTGATACGTGGCAACGTGCTCACGAAGATTATTTGCCGACTTATGTCGGCTGGGATTTTTGCGATCTGCGAGTTGCACCCGATGATGCCGACCGTGTTTACGTGGGCGGCTTGCGACTTATTGTCTCCACTGATGGAGGAAAGACCTTTCAAGGCGAAGGCGGGTTTGCCGTCAATCGCGATCCCAAAGACGTCTTTCGTTTGCACGCTCACCGTGGGATCGGGATGCATCTCGATGTCCATGACATCTGGATCGATCCCGAGGATCCCCAGCGTGTCATGCTGGGGAATGACGGAGGTCTTTACGTCTCCTGGAATCGCGGTCAGACCTGGCTCCACTTGAATAATTTACCGATCGCCGAATTTTACCGAGTCCATCTTGACCAACAAAAGCCTTTTCGAATTTGGGGAGGGACTCAGGATAACGCCTCATTTGTGGCCCCTGCGACAGCACGTTTTGTGACCGGTGCGGATGACTCATGGCAACAAGTCTTTTTGGATCCTTGGTCGGGGGGCGACGGCTTTTCCACTTTTCCCGATCCACGCGACCCGCAAACCACTTACTACACCCAGCAAAACGGTGACTTGAAAAGATCGCGACTGGGACAGTTGCGACCGGAGAAATCCATTCGCCCTCATTCCAGAAATATGTCACCCAATCCGCATGCGAAAGATCCCGAGAAATCGGTAAGTAAGCAGCAATCGAGTCGCCTGAATTTTGCTTGGGACACCCCATTCATGGCTTCGTGGCAACCCGGAGATACCGTTTTGTATTGTGCTGCTCAATGTGTTCTACGATCCCAGGATCGTGGGGACACTTGGACACGAATCAGCCCTGACTTGGGTTCACGTGGGCTCTTGGCGTTAACAGAATCCCCGCGCGACGCCTTGCGTCTGGCCGCGGGTGGCGGTCGCGGCAACGTCCACGTCACATCCGATGCTGGGCAAACATGGAAAGCCATAAAGGGCCTGCCGAAAAAGGTTGTACGCGACATTTTATGCTGTCCTCACAATGCCGACCGTCTGTTTGTCGCACTGTCGGGTAAACCCGACCACGATCCCCAAGCTTACCTGTTCATGAGTGAGGATTTTGGAGAGACTTGGCTACCGCGATCAAACGGCTTGCCAGCCGAATCCATCAATGCATTGGCCGCCGACCCCACGCACCCCGGCCTTTTGTTCGCGGGTACCGATCTAGGTGTTTATGTTTCTCTGGACCACGGTGAAACGTGGCATTCCCTTTGCCAATCTCTGCCAACGGCTCCCGTCGTCGATTTGGCAGTCCACGGCGCAGACGCAGCGTTGGTCGCTGCCACTCACGGACTGGGCATATTCCTGCTGGATATCGGACCGATCCAAGAGGCAGCGAGTCGGCAGAAATGAAGTTTTTATTCGTCAAGAATTTCGGTCACTCATGCAGGTTTAAGTTACCGTTTCACCCTCCTGACGCGCCGAAATTATGGCGACCTTCCTCGTTCACTCTCCCATGTCTTTGCTGAGGGAGTGTTTCATGTTTTCCAAAATTCGAGAAACTGGCTTGGGTTACTCGCTACAAATTCTTTTCAATCGCGTTGTACCCTGCCGATTATTTCGTTGTCGTAGATTTCTAATTCTGGAACTACCCGAGCCACCTCAAACAGCCTCACGGCCTTTACCTGATTTGGTTTATCGATGGGCTGAAACCGCCGAGGAATTTCAACAAGCACAACAGTTGAGCGGCGTGAACAAGCTTCCGTCGGATTCGCAGGTAAGACTCGCTATCGCAGTGAAAAACCAACAGGTCATCGGCGTAATCTGGACCGCAGCGGAAGTTTTTCCGGAATCGGAACTGGGCCTGCATTACGAGATGCGGCCTGGCAATTTTTGGTTTTTCTCAACCTGCGTGCACCAAGACCATCGTCGCCGCGGCGTCTACCGTAACTTGTTCGCATTTACGGCAAACCAACTGCGGATTGAAATACCCACCAGTCGATTCTGGCTGGCCATCAACCCCGATAATCAGCGTTCGATGCAAGCCCACTTGGCCATGCGCGTCCGGCCAGCGGCTCGCGCATTCTCGATCCGCGTCACGCGTATGGCAAAAGCCCGGACAACCCCCTACGAGAATTACCAGTTGAAATTACTGCGGAAGGGGACCTGGAACTGCTGGAAAAATCCGCTGCGGGTGAAAATTCCATGAATACGCATGCCCCGCAACCGGACGCCGGTTATTCAATTTATACTCCACGAAATCTTGCCCTCTACGATGCTTGGGTGCTGTCTTTTTCCAATCGTTGGGCGTGGCAATGTCCCACCCCGCTACTCTCGCGGCTTTATGAATCCCAACTCACAGCCAACCATCTGGATGTCGGCGTGGGGACAGGCTACTTTCTCGACCACAGCCGAAATCTGGGCCGTTTTTCGCGCGTTCGTCTCGGATTAATGGACCGCAATCCCGGTGTCCTGAGGCTGGCCGCGCACCGACTCCAGCGGTATCAGCCGGAAACTCACCAACACAATATTCTGGAGCCTTGCAACGCATCCTACTCCGCCTTTGACTCAATCGCCGTTAACTATCTGTTGCATTGTCTTCCAGGACCGTTGGCGGACAAATGCCGGATTTTCGACCACCTACGTCCTTTGCAAAATCCTGGCTGCACCGTGTTTGGTTCCACCATCCTCAACACCGGCGTTGCCACCAACTGGTTCGGTCGGCAACTTATCCGCTCCTACAATCGGAAAGGCATTTTCAGCAATCGCACCGACGATTTGGCGACCTTAAGAAATCAGCTCGAGGATCGATTCGACACGGTCGACATCCAATTGGTTGGATGCGTGGCCATTTTCATCCTGCGTTAAATCTATGCACAGGTTCCCGCGCCAAGCACTCTCATCATGCCACCGGCAATAGCTCGGAGCCCTAATAAAGGTCAGCCGAATTTTCACGCCGCCGCCAACCTGCTAATCTGTCTTAGCCATTGCAACGGCTTTCCTTTTGGCAAGTACAGATAACTGATGACACTGACTGAGAAAAAAACCGTTTGGTCACGCGGCAATTGGGACCCACGTGTGGGCATGCTGGTCTGCAGCCTGCTGGCCCTGACCGTCGGTTTCGCCTGCCATTTTTTAGGGATGCCACCCCAAGCAGCCGTTATGGCCGGTTTGGCGATGTTGATGGCCGTTTGCTGGGTGACCGAAGTCGTACCTATTCCGGTGACTTCGCTATTTCCATTGGCTCTCTTTCCTGTCTTTGGCGTCGCAGAACTTAACGATGTAGGCGCTAATTACGGCAAGCCCGTGATCTTTCTCTTTCTTGGTGGTTTTTTATTAGCGCTCGGATTACAACGATCGGATGTTCATCGGCGCATCGCCTTGCGTATTATTGATAGGGTAGGAAGCCAACCCTCCCGTTTGATTCTTGGCTTTATGCTGGCCACCGCACTTTTAAGTATGTGGATCAGTAACACAGCCACTGTTCTGGTGATGTTGCCCATTGCGATGGCGCTGCTGACAGAAACCGACCAAAACGATGTCGAACCTGCGTTGCGAAAACGGTTTGGTGTGGCTTTGATGTTAGGCATTGCCTACTCAGCAGATATTGGTGGCATGGCGACACCCGTCGGCACCCCGCCCAATCTCGTATTCCTCGAATTGGTATCCGAATTAGTCCCCGATGGCGACAGCATTGGATTTGGGCAATGGATGATGTTGGGAATTCCCTTGTCGACAATTTTTCTGGCCAGCGGCTGGTTGCTGCTAACACGGGTAATTTTCCGTTTCCCGAAAAGCGGTTTATTTGCTGAGTCCAATACGATTCAGGAGGCACGCCGCGCGTTGGGTCCTGTTCGTCGTGATGAAATCCTGTCCGTCGCGATCTTCGCCGTTGTGGCTTTTTTGTGGATGACCAGTGACGGTTTGCAACTGGGCGATTGGGGGATTCCCGGGTGGCGGGAATTACTGCAATTAGAGATGGCGGGTGACGCCAGTATTGCCATCGCCGGTGCCTGCCTATTATTCCTCATCCCTTCCCGAGATCATCCGGGAGAAACGTTATTGACCTGGGAACAAACCTCAGAGATTCCATGGGGATTACTGCTGCTGTTTGGAGGCGGCTTCGCACTGGCCAGTGGTTTCCAAGCGAGCGGGCTTTCCAACGAGATCGGAAACGCGATGGTAAGCCTAAAGGGAATTCACCCGATCGCCCTCATTCTGATCGTCTGCGTTACCATCACATTTCTGACGGAGGTAACTAGCAACACCGCCACCACCACGCTGATTCTGCCGATTCTCGCCGAAGCCTCAGATTCCCTTGGCATCGACCCACTTTTACTCATGATCCCAGCTACCCTTTCGGCCAGTTGCGCGTTCATGATGCCCGTGGCGTCGCCGACTCAAGCCATTGTTTTTGGCAGTGGTTATGTGCCGATTCGGCAGATGGTGCGTGCCGGGATCTGGTTCAACTTACTTGGCATCGCGTTGGTCACGTTGCTGTTCAGTATTTTGGCGGGTCCTGTTTTTAACGTGACCTGGTAAAGCAGCCTAATTGCAGGTCGAACAAGTCGAGCAACCGCGACAGTTACGGCCAGCAGCAGGACACCACTCATTGGGAGCCAGTTGGCAACCGGAGCCTCTACCAAAACGCCAACTCAATCCTCCTCCGAGGAAGTAACTGCTGACGTTAGCCGATGTCAGACCATAATCTGCACTCGCATCCAACATGGTGCCGAAGAACATGTCCAGATCGATACCCGGTAGTACATTCGGAACGCCTACGCCACCGGTCAGCCGATGTTGATTTATGTTCGAGGTTAAACCTTGAGCGAATTGAATCGCATTGGCGGCGCCTGGAGGTGTAATCCCGGCGATCACATCACCGACCACATCGACCATCGCATCTTCGGCCCAGACGTAACCGCCTCGCAGCTTGAATCGTCCCGTATCGTATTGAGCACCTAGTTGAATTACCAATTGGTTTTCATAAACCGCGTTAAACAGACTGGCTTCTTCCCAAAACTTGTAAATCACATCGGCGGCCAACAGCAAACGCCCATTTGCAAATCGCTTATTTGAAACACCAAAAGCGATATTTGGTGGCAAATCCAATTCGATATCGAGTGGCAAACTCGGCCCTGACGCAAATGGCTGCAGTGTGATGGCGTCCTCAAAAACAAATTTTTCTTGGGTTTGGTAGTAACCGCCAATCCGTGTGCAATCATTTACGTCGTAATTAACTCCAAACGAACCCCGCAAGCCATAGGCAGGAGTCGCCTTGGAACTGCCAACGAACAAACCATCGAACAAGCCAATTCCCACGCCAAGATTGGCACCGACGTGTAACCGATCTGTCACACGCACGCCGATACTGGGTTGGAAATGGAGTACCTGCAGGGTTACCGCCGCGTTGTTTGAATTCGGTTCCGCCGCTAGATCGACACCCAAGCCGGCAGTTGAAATCAGAGCGACCCCTGCCGTGAATGACCTGCCACGCGATGTGAAATCCTGCGAAATTCCGATGTTCCCAAGAGCACTGCCTGGAGTTCCCGATTTCGCATCGAACGGTCCGACACCGGGTAAATCACCATTTCCACGATGGGCAACTTCGTAATTGGGATCCGCCCATGCTCCGCTAAAAGTAACCTGTGTGCCCCGGAAATACCCCAGCGTTGAGGGATTTCCATTGATGGCCGAAAGCAGATCCTGGGGATCTGCGACACTCACGCCTCCCATACCGCCGGACGCTGGCATCAACGTGTTGTGTAACTCCACACCATAGCTTTGACCGAAAGCGTGGCTCGCAGAAAACAACATTCCACAAGCACAAACGATGCCAATGAAGCGGTTCGTCAATTCACCCTTTGTTGCCATCATCTCGCCCTCGGAAGTCAATCTATCTGTAATCGGCAAAAGCCCATTATGATATTCGGATTATGACGCTCCCGACATTTGGCAAATTAATGCATATTATTTCACCTGGGACTAGCTCGGCATTAAAATATGCGGATTAGGGGACCCTCCCCTATTTGCTTGAGTACGCTAACGGTATCAGTCAGTGATCATCCTTTATATTTTGGCCGCCGTCTTTATTTCATTAACCACATTGTGGTCTATTGGCGCACTCTTTTTCGACGCTGGCAAACGATCGCAATGGGGCGTTCTGTGGCCTCTGGCGTGGGTTTTGTTAACGTTGGCAATTTTTGCCGCACTCAGCCCCTTCCTGTTGGCATTGGCCATTTACACGCTGTTTTTTGCATTACTTCTTGGCTGGTGGTTCTCTTTGCGGCCTTCTCATGACCGGGACTGGGATCCCAACTTTGAACACCTCTCCGAGGTTACTGTTGACGGTGATGAGGTCACCATTACTAATGTGCGACACACACTTTACCGGTCATTGGACGACTACGATTGCCGCTGGGAAACCCACAAACTGAAGCTATCGGATCTGCATGCGGCGGATGTCATGATTTTATTTTGGGGCAGCGATGCCATGTGCCATCCCAGCCTCACTTTTGATTTCGGCAATGGAAATCACATCTGCTTCTCCATCGAAGTGAGATTTCGAAAAAACGATCCTTACCACGTTTTAAAAGGCATCTACCGACAAAACGAATTGATGTACTTAGTAAGCGATGAGCGGGATGCGATTCTGCGACGCACCAAACATTCGCAGGGACATGCTGTTTATCTTTATCGTTTACAACGCAACCAAGCCACCGTTCAACAATTATTCGAGGAGTACGCAGAGGCGACCAATCGGATTGCCCAACGTCCTAAGTGGTATAATTTGATTACCTCAAATTGCACTACGAATATTTTCTGGCAGCGAAGCGGAGAAGTCCCCTGGGATTGGCGAATGCTATTTAACGGCAAACTGGATGAACTCCTCTATGATTGGGAACGACTCCATCAAGGTCATTCGTTCGCAGAACTTAAACAAATAAGCCACATCAACGAGATCGCCAATGAGGCGAACTATGAAGATTTCAGTCGAGAAATCCGCATGAACCTTCCCGGCTTTTAACAAAGGATAAAACCTATCGCATCCTGCGATAGCGAGGCTAAACAGTGGGATTTTTTTGCTTCTGCCAACCTCACCGCCAAGGTTCTCTCTCATGCTTGTCGATTCTGGTAATCGCCAGCTCAACAACGCCATTAGTTCTGTGCAACAAGCTTAAACCGCAGTCGTCAGAACCGTTCAAGTCTACCAATAGAACCCTGTCCTATTCATTTTGCCAAATCCACCCTGTCTCATCAGCTGTAACCTAAAACCACCGTTAACCAGCACCGCTCGACACAACCGATACAACCCTAATGAATGCCGACATTCATGAGCCAACGAAATAAGTCTTGAGCCATTGAGCAGCCATGCGGACCACTACATTTTCAAGCATCCTGTTTTTGATGCTTGCCTGCGGACTAACGGAACAAGCTGCAGCCCAAACCCACGCGACGCTTTCCGAGTCAGGATTTTCCATGCAGTCTTTGCCCATCGCGCCGGTGAAATATGCAGCGTGGGATAAGGCTTCTGGTCCAAGCGAATGGGAACCAGAAATGGACGAATCGGAAAACCCGTATGCGGAACCCTTGGAAACCGATCGGCATGATTTCACTCAATCTACCGAGGTCGTCGGTTGCCGCGTCGTTCAACTGGAGTACGGTTTCCTATACGCTTTCAAAGATGATGAGGACGAACAGGAAAACACTTTCACTACCCCCGAATTGTTGATTCGGTATGGGCTGACCGACCGTTTGGAGATCCGCAGTCGTTGGAACGTTGCTTGGAAGTTCTTCAGTTTTGAAGAGGATATTGAGGGCTTGCTTGACCCACTGTTTAGTTTGAAATATCGAGTCAGCGAACAGCAACGATGGGTGCCCAACTCCGCCCTGGAATTGCGAACGACCGTTCCCTTGGGAGGAGATGCTCTGAGCACCGGCCGTTGGGAACCGGGTATCGATTTTATCTACGGATGGGAATTCGGCGAGTTCTTCTCGCTCACAGGCTCCACCGGTGCCACCGCGAATGGACTAGCGGATATTGCCTTTATTGATGCCGCCTTTGATCCTCGGGAGCAATTCTTTGCTTGGACCCAGTCCGCAGCCGTGGGCGTCCAAATGACCAGTAAAACGACTGGCTATTTTGAATGGTTCGGTATTTTCGCCAACAGCGGCGACGAGGGTTACCGACCCAATTACTTGAACATCGGCGTCGATTATCTGTTTACAAAAAACTCGCTTGTTGACGTCCGCCTAGGCTGGGGGCTAAACAACCAATCGGACGATCTATTCGTCGGCATGGGGGGTGCGGTACGTTTTTAAAGCCGCCACGATCGTATTGAATTAGGATTTCCTACCCCGTCTACGGGTACAGCCTTAACGAGGCTAAAAAAACACTTAGCAGCCTTTCTATAGATAGCCTTTCTGTCACAAATTCCTACAATCCCAAGTAGGTCTCTGTCGGGCAAGCGATTCATTCGTGATCATGGATCAATGTCTGTTCGACCAAACTCTCCCTTTCCCTTTCTCCTCGGAGCAACATTCTCATGTATCGAATTGTGATTCGAACGCTCATTTTAATAGCGGTTACGATTCCGATTGGAATCGCATTCGCCCAAGAATCGCCGACCAGTGCCGTCGATGAAAACACAAAACAGATTGAAGCCGCAATCCGTTCTTATGTCACGGCGTGGGACGCCGGTGATGTCGCAAAACTAGCCGCTCAATGGTCTGCTGACGCAGTTTTCACGCAGCAAAATAATGGGCAACCGTTGGTCGGCAGGGAGGCGATTACCCGTAGCCTTCAAGATTATTTCAGCGAGGATGCCAATCCATCCAAGCTGGTCATCGCGCTCCAATCTCTTGACGTGATCTCACCAAATGTGGCTTTGGCACGCGGGATTCAAACGTTCACCCGATCGGACAAAACGGAGGACTCCAATTACACGGCCGTTTTCGTGAAAACGGGAAACCAGTGGCTGCTCGATCGGGTTACAGAAGAAGAAATCATCCCTGTAATTTCCAACCGACAAAAACTGGAACCACTGGAGTGGCTCATTGGTAACTGGGTGGATGTGATCGGCGATTCGACCATTGAATTCAAATGCCAATGGACCAGCAACGAGAACTACATCAGCCGCACCTACAAGGTCACAGGTATCGACGGCGTCGAGTCCTCTGGCTTACAAATCATTGGCTGGGATCCGATTAAAAAACAAATTCGCAGTTGGCTTTTTGACTCGGACGGCAGCTACGTTTCTGGATTGTGGACCGAATCGGATGATCGCTGGGTTGTGCAATCCCTTGCAACCCTCGTCGATGGGACCGAAGGCTCTTACACCAGTATTTTCCGACCCTTGGAAGATGGCAATTTCGGCTGGCAAAAAATGAATCGTGTTCTGGATGGCGAATTGCTGCCCAGCATCGATGAAGTCATCATTCAACGGCAATAGAAAATCGTAACGAGGTAGCAAAATGAAAAAAACACATCATATCAATACGAAAGCGCTGCTCAGTTTTGCGGGTTTCGTGTTAATTAGTATCTGGTTGTGCGACGAAACTTTAGCCCAACGGGGGCGCGGTGGCCGAGGAGGCGGGGGCATGAGCCGAGGAGGTGGCAGCATGAATCGCAGTCGACCGTCGGCCGGCAGATCCCCGTCGATGAGCCGTCCGGCGAGTCGACCTTCACGACCTGCGGGTGGCAGACCGAGTACAGGCAGACCGAGCACAGGCAGACCGAGCACAGGCAGACCAAGTACAGGCAGACCGAGTACAGGCAGACCAGCAACCGGACGTCCTGCGACAGGGCTTCCGGGTCGACCAGCCAGCCCCCGCCCCGGTGGTGGGACGACCCGACCGGGAACCAGCCGGCCGGGAACTCTGCCTGGCAGACCGGCCGGTAGACCTTCCGGCGGTGGTTTTAATAATCCTTGGGAATCCAATCGACCGGGCACACGCCCCGGTGGCGCGGCAGGCGATTTTTTGCAGAACCGGCCCTCCACGCGTCCCGTTCCCGGTCGTCCGGGAACCGGTGACCGTCCCTCCACACGCCCCAATCGTCCGGGAACCGGAGACCGCCCTGCTACGCTTCCCAATCGTCCGGGGACCGGGGACCGGCCGTCCACCAAACCGGCAAGGCCTGGAAACCGACCCGATCGACCGAGCACCTTGCCGACACGCCCCGGTACGCGGCCACCCGGGTATCGCCCGCCAGGACATCGACCCGGCTATCGACCACCCGGAAATCGCCCACCCGGTTACCGCCCACCAGGTCAACGACCACCGGGGTACCGACCCCCCGGTTATCGACCGCCACGTCCTGGTCATTTACCCGTTTATGGACCGGGCTATTGGGGACGACCCAATTGGCGTTGGAACTGGGGATACCACAACAACAATAATTGGTGGGGATGGGCCACCGCGGGAGCCGTCACCGGTTGGTTGGCTGGCAATTGGGCGAATACCGCGCCGGTTTACTACGATTATGGTTCCACCGTGTACTATGAAGGCGACAATGTCTATTACGAGGGAAATGAAATCGCCACGGCGGAAGACTATGCCGCTCAGGCGCAAGAACTTGCTGCCAATGTGCCCGAAATCAATACGGATCAAGTGGACTGGATGCCCTTGGGGATCTTCGCCCTTTCTGATGACGACGGCTCGGCTGAGGATTCCACTCTGTTCCTGCAGCTTGCCATCAGCAAAGAGGGCATCATTGCCGGCACTTTCCAAAACACGGAAACCGACAAATCATTTGAAGTCGAGGGGACCATTGATCAGGAAAGCCAACGGGCAGCCTGGGGACCCGTGGGTGAAAGCTGGCCCATCATGGAAACCGGCATCTACAATCAGACTGAAAATGAAGCGGGCGCACTTTTGCACTTCGCCGACGGTACCACTCAAAAGTGGGTGTTGTTCCGGATGGACGAACCGGACAACGCGGAAGACCAACCGTAAGTTCGCTTGTCTGTTATCGACGATAAATTCGCGGCGGGAACTTCCGGTTCCCGCCTTTTTTATTTGAGCACTCTGTTGGCCTCACGTCGGCCTCACGTCGGCCTGACGTCCGCCTCATGTCGGCCCACCCGAGAAACGTCTTTTCGCAAGACGGGGCAGCCTTTAGTCCTCTGATGGCGAATCTTTCAGGCGTTCCTGACCTTGGATTGTATCGGGGGACATTTGCGCCGCGGCCATCATTTTGGGAACCGTTACCCCCATCGACACATAGACCGACATTAACGCATCCACCGACATATCCACATGCTCAACCGACGATGCGGGGACAAAAAGCAAGCCTCCTCCAATCGGAACGGGTGATTGCGGCACTAAAACAATATGATGCTCCACCCCATGAAGGGTGATCGGTTCCGGAGTGGGTAACAACGCCAATACGCCCGCACCTCCCTTTTCACCAAACCGACAATAGGCCACTCCCATGCCTTTCATTTTGTCGTCACCCGATTTGTCGACCATGTCCACAATCTGACGAGAGGCATCATAAACCTTTCCCACCAAAGGAACGCGTCGCAGAATGGCTTCGATTACTCGGTTATAGACGTTCTTCATTCCTGAACTGACGAACAGCCCCAGCAATAAAATCGCAGCCAACACTCCCCCCCAGCCAATCAGGTAGGCCACGGTCGTATTTTGCACGAACTGCAAGCCGACCCGACTGAGTAGATCCCCTAAAATAGTCTCGGGCCCAATGAACCGGTTGAGGAAATTGATGACCCAAGAGACCACGCCGACGGTGATTACGATTGGCAAGACAGCGAAAATCCCCGCCAGAAAGTAGGTCGTTAAGCGTTGTACCAACGAAGCCGAACCTTTTTTAGCCATTTGCACAGAGCCCAAAAAAACTTACTGCTCAATCCATCAACACAAATACAGTGGGAAGTGTAACAATACGCTGGAAGCGGTAGAAGCGTACACAACTTCAACCAAGCTTGGTGACCGCAATTCTCAACTGGGCTGCCGTTGCCTGTTGTTAATTGCCAAGCATCCGTACCGCTGGAACTGGCCTCAGAAAGAAAACTGAATCTGAGTACGGAACAAAACCCCCGAATCTCCGGGCTGAATACCCAACGAGGAAGAACTGATCGGCGCGCCATTCAAACGCGTCATATCGCATACAATTTTTGAATGTTGCTCACGAAAGTACCACGCGAGCCCACCGGCTACCTCGTCCGAACTCTCATTCGCGACTCCCAGGGTTCCGGAGTTCCCC
Organism: uncultured Pirellulaceae bacterium; assembly: GCA_905480235.1. Lineage (GTDB taxonomy): Bacteria > Planctomycetota > Planctomycetia > Pirellulales > Pirellulaceae > CAJQPP01. Next base: position 74,544 of record CAJQPP010000078.1, read on the forward strand.
ATGACCCGTGACCAACGAGCCAGCAATTGCAATTTATCCGGAATGATAAATTTGCCTGTTTGAAACCAAAACCCATGATCGAATAAATCAGGAAGTGCTGCGCCTTGAAAACCGCCAATGTTGCGAAAGTAATATTCCAAAGTTGTGGACCAACCTCGGTACTTGATGGAAGCGTCTAACGCGAACAAGTTCACGGTGTACGCCGTGACGTCGGTTGGGAGCTCTCCTA
>CAJQPP010000079.1 GCA_905480235.1 uncultured Pirellulaceae bacterium
AACGACGGGCAATCTTCCAGTTCGCAGTCCGCATCGGATAATGAGCAATCCCCAGATGCAACCGGGGATCAGGGGGATGGCCAAGAATCCTCCCCGGAGGGAGCAGCGGAATCCGGTAATCCGGCAACCGATTCGCCAACCCCCAAAGACGACGATCAGGCGAGTAATTCGGAGCAATCGCAGGCCGAGCAAAACGAAAATGCGGCAAACCAAACTGACGGTCAGTCTGCTTCTGAATCGATGGATCAGCAAACGTCAGAAGGCCAAGAGGAAGGTTCGGCCAGTGGCGAATCAGAAGACTCCACTGAGCCAAATAAATCACAAGGGGATAGTAGCGAGCAAGATTCCCCAAAAGGCGAGCCCGGAGAACAAGGGAGCGAAGGGGATCAGGGTAGCCAGGGTGAGTCGGCCGACCAAGGGAGCGAGGGACAACAGGCGGAGTCCAGTTCCGGCGAATCTCAGGGGCAGGAGTCGTCCAAGCAATCGCCCTCGGGCAACGAGGGGCAGTCTGGTGAATCCGGCGAACCGGGAGAAGGGCAACCTAGTCAAGATGGTCAACCCTCCGACGGTGCCGAATCCGAATCACCTGGCCAGTCCTCAGAAGGGACGCAAGACTCATCGCAACAAGGCGAGGGGCAGAGCGAGTCATCCTCGGGCGCAGACCAACAGCAAGCGGGCAATGCTCAATCGCCAGAAGGACAACCTGGACAATCTTCCGGCGGGGATTCACCTGAATCATCGGGTGATCAGGCAAGTGGCAGTCAATCGGGCGAAGGCGAACAATCGCAACAACCCGGGGAAGGTCAACCTTCCGATCAACAATCCGGGGGTAATATGCCGGGTTCTGGATCTGAGGCTGGGCAGTCGTCCAACCAATCCTCCAACGCCGGGCCTCCCGGGGGTGAGCGAACGCAAAAAGATAAGGCCAATCTGGATTACACGAAAAAAGCGACGGATATGTCGCTAGAGTACCTTGAGAACCAGCAAATCGAGCCTGATCCGAAACTTTTGGATCGTTTGAATTGGACGGAGGATGATCTTCGGGATTTTGTCAAACGCTGGAAAGAGCTTAAGCAATCGGCTGCAGCAGGCGACCAAGAGAAGCGATCGGACTACGAACGAGCTCTACAAAGCTTGGGGCTAGGCGCCGGCGATTCGGCGAAGCGTCGTTTCGATGGGAAAGCGGATAATCAGCAAGGATATATCGAAGACGGCAGAGTAGATGCTCCGCCGCCTGAGTTTGCTGACCGATTCCGTAAGTTCTCACGAAAGCGAAATAAGGCACGTAACGAACGCTAAGCTTTTTCAAGCTAGGTAAGCGTTTTCGCGACAGATCACGGTATACTGAGGCGTAGAAAACGCGGTTCTTGCAACAGGTAATTGCGGCCGATTCAGGTTCGCACCTTGAGTAATCCGCAGTCCATTTATTATTATTGGGACTCAGCAATTCGAGTTGCAGGTCGCCAACAGTAATCAGACTGTTAAGATGCCGCCTTGGAATCCTTTCTCTCACCTCTGCTTCGTCGACTAATCATGACTACTGAATCCACTTCCCAACCCGGTGCTGCGGTAGCGCAGGATCCGGGCGTACCGATGATCGAAGCAGATGGGCTGTCCAAGTTTTATGGGATTTTTGCCGCCTGTCGCGACGTCTCGTTCAAGGTCTATCGTGGAGAAGTGGTGGCATTTCTGGGGCCCAACGGCGCTGGGAAAAGCACGACAATGAAAATGTTGACCGGTTACCTTGCGCCGTCCGAGGGACTCGCTCGTATTGCCGGGTATGACATGACTCGGGACCGCGTGACAGGTTCCCACCACCTCGGTTATCTACCGGAAAAAGGCCCTTTGTATCCCGAGATGACGCCTTACAGCCTGTTGGACTTTTTTGCCGAGGCGCGAGGCATGGGAAAGAAGATCAAAAAAGATCGCATCGCAGAGGCGGTCGAGTTGTGCAGTCTGAGCAGTGTGATTTACAAACCGATCAGCAAACTCAGTAAGGGATTTCGGCAGCGTGTCGGCATGGCACAATCACTGATTCACGAACCTGAAGTCTTGATTATGGACGAGCCCACTAGTGGTTTGGATCCTAACCAGATTCAAGGCGTGCGTGAGACGATGAAAAAACTTGGCGAGACCAAAACAATTCTCTTGTCGACTCATATTTTGCAAGAAGTCGAAGCCATGGCTTCTCGTGTGATCTTAATTAACGAAGGCCGTCTTGTTTATGACGGGTCGCTGGCCGACATCGATCCCAACAAGAAAGGGCTAAACAAAGTCTTCGCTGATATGACCGGACACGGCGAGAGCGGGGAGAATGTAGAGGGAGATTCCGAGGTTGGTGAGCAAACCGCCACGGAATCTGCATCCAATACGGCAAGCCAGGATTAAAACCCGGGCGTTTTTTTTTGATTCCGATCTGTCCCTTTTATTCCGATACGAACTGATCCATGAACCTGCCCTTCATCGAATTCTACTTTATGGTCGGTATCGACATCCTGTTTTTTGGGGCGCTACTGCTATTGATGATGCCGTTTGGTATCTGGCGTCAGGCAGCTTTTGCGGTGATGAAAAGAAATTTCATCGGCTATTTCAGTAACCCGACGGGATACGTCTTTTTGTGCTTGTTTGTGCTTTTGACTTCGTTCGCGGCCTTTTGGCCCCACGAGTTTTTCACAACCAATCTGGCAAACTTTGAACAATTAAACCGCTACTTGCCTTATATCATGCTGGTGTTTATCCCGGCCATCACAATGAGCATCTGGTCGGAGGAACGCCGTCAGGGGACCGATGAACTCTTGCTGACCTTGCCGGCTTACGACTTTGACATCGTAATTGGCAAATACTTTGCGGCGGTCCTCGTCTTCACGGTGTCGTTGTTGTTCTCTCAATTGTCTAACTATGCCGTCTTGATTTCCATGACCGGCGGTGACCTCGACAGCGGGTTGTTGTTCTCTACCTACTTTGGCTATTGGTTCGTCGGTATCGCCATGTTGTCGATTGGGATGGTGGCCTCGTTCCTGACGAATAACCTGACCGTTGGGTTTATTTTTGGAGTCGTGTTCAACGCGCCTTTGGCATTCTTTTCCAACGCCGATGTCATCATTTCCGATAACCAAATGGTCAATCGCCTCTTTGAGTGGTCACTGCTGCAGCGGTTTGATCCATTCGGTCGCGGATTAATTAGTCTGCCCTCGATCTTCTACTTTCTTGGTATGACCGTCGTGGGCATTTATCTCAGCTTGATCTTAATCGGTCGGCGGCATTGGCAGGGTGGCAAACATGGTACATCTCGCATGGGTCACTTCGCCTTTCGGACCGTTTGCTTGATCATCACGGTGGTGGGGCTCGTGCTGGTGGCTCAATATAGCCCGGCCAATCGGCTGCGCTTTGATGTGTCGCGGAATCAGGTCAGTACGCTCACTGAAAATACCCGGCAGATACTCAACGAGCTGGATCAACAAAGCCAGGGCGATCCGATCATTATCGATGCTTATGTCGGTTCCAGTATCCCGTCGGACTTTGTGCAAACAAAATACGACTTGGTCAACTTGTTACGAGAATTTGATGTGATGGGTGGAAACCGTGTGCGAGTTAATTTGCATACGAATGTTGAGCCGTTCAGTCAGGAAGCGATTCTGGCGGAAAAAAGGTTCGGGATTCGTCCGGTCCCCTATGTTTCCGAATCGCGGGGTGCGGTGCGTCAGGAACAAGTTATTCTCGGTGCGGCATTCACATGTGGACTCGATCGCGAAGTTATTGAGTTCTTTCCCTACGGTTCCCAGGTGGAATACGAGTTGGTGCGTTCCATTAATACCGTGGCACAGGACCGCAGAGCGCGAATCGGTATCGTAGAAACCGATGTTCTGGCCGCCGGCGGACTTTACCAATTTAATGGACGTCGCTTCGCCGTTCCGGCTTTGGGGATTGTGGATGAACTAAAAAAACAATACGACGTCGAACGTGTGACCATGTCCGAGCCTTTCGAGGTGTTCTCCGAAGTCGAAGAAGATGTCAGTTTGGAGGCCGTCACATCGGGAGAGGTCCTGGGTAAACAGTTTCGCTATGAGGTCCTGTTGGTGATCCAACCCTCGAAGATGTCACCCGTGGAGCTCGAGAACTTGATCGCTGCGATTCGCGCAGGGCAACCGACGATTATTTGCGAAGATCCTTTCCCCCGTCAGGCATCGATTGGTGCGGGACAGGATCAACCAGCACGGGTGGGCTTTACGGTCCAACCACGTGACGCCAACTTCCCTCGGGGAGGTAGTACCGAGACCTGTAAGATCACCGATTTGTGGGCAGCACTGGGAATCTCGGTTGCAGGCATGACCAACGAGGGCCGGTTTTTCCCCAATTTGGCTTGGCAGAAATACAATCCTTACCAGCGAAATGCTTCTTTAGATGAGCCCGAGATTTTGATTCTTGATAATCAGAATCCGGCAGCCATTTCCCAACAAATTAACTCAAATCACCCGGCCACGGCTGGGATTGAAGAATTACGCTTTGACAATGCCGGTTATTTTGAAATACGGCCAGATGCAAAAAATTCAGGCCTCTTCGTGATGCCACTGGTCGTCGCCCAAAACGCAGGCAAGATTCCCTTCATGCGGTATTTCTCGGCACTCAAAGCAACGAGTGGAAATATGCAGATGCTGACGCAAGCCAGGGGGAACGAGCAACCCAGTGATAACTTTATTCTGGCTGCCTGGATTTCATCCAAAGAGGAGCCTGAGCAAGTTGTTCCCGGTGATATCAATTGTTATTACGTCACCGACGTAGATTTCCTGTCCGATGAAATGATTCGACTGAAAAACTCGCCGCGGCAAGGCGGCGTGGAATACCGCTTCCAAAATATTCCCTTCGTGCTGAATTTGGTCGATTCGATGACCTCACAGGCCAGTTACATTCCCATTCGCGACCGTCAGCAACGTTATCTGACATTGCGAGTTGTGGAAGACACCATTCGCGATGCGACTGATGAAACAGACAAGGAACTTCAGGAATATGAAAAGGTCTATTCCCAGCGAATGTCGACCGAAAGACAAGCGTCGGTCGATCAAGTAAACGACCTCAAAAGGGACGTGAGTGCCATGATGCAGCAGAAGCAGGAGGGCGTGGAGGTCGATGAAAAGGCCTTGCAAGCCAAGCAGGCATATCTACAACAGGTTGTGGAGGTTGAGAATAACCGGCTCGTTCGTTTGGAGCAGGAGATGCAAAATGAGCGAAATGAGATCATTCGTTCCAAACGACTCGAATCGGAATTGAAGATCCAGGAGATTCAACGAAAGTACAAATTAGCTGCGGTCCTGATCCCACCCATCCCTCCTCTGCTGTTGGGTTTGTTCGTGTTCACACGCCGTCGATTACGCGAGCGCGAAGGTATTTCCAAAGCACGTCGACTTAAATAATCGTTGGCTAAACCAACACCGAATACAAAACTGATATTGGTTAAAGGTAATTTTCGTGAAATCAAATTTGACCACCTTGTTGATGGCTCTTATCGCAACGGCATCCGTGCTGGCGGCTCTTGCTTACTACCCCCGCCTCGAGGTTCAGGACGTGCTGGTCCGAGAGAAGTTGTTAACCGATGAACAAGCCTTTGAGCCGCGAGATGTGCAAAAGGTGCGCATCGAGTCATTCGATAGCGATACAAACAGTCCGTCGCAATTTGAAGTTGCGTTGGATCGCGGCAGTTGGGTTATTCGTGAGCATGAAAATTACACGGCCAGTAACAATTCGCGAGTCTCTGAAGCCGTCAGCTCGATTCGAGACAAACAAGTCCTCGAGGTTGTTTCCAGCAATAAAAATGATCACGAGGAATACGGCGTGCTGGATATGTCCGAAATGGGGAATTCCGGCTTGGGGGTTGGCACCGTTCTGACCTTTGAAGGGCGAAACGAGAAACGCTTGGCCAAATTGATTGTAGGTACCTCGCCGGAAGGTGAGCCAGACCAGCGGTACGTGCGATTGGCAGGCCAGCCGCAGATTTATGTCGTGGAATTTGATCCTGCCGCTCTGACGACGAAGTTCTCAGATTGGGTCGATGGTGAGTTGATTAAGGTGGGAGGGTCCGATACGCCTTTGCCCAATTTGGTTAAGCACATTGATGTCGATTTATACTACCGCGATCAGGGAAGTGATAAGAAATATAATTATCGAGCACTCATCGAAATGAACGCAAAGAATCAATGGGTCTACAGTCTGTGGCAACCCGATGATTCGAAAAAGCTCGCGGATGATCCCGCAGTGGTTAAGCAGTTGGTTAATCAAGGGACTTTGGCTCGCCTCGTCCAGCAAGTCATGAAATTCGAAATCATGGATGTCGAACGCAAACAGGAGACGGTCGCGTTGGATTTAGCGAACCCGGACGAATCCCAGCCTGCTTCCCACTTTGATTCCCTTGTGAAACGCGGTTTCTTTCATGCAGGCTTCCAGGATGGACAGCATCAGTTTGATGCCGCAGCAGGTACTGTTACGATCGCATTGCGTTTTGGTATGCAAGTGGAGATTCACGTTGGCAATATCGCAGGTATGGGGGGCGCCGGTGGTGGAAGCATTAATCGTGCGATTATGCTTAACGCCCAATTCAATGGCGATTTGGTTCCCATGCCAAAGGAAAGTAGTGACGCATCAGTCGCCAAAGAGGGCGAAGCTGATGGAGAGCAACAGGATGAACTGAGTGCCGAGCAATATCAACAAGCCCTCCAGCAGAGGCAGCAGGTGCTTGATTTCGCCAAGAAAGAGACGCGTGCTTTTAATCAACTGCATGCGGACTGGATCTACGAAGTTTCTGATGAAGCCATCTCCAGTCTATTGCCACCAGCGGCCGCATGGGTTAATCAGGATCCCTAGAATTCTCGCTCGAAAATCCCCGGGCGGAAGCCGCATTTGCGACCAGATATGCGTCAAGGTCGATAGCTTCGAATGCTATTTGTAGCAAATGGCCTCAGCCATGCTGTGCTCCAGAACGCCTTTTTTTCACGCCGCTTACGGGGTTAACGGCTATTGCTTTTATTCGCCAAAACGCAAGCTCTAACGGCCGTCGTGACGCGTTATTTTGAGCTGCAAGTTTCACAAGGTTTCGGCATCCGGGTGATGGAAGAACTTTAAGGAAACGGGTGCATTTCAACCACTCGACCTAAGCCGTGGTTAACTCCAAGGCTCATCTTTCGAACGACATTGTTTGCAAACGTTGGGTCATTCGAGACCCCTTCGCTGCAAACCACCGGATGGGATGTTATAACGTGCCGACGGTAGATCGGGATGGCATTGCTTGTGACCCGTTACTCAATCATTCGTTTTAAGGTGGTGATAGGTTCATGTCGGTACGAGAAGTCAATTTTGATGGCATCGTTGGGCCCACGCATAATTACGCGGGCCTGTCATTTGGAAATCTTGCTTCGACCCTGCATGAAAAAAGGGTATCCAATCCGCGGCAAGCTGCCTTGCAGGGGTTGGAGAAAATGAAGTTCGTTCACGAGCTGGGCGCACCGCAGGGAGTTCTGCCCCCTTTGCGTCGGCCTCACATAGATTTTTTGAAGCAGCTTGGATTTCGCGGATCGGTTGCTCAGATCATTCAAAGGGCGCAAGAGGCTAACCCTAGATTGTTGGCGGCCAGTTACAGCGCTTCCAACATGTGGACCGCTAATGCTGCGACGGTCTCCCCGTCCGTCGATTGTGCGGATGGCCGTTTACATTTGACACCCGCCAACTTGGCCAGCGGCTTACACCGCAGCATTGAAACCGCAGATACGCTGGCTGTTTTGCGGGCAATTTTTAAAGACCCAAAGATGTTTGCAGTCCACGACCCCCTGCCCTGCAGTTCGGCGATGTCCGATGAGGGGGCAGCCAATCATACGAGGCTCTGCAGCGGCTATGGTTCACCTGGATTCGAAATGTTTGTATTTGGCAGGAGCGAGCTGGATAAATCCTGCGTATCGCCGACTCGCTTTCCGGCCAGACAGACCTTGGAGGCCAGTCACGCCATCGCCAGAGTGCATCAGCTCAATCCGCAGCACACGGTGTTTATTCAACAAAATCCGGCGGCCATTGATGCCGGAGTATTTCACAACGACGTGGTGTCAGTGGGGAATGGGAACTTTCTGATGTATCACGAAACGGCTTTCCTGGGTGGAGATTTGGCGGTTACTGATTTGTGTCAATCGATCCGGGATGCGCAGGGTTGGGAGTTGTACACCATGGGTTTTTCTGAGCAGGATTTGCCGCTAGGCGAAGCTGTGAGTAGTTATTTATTTAACAGTCAGCTGATAACGCGAGCGTCAGGCGAGATGACGCTAGTCTGCCCGTTGGAGGTCAAGCATGTAGTCAACGCCTTTCGCGGCACGCAACGCATTCTCGAAGCGAATAACCCGGTGAACGCGGTGGAGTTCCTCGATCTGAGACAGAGTATGGATAACGGTGGCGGTCCGGCCTGTTTGCGGTTGCGGGTCGTGATGACAGAACAGGAACTTGCCAGTGTCCACCAGAGTGTACTGTTCAACGATTCGCTTTATGCGCGTTTACGGGATTGGGTAAACCGTAACTATCGCGATGAGTTATCCCCTGACGACTTGTTCGATCCTGATTTGGTCGACGAAGTTGACACGGCGTTTGACGAGTTGCAAGAGATTTTGGAATTGCCGCCCAGTGTTTTTCGCATGGGTCTTTGAGGGTCAGTCAAGTGACACTGTAGCTATCAATTCCGCTCGTTGTGACGACCGGGAAAGCTTTGCCAACGCCCACAAAAATTGTGTTTTTCTATTCAAGCACTGGACGATAAGATTCTCGCACGGACGGACTGCACCTTCATGGAGGTAAATGTTCCCTCACCCCCCCCGAGGTTTTGTGCCATGTCTTGCGACTCTATGCACTCAATGCTTTTATTGGCGTTTGTGACGGTTTGGGCCTTAATCGGTCAGTTCACGTTTATCAAACATTGACAACACGTTTGCGTTCTCAGAATACATGCG